>JBBDRG010000021.1:0-51144 GCA_040905585.1 Verrucomicrobiales bacterium
GATCTTCAGAAGGACGTGATGGAGGCGCCGTCCTGAGGACAGGTCACCCGGATGAAAAGTTTAAGCGATAGGTCAAGTATTGACCGGCCCCGTCGATTCGCACGTTGCTCCCCCTCAGCGCGGCCATCAGCGCCGTCTGCACCACCCGAACTTCACGACCAGCCCCATTGGCTACTGGCTATTACTTCTGATTTCTGATCTCCGACCTCCGACCTCCGGCTTTCGTGCGTATTCGATGGCTCGAACTTCGAGGATGGGTTAATTTGAGATGGATACCCCCCGAAATCATGGACACCGAAAAACGCGGCCCCGCTCGACTGCTGCATGTGCTGAAAGGCGAGATCGACGATCTGATCGTCCAGCTGAGCCTCGGCAAGGCGGAGGCGATCGACTTCGTGGAAACCAACAAGAGCGATCTGAGCCGGAGGATCGCCCGGGTTCGCGATTCGCTCGGCGGCGAGGGTCGCGATGTCGGATTGAAGCGAAAGCTCGACGAGGTGGCGGTCCAACTGGCTCTCGGGCGCATGGAGACCCGCGACGCCTACGAGGCGCAGCGCGGCAGGATCAACCGGGCGATCCACGACGCGCGCGGGGAGTGGCGCCATCTGGAGGACGAGACCCGGCAGGAACTGACTGAGAAGGCCGAGTCGCTGCAGATCAAGCTCGACGCCCTCGCCCTGGACGTCGGCCTCGTGGCGCTGGTGGCTGAGGACGAACTCAAGGTTCGCAAGGACGAGATCGCCGCCCAGACCCGCCGTCTCGCGGAGAAACTCAAGACGGTCGGGGGCGAAGCGGGGGAGGAGGCGGAATCCTTCGCCGCCGAAGCCAAGAGGGATTGGGACGATCTCAAGGACAATCTCGGGCGCTTGTTCCGATGAGTTGGGGACGATCCCCCACGAGGGTTCGTCAAACTAGAAGTGAGGGGCCATGAGAGGCTTGCCTTCCGCTCCGCCCTCCGATCGGCGGCTCGATCGCGGGGCGTTTTCGTTGCTGGAGGGCAGTCGCCGATTCGTCCGTCGAGGGTGGTTCGTCGGAACTTTGACAAGTTCCGCTACGGTTGGATTCACGGCGCGTCGCGTAGCGGAAGATGTGAATCTTCCGAAACCCTGTCCGATCGGCGGGGCAGTTTCGCTGCTGGAGGGCGGTCGCCGATTCGTTCGTCGAGGGTGGTTCGTCGGAACTTTCACAAGTTCCGCTACGGTTGGATCCACGGCGAACATTTCTTCCGCCCCTCCGGGGCGTTTCCGCATTCGGTGTCATCCTGGTTCTCATTTCAATCTTGACGAACTACTAGGACCCGTCGAGTGCACGGCGCGCTTGATCCGAGCGTAGGACCCACGTCTCGTAGGGGTGGATGCGGCGGTCGCCCTCGGTGACGGTCCCTGTTGCGACGTCCCCGGAACGCCAGAAGACGGTTCGGTCGCCCAGGATTTCGCCGAGGTCGGGCTGTTGCTCGCCGAGGTTGAAGCAGCAGGTCAATTCGGCGTTCACGCCCCGTTCGAGACACAGAACGGGGGCGGAGTCGATCTCCAGCAGCTCCACGGACCGGTGGAGGCAGTCCCGGAGGGCGGGCTCGTTTTTTCTCAGCCGGATCAGGTCGCGGTAGAGGGCGCGTAGGGATTCGCGTTCGGGCTTGCCTTGCCACTCCCAGGAGAGGCGACTCGCCTCGAAGGTCGCTTCCGCCTGGGGGTCGGGCACGTTTCCGGCGAGGCCATAGTCGCGTTTCCGCCCGCGTCGCACGGCCTCGACGAGTCGGGGGTCGCCGAAGGAACAAAAATAGAGGAAGGGGTTGGTCTCGCCGTATTCTTCGCCCATGAAGAGCTGCGGGAGGAACGGGGAGAGGAGGGTGAGGCAGGCGCCGAGACGGAGTTTGTCGGCGTCGACCTGGCTGGCGATTCGTTTGCCCTCGGCGCGGTTTCCGACGTGGTCGTGGTTCTGCAGGGAGACGACGAATCGGTCGGCCGGCGCGTTTTTCGCCGGTTTTCCCCTGGCGGTTCCGTAGTACTCGCTGCGGCGACCCGCGAGATAGAAGGTGTCCCGGAGGACGGTTTCGATCGCCTCGACGGAACCGTAGTCGACGTATTTTCCGTGCGATTCGCCGGTCAGCCACGCGCTCACGGCGTGATGGAAATCCTCGTTCCACTCGGCGTCGAGGCCATGGCCGCCCTTCTCCACCGGCGTCACCATGACGATGTCGTTGAGCAGACTCTCCGCGATGACGAAGGCGGTGCCCCCGGAGCCGGCCGCGTCCCGGTCGATCGCGGCCCGATCGGCGGTCCGCTTGATCCGGGCGAGCAGATGACGGGGGCTTCGGTCCTGGATCGCGTGGACGGCGTCCAGTCGAAGGCCGTCGATCCGGAAATCGTGGATCCAGTGCCAGACGCACTCGAGAACCCAGTCCCTGACCGGTTGCGAATCGGGTCCGTCGAAGTCGAACCCGCGACCCCAGGGCGTCGCGACGCGCGAGGTCAGGTAGGGGGCGAAGGCCTCGAGGTAGTTTCCCTCCGGTCCGAGGTGGTTGAAAACGACGTCGAGGAAGACGGCGAGACCTTTTCCATGGGCGGCGTCGATGAATTCCTGAAACGCCTCGGGGCCTCCGTAGGCGTGATGGGCGGCGAAGGGATGAACGCCGTCGTAGCCCCAGTTGCGGCGTCCGGGGAACTCGGCGACCGGCATGATCTCGACGGCGGTCGCGCCGAGTTCGACCAGGTCGTCGAGCCGGGCGATTGCCGCCCCGAACGTTCCTTCCTCGGTAAACGTGCCGATGTGCAGCTCGTAGATGACGAGGTCGGCGCGCGCCATGACAGGACAATCGTGCCGCCAGGAGAAGTCCTCGGGGAAATGGAGCGCCGAAGGCAGATGAACGCCCTCGGGCTGGAAAACGGTGCAGGGGTCGGGATAGGCGGGCCCTCCGTCCAGGGAGTATCCGTAGCGTTGACCCGCGGGGACCTCCGGCTTGTCCGCCTCGAAATAACCACCCTCGGCGGGGCGCATCGGAACTCGCTCCGGAGCGGGGGAGACGAGGACGAGTTCCACGCGTCCGGCGCGGGGCGCCCAGACCCGCCAAACGGTTCGGTCGCCGTCGCGGCGCGGACGGCAACGCTGGAAATCGTGGGGCGGAGAGGGCGTCATGCGGGACGGTGCGATCCGCGGCCGAGGAAGTCAGTGGTTTCTGAGCGCGTCGATCAACTCGTCCTTGGACATGTTCGAACGGCCTTCGATGCCGACTTTTCGGGCTTTCTCCTTGCTCTCGCCCCTGTCGCGAAGGGCTTCGTAGGTTTCGTCGTCCTTGACACTGGGACCTGGATCTTGTTTTGGCATGGCTGTTTTCCGTGGTTAGGAACGCCTCAAAAATAATCTGGGCCATTTCACTTGATCTCAAGTCCGTCACCTGCGTTCGACATCCCCTTGAGTAGCCCACTACACAAAGGGATGTCTGCCTTGGTGACGAACTTGATCTCGGCGTGCTCTGACCCAACTTATTTCTTCGCCATTCCTTAGACCTCTTCCGTGTTACGCCCCGTACCGGAACCCCGGGCGCTTCATCCGCGGGAACTTTCGGAAAACGACGGTCGGCGAACGAATCACGGTGCCTGCTCCGGCTTCAGCAGCCTTTCGTTGATCCGGCTGTCCATGTCGCCTTGGGCGCGGATCACGAAGACGATGGCCGGGTCGACGTCGCCCCCCGGAAACTGCCGCGTGACGGTGTAGACGTCCTCGAGGTCGATCTCGAGGTTCTGGACGGAGACGTCGATCCCTTCGGGAAGATCTGCCGACTGGATGGCCTTCCGCACTTCTTCGTTCAGCTCTTCCTTGTATTCGTTCAGGTCGATTCGGAGCTTTCTTTCGAGCCCCCGGACGAGCAAGTCGTCCAGCAGCCAGGTCGCCGCAGCCGTCAATCGGTCGCGGGTCTCGACGGTCAGTTCCACGTCGGTGAAGGCGAGCGTCTGCGCGTCGTAGTCGATCATGGGGCGGCCCCTCACCCATATCTGCCCGGCGACTCCGCGCCCGATCCGGCTCTGGTCGGCTTCGAGATCGAGCCTCAGATTCATGAAGCCCTCCTGACCGACTTCTGCCTGGATGCCGGAAATTTCGAGCTTGGTCCCGAAGCCGGTGTCGGTGTCCATGCTCTCCGTCGCCAGAATCTCGTTGAGTTCGGTCATGTTTACGATGAGGGGAATCTTCAGATTGGTGGAGGTCGGCTCGTCCATCGGCCGGAGGTCGGGAAGGGCCGCGCGGGCGGGAGCTTCGGGTTCGCGGTTTGTCAGGAACGTCTCGGACTCGATCGCCACGGTGAAGCCGAGTTGGTCGGGATCGGAATAATCGATCGGACCGAGCAACACGTTCCGCGGGGTCACGTTGAGCCAAACGGGAGGATCCTCAGAGACGTTCCTGCTGATGTAGGCTTGGTTCCACAGGTCCGCGACTTCGCGGCGGAGGGCGAGTTGCTTTCTGATCGCCGGAGTCAGCTTGCGGGCCTCTTTCTGCACGAACTGCGAGATGCTGTCGCCGAGCAGGTCGCCGATGTCGATGCTGCCGACGCCACCAAGACTCAGGTTGGCCTTGGAGAGTTCGAGGTGGGGAGTCAGTTTCGGGTCGACATGCCAGTCCGGCGAGATCTCCGGGGAAACGGTGCCTCCGAGAACGCCGCCGATTTCCGCGGTGCTGCTGAGCGGCAGCCGTAGAATTCTGGCGTCGATCTCGCCGCTGAACTTGGCGGCTCCATCGATCTCCATGGCGAAGGCCAGACTCTCCGCGAGGTTCTTTAGACGGATCGGGCCGCGCGCCACCTCCCAGGCATATTGGCCTTTCTTGACGTGCTTGTGGAAGTCCTTCTCTTCGCTGTCCCGAAGACGCTCGGGCACTTGGGCGTTGGCCGCGTCTTCGAGCATGGCCAGAGGGACGGCGAAGTTAACGGCGAGAAGCGAGGTCTCCGGGCGAGGGAACTCCGCGTCGCCGAGAGGCTGGCCGGACGGTGCCGGGACGAAGATCATTCTCGGACCGAACACTTGGAGCATCAAAAGCACGCCGGCGATTCCCAAGGCAATTACGACAGCCAGAACGACGAGGGTTTGTTTCATGGCGGAGTCGGGTGGGGAGAGTGCGCCGGGTCCGATCCAGAAGGCAAGCGGAAGTATGGCTTGAATACGGATACCTAATACCGCCGTTTATTTCAAAGGGTTCCCGTGGAATATTCAAGTTATGATCATGGAACTGGAACCAATTGGCTGGGGGACGCGTTCGCTGGAGGAGCCGGACCGAACCCGGCTGCGTTGCGGACGGCTCCTGGTCGAATTCAGCAAGGTGGAAGACGAAATCTGCCTGGCTTCGAGGAATTTGAGCGAGGAGGAATTCGAATCGCTGGACGAGACGGCTCCGGTGGAGTGGACCCGGTGGGCGGTCTGCACCGGCACCGAAGAAGTTCGGATCGCTCCCGGCCTGCCCAGGTTGCCCGTCATGGTTGATCCGGAGGACTCGTTCCACGTCGTTCCGGGAGCGGAGGCTCGAATCTACGTGCGCATTCCGCTTTCCGTGGTCGTGAGGTTGACCGACAAGTTCGATCAATTGTTGGGCGAATTCCCCACGGAGACTTTGTCGCAGACGTGGTTCGGCGAGACGGACAACGGCGAACTGTGCTACTGGCTTTCTTCCCGCGCGAGTCGCCGAACGCTGGACGAACTGGACGAGGCGGGCATCCAGGCACCCGTGACGATCCACAACGATTCCGCCGAGACACTCCAGGTTTCCCGTCTCTGCCTCCGCGTGGGAGGTCTTTCCATCTACCGTAGCGGCGATTCCCTCTGGACCAACGAAACCACGATTCGCTTCCAGGGAGGCGCCGTTCCCAGCAAGGTGGCGGTGAAAAGCGGTCCGCCCAAGGAGGCCGCCGCCGCGCACCTGATTTCCGGCCCGCGGGAGGCCGGGCCTTCCACGGCGATGGCCCGCACTTTCCGTTCCCTGCGACGCTGGACGGTTGATCTTCTGGATATAGAGTGATTTGGTGCCGCCTCGTCGGCATGGAACTCTCGCTCGAAGAACTTCAGAACCTGCTCACCCCCGAACGGATCGAGTCCGGGGTTCGCGCCGCGATTCTCCTCGTTGTGTTTCTCCCCCTGGCGCTCTACGCGTCGGCGTGGGCAAACAAGCGGGTCGCCAAGAAATACACGGCCCAGCGAGGGCTGGTCGTCGGGAAGATCATCCGCTACAGCGGCATCGCGATCGTCTTCCTCCTGGTTTTCCGCGAACTCGGCTTCAGCATCGCTCCCCTGCTCGGGGCCGCCGGAATCGCCGGCGTGGCGCTGGCCTTCGCTTCCCAGACGAGCGTTTCCAACATTATCAGCGGTCTCTTCCTGATCGCGGAAAATCCGTTTTCGGTGGGCGACGTCATCACCGTGGGCGAAACCACGGGAATCGTGATTTCGATCGACACCTTGTCGGTGAAAATGCGGACCTTCGACAACCGTTTCGTCCGCCTTCCCAACGAAATGCTGATCAAGAGCGAACTGATCAACGTCACCAAGTTCCCGATCCGCCGGGTCAACGTCGAAGTCGGGGTAAGCTACAACGCGGATCTCGAGAAAGTCCGCGCGACGCTGCTGTCCGTCGCGGAGAAGAATCCGATGTGCCTCGTCGAGCCGGCGCCGCTCATCATCCTGAACGGTTTCGGCGACTCCTCCATCAATTTCATGCTCGGAATCTGGGCCGTCCGAGAGGAATACATCAAGCTGAAGAATTCGATCCAGAGCGAAATCAAAGCGGCTTTCGACGAAGCCGGGATCGAGATTCCCTTCCCGCAGCGCGTGGTCCATGGGGTCCCAAGCCCCGCTTCGCCGGAGAATCCCGAGCCTACCGACAACGCGCAAAGCGGCTCGTCCTGAGGGACCTCAAAGCCACTTCTTCCGCCGAAAAAACCAGAGCATGCCGGCCGCGCACAGAGCGAAGACGCCCCAGACCGCGGGATAGGCCCACGGAACTCCCAGCTCCGGCATGTGCTCGAAATTCATCCCGTAAATCCCGGCGATGAAGGTGAGAGGCAGAAAGATCGTAGCGAAACACGTCAGCACTTTCATGACCTCGTTCATGCGGTTGCTGACGGCCGCCAGGTAAAAATCCCGAAGCGCCGAGACGCTCTCCCGCAGGTCTTCGGTGGTTTCCAGTACCTGGAGACCGTGGTCGTTGAGATCGGTGAAAAACGGGCGGGTGCGCTCTTCGAGAAGGGGGCTGTCGAGACGATTCAGCGAACCGGTGATCTCCCGGATCGGGCGGATCGCCCGGTACAACTGCCCGGCGTCCCGTTTCAGCTCGTACAACTCGCCGGTGTCGACGTCGGTGGCGTCGAGCTGGAGGCGGTCGTCCATCGAGGCGACGGCTTCGTCGAGGCGATCGATCACGTAAAGATAATTATCCACCATCGCGTCGAGCAGAGCCCAGGCCAGATAGTCCGCTCCGAACCGGCGGATGCGGCCGCCGCTCCCCGAGCGGATGCGCTCGATCACGGGATCGAAGGCCGGGCTGGGCGCCTCGAGGAACGTCACCAGAACGTTGTCGGGCAGAAGAAGCACGGCCAGATGCTGCACGTCCACGGTGTTCTGCCCGGGTTCGATCACGATTAGCTTGGAAACGACGAAAATCTCGGTGTCCCGTTTTTCGATCTTGGGACGACTGCCGGTGCTGAGAATGTCTTCGAGGACGAGATTGGAAATGCCGAACTCCTCGCCGAGCACCGAAAGCTTTTCCACTTCGTGCAGGCCGGTGACGTGAAACCAGGTCACCTTTTCCGGGATGGAGTAGTGGTGCTTTTCGGGAAGCTCCCGGAGTTTCTCGATCTCGACCGAGGATTCGTCGTAGGCGATTAAGGTCACCTCCTGCGACTCGGCGCGTTTCTGTCCGAGATGGATCAGTGAACCCGGAGAAAGAGCGACCGGGCGTTTTTTCCGTGCCAACCTCGGAAGGGGAATCCATTTGAGCGGGGAGCGGTCCATGAGCTTTTCCCCCACCATAATATGATCTGCCCGTTTGTCAGGGCGTCGATCGTGGCGATAGGTTGCCCGATGGACGCTGTCGAGAAAGAAACCGATCGCCGTCGGATCGGCATCCTGGGCGGTTCGTTCGACCCGGTGCATCTGGGGCATCTCGGCATGGGCACCGCGGCCCGCGACGCGGCCGGGCTCGATTCGGTCGTCTTCGTGCCGTGCTTCGTCTCGCCTTTCAAAACGGGGACGCACGCGAGTCCGGCGCAGCGGGCGAAAATGCTGGAAATCGCGCTCGAAGACGCCGCTGCGGACTGGGCCGAAATCTCCACCTTCGAACTGGAGCGGCCTTCGCCGAGCTACTCATGGAAGACGGCGGAGCACTTCTCGGAAAAAAAGCCCGAAGTCGATTGGCACTGGATCGTCGGTGCCGACCAATGGGAGCGGATCGAGCAGTGGGCCGAGCCCGAACGCTTGAAGAAGCGGCTCCGTTTTCTCGTGGTTGCGCGGGAGGGAGGGGCGGTGCGTCCGCGCTCCGGCTGGCGGCACCAACCCGTCGAGTTTTTCCATCCCGCCTCGTCCACCGCGATCCGGAGCAACTTCGAAGGCCACAGCGACTGGTTGACCCCCGGAGTGGTCCGCTATTGCCGCGAAGAGGGTCTCTACGGGCAAGGGTGAGTTCGCGGGTCGAGCCGGTCGAGCCGATCGTCGAAGAGGGTTGAGTCTTTCGATGCGGCGGTGTTAGTTTCCCGGCCCATGCTTGTCCGAGTCGTCACCGTTTTCATCGTTCTATTCTGGGCGGCCAGCATCGGGTGGCTCTGCTCGGTCGTCTGGGCGCCGCCGGGTTCGCGAATGGCCGCGGTCGATGCCCGCGAGGTCTACGACGTTTTCTTCAACTGGAACGACACGGTCGACATGACGCTTCTCGAGAACGGCGTTCGTCGCGGACAGATCACCGCGTCCGGCGGCTCGGGCATCGATTCGTCGTCGAATCGGCTTTCGAATTTCGTTTCTTTTTCCGGCTCGATGAACAGCTTTCGCCCGGCGGAGGCGGACTCGGCGGTCAGCCTCTTCTGGAACGGCGTCGCCAAGTTCACCGAGGATCTCGCGCTGGACGAAGCGGAACTTTCGCTGCGCATCCCGCGGCGGTTCCTGGTCGCGCATTTCGCCGTCGAAGGTGAGCCTCGATCGATCAAGGCCCGGGCGACCCTCGGGGAGAAGGAGCTTTTCCGGTTCGACGGCGAGGCCGGCGCGCCCCTCCCGGCGAATCTGCTGCCCTTCGGTTCGATGATGGGGCTGTCGGTGATCGACCCGGCGAATCTGGAGTTGAAGGTCGACGCGGGGATGGGCGATTTCAAATTCGAGGGTCGGACGATGCGGGCCTACCTGCTGCGGGTGCGCGCGACGGAGCAGGGCCAGGAAGTGCGGATTTTTCTGAGCGAGGCCGGCGAACCCTTGCGAATCGAGACCGATTTCGGGTTCGAGGCGATTTCCGAGATTCTCGTTCCGCTTGATGTCCACCAACCCAACCACGAGAAGGCTGCCGGATGATTGAAATTTCCGATCTATCGATGCGCTACGGCGACTTGCTGGCTCTCGACAGCCTGAATTTGACCATCGGCAAGGGCGAGTTTTTCGCCTTTCTCGGGCCCAACGCCGCCGGCAAGACGACGACGATCAAGCTGCTGACCGGCCTGATGGAGCCGTCGGGCGGCTCCGCGAAGATTTGCGGTTTCGACATCCAGAAGAAGCCGATCGAAGCGAAGCGGCGCATCGGCTACGTGCCCGACGTGGCGGAATTCTACGACAAGCTCACGCCGCTCGAGTTCATGGCCTTCATCGCCGATCTCTTCGAAGTGGACCGGAGCCGGGCCCGCGAGCAAACGCCGCACCTGATGGAACGGTTTTCCCTGATTCCCTACGGGCGGCAGCGGATCGAAAATCTCAGCCACGGCACCCGCCAGAGACTTGCCATCGCTTCCGCCCTGCTGCACGAGCCGGAGGTCATCGTCATCGACGAGCCGATGGTCGGTCTCGATCCGAAGAACGCCCGGGTGGTGAAGGAGGAACTGAAGGCCCGAAGCGAAGCCGGGACGACCGTTTTCCTATCGACCCACCTGCTCAACGTGGCGCAGGAACTGGCCGACCGCGTCGGGATCATCAGTCAAGGCCGCTTGGTCGCCCTCGGTACGGTCGACGAGATCGGGGCCGGGCTGGAAAACGGCGCGGAGCGGACTTTGGAGGAGCTTTTCCTCGAAATCACGAAGGAAGACGGATCCGCGGCTTCCGATTAGCGGAAATATGCGTTTTTTTCTTTACAGATTTCGTGAAATACCGCAAGAACTGCGCCTGCCACTTTACTAAAACCTCAATCCGACCCATGTTGAAAAAGATGTCATTCCTCCGATCCCAGCGTTACCTCGTCGTTTTCGGCGTAGCCCTGGTTCTGCTCGTATTCGCGCCGGACCTCCGGGCTCAGGAAGCCGATGCCGCCGTCGAGGAAACCGAGACGCTGATGGATAAGATCGTGGACGCGGGGTGGTTCATGGCGCCGATCGGCATCCTTTCGATTTTGATGATCACGCTCGCGGTGTTCAACGGCTTGCAGCTTTCGAAGAAGAAGTTCGTCCCCGCGGGGCTGGGCGACGAGGTTCTCGCCAACATGGCAGAGGTTCGGGTGCGCAGTTCCATCGACATCGCGGCGCAGGATCCCTCCTACCTCGGGCGGATGGTCGCCACCGCCTATCCCATGGTGGACGCGACGGACCCCGAGACGCTCGGCCGCAGCCACGTCGAGGATGCGATCGCGGATTTTTCGATCCGCGAGAATTCGCGCTACATGTCCTGGATCGGCTACTTTTCCGTGATCGCCCAGGCGGCGCCGATGATCGGTCTGTTCGGCACGGTGGCCGGTATGATCATGGCGTTCGACACCATGGGGCTGAGCGGGGGCGCCAATCCGACCGAACTGGCCGGAAACATCTCGCTCGCTCTCATGACGACCGCGGGCGGTCTCGTGGTCGCCATCCCGAGCATTTTCTGCTTCTACATTTTCAAAAACAAGTTCAACAAACTGGTCAGCGACGCCCAGGAAGTCGCGCTGGAAGGCCTCGATCTCGCCGTGGCGGCGGTGAACGCCGATCAGCAGCTCGCCAAGGTGCCCGAAGGCATCTCCGAGGCGTGACCGGAGCTTGCGCGAATTAGGCTTACTGACAAAAACCACCCAATGCCATCCGCCAAATTGAGAGCGGCCCACGAGGCCACGGGAGAGGATCTCCAGATGGACATGTCGTCGATGATCGACCTCGTCTTCCTGCTTCTGATTTTCTTCATGGTCAGCTCCCACCTCATCATCGTGCAGATCGACAAGCGGGTGGATCCGCCAACCGCCGCCAACGCCAAAGTGGCCGAGAACGCCAGGGGGAGAGTGGTGGTCAACGTTCTGGCGGACGGTTCCATTTGGGCTCAGGACGAGGTGGAACTGCCCACCACCGCAGCGATCACCGATTACGTGGAGCAGGGCAAGCTCATCAACGAAAGCGATGGTCTCGAGACTCGACTCCATCTCCGCGCGGACCAGGACGTGGACACCCGGGTGATCAAGAGGGTCGTTCAGGCCGCCGGCGAGGCCGGTGTCGTCGACGTGATTTTCGGCAGCTACGTGGTGGAAAACTAGACCGGTCGCCCTTCGCAGTTTCTAATGGCCTCGCGCAACAAAGCTCCAGTGGAAGAAAATCCGACCTTGGACATGTCGTCGCTCATCGACGTCAGCTTCCTGCTCCTCATTTATTTCCTCGTCACCTCGACTCTCGATCCGAAGGAGGCCGACCTGGGCATGACCATGCCCACGAGCCAGGGAGGGGCATCCGACGTCGAAATCGAGCAAATGACGGTCGAGGTGAACAACGTCGGACACATCGTCGTCAACGACGAAGTGCTCGACACCGATCCCGAAAGCCGCGAAGTGCCGCTGCTCCTCGACCGACTCCAGACCTACGCGGAGAGCGCGCGCCTCACGGATTCGAAACCGCTGGTGATCATCGCGGCCGACGACGGGGCGAAGGGACAGCGCTTCATCGACGTATTGAACGCGCTGGCCGATGAGAATGTCGGAATAAACAACGTGACGATTTCCGGATTCACCGAGGAATAGCTCGCGGGCTCGCACGGCGCGGCCGGGCTGGATGGAGAATGATAAAGAAATCAATCGGGCAACAGAACGAAGACGAAGCCTCCGGGCGGGACTCTCCCTCGTTGATCGATGTCGGTTTTCTTCTCCTGATAGGCTTTGTCCTCGCTGCCACGCTGGACCCCCGCGGGGGAGACCTCGGGATGACGCCGGCGAAGGCGCCTGAACAAGCCTCCGAGCCGGAATTCGGGTTCGACCGGCTGGAACCCGAACTCGATGTCCCGAGAGTGGAGGGAGAAGGGGGCGCTCCGTCGCTCCGGCCGAAAGTAGACGATGCCGTGTCCGCGCTACGCTTTACCGACGTGCGCCACTGTTTCGCCACAGTCGAGATTCGTCACGTCGCTCCCGTCGTTTTCAACGACGGGCAATCGAATTTAACTCCCGTTTTAGGATGAAGATCAATTGGTTCAAACGAAAAAACTTTTCTCTCCTGGCGCTCTGTTTGACGAGCGCGACCGTCGGCGTGTCCTTGGCGCAGGACGACGACACCGTCGAGAGCCTCTACATGGAGGCCGGGACTTTGGCGATGGACGGCGAGAGTGCCGAGGCTTCGAAGAAGTACGAGGAAATGTTCGAGCTTGCCGGCGGCTGGGAGACTCTGTTCGAGGACTACGGCGCGCAGGCGGGTGGTTTCTTCTTCGACTACGGAATGTCCCTGCTTCCGCAGCAGCGATGGGAGGAGGCCAAGGAGGCGTTTTCCAGAAGCGTGAACGCCAAGGCGGAAGCCGAGAGGGTCGAGTCGCCCATACCGGGGGACAATCCTCGCGAGAATCTGGCGAAGTTCCAGTTGGGTTTCGTGGAGGCTCAACTCGGCAACAACGAAGAAGCGCTTCGCCTCTACGACGAATATCTCGCCTCCAGCCCGCCGGCCGAGGAGATCCGGCAGGTCCAGGGCAGCTTCAAACTGCGCTACGGCAGCGCGCTGATGAAGGTGGGCCGCACAGCCGAGGGGGTGGCGACGATTCAGGAACTTTTCGACAACCGAGACAAGTGGAACGTTTCCGCGGCCTTCCTGATGCAGGGGATGTTCGAACTCGGCACGACCTTGGCTGTCAAGGCAAGGGAGCCGGGGACGGACGACGTCGAGTTCGAGAAGATTTCCGACCAGCTCCACGGCTTTCTCGACAAGAACGGTGGACAGGTCGATCTCTCGCCTCTGGACAAGTTCCGCTTCGGCTTCGTGGATCGTCTTCGCACGCTCGGGTTCGAATCGACCAAGTCGGGACTCTATTCCGTCGCGCTGCGCTATTTCGCCTACCTGCCGACTCTGGACGACGTGAAAACGGATATTCAACTGAGCCTGGCCCGCCAGCCCATCGGGACCGGGGTTCCGTCCCAGTACCAGCAGATCCTGGACCGGATCGCCGAGCGGGAGAAAGTGCCGCTGCATCCCGACGCGGAGACTTTGCGGCTCGTCGCGACGTGCTACGAGCGGATGGGCAACCTCCACGGACCGCGGTCGATCTACCGTCACTTGGCCGAACATTTCCCCGACGTCGACAAGAACGTCCGCGGCGAGATACTCCACGAAGCCGCCCGTCTCTCCTCGCGAGTCGGCGATCATTCGGCCGCCCAGTATTTCGGCGACAAGTTCATGGCGGAGACGGGCGAGGACAGTTCGTTGCGGAACAACGTGTCCACTTTCATGCTGCAATCGCTCTTCACCGCCGGTGAATACGAACGGGTCATCGGCATCGCCGAACGGGTGAGGGACAAATACGAAATCGGCGATCCCCAGCGGGAGCTGGCCGACTCGCTCTATCCGCTCGCCTTCTACACGGAGAAACGGCACGAGGAAGCGGCCGAGCCTTTCGAGGAGTATGTGAGAGGATACCCTGCCGGGGCGAACCGCGAGATTGTCATGTTTCATCGCGCCAGCAATTCACTCGTTCTCGGCAAGACCCGGGAGGCCGCCGAGTACTTCGAGGATTTCTTAAGCGCTTTCCCCGAATCCGAGCGCTTCCTCGACAACGCCCTCGCCGATCTGGCGATCGCCCGCTTCAACCTGGAGGACTATCAAGCCGCGATCGAGGCGGCCGACCGTCTTGCCGCCGAACGACCGGAATCTCCCGAACTGGGGCGGGTCCTGACGATCAAGGGTGACTCCTACGCGATCCAGGCGGGCGATCTCGGACGCGAGGAGGAAGAGCAGAAGGCAGAAAAGCGCCAGGCCGCACTGGAGGCGTATCTGGCTGCGGTCGACGCCGGCCAGGCATCCGAGGCGAGCGATCCCGATCGCGCCGATTTTCACCGGGAAACGGTCTCCGAAGGGTTGTGGAAGTCCGCCGAGATCTACTACGACGACGGCGAGATCGAAAAGGGGATAGCCCAGTACGACGCTTTTTTCCCGGACTACGCCGGAACCTACTACGAGCCTCAGATTTCGATCTTCTCGCTCGAGCATCTGGAGGAAGCGGGTCGCGGCGAAGAGGGGCTCCAGCAGGTGGAGAAGATGATCGTGTTTCTCGGCAATCTGCCTCCGGAACGGCAGGACATCACCTTGCTCCGTCAGGCGATCGGATCGTATTCCGAAGCGTCGGTCCGGATTCGCGGGGTCGAGGAGACCCTGGCCAAGCTGGATGACTTTCCCGGCATGGACCCCGAAAACCAGGCGCTGCAGACCTGGCTGATGATCCAGAAGGTCGTCGTCCTGCAGGGAACGAGAAAAGGAGTGGACCGGGATTCCGCCGAATACGCCGCGATCGAGGCGAGGATCGACGAGGTGTTCGAGGAACTGAGGCTCTTCGAGAAGCGCAACCTTTCCGAGTTCGCTCTTCAGCAGATCGGCATTCACTTTTCGGGCACCGACAACCCGTTCCTCGCGGTTCCGTATTTCGAGGAGTTGCTGGCGCGGACCAATCCCGACGCGGACGCCTTCAAAGCCCCTGCGGAAATGCAACTCGGCCTGATCGAGATGAGGTCCCCCAACCCCGGGGACGTCCAGTCGGCCCGCGAGCGATTCCGTCGGATCATCGACAAATACAAGGACCGCGCGCTTACGCCCGAGGCCTACCTGAACCTGGCCCGGCTTCACATCGCGAACGAGGAGTGGAAAGATGCTCGCGATGCTCTCCAGGCGATCAACAGGGAGAAAAGCTATTTCGCCAAGGACCGCGCTAAGCGCGCCGAGGCCGGGTTCCTGCTGGGAACGGTGCTGGACGAACTCGACGATCCGGTCGGCGCGAACAAGGCCTATCTTTCCGTCCTCTCCACCGCCGGAGCGTACCCCGACTGGGCGGTCCAGGCGTGGGAGCGCTACATACCCAACAGCCTGGCGGATTTCGAGAAGATGGACACCGACACGCCCGAAGACCTGGCGCGGAAGCGCCAGCGCGAACTGGCGCTCTACCGGCTGACGCGGAAATATCTATTTCAATGGCAGAATTTAACCGACGAGGACGTCCCTTCGGGAGCGCTCCGGCGACTCCGCCGCGACATTGTGGAAATGAGATCGGACTTGAATATCACCCCGGAGGAGGAGGCGCAGATTCTCCGCGCCCTGGGAATTTCCGAAGTGGAGTAAGACCTTGTCCGACGGTTCGAAGCCATTCAAAGACGATGAAGAAAGCAATTTTCACCACACTTCTAAGCTCCGCGTTTCTCACGGCGTGGGTGGACGCTCAAGTCATGGAAACGCCGGCGACGCTGGCCTTGACCGAGGGCGGAAATCCGCAGGGATACGTCCAGAACGCCAACGATCAAGGCGTGACCTTTTCCACTACTCCGGGGGGACGCGGTCAACTTGTTCCCTATTCGAGGATCCGGGGGGAGGGGATCGACAAGCTCATTCGTTTCGACGAGCGCGCCGAGCAGCTCGAGGAACCCAGGGCGCTCTTCGCGGCGGGCGACTACGATGCCGCGGCCGCCGCCTTCGGCAAGGTGGCAAAGGACTACGCCATCATTCTCGGGGCCCCGCGGAATTTCGCCACGGAGGCGTTGTTCTACCAGCTCGAGAGCATTCGCCGTTCCGGGAAATTCGGGCAGCTGCCGCCGCTGGTCAACTCCGCCGCCGCGAAGTCGATCGAAAAGAACCTCGGCGAAGAGCATCGCCGCCTTCACGAATTCCAGAAGATGCTTTCCCTGATGGCCGAGGAGAAAACCGACGAACTCGCGGAGGCGATTTCGGCGTACGAGGAGCCAGTCGTGGGCGACGCCAAGTTGCTGGGAACTCCGAACTTCAAGAAGCTGCCGTCGAGCGAGCTTCACCTGCTCTCCTTTCTTCGCGGCAAGGTCTACGAGGCTCGCGACGAAAAAGGCAAGGCGCTCGACGACTACTACGCGGCCTGCACCCTCGCCTACGGAAACGACGATACCATCACCAAGCTTGCGATGGGTGCGGCCATGGTGATCCAAAAGGAAGACCCTCTGCTTGCGAGCGAGAACCAGACTGCGGTGGCGGAGATGCAGAGCATCGCCTTCCTGTTCAGCAAGCGTTTCGGCCGCGACAGCATGCCGCCCGAGTTCGAAAAATTCGCGGTGCCTCCGCCCGTGGTGCGCCCTTCCGCCGAACAGCAGGAAGCGTTGTCGGAAAGCGAACCCACGGCCGAGGAAGGCGCGGCCGAGGAAGCCGCCGAAGAGGAGAAAGAATCCGATAAAGGGGAGGAGTAACGCCGTCGCCGACGGATCGAGCCGTCTCGGCTTTGCGCCCGACGGAGGGCGGATCGCGGCAACGTTCGGCGACAATCCTCTCTGGTTTCCAACTATGAAACTGGCGATGCCAAATCCGCGAGGCCCCGTCTTCGAGATGAGCCGCGAATTGAGAGAGGAATGTCTCGCGGAGTCGCGCGCGAGCCCCCGGCGGAGAATGCTGCTGCCGGTCCATCGGCGGCAGGAGGCGATCGTGCAGCGGATGGTGAATTTCCTGCAGCCCGGCACATACATCCAGCCGCACCTGCACCCGCGCGACTGGGCCAGCGAGACCCTCCATGTGATGTCGGGCGCGATCGGTTTCGTCACGTTCGACGGACACGGCGAGGTTCGGACGACGAGCCGCCTCGGCCTCGGCGGTCTCGTCGATATCGAGGCCCGGGTCTGGCACGGCGTGGTCGCCTTGGAGGAGGACACGATCATCCTCGAGATAAAGCGCGGTCCCTACGACGATTCCGACAAGGTCTTCGCCGAGTGGGCTCCGGCGGAATCGGCTCCGGCGATGACCGCCTACCGCGATTGGCTGGAGTCGCTCTTTTCCGAAGTGGACGGAGATTCGATCAGCCCGACTGGAGCGAAGACGTAGTGCCGCCAGATCCGATCCTCCGTCTCCTTCGGCAGAATCAATTCGAAGACGAGAAGACCGATTCCCGCGACGCAGACCGCGGCTAGAGGTTGCAGGAGAAAGACGAGCAGTCCCTTGACGAAGGTGCAGCCGTAGACGGCCGAGACGAAAACCGCGGCGAAAATCGTCGCCGCGGTAACGCCTACGATCAAGGCGGCGGACCGGCTTCCGATCGTCTCGGCGAAGAAAAGGTAGCAGACCACCAGGATGCCTCCGAGGATCCAGCTTCCCAGAAATCCCGACAGCGCGAGTAGAGGATTGAACTTGCCGGCCACGAACCATCCCGCGATCCAGAATCCGAGGAACAAGGGGCCGGCCAAGGTCAGCAGCCCGAGTCGAAGCAGGCGATTCTTTTCCTCTCGCCCGGCCGCTCCCTCGGGATGGCTGCGGCGGAACGGGGTCGAGAAAAGCAGCCGCTGCCGGCTGCGCAGCGACAGGTTCTCCGCCGGCACCGCCCGTCGCCCGCCGGTGATCCGGTTTTCGAAGGTGACCGACTTGTTCTCGTAATCGAAGGCCACCGGCACGCCGTCGAGAGTCCGGCCCGAATCCAACTCCCATCCCGACGCGCCCCCGGCGGAGATGAAAAGCAAAAGGCCGGCGAGTCGAAAGCGCATGGAGAAAAGACTGCCCAGCCGACTCAATCGACCTCGGATCTCGGATTGCGCTCGAGCAGCTGGCGCAGCGCTTCGGCGGTCGGCTTGCCCTCGTGGAGAACGGCGTAGCCTTCGTCGATCAGCGGCGTGCGGACCCCCAGTTTCCGGGCCAGTTCGTAGGCGTTCCGCGCGTTCGGCACGCCTTCGGCGACCTGATCCATCGCCGCGAGGGCTTCCTCCGGGGACATCCCTTCGCCCAGCATCCGACCGAAGCGGTTGTTGCGGCCGTGTTTGCTGTAACAGGTGACGATGAGGTCGCCGATGCCGCTGAGTCCTCGGAACGTCTCCTCCTTGGCGCCCATGGCGACGCCCAGGCGCGTCATTTCGGCGAGGCCCCGCGTGACCATGGCCGCCTTGACGTTGTCTCCGAGACCGAGCCCGTCCGCCGCTCCGGCGGCAATGGCGAAAACGTTCTTCAGAACGCTTCCGACCTCGATTCCTATGACGTCCTGATTCGTGTAGGCACGGAACCAGGGAAGGGTGAAGACGTTCTGGATCCTTCCGGCGACCGCGGGGTCCTCGGACCCGATCGTGACGAGGGTCGCCATGCGTCTGGCCACCTCCTCGGCATGGCTGGGGCCCGACAGCACGGCGACCGGATTCTCCGGAAAGATTTCTCCGATCAGTTGGTGCATCAACTGGCCGTTCTGCCGATCGATCCCCTTGGTGCAGCTCAGAATGATACTGTCTTTCGGTACGCCGACTTCCGAGAGTTGGGTGAGCACGACGCGGGCGGCCTGCGAGGGAACGACCAGCAGGATGAGCGGCTTGTCCGCGACGTCGGCCATGTCGACCGTGGCGGCGATCCCGTCCGGCAGATCGATCTCCGGGAGGTATTTTGAATTCCGGCGATTGCCGTTGATGTCGTCGCGGACGACCGGGTCGTTTCCGTAGAGGGTCACCTCGACCCCGCGATCGGCGAGGGCCAGGCTGAGAGCGGTGCCCCAACTTCCGGCTCCGAGAACGGCTGCTTGCTGGATCATGAATTCAACGGGGTTGGAGATCTTCGGCTTTTCGACCGGAGCGAGGTTCGTCTCCAGTCCTGAGACGCTGGATGTTGCTACGATGTTTCCAAAGGGCGAGGACGCAGACGAAAAGGCCGAAGCCGAACACGTAGGGATCCCAAGTTGCCGACAGGGCGCTCCGCACGGCGATCGTCAGGGGTATGATGAACGCCGCGGCAATGGACGCGACGGAGACGTAGCGGGTGACTTTGAGGACGACGACCCAGGTGAGGAGGGCGACGACGAAGGCCACCGGCATGATCGGCAGGATGGCGCCGCCGGTGGTGGCGATGCCTTTTCCTCCTTTGAATTTCAACCAGAACGTGTAGTTGTGCCCCACGATGGCGGCGATCGCGGCCGCGATGTGGACGGCGGAGGAATCGCTGACGGCGCGGGCGATCAGGACCGGGAAGACCCCTTTGCACACGTCGAGGATCAACACCGTGAAGCCCACGGGTTTTCCGAGAATCCTGACGACGTTCGTCGCGCCGATGTTGCCGCTCCCGTGGTCGCGGATATCGACGCCCTTCGCTTTCCCCGCGAGGAAGCCGAAGGGCGTTGCTCCGACGATGTAGGCTGCCAGGACGGGCCACCAGTTCTGTAGTATCTCGCTCAAGCCGATCACCGAAATGAATGGGGTCTACCGTGGCGGAACGGGCGCTGTCTGTCCAGCGGCGGATTTCGTTCGCGTCACCTCGAAACTTCCGGTTCGGACGTTTCCGCCAGGACGAAATCGGCGGTTCGCTCGGCCGCGCCCTCGTGCCGGGCCATGATTTCGGCGCCGCGGCGGGCCATTTCCAGTCCCGCGTCGGGTTGTCTCAAGAGTTCTCCGAGGGCGTCGGCAAGCTCGGTTTCGTCTCCCAGTTGGCGAATGCCCTCGGCCCGTTTCAGGTCGCCGACGACTTCGGCGAAGTTCTGCATGTTCGGACCCACCACGACCGGCTTGCCCGCGAGGATCGGCTCGACGGGATTCTGGCCGCCTTCGGCGCGGAAGCTTTTTCCGATCACGACGACTTCGGCGAGGTGGAACCACGACCTCAGCTCCCCGGTGGTGTTGGCAATCCGGACGCGGTTCACGCTGGCGGAGGGCGCAGAGCCCTCGTGGACCGAACCCTGTCGAGCCGTCGACTCGACCCTGTGGGGTACCACTCCGCCGGGTGCTTTTCTCAATACCGGATCGAACCCGGCGGCACGCAGTTGGTCCGCGATGGCCGCACCCCGCTCGGCGTGGCGGGGGACGACGACGAGAGCGAGAGAAGGGAATTCTTCGCGCAGTTCCCCGCAGACCCGGGCGACGAGGGTTTCCTCCCCCTCGTGGGTGCTGCCGGCGAGAACGATTCGGCTGTCGGAGGGGAGTCCGGTCTCCGCGAGCCACTCCCGCAGTTCCGCGATCTGCCCGTCCGCGGTCTCCGAGGCGCGGCCGCTGTCGAACTTGACGCTGCCGAGGACGGCTATGCGATCCCTCGGGACGCCGAGCCCGGCCCACCGATCGCGGTCGATCTCGAAGGGAACGGCGACCGCGTCGAGCATGGAGAAGACGGGTTCGACCAAGGGAAGGAATTTCAGGTAGCGGTTTTCGGAGCGCGGGGAGAGCCGTGCGTTGACCAGTTTCACCGGAACGCCTCGCCGTTTCAGGTTACGGACCAGATTGGGCCAGATCTCGGCCTCCACGAGGATCAACTGCGCGGGATCGACGAGGCGGATGACGCGGGAAGTGACGAAAGGCAGATCCACCGGGTTGTGAATGACGGTGAGTTCGGACGGTCCCGTTTCCGAGGCCACCGCGAAGCCGGTCGTGGTGGTCGTGCTCAGAACGAGGCGTCGGCCCGGCTCCGTCGTCCGAAGGGCTTCCACGATTTTCAACGCCACGAAAACCTCGCCGACGCTGACCGCGTGGATCCAGATCGGTTTCGAGTCGCCGAAGCGAGCCAGGGTTTCGTGTCGGAAGAAACCGAGGCGCTGCCGGAAGTTCCGGGCGAGGCCGCCTCGCCTGATTCCTTTGAAGACGAAGGAAGGCAGCCCGAGAAGCAGGACCGCCGGAAGGAGGAGATTGTAGATCAGGTAGACGAAGGAACGTGGCATCGCGGAAGGCGCTTTCAGGAGGTGGGCGCGAGAAAGCTCACCCGTGTCTTGCCATAGATTCTCTCTTTCTCAACCTTCCAGAGCGGGGCTTCCGGGACGGGGGCTCGCGCGGAACTCTCGAGAACGAGCAGCCCGTCGGTCGAGACGGCGGCGGCGAGACGAGGGTTTTCCAGCAGGGCGGAGAGGTCGGCCAGCGTCGCGTCGTCGCGGGCGTAGGGAGGGTCGGCGAAGACGAGATCGAAGGATCCGAGGTCCCGGCCGGACAAAAACGAAACGGCATCGGCCTTTACCACTCGGCCGCCTGAAAGCCCGGTCTTCTCCAGATTTTTCGAGATCGCGGCGCAGGCCGTCGCACTCGAGTCGACGAACACGGCGGACCGGGCGCCCCGGCTCAAGGCTTCCAGGCCCAGGGAACCCGATCCGGCGAAGAGGTCGAGGACGGCCGCCTCGGCGACGCGGCGGCTCAGGGACGAAAAGACTGCCTCGCGGACACGGTCTGTCGTGGGACGGGTCAGCGACTTGGGAACTTCGATCGGGATGCTTCCCGCGGTGCCGGCGATGATTCGCATGGTGGAGTGGACGGTGGGAGATTATCCCAAGGATTTCCAGTCTCCAATCGTTTATGCCTCGGCGGAGCGGCGCCCCCCGGTGCGGAATCCGAATCGGATTTTACTGGAGACGAGGGTCGTATTCGCTGAGACTTCCGTCGCAGGCCCGTTTTTCGCGGCCGAATCTTTGGAAGACCCTATGCGAATTTTCCGCCAATTGTTTCTGATTTCCTGCCTTCTCGGGATGGGATTCATCGTGTGGGCGGGGATCTACGCGCGAAAGGAGGGATTCACCCGCAGCTGGCGCGGCGCCATCGAGGGGGAATTCGCCAAGCGCGGCTACCACGTGGAGATTGGAAAGTTGACCCTGGGGGCCTTTCGAGGACTGGTCGCGGAGGACGTGCTTTTTTTCCAGGACGCGACCCGGAAGCAGGAAATAGCGGTTCTCGACGACGTCTTTCTCGACGTCGACCTGAGCAAGGTTTTCGACAAGAAGCAGATATCGATCAACACGCTCGACGTGCAGGACGCGAAGCTGTCGCTCCCGCTCGACCGAAGCAAGCCGGGAGGTCGCCGACTGCGGGTGGAGGGATTGTCGGGGAGAGTCGTGATCACCGAGAGCGTCATTGAGATCGTAAAAGCGGAGGCGACCATGGCCGGACTCGATCTTGCCGTCAAAGGATCGCTGGTTCGTCCGCCGCGCGATCGGATCGAGGAGACTCCGCCCGAGGAGGAAGACGAGCCGGACGTGCTGGCAGAGCGCCGGCAACAGCTGCTCCGAGTGCTTCGCGAATTGGACAAGTTCGATTTCGCCGACGAACGCCCCCGCATCGAGGTCGAGTTTCGCGGAGACTTGGACGACATTTCCACGATTTCCGCCAAGGCGAAGATCGAGACGAGGGCTTTTCGCAGAAAAGAGCAGGCCTACGCGGTCGAATCCCTCTCCGGCCGAATGGAGTTCAAGGGGCGGTCCAACCGCGCCGAGATCGAAGAGCTGGTCGTCCGGGACGAGGAGGGAGAAGCGTCGATCGCCGGTGCCTGGTCCAAGGAAACGGGCAGATTCGATTTCGCGATCGAGTCGAACGCGGACCTCTCCAGTCTCGTGGGAATGCTGTGGCAGGACAAGAGGATGGGAGAGATCGTTTTTTTCAGGCCCCCGGAAGTCGCGGCCAGCGGGCATCTTTCGCTGGCGGCTCTCGCCGAGGGAGCGCCGGGCTTTCCCGGCGAAGTCATCGGCGAATTCCACGCGGAGCGGTTCGGCACGCGGGGCACGGTGTTCGCGGGATTGGATTTCGGGTTCAGCGTTTCGGGGGAGCGATTCTACCTGCGCAACCTGCGACTCGACCATAAAACGGGCGTCGCCTTTCTGAATCTCAAATACGAGCCGGGGCAGGAAAAGGCGATCCGATACCAGACCGAGATCAAACTCGACCCGATGGTATTCCGGCCGTTTTTCCAAGAGCGGGGCCGGAAGTTCCTCGACGCCTGGAATTTCAGCGAGGCGTCCACCGTCTATCTCGCCGGGATGGGCGAGGGCGGAAGTTGGGACACCGGCACCTGGCAGAACAAAGGGGTGATCGATCTCCGCCACTTTCGGTTGAACGGAGTTCCCTTCCTCGAGATGGAGGCCGAGGTGGAAACGGATGGAAGCCTCCAGTGGTTTCGCGGTGTGTCGCTCGTTCGCGACGAAGGCGAAATTGTTGCGGAGACGGCGAAACACGATCTGGAGACTCGGCAGTGGGAGGTCGAGGGAGTCGTCTCGACCGTCGATCTCGTCGAGGGATCGCGAGCTTTCAATCCCAAGCTGGCCGAGTCGCTGTCCCGCTATCGTTTGAGCAAACCCCCGACCGTTCGGCTTTCCGGCGTGCTCGATGGCCGCCGGGACGAGGAAGTGGCAAACGAGGCTCGGCGCAACGCCGTGGACATTTCGTTCACGACGGAAGGCTCGACCGAATACGATTTTCTCGGAAAGACCCTCTCGCTGAAAGCTCCGGCCGGAAAAGTGCGGATCGACGGCAGCCGCGTCCACCTGACCTCGATGACCTCGGGCGCTTTCGGGGGGATGCTGGAACTCGATTACGATTCGAGGGACGTGCGCTCCCCCGACAAGCCCTTCGCCGCCACCGTCAGGATCGGCGGGGTCCCCCTGGAGGCGGTGACCAGGTTGTACGGCGACACCGAAGAGGTGACGGGACAGGTGGAAACCGTCTTCGACGTTTCGGGGAACGCCGGAGACGTTTCGTCCTTCAACGGTCGCGGCAGTGCTGCGATTTCGAACGGTCAACTGTTCGCCCTGCCGGTTCTAGGGCCGTTGTCCAAGCTCGTCGCCCGCGCCAATCCCGCGCAGGAAAACGCGGGGCACAGCGTCGCCCGGGAGGCGCGGGCCACCTTCGCCATCGCGAACGGCGTGCTCCACACCGAGGACATCGAAGCCCTGACGGATTCCTTCAGCGTGCGCGGGGCCGGCAGCGTTTCACTGGACGACAGCTCGGTCGATCTCGAGGCGGTCGTCAACACTCGCGACGGATTGACCAGAGCGATCCTGACGCCGGTGAGCGAACTGCTGACCTATGCCTGTTCCGGGACCGTCCAGGAACCGGTCTGGAAGCCGAAACATATTTCGAACCTCGGAAAACTGCCCGCCCGGGTCATCTCGGAAATGACCAGCGTCCCGGTGGAGGGTCTCCGAATGATCGGCCAAGGGTTGTTCGGTCCGGGGCGGGACGGCCGCGGCCCCGACGAAAACGAGGCGGAGGAAGATCCGCCGCGGCGCGGTCTTTTTCAACGCCGGACGAACTAGCCGGCGTCCTTCGGGATCACCGGAACTCGGTGCCTCGGCCGGCGAATCGACCGGTCGGTTGAATCCCGCGGAGGCCGGCGGGGTTGTTCGTGCTCCTCGATTCCCGGCATCGCTTGACTTTCCCCGATCCGTAGCCATTTTCGACGCGGAAAAAGTAACCGAAAATCCATGTCATCGACTACACAGGAAAAGCGCGAGTTTCAGGCCGAAGTCAGCCAGTTGCTCGATATCGTCATCAATTCTCTTTACACCGACAAGGAGATCTTCGTGCGCGAACTGGTCTCGAACGCGTCGGACGCGCTGGAGAAATTGCAGCAAATTCAATTGACGGAAAACGAGATTTATCGTCCGGACCAGCCTTTCGAGATTCGGATTTCCACGGACGAGGAAGCCGGGACCGTGACCATAGAGGATTCCGGCCTCGGCATGACCCGGGATGAATTGCACGAGAACCTCGGCACCATCGCCCACTCGGGTTCCAAGGCGTTTGTCCAGGCTCTGGAGGAATCGGCGCAGAAGGAGAGTTCCCTTATCGGGCAGTTCGGCGTCGGATTCTATTCGGCCTTCATGGTCGCCGACGAGGTCGAGGTCCATACCCGAAGCTGGCGACCGGACGCCGAGAGTCTGGTATGGCGCAGCGAAGGCAAGGGCGGCTACGAAGTCGAGGAAGCGGGAGAGGACTTGAATCGAGGGAGCCGCGTCGTCCTGAAACTCCGCGAGGACCAGAAGGAGTTCGCCAACGACGACCGCATCAAGCGGATCCTCGAGAACTACTCCAGCTTCGTCTCTTTTCCGATCATGATGGGGGAGGAGCGGATCAACAAGATCGAGGCGATCTGGCGGAAAAAGAAGTCGGAAGTCACCGACGAGGAATACAAGGAATTCTACAAGTTCTCGGCCAATGCTTTCGACGAGCCGCGTTACCACATGCATTTCAGCGCGGAGATGCCCATCGAAATCAATGCCCTGCTTTTCGTTCCCAAGGAGAACACCGAGTTGTGGGGTATGGGCCAGATGGAGCCGGGCGTTTCCCTGTACTGCAGGAACGTTCTCATCGACGACAAACCGGAAGGACTTCTGCCGGAGTGGCTCCGCTTCCTCCGGGGCGTTGTCGACAGCGCCGACATTCCGCTGAACATCAGTCGCGAATCGATGCAGGACAGCAGCCTGGTCCGCAAGATCAATCGAGTCGTCACGAAGCGCTTCCTGAAATTTCTCGACGGCGAGGCGAAGGAAAACGCCGACAATTACAAGGAGTTCTACGCGAAGTTCGGTCGGTTCATCAAGGAGGGGATCGTCGTCGATTTCGATCACCGGGACAATCTCGCCAAGTTGCTGCGCGTGGAAAGTTCGATGACCGAGCCCGGCGAACTCACCGGACTCGAAGATTACGCGACGCGCGCCAAGGAAGGGCAGGATAAAATCTACTACCTGACCGGCAGCGACCGGTCGGCCATCGAAGCCGGCCCCTACCTCGAGGCTCTGAAATCGCGGGGACTCGAGGTCGTCTACTTTTTCGACGCGATCGACGAGTATCTCGTCCAGCACCTGCGGACATTCGACGAAAAGGAACTCGTATCCGGGTCGAGCGCCGGGCTCGAACTCGAGGACGACGAAAGCATCGAACACCAAGGCGAGCCGATCTCCGAGGACGAGCTGAAAGCCCTGTGCGAATTTCTGAAGACGGAACTCGACGAGAACGTCGAGGAGGTTTCCGCCGGCAAGCGGCTCGTCAGCAGTCCCGCCGCCGTCTTGACGCCGGAGCAGGGAATGTCCGGGCAGATGCGCCAGATGATGCAGGCCATGAACCCTGACGAACCGCTGCCGCCGCTCAAGGTCCAACTAGAGATCAACCCCCGTCACCCTCTCGTCCACCAGCTTTCGGGCGCCCGCGAATCCAATCCGGATCTGGCCAAGCTGGTCGCCTCGCAGTTGCTCGACAACGCCCTTCTCGCCGCCGGATTGCTGGAAGACCGAAGCGCGCTCGTGAATCGCGGGTTCCGGATCATGGAAGAGGCGATGAAAAAGTGACGCTTTGCGAAAGTATTCTGCAACGAGCGGTCAGGTCGAACGTTTTATGTGGAGGAAGAAATTCCTCAATCAACCTAAACACCATCGATATTGCATGAAAAAAATTCTCATCGCGACAGTAGTCGCTGCCGGTTTGTCAGTTGGCCTTTCCCATGCCGACGACGCCAAGAAAGGAAAGGGCAAGGCTGATCCCGCGAAGCGCGCGGAGATGATGCTCAAGAAGCTCGACACGGATGAAAGCGGCACCCTCTCCAAGGAGGAGTTTGCCGCCGGTCCCATGGCCAAGCAGCTCACGGAGAAGCGCGGCGCGGACGCCGTCGACAAGGTCTTCGCCATGCGTGACGCCAACAAGGACGGCGAGCTCGACAAGGAAGAGCTCTCCAAGCCGGTGAAGCGCAAGGGCAAAGGTGTCAAGAAGGGCGACAAGACTGCCGAATAGTCCTAACCGGAAGACAATTGCGAAAAACCCGCCGGTGGAAACGCCGGCGGGTTTTTCTTTTCTAACACCGCACTAGAGGCGGCGGAGGATTTCTTCGATGGCGCTTTCCGCCTGGCGCCCGTAGCCGCCGCCGAACAGATTGAAGTGATTCAGCAGGTGATAGAGGTTGTAGACGGTCTCGCGAACCGGCTCGGGCGCGGGAAAGCGCCGGCGATAGGCGGAGTAGAACGCCGGGCCGAATCCTCCGAACATCCCGGTGAACGCGATGTCGGTTTCCGGGTCTCCGTAGTAGGAGGCGGGATCGTAGATCACGGGCTCGGCGTCGGCGGTAAAGGCGACGTTGCCTCCCCAGAGATCGCCGTGAAGCAGGGCGGGTTCGATTTTCAGCTTGTCCAGATGTCGGTGGACTTTCTCCACGAGGCGTGGAGCCTCCGGAAAGTCGCGGCCTTTCTCGGCGGCCAGGCGAAGCTGATGCTCGAGCCGGTGTTCGCTGAAGAAGTCGGCCCAGGAATCGGTCCACGGATTCGGCTGCGGCGTCGCACCGATGAAATCGTCGAAATCGCATCCGCAGCGGCCGTCCGGGGAGGCATGCCCGTGGAGGGCGGCGATCGCTTCGCCGAGCCGGCCCTGGGCTGCCGCGTCGGAGCGCGAGGTCATTTCCAAACCTTCCATCGCCAGGACGGCGGTTTCGCCGACTTTGCCGAGCGCGTGGGGCCGCGGAACGCGAACGGTGCCGCTGGCCGCGATCAGGTCGAGGCACGACCGTTCGGCCTCGAAAACGTCGATCCGGTCCGCCCGGTTGAGCTTGAGAAACACGCTGCCGCCGTCGATCCGGTCGAGGAGTCGCGCCTCGTTGATGCATCCGCCCGCCACGGCTCGGCTCGAGGCGGCGGAAACTTGGATTCCGCTCTCCTCGCGAAGCCAGGCGGCGATCGCGTCGAGGTCCATCACAGCTCGCCTCGCTGCCAGCGCCGGACGATCGCCCCGCAGCCGTCTTCGAGTAGATCGAGCACTTTCTCGAAGCCCGCCGCGCCGCCGTAGTAGGGGTCCGGCACGTCGCTTTCGTCGTGATTCTCGCAAAAATCGCAGAACATCGCCAGCCTCGCCGTCGGCTCGGAGCACTGGTCGCGGAGGGCCAGAAGGTCGTCGTAGTTGCTCCGGTCCATCGCCACGATCAGGTCGAACTCCCTGAAATCGTCCGGCGTCGCCTGGCGCGCTCTGCCCGCCACGGCGATGCCCCGCTTGAGCGCGGCGGCGGTCATCCGGGTGTCGGGGGAATGGCCGGAGTGATAGTCAATCGTTCCGGCGGAATCGATGTGGAAGTGCTCGGACAGTTCCTCGGCTTCGACGAGGTGGCGCAGGACGTTTTCGCCCGAAGGCGAGCGACAGATGTTGCCGAGGCAAACGAAGAGGATCCGGATGGGGTCGGGCTGGGGCATGCTCCGGTGAGAGTCAATGGGCTTCCACCCGGTTTTCTGGAATCGGGTCTTCGTTCCGGGAAGAACGGCGCAGGTTCTCGGTGGTGACCCGGGCGATTTCTCCCAGTGCTTCCTGGGTGAAAAATCCCTGGTGGGAAGTGACCAGCACGTTCGAAAACCCGATGAGCCGGGCGAGATCGTCGTCCTGGAGAATGTCGTGGGAAAGATCCTCGAAGAAAACGCCTTCCTCGATCTCGTAAACGTCCAGGGCGACCCCGCTGAGATGTCGGCTTTTCAACGCTTCGATCAAAGCGGTGGTCTCGATCAGTTTTCCCCGGCTCGTGTTGACCAGATAGGCGCCTTGCTTCATTCTTCCGAGGGCGTCCTTGTCGATTAGTTGGTGGGTTTCGGGCGTGAGCGGGGTGTGAAGCGAGACGACGTCCGCGGCAGCCAGCAACTCGTCGAGATCGCGGTATTCGACTCCGTGCTCCCCGGCCCAGTCCCGGTCCGGAAAGATATCGTAGGCGAGCACGGACATTCCGAAGCCACGCAGAATCTGAGCCGCGATTCGGCCGATTTTGCCCGTCCCCACGATACCCGCCGTTTTGCCGAACAGATCGAAGCCAACCAGCCCGTCCAGCGAAAAGTTGTGTTCCCTGACCCGGTTGTAGGCTCGATGGATCTTGCGATTCAAGGTTAGAAGCAGGGCGACGGCGTGCTCGGCGACCGCGTGCGGAGAATAGGCCGGCACCCGGCAAACCCGCATGCCGAAATCCGCGGCCGCTTCGAGATCCACGTTGTTGAAGCCGGCGCACCGCAGCGCCACCGTCTCGACGCCATGGCCGGCCAAGGTTTCGAGGCAGGCGCGGTCGGCGGAGTCGTTCACGAAGATGCAGACGGCCCGACACCCTTCCGCCGTGATCGCCGTGGTTTCCGATAGGCGAAACGGGTGGAAAACGAAATCCAGGTCGCCGGCGTCGTTGGCTTGGGAGAAAAATTCCCGATCGTATGGCTTGGCATCGAAGAAAGCTACCTTCATCGTGGAAAATACGTTGGTCGCGCATTCGGCGACGCCATGCAAATTTTTCCACGTTTAATCCCGACAATCGATGAAGAACCTGAACAGAAGACGATTTCTCCGGACGACCGCCACCGCGTCGGCGGCATTGGGGGCGTGCGCCGCTCCGTTTGTCGCCGCCGAGCCGAAGAGCGGCAGAAAATACCGTACCGCCCTGATCGGTTCCGGCTGGTGGGGGATGAACCTTCTGCGGGTCGCGCTGGAGGACGGGCGCTGCGAGATAGTCGCGCTTTGCGACGTGGATTCCGACGAACTGGAAGTGTCGGCGGACGAAGTGGATTCGCTCACCGGCAAGCAACCCGCCGCCTACCGCGACTATCGCGAGATGCTGGAAAAGGAGGATCTCGAAGTCGCCATCGTGGCCACGCCGGATCATTGGCACGCCCTGCAGACGATCGCCTGCGTCGAGGCCGGGGTGCACGTGTTCGTGGAGAAACCGACCGGACACACCATTCAGGAGAGCCGGGCGATGGTGAACGCGGCCCGAGCCGCGGACCGCGTCGTTCAAGTGGGCATGCACCGCCGCATCGGCCCCCATCATGTCAGCGGAATGAAATTCCTCAAGGAGGGCGGCGCGGGAAAGATCGGAATGGTCCGGGCATTCGCGCACGGGCCGGGCGGCCCGGAGACGCCGATGGCGAACGCGGATCCGCCCGAGAATCTCGACTGGGATTTGTATTGCGGGCCGGCACCGATGCGCCCCTTCAACAAGCGCATTCATCCCGGAGGCTTTCGCCATTTCCTCGACTTCGCCAACGGCACCCTCGGCGACTGGGGCGTCCACTGGCTCGACCAAGTGCTGTGGTGGTCGGAGGAGAAATACCCCAAGTCCGTCCACTCCATCGGTGGCCGCCCCGTCAAAGGGCCGCCGGTGCTCAACGAGAAGGAACAGACCACGGACGCGCCCGACCACCAGGTGGCCACCTACGAGTTCGAGGGGTTCACCGCGGTCTGGGAGCATCGTCGCTTCGCCGGAAACGACGCGGAGAAGTCGAAGGTTGGCTGCTATTTCTACGGCACCGAGGGCACGTTTCACATGGGGTGGCGCGACGGCTGGACGTTCTACCCCGCGAAGGGCGGGGCACCGGTTCACGAGGATCCGAAATTCGACGACGTGAAGGACGGGCACAACGTCCCGCCGCTGTGGAGCGACTTCATCGAATCGATCGAGCGGAATCGCCGTCCCGTGGCGGACGTCGAGATCGGTCACCGCGCCACCAACATGAGCCTTCTCGGGATGATCAGTTACAAGCTCGGCCGCAGCATCGAATGGGACGGCGGCTCGGAACGCATCCTCGACGATCCCGAAGCGAACGCGCTGCTCCGCCGCGACTACCGGGCCGAATGGGAATACCCGACGGCGTGAGTCGACAGGGTTGGGCAGGGGACTCGACCCTGTCGAACGGACCGGAAGAGCGGGTGGTGGCCACTCGACCAGCGATCTATCGCCGAGTTACTCGTCGCAATTGCGGACCCACTCGCGCGCCTCGTCGATTTCGCTCGGAGGGAAGACGCGGATCTCGGCCTTCAAGAAGGGTTTGCAGAAGGTCTCCATCCAGTCTTTCCAGTCCGATTCCCCCACCATCGCCAGTTTCCGGATGTCGTCGTAGTGGTTCCACTCGAGCTTGATGTCTTCCCACAGCACCCACATGTCGAAGCCGTCGAAGTCCTCCATCACGAACAGCACGCCGATTCGATCGAACTCGGCCAGCTTCGCTTCGAACCGCGGCAGAAACGTCTCGTAGTCCGCCTTTTCCAGCTTTCCTCTCGCGACGACCTCGAAGGTTCGCCCCTCGTCGTGTTCGGTGATCGAGACTGGCATGGCCATGTTTTCTTCGAGAGGGGCAAACCGGGAGCCGGACTGGTGAAGGAGATTGCGGTCGGAGGCCCGCACGGAATCGCCGGGACCGAAAACGAAAAGTAGCGGAAGGGAACGGGAAAGTGTTCCCCTTTTTCGCAAGCGGTTCCGAAGGCGCTTACTCTTCGCGCTCGGGAAGCGTGGCGAGATACTTTTTGCGCAACTCCTCGATTTCCTTCTTTTGCTCCTCGAGGGCCGCTTCCCGGCGCTTTCTCTCGGCTTCCGCCTCGGCCAGCGCGCGGGCGGCTTCCTGCTCTTTCTTGCTTCTCTCGGCAATAATCGGCGGGGTCTCGCGCGCCACTTGGCTCGCCTGGAGGATCGTCGTTTTGGTTTTGTCCGCTTCGACGTAGCTGTTCTTCAGGAAGCCTTCGAGTTCGGTGAGGCGGTCTCTCAGGGAAGCGACTTCCTCGGTGATTTCTTCGGGAGTCTTGTAGGCCAGCGCTTCCGCAACGGCTTCGGCGCTTGCCTCGTCTTCCTCGGCCTCTTCCGAAGCGACCGTCCGTTCGCCGGCTTCGGATTCCGATTCGGGAAAGGCGGCGGCGAGAATCTCGGCTTCGGCGGAGGACTTCCGGCCGATCGCCTGCTCCCTGAGTCCGGCCACGGCGCGGTTGGAGACGAGTTGAAGCGCGCGTTCCAGAACCGCCGATGTTTTTTCCTGGAGCGTCCGGCTGCCTTCCTCCACGGTCTTCTCCGCCTCGGAGAGGGTCTTTTCCGCGGCGACCCGGGCGTTTTTAGCGACCTCGACTCCTTCCTTGGCCCCGTTCTCCTCTTCCATCATGTCTTCGAGATCGAGGGTCATGTCGTCGAGTTCCTCCTCCCCTCGAAGGGCCGAAATATTGAGGGACGCGGCCTGCCATTTCTTGTAGAGAAACTGGCTGTTCTTCAGTTCCTGCTTGGCGAGTTCGATGGATTTCTTGGTCTCGGCCTCTTTCTTCACGATGCCCGACACCTTCTCTCCGGCGACTTCCTTCTCCTTGGTGGTGGCGGCGAGGGTGGCTTCCGCCTTGTCGAGTTCGGCTTTGGTCGACGCCAATTCGGTTTTCGCCCCGTCGAGTTCCTTTTGCTTGGCGGCGAGGGCCGCGGTCGATTCGGTTGCCTGCTCCTGGAGTTGGGGAACCTTCGACTTCATGCCGTCGATGGCGGCGGTGGCATCCGCGATCGCCTTGGTGGTACCGGCAATGCTTGCCTTCAGCTCGTCGCGGGCTTTCTCCGCGGCTTGAACGGCGGTGGTACTGGCGGCGAGGGTGGTCTTGGCCTTCTCGACTCGCGCCTGGCCGGCGGCGGCGGCTTCCCGGAGCGGTTTGAAGGCGGCTTCGGCCTTGGCGAACGCATCGGCTTTGGCGGCGCGGTCCGTTTCTAGTTTGTTTACTTCGGCGGTGATCGCGGCGAGTTTCGTTTCCGCCTGACTGGCTCCCTCGGCTGCCTTGCCGGCGGCTTCCTGCGCCGAGGCGAGGGCGTCGCCGGTAGACTTCGCCGAAGTCTTCGCCTGGTTCTCGGCATCGATCGCCTTTTTCCGGGCGGCGACCAGTTCGGCGGGCGGATTCTTTCCGTCCTTGGAGGCCTCGGCGACGGCGGCATCGGCTTTCTCCCGCTGCGCGGTGGCGGCCTTTAGCCCTTCGGCAGCTTTGGCGGCGGCGGCCTGAGCGGTTGTCAATTGGCTCGAGGTGGAGGCGACCGCTTTCTTCGCGGCGTCCAGCGCCGCGGCCGCGGCCTCCTGTTCCTTCGACTTGCTGGCGAAAGCGCCGTCGGCAACCTGTTTGGCTTTCTCCGCCGCAGCGCGGGCGGCCGCGAGTTGATCGTGCTGCTTCTTCTTGTCGGGATCGAGCGCGGGTTTGGCGGCTTCCGTTTCGGCGGCGGCGAGAGCGGTACGGGCTTTTTCCAGGTTCGTCTCGCGAGTCTTCAACTCCGCGGCGAGTTTCGTCATCTCTTCCTGCTTCGACTTGAGCGTGGCGTTGGCGGCGGCGAGCTCGTCGTTGAGTTTTTTCAGCGCCGCGTTCTTCGCGTTCGCGTCTTTCTGGGCTTCCTCCGCCTGCTGCGTCAGAGCCTTGACTTGACCGTCGATCTTGGCGAAGGCCGCTTTGCGCGCATCGCGCTCCTTGGTGGCGTCCGCAAGCTTCTTGTCGATGGCCGCCATCTGCGAGCGGGCCGCGGTCAGTTCTTTCGAAATGGTTCTGGCGCCTTCTTCGAGTTTCGGCAGCTCGCCCGTTAGTTCTCCGATGCGCTTTTGCGAGTAGGCGAGCTGCTGGTCGATGGTGGGGGGGTTGGATTCGATCTGCCCGAGTTCCGTGCCGTCTTCGACATTCCATACTTTGATCTGACCGGGCCAGTCTCCGGTGAAGACACGCTTGCCGTCGTGGCTAAGCGCCACGCTGAGCACGACGTCGTCGGAAGCCTTGATGGACTTCAGTTCCTTTCCGTCGCCCTCCCAGAGCTTGACCATCTTGTCGCGACCGACCGTGGCGATGTTGCCGTCCTGGGAATAGGTGATGCTGAGCACGCCTTCCTTGTGGGCCTCCCACTTCTTGATTTCCTTGCCCTCGTTCATTTCCCAGAGCATGACTTGACCGTCCTCGCTGCAGGAGGCCAGTACGTTCCCGTCGGGACGCCAAGCGACGTCCGTCACGGCGGCGTCGTGCCCTTTGAGGGTGTAGAACTCGTAGCCCGTCGCGGACTCCCACACGTAGAGGTCGCCGTTTCGGCCCCCCGTGGCGAAAATGACGCCGTCGGGACTGTAGGCGGCGGTGAGGAGCCAGTCGGGATGTTTTTTAATACTGTGAAGTTGCTCTCCGGCGACAGCATCCCAGATTTTGATGTTGCGTCCGGGGCCGCCCATGACGGCGTTTTTCAAGTCCGGCGAAACGTCGGCGCCGAGGACGATGTCGTACTCCTTGCCGATTTCGATGATCCGTTCGCCCGACTTGATGTCCCAGGCGACCACGTTGCCGGATTTTCCGGCGCGACCGCCTCCGCAGGAAAGGTAGGCGCCGTTGGGGCTGAACGAAAGCGTCTGGGGGAAGCCTTCGGGGTAGGGAAGGACCCCGAGGAGATCGAAATCTTCCGAGTGGTAAAGCAGCACCTGCTTCTGGCCGGCCACGGCCAGAATGGGTGCCCAGGGGCTGTGAGCCAGGGCCGGCACCGAGTTGGGACGCTCCGTTGTCACGGCCGGTTCGAGGATGAGGTGCTCGGGCATCGCGGGCGGTCCCTCGGGTTTCCCGGTGGAAGTGATCGAGTCGAAGTCGACTTTCGGCTTGTCGGATTTTCTCGCCTTGCTCGATCCGGTTTCAAGCAAGCCGCCGGCAATCCAGTCGGAGATGATTTTCAGTTCCTTCTCGTCGGCCTTCGTTCCCTTCGGCGGCATGAACGGCTCCTCCTGTTGGGCGGCGAGCAGGTAAAGGCGCGAGGAAGACGGATCCTGTGGCGTCGCGACGTCGCCGCCCGATCCGCCGGCCAGCGTCGCCGCGTAGCTGGAGAGGTCGAGGCCGCCCTTGGCTTCGTCGGGGTTGTGGCAATTGACGCACTTGTTCTCTAGAATCGGAAGGACGTGGTCGGCGTAGGTCGTCTTTTCCGTTTCGTCCGCAGTCGCGGACAGCGGGGCCGAAGCGACCGCGAAGGCGACGGGACCGACCGCGAAGGCGAGTGTCTTGAATGCAGGAGTTTTCATGAGGGTTCGGGGCGGGAAACGCCGTTCGTGGCTTGCCGCGGCTCCGTGGAGAACGGAGCGGCTGGCCTGCGCCGGACGGGATCCCTTTTTCGTAATCTCTCGTAGTTTAGCTGATTTATGCTATTTAGTCTCTTCAAAATCAATGGCGAAAACGCGGCACCCAACTTCCGTGCCAAGGGGGTTTCGCAACGAAGCGCAGACACGGCCGCTACGTGAAGACGCCCCTTGTGACACAGGGGTTTGCCGCGACTTTGAGAGTGTAAAATCCTAACCGCATTATATTATGACTGGCTGCAAAGGCTTCAAAACATCAGGCATGGCGAATCGCCGTGATTTTCTCCAAGTCGGTTTCGCCGGCGGAATCGGTCTGGCGCTTCCGGAATTACTCAAGGTCGAGGGGAACGCCGCCGCCAAGTTCTACGAGTCGAAGGAGGGCGTGGCGAAGTCGCTCATTCACATTTACCTGCCCGGCGGGATGGCCCATCAGGAGTCGTGGGATCCCAAGCCCTATTCCCCCACGGAATACCGCGGTCCCTACAAGGCGATCAAAACCAACGTCGACGGCCTTCAGTTCAGCGAGAATATGAAACACCTGGCGAAAGTGGCGGACAAGATGACGGTGATCCGTTCGATGACGCACGGCGAGGCGGCCCACGAGCGGGGGACTCACAACATGTTCACGGGGTACCGCCCCAGCCCCGCCATCAACTACCCGAGCTTCGGTTCCGTGATTTCGCACGAGCTGGGCCCCCGGAAGAATCTTCCTCCCTACGTCTGCGTTCCCAACGCGCCCAACGAATTTGCCGGAACCGGCTACCTGAGTTCCATGTACGGCCCCTTCTCCGTCGGGAGCGATCCGGCCGGCAAGGATTTCAAGGTTCGCGATCTCACGCTTCCCGGCGGTGTCGACGGCGGTCGTTTCGAACGTCGGCGCACCATGCTCGAGGCGGTGGACAGCCATTTCCGCACCATGGAGAGCGCCGACTCGATCGACGCGATGGATTCGTTTTATCAGCGCGCCTACGGCTTGATCGGCTCGGCCGAGGCCCAGGAGGCTTTCGACCTTGGGAAGGAAGACGACAAGATGAAAGACCGCTACGGCAAGAACCAGGCCGGTATGCGCATGCTTCTCGGTCGCCGCCTGGTCGAGGCCGGGGTTCGCCTCGTGACCATGACTTACGGAAGCTGGGACCACCACGACAACGTCAAGGCCGGTATTTCGCGCTACGTTCCCGACTTCGACAAGGCGCTCGCCACCCTGCTCAGCGACCTGGACGACCGGGGATTGCTCGATTCCACGCTTGTGATGGTATCCTCCGAATTCGGACGGACTCCGAAGATCAACAAGACCGACGGTCGCGATCACTGGCCCCGCGTCTTTTCGACGATGCTGGCCGGCGGCGGCATCAAGCGTGGCTACGTCCACGGGTCGTCCGATTCGCTCGCGTCCGAGCCGGACCAGGATCCGGTGGACGTCCAGTCGTTCGCCAAGACGGTATACGCCCAGTTGGGAATCACCGCCGACAAGGAGTTAATTGCTCCCGGGCCCCGTCCTATCGAAATTGTCGACGGAGGAAAAGTCATCGACGCAATCATCGCCAAGAAATCAGCCTGATATTCAACATTCAAATCATATTATGACACGTGTTCTGAACCCTCAGAGTGCGGATTCGTCAGTTTTTCTTAGCAGGGTGCTGGCAGCTTTCGGGTTGGCGGCACTTGCTCTTTCGGGAAACGTCGCCTCCGCCGCCTCGCCCGACCTAAGCAACACGGTGCCCCGCGGCGGGCAGCGTGGCAGCGAGGTCAGGGTCACCTTTACCGGTAATCGTATCGACGACGCGGAAGAGGTGCTGTTTCACTACCCCGGAATCCAGGCTAAGGATCTGAAGGTGCTCGACGGCAAGAAAGTCGAAGCCACCTTGGTGATCGCGCCCGACTGCAGGCTCGGCGAGCATCACGTGCGCCTGCGCTGCCGAAGCGGGGTCAGCTACGCCCGCAACTTCTGGGTGTCCCAGTTTCCGAACGTCGACGAGGTGGAGCCGAACGACGATTTCGAGAAGCCGCAGAAAATCGATACGAACGTGACGGTAGAAGCCGAAGCGAAGCCCGAGGAGACCGACTACTACCAGATTTCGGCCAAGAAGGGCGAGCGGATCTCCGTCGAGGTCGAGGGGCTTCGGATCAACAACCTCCGAAACAACATCGCGATCGATCCGTTCGTGTCCATCCTCGACAAGGATCGCTTCGAGTTGGCGTCCGCCGACGGCTCGGCGCTGCTCAAGCAGGAGTCCATTCTTTCGATCGAGGCGCCCGAAGACGGCGACTACATCGTCGAAGTGCGGGATTCCGCCTATCAGGGGCGGGGGCGCTATCGGGCGCACATCGGAACGTTTCCGCGTCCCACCGGGATCTACCCGTCCGGGGCAAAGGCCGGATCCGAAACCGAGTTCACCCTGATTGGCGACGTCAAGGGAACCTACAAGCAGAAGGTGAAGATTCCCGAGCAAGTCGAGAACGATCTGCTGGGCGTCTTCGGCGAACGGGACGGGCTTCTGCCGCCCTCTCCCAACGAAATCCGCGTCAGCCCGTTCGAAAATGTCCTGGAGCAGGAGCCGAACAACGTTAACAAGGAAGCGACTCCCGCCGGCGATCTGCCTCTTGCCTTCAACGGAATTATCCAGGAGGAGGGGGACGACGATTATTTCAAGTTCACCGCGAAGAAGAATCAGACCTTCACCTTCCAGGTGTTCGCCGACAAGATCGGATCGCCCCTCGATCCGCTTCTGAACGTCTTCGACGCCAAAATGAAGTCCATCGGGGGCAGCGACGATGCCGACGGGACCAAGGACGGAAAAGTCGACTTCAAGGCACCCGAGGACGGCGAATACTACGTCCGGGTCCGCGACATGCTGGGGCGCGGGGGCGCCGACTTCGTGTACCGGGTGGAAACGCTCGAGAAGACGCCGACGATCGAGGTGACCATGCCCGAGATGCGTCGCCGCGAATTCCAGTACCGAAAGCAGTTCGACGTGCCGCGGGGCGGTTACTACGCGATGACGGTCACCACGGCCAGGAAGGGCGTCTCGGGAGGCCTGAAGCTCGAGTTGCCGGAGCTGCCGAAGGGAGTCGCTCTCGTCGACAGTCCGATCCCGAAATCGATTAGCCAGGCGCCGATTCTTTTGAAGGCCGCGCCCGACGCCCCGCTCGCGGGCGGCATGTACGAACTCTTCGCGAAGACGACCGATTCCGAGAAGCCCGTTTCCGGGGAATTCGTCCAGGCATTCGATTTCGTGCGGGGACCGCAGAACGGCGTCGAGTACTATACCCGTTACCACAGCGAACTTCCGATCTCGGTTGTCGAGGAGTTGCCCTTCGCCGTCACCATCGAGCAGCCGAAGGTTCCGATCGTCCGCAACGGGACGCTGAAGTTGAAAGTCCGGGCCGATCGTAAGGAAGGCTACGACAAGAAAATCACGGTGCGCCTTCTCTGGAAGCCGCCCGGCATCAGCGCCCCCGCCACGATGACCTTCGGCGAAAAGGAAACCGAAATCGAATACGAGCTGAACGCGAACGGCAACGCGGAAATCAACACTTGGGACGTGGCGGTGCTTGCGGAATCGAACGGCGGCAAAGGCGAGATGATGACGGCTTCCCCGTATGCGAAACTGGCCGTGGAGGAGCCGTTCGTGGAGATGAAATTGAACCTGACCACGGCGAAGCAGAGCGAGAAAGTCGACATGCTCGCTAGCTTCGAGAACCTTCGCGACTTCGAAGGCCAAGCCGACGTGCAGTTGTTCGGCCTGCCGGCGCACGCCACCACGGGCGTATTGAAAGCCACCAAGGATACCGAAGAGCTTACGTTCCCCGTCGAGATCTCGGAAAAGACCCCCGTGGGGCAACACAAAAACTTGTTTTGCACGGTTACGGTCGTCAAGAACGGGCAGCCGATCGTACACCGAGTCGGCACGGGCGGTACCATTCGCGTCGATCCGAAGCCCAAGGAAGATCCGAAGCCGAAGCCGAAGGAGGAAAAAGTGGTTGCCAAGAACGAGCCCAAGGAAAAGCCACTTTCCAGACTCGAGGAACTTCGGCAGGAAGCCAAGAAGCAGGCCGACGAGTGATTGAAACTCAACGCATCGCCTTCAGACTTGTCCAACTCAGATACCCCCCTCCCATGAAATACTTATCTAGAATTTTCTCCGCGACGCTCCTGGCCGGAATGGCCTTGCAGGCGGAGGATGCCAAGATCGACTTCGTCCGCGACATTCAGCCGATTCTCGAATTCAACTGTGTCAGCTGCCACGACGCCACCGAGGCGAAGGCCGGTCTTCGCTTCGACAAGGCGGAACATTTCTTCGAGGGCGGCGAGGGCGGCGCTTCGCTCGTAAAGGGCAAGCCCGACGAGTCTCTCATGATCGAGCTGGTTTCCCTGCCCGCGGACGACATCGACGTCATGCCCTCGAAGGGTAGAACGCTTCACGAACACGAGATTGCCAAGCTGAGGCAGTGGATCGCCGAAGGCGCGGTGTGGCCGGAAGATCTGACGCTCGTGAAAAAGAACGAGGACGACTTCAAGGACGCGGAGCCTCTCCAGGACAACGGGAAGGAACTGGTCAAGATCGAGGTCTTTCCCGAAGACATCAATCTCGAGACCAGACGCGACTCGCAGTCGGTGGTGGTGATGGCCACCTACGGGGACGACACGACTCTCGACGTGACGGAGAATGCCGTTTTCACGTTCGGGGATCCTTCGCTCGTCGACTTGAAGGCCAGAAACGATTTCACGCCGGTGAAGGACGGCCAGACTGATCTGTCGATCAAGGTGGCGGACAAGACCGCGAAGATTCCGGTCACGGTGAAAGAAGCCGAAAAGGAAAGGCCCGTCAGTTTTCACCTCGACGTGATGCCGGTTTTCATGAGCGAAGGCTGCAACACCGGTTCCTGCCACGGCTCCGCCCGCGGGCAGGACGGGTTCATGCTGTCCCTGTTCGGATACGATCCGGACGGCGACCACTTTCGCCTCACCCGCGAAATGGCCGGCTATCGCGTCAACCTCGCCATTCCGGAGGAATCCCTCCTCGTGGAAAAGGCGATCGAGGCGGTCCCCCACACCGGCGGAAAGCTGATGGAGAAGGGGAGCCACGGGTACAACACGTTCGTCGAATGGGTGAAGGACGGCGCGAAGAACGACGATGCCGACGAAGTCCCGCACGTTACCGAATTGTCTCTCTACCCGCCCAAGCTGGTTTTGGAAGGCGCGGGCGCCACTCAGCAGTTGACGGTGCGGGCCAAATATTCCGACGGGCACGATCGTGACGTGACCGACCTCGCCGTGTTCCTGACGAACAACGAGCCCACCGCCGAGGTTGGCGAAAAAGGCGAAGTCACGGCGGGCAAGCGGGGCGAGGCCTTCATCATGGCGCGTTTCGAGACCCACACGGTCGGCATCCAGACCATCGTGATTCCGGAAGGTCTCGAATACACCCGTCCCGAAATGACGGAGAACAACTACATCGACGAGTTGGTTCACGACAAGCTTCACAAACTGAGGATCGTTCCCTCGGGCGACGCCAGCGACGAGGTCTTTCTGAGACGGACGTACCTCGACATCGTTGGCCTTCTTCCCACTGCCGAGGACTACGAGTCTTTCGTGGCCGACAAGAGTCCGGACAAGCGGGCGAAGCTCGTGGACCAGCTTCTCGAGCGGAAGGAGTTCACCGAAATGTGGGTGATGAAGTGGTCCGAGTTGCTCCAGATACGCTCGAGCAACAATATCAACCAGGGGATTTCCTACAAGTCGGCCCTTCTCTACAACGGCTGGCTGCGCGACCAGATCGCGGCGAACGTGCCCTTGGACGATATCGTGACCGAACTGCTCGCTTCCCAGGGAGGAACGTTCGCGAATCCCGAGACGAACTTCTATCAGGTCGAACGCGACAACCTGTTGCTCTCCGAGAACGTGGCCCAGGTCTTCATGGGCATGCGGCTGCAGTGTGCGCAGTGCCACAATCACCCCTTCGACCGGTGGACGATGGACGACTACTACGGCTGGGCGGCGTTCTTTTCGCAAATCGGCCGCAAGCAGGGCGTCGATCCGCGAGAGCAGATCATCTACAACCGGGGAAGCGGCGAAGTAAGGCACCTCGTCGGCAATCACACCATGGCTCCGAAGTTTCTCGGTGGCGAGACCCCCGACGTGAAAGGGAAGGACCGCCGCAAGGTTCTCGCGGACTGGTTGGCGTCCACGGACAACCCCTATTTCGCCCGCAACATCGTCAACATGGTATGGTCCCACTTTTTCGGAGTCGGCATCATCGATCCCGTCGACGACGTCCGAGTGAGCAACCCGCCGTCCAACCCGGAATTGCTGGACGCCCTCGCCGAGCGGTTCCAGAGCGACTACGACTACGATTTCCGGCAATTGGTCCGCGACATCTGCAACTCCGCGACTTATCAGAGAACCACGAAGGCGAATCCTTCGAACAAGGATGATCTGAACAATTTCGCGAAGGCCAGAATCCGCCGACAGCGCGCCGAGGTGATGCTGGACACGATCACGCAGGTCACCGACACCGAGAACAAGTTCAAGGGACTTCCGCTCGGGGCTCGCGCCGTTCAGATTGCCGACGGCAACACTACGGACTACTTCCTGACCACCTTCGGGCGGGCGACGCGCGAGACGGTCTGTTCGTGCGAAGTGAAGATGGATCCGAGTCTTTCCCAGGCGCTGCACCTGATGAACGGGCCGACCGTCACCGAGAAGATCGAAAAGGGCGGCTTGGTCAAGGATCTGTTGTCTCAAGGCAAGGCACCCGAGGAGGTGATCGAAGCGATCTACGTCAGGTCCCTTTCCCGGAAGCCCACGCCCGAGGAGACGAAGCAGTTGATGGGCCAGGTGAAAGCAGTCGGCGACGACGCGAAGGAGAAGGAACTCGTTCTCAACGACGTCTTCTGGGCGGTGTTGAATTCGAAAGAGTTCATGTTCAATCACTGATACGAGCTTCCCGAAAGACCTGAAGTTTCACGAGAGCGGCCCGATGGATTCGGGCCGCTTTTTTTTGTGCGGATGGCCCGTCCGCAGGGCCGATTGCAATTTCTTTACAACTTCGCGCTTAGGGAGGCCATTCCTCTGCGTTATGATTGGTGGAACGACCCGTTTCAATTCAATCCGACATGAAATCCTTGCTTCGTCTTCGCCCAGCCTTGTCGCCTCTCGCGGCCGCTTGCTGCTTGCTCTCGATATCTCCGGATGTCCGGGGCAACGAGGAAATCGGCTTCATCGAGAGCTTCGCGCTCGCCGACGATCGCGCAAAGGCGGTCGCGGAACTGATACCCGGCACCGAGGACTACTACTTCTTCAAGGCATTGCTGGCGCAGCAGGAGCGGCGACTGGAGGACGCGGAAGACCTGCTGGAGCCATGGATCAAGCGGCACGGCGAGACACCCCGGGTCGTTGAGATCCGGAATCGCCAAGCCCTCTTGAGTTACACCAACGCGCCGGCCGATACCCTCGCCTACCTCAAGGACCGGCTGGGTCTCGCGTTCGATCATCAGCGGCGGAAACTCGACGAAAAGCCCGATTTTCCTACCCGCTTGAACGAGGAGCAGGCTGACTGGGAGGCCTTTCGGAGCGAAGCCCTGGCTCGGCCCGATCTCGGCGGGGTCAGCGACGCCGGACTGGATCGCCTCGTCCGCGACCAAGTCGTTCTCAACGCGACCCAGCGACGGGAGTTGCTGCGTCGCCTGAAATTCCCGGATTACGAAAGACTCGTCGGCTTGATCGCCGCCGATCTTCGGACGCGCGAAAGCCAGGGGTTCGGCGAGTTCGACATCCATCGGCGTCTCACTCTGGCCCAACTGGACGAACTGGCCGGCTTGCGACCCGAGCTGGACAACGATCCCCGCTTCGTGGAAGCGAAGGTGCTGAAACTGCGGCCCGGAGACGACGTTTCGTGGCGGCGCGATCCCGAAGCCCTCGCCGCCTATCTCGATCGGTTGTGGGACTACGTCGAGACGCTTCCCGAAACGTTTTCCGGAATGCAGGCTGCCGTACTTTACCGTCGTCTCGAACTGGCCCGGTCCCGGGGAGATTACCCGCAGGAGCTGTTTCTGTCGTATCTTCGCCTGCCGCGGCCAATGCCCTACATGGCGCCGGAGTATCTGCAAAGCCAGCAGCAGAGAGGAAACCGGGCGGACTTGGACGCGGACTTTTCACCCACTGTCGGATTCCCGCCCGTCCGGAACGACGAGCCTCTGGTCCGCGACTATCTCGAACATTATTTCGTGGATGACGAGACGTTCGAGCGCTTCTCTCCCTACGTCCGCGAGACCTATCTCAGGCGCGTTTTCGCCGAGACCAAACTGCTCAACGGCATCGGCGATCCCGAGCGCTGGTACTCGTTGCTGACCCCCGCCCAGGTTCAGAACTTGAAAGACCGGGTCGAGATCGAATTCTCTCCCACCAACAAGGAGCGCTTCACCGCCGGCGATGCAGTGAGCCTTGCGGTCGGATTGAAGAACGTGACCGAACTCGCGGTCAAGGTGTACGAGATCAACGCCCTGAACTTCTACCTCGAGAAAAAGCAGGAGATCAACACCGACCTGAACCTCGACGGCCTCGTACCCAACGAGGAAAAGATCTACCGGTACGAGGACGAACCCATGCGCCGTCGGACGGAAGTCTTTTCTCTCGAAGCGCTGGAGGGCGAACGCGGCATCTGGGTGGTCGAACTCGTCGGAAACGGGATCAGTTCGCGCTCCCTGGTTCGGAAGGGAAAGCTGCAACACCTCTCCCGCTCGACTGCGGCCGGCGAGCTCTTGACCGTGTTGGACGATGCGAACAACCCTGTTGAAAGCCCGTCGGCCTGGTTCGGCGGCAAAAGCTACGAAGCGGACGAGGACGGACGCATCTTGCTGCCGTTTTCGACTTCGGGAACCGTGCCGGTCGTTCTCACCGACGGCGATTTCGCCAGTTTCGCCCAAGTCGAGCTTCCGGCGGAGGACTATGCGCTCGAGGCCGGCATCATGCTGAACCAGGAAACGCTGCTTCCCGGCAGCGAGGCGCGGGTGGCGGTGCGCCCGGCACTGAGCCTGAACGGAGAGCCGGTACCCGCCCGTCTGCTCGAGAACGCGCGCCTGACCGTTTCGACGATGGACGCCGACGGTATCGCCTCCGCCACCGACCGGGAAGACTTCCCGCTTTTCGACGACCGGGAATCCATCCACGCCTTCCGGGTTCCCGACCGCCTTCGCGAAGTGACCGTCACCCTGACCGCCGACATTCCCTCGATTTCCAATCCGGGCGAACCGATCGAATGCCGCTCGAGCCGAACCTTCCAGGTCAACGGGGTCAGCTCGGAGGACGCCGTAGCGGACGCCTATCTGGGACGCCGGGACGGCGACTACTTCATCGAGGTCCTGGGAAGGACCGGGGAGCCGATCGAGGATACAGCGGTGACCGTCACGCTTCGTCACCGCGACTTTTCGAAGCCGCTGAGATTCTCCCTGAAGACCGACGCGGCGGGCCGGGTCGATCTCGGCGCCCTCGAAGGCATCGAGCACGTCACCTGCGCCGACGGCGCCCGCGTCGCGCGGGCCTGGGATCTGGAGGGCGACCGCCATTCGCAACCGTCGACGTTGCATTCGCGGACGGGAGAGGTCGTGACCATTCCCAACCTCGGCGCCGGAGGTGCTCTGGATCGCGGCGACTTCGCGATATTCGAGACGCGAAGCGACGTGCTGGTCTCCGACGCGTTCGAGAAAGCGGAGCTGGACGGAGACGCCGTGAAACTGGAGGGTCTCGAACCGGGCAACTACCTCGTGGTTCTCAGGAGCGTCGGAAAGACGATCGATCTTCGCGTCACCGAGTCCGAGAAGCAGGCGTTCGGCTACGCCCTGTCGGAACACCGCCACTTGGAACTCCGAAACGAGGAGCCGCTCCACATCGCCTCGCTGGCGAAACAGGGAGAGGGCATCCGGATCGCGCTCGCCAATGCCGGCGAACTGACTCGCGTGCATCTCGTGGCGACCCGCTACCTGCCCGAATACGATCCCTTTCGCAGTCTCGACCGCGACGATCTGGCGTCGCCGTTTCAGATTCGGCGAGGCGGCAACGAGTCGCGCTACGTTTCCGGCCGGGACATCGGCGAAGAGTATCGCTACATCCTCGAGCGCCGGAACGCCGACAAATTCCCCGGCAACATGCTGACGCGACCCGGGCTGATCCTGAACCCCTGGGAACTCAACGAAACCGAAACGGACATCGAGGATGCTCGCGCAGGGGAAGCCCTGACCAGGTCCCGCGACATGGACGAGGGCGGGCGGGAGTCGGCTCCGGCAGCGCCGGGCGGTGCGGAGCGGCGGTCCGAGCTTGCACAGCGGGTCCGGGACCTGAGCTTCCTCGGGAATCAAGCCCTTTTCCTGCCCAACCTCGAAGTCGGCGAGGACGGAACCATTTCCGTGGACGCGGCCGATCTCGGCGACCGGCAGCATCTCCACGTCCTCGCCGTCGACGGAACGAGCACCGACTACCGTCAGATGTCCCTCCCGGCGCCCGAGGGTGGCGTCGAGAAACGAGACCTTCGGCTGAAGGAGACGCTCGAACTCGGGAAGCACTTCACCCAGCGCCGAGACGTCACTTTGCTGAAAGAGGGGCAGACGCTGACGATCGGAGATCTTCGCTCCTCTGAACTCGAGAGCTACGACACCCTCGGCGGCGTCTACGGCACGCTTCTGGGAATCAATCCCGACGAAAACCTCTCGGAGTTCAATTTTTTGTCGGAGTGGGTCGATCTCGACGAGGAGAAAAAGCGATCGCTCTATTCCAAGTATGCCTCTCACGAGTTGAATTTTTTCCTCTCGCGGAAAGACGAGGACTTCTTCGACACGGTGGTGAAACCCTATCTCGCGAACAAGAAGGACAAGACCTTTCTCGACGAGTACCTGGTCGGGCGACCGCTCGACCGCTACCTGGAGCCGTGGGAGTTCGGACGCCTCAACATCGTCGAGCGAATTCTCCTGGGCCGGCGCCTGGGCGAAGCCGAGCAACGGAGAACCGCGGACCACGTGGGGAGCCTGCACGAACTCCTGCCGCCCGATCCCGAGCAGGAAGCGATGTGGTTCCGTCAGGCTCTGAGGGGGCGACGGTCCGATTCGGACAGCGCGAGATGGGGGTTCGATCGAGCGCCGCGCTCCGTCGAAATGGCATTGGAGGAGGGGATCGATCCTGCGGACGGAGCGGATGCGTTTGCCGCGCCGGCAGCGCGCATGGCGACCATCGCCTCCAAGTCGACGACGGAGGCGGCCTCTCCCGAGGTGCGGCAGAAACTGGGGATGGAGGCGGAGGCAGGGGATCGACTTTCCTCCGTCGTGCCTCGGGTTGTTGGTGGGGCGGAGTATGCCAAAGTTGAGGAACTCCGCGAGCGGGCCAAGACGCAGGCGCTCTTCCGGAAGCTCGAATCGACCAAGGAGTGGGCCGAAAACAATTATTATCACCTGCCGATCCAGGACCAGAACGCGGAACTCGTCACGGTGAACGCCTTCTGGAAAGACTTCGCCGACTGGAACGGCGAGGGCGGCTTCTACTCGCGCGAGTTCCCGGCCGCCACCCGGAACTTCACCGAAATGATGTTCGTTCTCGCCATCCTCGACCTGCCGTTTTCGGCCGAGGAACACGAAATCGCCGTGGACGAGAACGAACTGAAGTTGACGGCGAACTCGGCCGTGGTCGTCTTTCACGAGGAGATCCAGGAGACTTCGCTGTCGGAGGACGAGACTCCGATCCTCGTCAGCCAGAACTTTTTCCGCCACGACGACCGCCACCGTTTCGTGGACGGCCAGCAAGTCGACAAGTTCGTCACCGACGAATTCCTGGCGGGCGTCGTCTACGGGAGCCAGGTCGTCGTGACGAATCCGACCTCGTCGGCCCACCGTCTCGATCTGCTGGTTCAGATTCCCGAGGGATCGGTGCCAGTGTCGGGCAGCGACTACACCCGCTCACGTCCCGTGCAACTGGGGCCGTTTTCCACCGAGCGGATCGAGACGCGGTTCTACTTTCCCGAGCCCTCGGGAGACGAGACCTTCGCGGTCTATCCCGTTCGGGTCTCGAAAAACGAAGAAGTCATCGCGGTCGGCGAAGAGGCCGAGTTCAAAGTGGTCGAACAACTGACCCGGTTCGACGAAGCGTCGTGGGAATACCTTTCCCAGTACGGATCCGAAAAAGAAGTGCTCGACTACCTCGAGAACAACAACCTGCATCGCCTCGAACTCGGATTGATTGCCTGGCGGGCGCGGGAGGACGTCGATTTCTTCCGGCGGGTCACCGTCGTGATCGCCTCCCGTCACGCCTACGACGACACGCTCTGGAGCTACGGCATTCATCACGACGTGACCCCCGCCATCCGGGAGTACTTGAAACACCGCGAGGACTTTCTCGGACAATGCGGAAGGTGGATCGACTGCGAACTGGTCAGCCTCGACCCCATCGATCGGCATTGGTACCAGCACCTCGAGTATTCGCCTCTGGTGAACGCCAGAACGCATCGGCTCGGGCGGGAGCGCTCCATCCTCAACGACCGCTTCCGGGAGCAGTACGACGCCTTCCTCTGGCTGACGGCCTACAAGCCGGAACCGAACGCGGGAAACCGACTCGCCGTCGCCACCTACCTCTTCCTGCAGGACCGCGTGGCCGAAGGCCTCGAGTGGCTGGAATCCGTCGACGCCGACCGACTCGATGCCAAGTTGCAATACGACTACCTCGTCGCCTACGCGGCTCTCTATCGTGGGGACGCCGACAAAGCCAAGCAGGTCGCCGCGAACCACTTGGATCATCCCGTCGACCGCTGGCGCGAAAAGTTCGCGCGCGTCGATGCCCGGGTGAACGAAATCCAAGGGGCCGAAGCAGAAGCCGGCGACGAGGAAACGCGCGAGGGGCAGATGGAGAATCTCGGCGCCCGGGAGCCGTCCCTCGAACTCACCGCCACCGGACGCCGGGCCGAACTCGACTACCGGAACGTCGAGGCCGTCACCGTGAACTACTACGAGATGGATCTCGAATTTCTATTCTCCAGCAAGCCCTTCGTCTCCGGCGAAAGCGGACAGTTCGGTTTCATCAAGCCGAACCGCACGGAACGGAAGGAGTTGCCCGCCGACGGCCATACCCTGGAGTTCACCGTGCCGGACGAATTCGCGAGCAAGAACGTCCTCGTCGAAGTCGTCGGCGGTGGTCGGACCGACTCCGTCGCCGTCTACTCGAACCGTCTCGAGGTCCGTATTTCCGGGAACTACGGGCGGCTCCAGGTACTCCACGAGGAGGAACGCGAACCCCTCGCCAGCGTCTACGTGAAAGTGTACGCCCGAATGAAAAGCGGCGACGTCCGTTTCTTCAAGGATGGCTACACCGATCTGCGCGGGAAGTTCGACTACGTCAGTCTGAACACGGACGAACTGGACGACGTCGACGAGCTCAGCCTCCTCGTCATGAGCGACGAGCACGGATCGCTCGTTCGCGAGGTCGATCCCCCTCAGCGGTGAGACGAAGTCGGCAGCATGAGCGCCACCTTGACCATTCGAAACCTTGATGAAGAGGTGAAGCGGAAGCTGCGTCTCCGCGCCGCCAGCCATCAACGCTCGATGGAAGGAACGCCGTGGGTACGAGTTCGGAAGATTCACATCTTCCGCTTCGGAGGGAGCGAAGGGAAGTGGCGGAACTGGTGACAGTTCCGGGCGGACGACCGCGCCGGGATCTTCCAGCTCTCCGGAGGGGAAGGAGACGGATTGCGGACTTTACTGGCATGGATATAGGTGATCAGATAAGTAGGGATTCCTTCACCCTGGTCAGCGGAAAGGAAGGTGATCTGGTCGGGGTTGCCTTTGCATCCGACCCAAAGTCCATTCTGATTTTGCATGATTTTGCGACGGATGAGACATAACCGAAGGCTGGCCATTCAGAGCACTTTTCCTCTACCCGTCAACACGGCGAAAAGCTCGTCAATCGCCTAAAGGAGGAATTGGGAACGCCAGATCTGAAACTTGCCGACGCCTAGACCCAACCCAACGGCTAACAAGCGCATGGAGAGCAACGGCTGACTGCTCCTGAGTTCGAATGATTCACCACGATCGCAACCCCAGGCCTTCATCGAATGCGCCCTTCTGGGCCGCCGCGCCTTGTGCTTGGCGTTCGGCAAGGGAATGAGAATAATTGCCTTCGCGGTTGTATTTTGGGAAACGGGTTCAAGGGAAGAACTCCGAATCTAATCCATGCCGTCAGTTCCAAGTTTGGAACTCGTTTCCTTCTGACCCTGTTGCCGCCCCCCTGCGAGGGCCCCCGGAAGCGTAACGCTACGGGACACCATGGAATTTCTCTCCGCTCCCGAGACTTGGATCGGACGCGTTTTCTTCGAACGCGGTCTGGCGGCGCTCTACCTGATCGCTTTCATCGCGGCGCGAAACCAGTTCCCGGCGCTGTTGGGGGAGCGCGGGCTGCTTCCGGCCCCGGAGTTTCTGCGCTCGCGTTCCTTCGCCCAGGGGCCATCGCTTTTCCACTGGCGATACTCGGATCGGTTCTTCTCGGTGGTGGCCTGGACCGGCATCGCGATGTCCGCGGCGATCCTGGTCGGGGCCTTGGCGGCGGCCCCGGTGGGGGTTCCCATGATCGCGTGGCTCGTGTTGAGTTTCCTCTACCTGTCGATCGTCAACGTCGGCCAGCGCTTCTACGGCTTCGGCTGGGAAAGCATGCTGGTCGAGGCGGGGTTCTTCGCCGCCGTTCTCAGTCCGCAGGGCATGACGCCCTCGCTCGTGCCCATCCTGATGGTGCGGTGGATGCTGTTCCGGGTGGAAGTGGGCGCCGGCCTGATCAAGATCCGGGCGGGCGGACCGTGGAAGGATCTGACGGCCCTGATCTATCACCACGAGACGCAGCCGATGCCCAACCCGCTCAGCCGGTTCTCGCATCGGCTTCCCCGCCCCGTGCTCCGCGGCGGAGTGGTGTTCAGCCACTTCGTCCAGATCGCGGTGCCCTTCGGGCTCTTTTTTCCGCAACCGGTGGCGGGAACGGCCGCGGCGCTGATCATTCTCCATCAACTGCTGCTGATCGTGTTCGGCAACTATGCCTGGCTGAACTGGCTCACGGTGGTGCTGGCGTTCGCGGCGCTGCCGAACTCGTGGCTGACCTTCACCGGGGTCCAGGTGCCGCCGGATCTCGCCCCGCGGCCGATGATCTGGGAGATGGTCCAGCTCGGGGTCCTGGCCGCGGTGATATGGCTCAGCATCAAGCCGATCCGGAATCTGTGTTCGCGGCGGCAGTTGATGAACTACTCGTTCAACCGCTGGCGGCTGGTCAATGCCTACGGCGCTTTCGGCAGCATCACGAAGGTGCGGCACGAGATCGTCATCGAGGGGACAGCCGACAGCGACGCGGGCGCGGAAAGCGAATGGCGCGAGTACGAGTTCAAGGGAAAACCCGGCGACCCGAAGCGGCTGCCTCCGCAGGTGGCGCCCTATCACCTGCGTCTCGACTGGCTCATGTGGTTTCTGCCGCTGTCGGTTCGGGTGACCTCGGGCGGCATCTTCGTGCCGGGTTACGAGCCGTGGTTCCAGCGACTGATCCAGAAACTCCTCGAGGGCGACCGGGCCACGATCGCCTTGCTGAAGCACAATCCGTTTCCGGGCGATCCTCCCCGGTATCTTCGGGCGCGGTTCTACCGCTACTGGTTTGCGCCCTTCGGGACCGGCAAGGTCTGGGAACGGGAACTGGTCGACGAGTATCTCCCGCCGGTCGATTTGCCGGGACTTTCGACGAGGGCGTGAAACTCCCTCGAGGCTTCGCCGGCGGCTGCCTCAGCTTCCGACTTCGGCGTCGAGAGTGAAGCCGACTTTCAGCGTGACCTGGTAGTATTCCACCTGGCCGTCGGCGACCGAGCCCCGTGTTTCGACGACCTTGAACCACCGGATGTGCCGCAGGCTTTCGGCGGCGCGGGCGAGGGCGGTCTGGATGGCGTCCTCCACGGACTTGGTCGAGGTGCCGGTCAGTTCGACCAGCTTGTAGACGTGTGCTTCTTCGGACATGGTTTTTCTTCTTTCGTTTGGATTTCTTGGAAACGGTTACGTTCGCCGCCGGGTTAGCAGTCAGGGGTCAGGGGTCAGG
>JBBDRG010000022.1:0-50524 GCA_040905585.1 Verrucomicrobiales bacterium
TTTCTAAAACCGAAAACCTCATAGATTTTCCGTTGTGGGGTTTTTCAACAGTCTCCTAAACGTAACGTAAAGGTCGTAAGAAATTTGGCCCCGTGGACGAGGGAGGGCGGAGCGGGCCTGGGTGCGGTGGATGACCGTTTTCGGGATTGCTGCTGGATATTTCCTTGCGTATCGATGTTGGCGAGACCGACGCCGGAACCGTGGTTGCCTCCGCCGTTCCATTCGAGCAGTTCGCGGGCCGCGTCCGCCCGTCCGGAGTCGCGTCGCTCCAAGCGGTCGAGCAGGTAGGGACCGTCGGCCGGCTGGTCCACGGTGAGCACTTCCTTGGTCAGGCCCGCGCGGTGCCAGCGCTCGACCCGGTCCATGATGGTGTCGAACGCCTGCCGTGTCTCTTCGAGACGGGGGTACCAGCAAGACAAATCTGGTCAGAGACGGGGTAATAGTTTAGCCGATTTCACCCCGACCTCGCTGCCGCTGGGAAGAGTATCTCGTGGGCCGTTTTCCCATTCAGGGTGACCAACGCTGGAAAGCCGAGTAAACGGGGTCAGAAGGGAACCACTTTCCAAATATTGCAAAAGGGGCGGCAGGAACGAAGGTATGCCAAATTGTGAATTGGTTCCCTGATACCGTTTCCCTAGCGGAATTTGCAATATTCATACCCGACCCGTTTTCCCGTTTCCCGTTTTCCGTTTCCGTTTCCGTTTCCGTTTTCGTTTTCCGTTTTCCGTTTTCCGTTTTCCGTTTTCCGTTTTCCGTTTTCCGTTTTCCCCGATTATGAATGAAGATCCCGCTGACCTCGAATCGTCCGTCAAAGTGCGGTTTGCCGCCCTGGCCCGCAATCCCGCCAAGGAGAAACGCTTCCCCGTCGGGCCAGAAAGCGCGAAACGGCTTGGCTACTCCTCAAAAGAGATCGATTCGCTCCCGTCGGGTGCAACGGAATCGTTCGCTGGCGTCGGGAACCCGTTGTCCCTGGGCGAATTGCGGCCCGGTCAGAGTGTGCTCGACCTTGGCTGTGGAGCCGGTATGGACAGTATCCTGGCGGCCCGGCGGATCGGACCAACGGGCAAGGTCGTCGGCGTTGACATGGTGGAAGACATGTTGGCCAAGGCACGGCGCAATGCACCGGCCGCAGGAGTGGCCAACGCCTACTTCCAGACCGGTCGTGCCGATGCACTGCCTCTGCCTGCCGGGTCTGTGGATGTCGTTATCACCAACGGGGTCTTCAATCTGTGCGCGAATAAGCCCAAGGTTGTCGCGGAGCTGTATCGTGTGTTGCGGCCCGAGGGTCGCCTGCAAATGGCCGACATCTTGTTGGAGCCGCAGGTGACGCCGGAAGAACTGGCAGGCAAGGGAACTTGGTCGGACTGAGTGTCGGGGGCCATCTGGGAGCGGTCGCTCCGGGAGATGCTGATGGCTGCTGGTTTCGTTGACGTTCGCTTTCACGGCTGGACCGGTTACCGCACTTCCGGCTGCACGCAGGGGGGACTGGTCACTGCAAGAAAACCGCTTACCGCCTAGTAGGGACTACCGCCTGGTAGGGACACGGCAAAAAACCAGCAAAAAGGGGTCACAAATAGCAAACGGTACCAGGTATGAATAGTGCAATTCCGCTATTCTCTGGTTCTCTCCCCCGCGCCCCGCGAATCGACTACGAGAACGCCGCCGTCTACCACGTCATGGCTCGGCCGCGCGAAAGCATTTCCCACGAGCCGTCGCGCCCCTTCCGCAGGGCCGAGCTTCGATCCACTCGACCTGCAGGAGGACGGATTCTCCTTTCCCCTCGCGCCCCGGCCGGGTTTACTGGCGCTATGCTGCCGAACGAATCGAACCCGAGGTTTCTTCCGGTCGTGCTCGCCCTCGTAGCGCTGGTGTCTCTCCCGGTTGCGGTCCGGGCTTTCACCTACGTCGCGTCCGCAAGAGACGCCGCAGTGATCGTCCACCCCGTCGGCTACGACGGGCAGGGCTTAGGAGACTGTTGAAAAACTCTGAAACGCAAAATCTGATTGGAGGAACGGCAGGAAAGTCAGTGGCTTCGCCGAATCGATACGCAAACGCCCTTGGGGGGACCGATTTTTTCGGCACCCTGATCCACGAGGTCGGTCACACCCTCGGACTGGCCCACTCCACCCTGGCCGCGACGGGTCCGGATGCACGGCCGGGCCGGGGAAAATTCTCGTCCTCGCAGCCGGGACCCAACGGGAAGTTCGACTTGGATGAAGGATCCGACGGGATTCGCGGTTCGTCCGACGATCGCCGCCTCGATGACGTGAACGCCGTCTATTTCAAAAAGGCGGACAACGATCCTTTCAGCCTCCCGGAAGACGACACCATCGACTCGACCACCTATTCGAGGGAACTCGAGGATCTCCCGTCGGGGCATCTCTCCCCCGCGATCCCGACCCGGGAAGCGGCGGAGGCTCTCCACTCTCGCCCCGCGACCGAGGCCATGATGGTGGGGGGCGGGAGCCTGGTTCCCGCCTGGGTGCGCCGCGGCCTGGGAGCCGATGACATCGCGACGCATCCTCGAGCCCGCCCATTCAGACGAACCGCCGGGAGGCGACCCGGCACGGGAGGGGTAGGGCGAGGCGTCCCTGACGAGCCGCGTTCGGCCATCGACGTTCTTTCCCCCATCCGATCGTCTTCCAGGCAACCGGGTTCGGTTCCGCAGTCAACCCTGTTCGCCCGCCGCTCCGTCGCCTACCAGAGATCCAGGGTATCGCCGAGAGTCAACCAGACGCCCACGCCGACGAGGATGACGCCGGTGGCGACGAGGGCGAATTTCTGAAAACTCTGGACCCGGTCGAGGGCGCGGGCCGCCTTGGCCGAACTGACGACCAGCAGCACCGCGAGAACGCCCACCGGCAACGCGGTGCCGAATCCGTAGATCGCCACGGGCACGGCGGGGAGGGACGCCGCCATCGCCAGCGGCAGGAGCGACCCGAAAAAGAGCGCCGCCGAGGTCGGGCAGAAGGACAGCGCGAAAAGCCCCCCGAGCAGAAACTCGCCCGCCAGCCCCCACTTCGAGAGTTTCGCCGCAGCCCCGGCGCCGCCCGCCCGCCAGTTCACCGGCAGCGGAACCCACCCGATCACGACCAGCCCGGCGAGGATGAGGACGGGACCGACCAGCGGCACGATCTCGCGGCGGAGAAAGGCCGACAGCGCCGGCATCGAGGCCAGCCCGCCGATCACGACGAGGGCCAGGACGAGGTAGACCGCCATCCGCCCGACCGCGTAGAGCACCGCCCCGGCGACGGCGCGGCGACGGTCGCCGATGCGCCGGGCGAGCACGGAAACGGCGGCCACGTTCGTCGCCAGCGGACAGGGACTGACCGAGGTGACGATGCCGAGCCAGAGGGCGGTGAGGAGGGCGGCGATTTCCATGGGAGTTCTGTTTTGGTTAGGGCGGAGAAAGAGAGGCCGACGCGGTCCTCAGCTCGCCTTGGGGAGACGGCGCTCGATTTCTTCGGCGAGGTAGGCGATGAACTCGTCGGGCTTCGCCGTCAGCGACCAGACCTCGTCCATCTTCACCCACGGCTCGGCAAAGTCGTCACCGCCCGCGTCGCCCCGGATCACGACCGTCTTGAAGGCGAGTTCGTAGTCGTCGACGAAGTGGACGTTTTCCTCCTCGTCCATGTTGAGGATGCGGAAGGCGAGCGTCCCCTCGGCGAGCGGCCCGGCGAAGCGCTCCTCGACGGCGCGGCGGGTCAGCGACTCGATCTCAAGGCAGGTGGGACAGCGCACGTCGGAACTGAAGTAGGTGACCACGACCGGTGCGGCGGGATCGCCCACCTCGACGGAGGAGGCAGATTCTGAGGTGGTTTCGGAAGAAGCCGTCTCGGAACGGGAACCGGCGATCCGGTCCCAGGCATAGTAGGCGATCCCCGCGAAGGCGAGGACGAGCAGCAGCGTTTTGGCGATGGTTTTCATGGTAGGGTATATGGGTCAGGATGAGAAAAGATCGGGTCGGAAACGGGATCACTCCGCCCGCAGCATCGCCTCGATCTCGGAGGGAGCGGGCGTCTTGCCGGAGGCTTTGACCTCGCCGTCGATGACGAGGGCGGGCGTGAGCATGACGCCGAAGTCGGCGAACCGCATCATGTCGGTGACCTTTTCGAGTTCGTATTCGATGCCGAGCGCGTCGGCCGCCTCGCGGGCGTTGGCTTCGAGTTGATGGCACTTGCTGCAGCCGGTTCCGAGTATTTGGATTTTTTTCATGATATATGGTTTTGTCAGGGTTGGAATGGATGTTGGGATCCGGAAAAATCAGGAGGGAAAGAAGACGCCGAAGAGCCAGCCGGAAATCGTCGCCATGACCACGACGAGCGAGACGAAGGCGAAGGTCTTCTTCGCCCCGATGACGGAGTGGATCACCAGCATGTTGGGCAGGCTGAGGGCGGGTCCGGCGAGGAGGAGCGCGAGCGCCGGCCCCTTCCCCATCCCGCTGCCGAGGAGTCCCTGGAGGATGGGGATCTCCGTGAGGGTGGCGAAATACATGAGCGCACCGGCGACGGAGGCGAAGAGGTTCGATCCGAACGAGTTGCCCCCGACCGCGTTCGCGATCCAGGCGGCGGGGACGAGACCCTCGTGTCCGGGACGCCCCAGCAGCAGCCCCGCCACCAGCACGCCGCCGAGGAGGAGCGGGAGGATCATCTTGGTGTAGGTCCAGGTCTGCTCGAACCACTCGCCCGCCTCGCCGCCGCGTCCGGCGGTGAGCCAGACCAGTCCGGCGACGCCGGCGAGGACCGTCCAGTTGGCGTTCGACCCGGGAATGAGCGCCACCGCGCCCACGCCCGCCGCGACGAGGGCCAGATCGCGGCCGCGGATGCCCATCCACCGCCACAGGGCCAGGGCGAAGACGATCGCACTCGCCGTGGCGAGCCACCATTTCGCGGCGAAGATCCAAGCGAAAAGCCCTCCCTCGCCGCGCGGTTCGCCCCAGTTCGCGAAGACGAGAAAGGCCACCATCGAGAAAAAGAACGCCGCCGTCTGCCAGAGCGGGCGCGCCGTCTCGTCGTCGGGCAGATGCACGGCGCGGGCCGCCTTTTCCCGTTCCTCCTTGCGGAAGAGGAAGGCCATCGCCAGGCCGATGACGAGACTGAAAACCACCGCCCCCACCGCCCGGGCGATGCCGATTTCCGCCCCCAGCACCTTGGCCGTGAGAATGACCGCGAGCGCGTTGATCGCCGGCCCCGAGTAGAGAAAGGCCGTCGCCGGACCCAGGCCTGCGCCCATCCGATAGATCCCTGCGAAGAGCGGCAGCACCGTGCAGGAGCAGACCGCGAGGATGGCGCCGGACACGCTACCGACCCCGTAGGCCAGCGGCTTCGGCGCCTGCGGGCCGAGCCATTTCATCACCGATCCCTGCGAGACGAAGGCGGCGATGGCCCCCGCGATCCAGAAGGCCGGGAGCAGGCAGAGGACGACGTGCTCGCGGGCATACCATTTCGTCAGCTCCAGCGCCTCGTACACCGCGCCGTCGAAGCGGGGCGTCCCCACCGGGAGGAAATAGAAGGCGAGAAACACCGCCATGAGCGCGGCGCCGATCTTGATCTCTCGGGAGGGATTCATGAAAAGGGTAGAAACGGGAGGTCGCGGCGAGGTGGCAGTGGGAGGCGGAAAGGGGAAGCCCGGCGGGTCAGGAGCAGCAACGCGCTGTCACCGGCTCGTGCCAGTCGGCGTGCTCTCCGGGGCGCTCCAGGCAGTCGAGGAAGCGGGCCACGCAGGGAAGCTCGAGCCGGTAGAATACCTGCTGGCCGCGTTTCTCGTCGGAGACGACCCCCGCCTCCCGGAGCACCCCGAGATGACGCGAGACCGTGGACCACCCGAGGCCGGCGGCCTCGACCAACTCGCAAACGCAGCGCTCGCCCCCGGCGAGCTGCCGCACCATCGCGACGCGGGCGGGATGACCGAGAGATTTGAAAACCGCGGCGGCGTGCGGAGCGAGAGATTCAGCAACCATGGATGCAATATTTCGGTATTTCGCGAAATAGGCAAAGACTTTGTTTCTGTTTTTGCCCGGATGGTGGAAATGGGTGAAGTTCTGACATCCCGTCGACGGGCGAAACACGCTGGTCACCGGGAACCGCGACTGCCGGCTCGTGAATCCACCAGGCAATCCGCCCACGGCCCCGGGGGGCGGACACAGGCTTGCAGTCAGACAACCGCAACCGCTTGGTGCCGGTGGACAGCAGCGAGGATAGACTGCCGCCTGCCGCCGTGCGCGCGATTTTCATGCTTTACGTGGCAATTTTGCCAAGTAAAATGTCCAAGGGTCGATGCGCAAGAAACATCATCACTTCAATCCGCCGATGAGCTGCTCCTCGGGCATTTTGCAGAATCGGAATCGATCCCGATTAGGCGGGGTTCCCTTCGTTGCTCGCCCGACCCGACAGGGATGAAAGTGCCACGGTCTCACCCGTTTGGGCGGCGAACGCAGCGGAGCGCAGCACATCCTCACCTCCCATTCCAATCATTTCCACCTCAAATCGAAAACGGACCATGACCTATCTTTACGAGACCATCCCCGCCAATGAGAGCGTTCCGGTGAAACGCTACGAGATCAAACAGAGCATCCATGATGAGGCCTTGACAATTCACCCCGAAACAGGCGAGTCCATCCGTCGGGTAATCCTCGGCGGCTGGGGGCTCAGTCCTGCAAAATCCAAGAGCGGCACTTCTGCTTCTGGCGGCGGTAGCGGCTGCGGCTGCGGCCCGTCAGGCTGCTGCTGATCTGCTGTTTCCATGACTCCACCGACCATTCTCATCCTTTGCACGGGCAATTCCTGCCGGTCACACCTCGCCGAGGGTATCCTGCGGGCCGCTTTGGCAGGGCACGCCACCATCGCCAGCGCCGGTTCAAAACCTGCCGGTCACGTTCATCCGCTCGCCATACGGGCCATGCAAGAAATCGGCATCGACATTTCCGGGCACCGGGCAAAGCACCTCGACGAGTTCTTGAACCAGAACGTGGAGACCGTCATCACCGTCTGCAGCGATGCCGACCAGGCTTGTCCGCTGTTTCCCGGCCAAGTCAACCGCCATCACTGGGGCTTCGACGATCCAGCCCATGCCAACGGCACCGAAAAACAACAAATGGCGTGTTTTCGCCGCGTGCGGGACGAAATCCGGCGGGTGTTCGAAGCCTATGCGGCAGGCAGATTAGACCAGTCTCGAGTGCCGATGCGTTGATTCGTTTTTATCGCTCTCTGTGGTAGCGCGGCTGGGGGGGCGCCCCCATGATCAACGGAATCAGGTGCCCCATCAAACCCGCCGGGGACATGGTTCCTCGAATAAAAAAATGACCAAAAACTTAAAGTCCCGTTTCGAACATAGGGTGACGATCATCAAGGCGCTTGCCCATCCATCGCGGCTCGCCATGGCCGAGGCGCTTCAGGAGGGAGAACGATGCGTGTGCGACTTGCGCGATCTCATCGGGGGCGATCTCTCCACCGTCTCAAAACACCTCTCGGTGATGCGCGACGCGGGACTCGTCGAGGCGGAAAAGCGCGGCCTCAATGTCTACTACCGCTTGCGCTGCCCGTGCCTGCTCGGCTTTTTCGACTGTGTCGATTCCCTCGCACCCCGCCGCTGATCCGATCCGCGACGAGGGGGATGACAAGATCCGCGCGGTTTTTCCCCTTTACTTGGCAATTTTACCAAGTAATTTCCAGTTATGAAAGTGATCCAAATCTACGATCCGCCCATGTGTTGTTCGACTGGCATCTGCGGCACCGAGATCGATCCCGATCTCGTCAGTTTCGCCGCGATGCTCTCGCAGTTCGCCGACAACGGCATCGCGGTGGAGCGCTACAATCTCGGGCAGCAGCCCATGGCCTTTGTGGAGAATGCAAAGGTGAAAGCCTTTCTTGAAAGTGATGGAGCCGAAGCGCTGCCGCTGATTTTCTGGGACGGAGAGTTCCACTCGAAGGGCCATTATCCGACCAAGGAAGAGCGTCTCACTTGGTATCGCGCGGCTCACGAGAAGACGGAGGTGCCGTCATGAGCCTGCCCATTTACCAGCCCGACCCCGCCAACGCGACGCGGTTTCTCTTTTTCACCGGCAAGGGCGGCGTGGGCAAGACCTCGCTCTCGTGCGCCACGGCTCTGCGACTGGCGGCGGCGGGGAAGAAGGTCCTCCTCGTCAGCACCGATCCGGCCTCGAATCTCGACGAAGTCCTCGAGACGAAGCTGGCGAACCAAGCCACGGAGGTCCCCGGCGCTCCCGGTCTCTCGGCGCTGAACATCAATCCCGTCGCGGCCGCCGCCGCCTATCGCGAGCGCATCATCGGCCCGATGCGGGGTCTCCTCCCCGAGGCGGCGCTGCGCAGCATGGAGGAGCAGTTGTCCGGCTCCTGCACCGTCGAGATCGCGGCCTTCGATGAGTTTTCCGGCTTTGTCGGCGATGCGGCGGCGGCGGCGGGCTACGACCACATCGTCTTCGACACCGCGCCGACCGGACACACTCTGAGGCTCATGAGCCTCGCGAAGGCTTGGGACCAATTCCTCGATCAAAACACCAGCGGCACCTCCTGTCTCGGTCCGCTCGCCGGCTTGGAAAAGCAGCGTGTCATCTACGAGGCGACCGTGAACACCCTCGCCGACGCCTCCCTCACCACCCTCGTTCTGGTGAGCCGTCCCCAGCTCGCCGCGCTCCGCGAGGCCGAGCGCACCTCGGGCGAACTGCGAGCCCTCGGGGTGGGCAACCAGATGCTCGTGATCAACGGGATTTTTGAAACCGATTGCCCCCACGACGCCACCGCACTGGGCATGCAGCGACGCGGTCGCTCGGCCATCGCCGCGGCCGATGCCTTCATCGCGAGCCTTCCGAGCTGCGGAGTGCCGCTGCGCCCGATCAATATTCTCGGACTCGACGGTCTCCGTGTCCTCCTCGACGGCGACGAGTCCACCGACTCGCCGAAGTCTGTCGCAGCGGAGTCCGACTGGACGCCGCCGACACTTGAGAGCCTCTCCGAACTCGTCGCCGATCTCGAGAAGCAGGGGCACGGAGTGATCATGACGATGGGCAAAGGAGGAGTGGGCAAAACGACCGTCGCCGCCGCCATCGCCGTGATGCTCGCCAAACGCGGACACTCCGTCCACCTCAGCACGACCGATCCCGCCGCGCATGTCTCGCAAACACTCGCGGGTCAAGTCGCGGGACTCACCCTCAGCCGGATCGACCCTACCGCCGAAACCGCCGCCTATACCGAGGAAGTGATGCGCAACCAGGGGGCGCAGATGGACGAGGCCGGGCGCTCCCTCCTCGAAGAGGATCTGCGCTCTCCCTGCACGGAGGAGATCGCGGTGTTCCGCGCCTTTGCCCGCGAGGTGGGGCAGGGGACGAATCGTTTTGTCGTGCTCGACACCGCGCCCACCGGACATACGCTCCTCCTCCTCGACGCGAGCGAGGCCTATCAGCGCGAGTTGGAACGTCAGGCCCGCAGCACGCAACCCGAGGAAGTCCTGAAACTGCTCGAGCGTCTCCGCGATCCCGAGTTCACCCGCATCCTCCTCGTCACCCTGCCCGAGGCCACGCCCGTGCATGAGGCCGCCGAATTGCAGGAAGACCTTTGCCGCGCCCGCATCGAGCCCTTTGCCTGGGTCATCAATCAGAGCCTGCTGCACAGCGGTTCGTGCGACCCGCTCCTGCAATGCCGCGAGGTCTCGGAACATCGTTACCTCCACGAAGTGGTCGAAAAACACGCCAAGCGCACGGCCTGGCTGCCCTGGCAGGCGGAGGAACCTGTCGGCCCTGATGCGCTCGCCCGGCTGGCGGATTCCCCCCTCCTCGGTCTTGTGACGAATACCGCCTGCGCCAGCCGTGACGCGCCGGTGGAAGCCTCGTGAACCGACCTGCCATGAACCGCTGCCTGCTCGACCCGACCATTGCCCTGCCGGCGAGAGGGATCCGCGCAGGCGCGGAGCGGCCGGGAGATCCAACAAGCAACGAGGAGCCATGAACCCTTCCCGCTTTTTTCCTGAAGACGGCCGCTACTTTCAGCGCATCGGGCCTACCCCGCTGGTGCCGGTGCAACTGGACTCGAACCAGGCGCAAATCTGGTGCAAACTGGAATTCCTCAATCCCAGCGGGTCCAGCAAGGATCGCATCGCACGCTACATGTTGGAGAAAGCCTGGCGCCAGGACTTGCTCGCACCGGGGGCGTGGGTGTGCGAAGCCTCCAGCGGATCGACGAGCCTCGCGCTGGCGCTGGCCTGCGCACAATTGGATCTTCGTTTTCTTGCGGTCATGCCGGAAGGCGTCAGCAATGAACGGGTGCTGGGCATTCGCGCTTATGGCGGGGAAGTTTTCAGTTTGCCCGGATCAGCAGGGATGGAAGGGGCCATCGCCCGTGCCGCATCCGAAGCAGAGCTCCGGGGCGGCATCACCACCCGTCAGTTCGAGAACCCGGACAATCCCGCCGCCCACCGAGAGTGGACCGCGCAGGAAATCCTGGTCCAGGTCCCGGGCGGCCGGGTGGATGCGGTGGTATCCGGCGTTGGCACCGGCGGCACCCTGGTGGGCTTGCATCAAGGATTCACCGGGGCAGGTTGTCAAACCATCCCGGTGCTGGCCCGCCCCCTCAGCCATGGTGCCATCAGTGATACGGAATGCTGTAGCTTCAGTTCGCGGATTCCCGGCGTGATGAATGGCGTGTCGCGCATCTTCAGCCAGGAGCGCCTGCCCGGTCTGTTGGAAGTCTGTGTCGACGATGATCTCGCCCTCTCCACCACCCGCCTGCTGATCCACCACGGATTCCCGGTAGGCCCCAGTTCCGGGCTGAACTTCGCCGCCGCCCGCCAGATCGCCGCACAACTCCCTGCCGATGCCCGCGTGGTAACGGTGTTCCCGGACCGCATGGATCGGTACTTTTCCACCGAGCTGTTTGGCCCCTATCGTTGAAACCCTCCGTCCCGATCATCTCACTTCCCCCTTCGCATCGTGAAAACGCCGACCAGCAGCCGTGACTATCCCACCTTGGTCGAGCGCGTGCGTTCGCTCCAGTTTCGGGGATGGGATGTGCGCGAGGCCGGCAGGGTGTGCGACATGCCAATTTTAACCGCCGGGCGTGCCTACGGCGCCGGCAATTCCGAGGTCTTGCTGGTGGGTGGGATTCACGGCGACGAGCCTGCCGGCGTCGAGGCCGCGGTGAGCTGGATGGAATCGGGAATGGCGGATCGTTGGGCGGTCGACTGGCTGGTTCTGCCCTGTGCCAACCCGTGCGGCTGGGCATGGGATCGACGAGCCGCATCCACCCGTCACGACCTCAACCGCAGCTTCAATCTGGCCGAGTGCTGTGATGAAACCAAAATCATCCGCAAACTTCTGGAGGGCCGGCGATTTTTGTTCACCATGGATTTCCACGAGGACTGTGATGCACCGGGCTATTACATCTGCGAGATCAAGGCGCGTGCCCCGTTCGCTGGAGAAAAGGTCATCGAGGCCGTGGAAACGCTGCTTCCCGTATGGGATGCCCCGATTCTCGACGGTCGGAAGGTCGCCGCGCGGGGCTGCGTGCGACGCTCTCCCGTCTCGCCATCGGTCCTGCGCCGCCGCCGGCTGTGGCCGCTCGAATTTCATCTGCTTCGCCACCATACGGGACACACCCTTTGTAGCGAGACACCGATGTCCTTCCCCCTCGATGAAAGGGTCCAGGCCCACCATGCCGCGTTGGCAGCCGCACTGGACGTGATCATTGAAAGAAACTGAAACCGACCCGAACCCATGAACACCCTTCCGGACAAGCAAATCGTTCAAAAAGTCGAATCTCTCATCAGAGATCGTCCTTTCGACATCGTGAACCTGAAGCTCGAAGTGCCCACGCTCAAAGGCGCACTGGAGAAAACGCCCTCGCACATGACCTTCGAAGTGACCTCCACCGACCAGCAGGACATCACTGAGTTTTTAAACGAAGTCCGCGGCGTGGTCCGCAAAAACCAGCTCGTGCTGGTGAACGAGACACGAGTCTGACCCGCTCCCATGAACCGTGGCTTGCTCAATCTGATCATCGACCTGCTGGCAGCCGTCTGTCTGCTGGCGATGGTCGCGACCGGCTACGTGCTGCGTTTTCCTCTGCCGCCGACGACGAACCGCACGCACGAACTGTGGAGTTTTTCACGGCACGAGTGGGGTGTGTTGCACTCATGGGCCAGCCTCGCCTTGCTGGTGGTCCTGCTAGTGCACGTGTTGGTTCACTGGAAATGGATCGTCGCGATGGTTTGCCGTCGTTTCTCCCATGACAAAGGATCGACTCCGACCCGCCCTTTGAGCGCCGGACTGATGACCGCTGCGGCTCTGATTGCCTTGGTCGGATTGTGGGCGGCGGCGACCCATCTCGGCGTGCGCGAAAGGGAAGTTCCGTTGCATCCTCTCGATAAACCGGGTGAGACGAAGGAAAGCCGGTCAAATTCAGCCGAGGTATCCGCAGTGCCACTTTCGAGTCCTCCGCCGGAATCACAGGCCCCGGATTTTTGGAAGGATGTGATGCCGGTCTTCGAGATCTCGTGCGTCGCCTGCCACGGTCCCGAACAACAGCACGCCGGCTTCCGGATCGACCGCCGCGAGGATTTTTTTTCCGCGAAGAGCGGGAAGCCACTCGTAGTGCCGGGAGACACAGAGTCGAGCAGGTTGCTGGACATCGTTTCCGGTAAAATAAAAACGAGGAAGGCCGCCGCTGCCCATCGCCTGCTTCCCGAAGAGATCGCCCTGCTGGAGGCATGGATCGTGGCCGGGGCCGACTGGCCTGTGAACGGGTTGCCGGAGGAAGGAGCTGAACAGGCGGAGGGCCGGCCATGACACGGATCCTCATTTCCGTTCTCATCGGCATCGTGCTGGGTTCGGCGCTTGGCTACTTCGGCCAATGTTCGTCCGGTACCTGTCCGCTCACCTCGACCTGGTGGCGCGGGGCCATCTACGGGGGCGTGATGGGCCTGCTCATTGGGATGAGCACCCGTTGAAAAATCGGTCCAAGCCCCCGACGCAATGAAAGAATCCATTCCCCAAAACGAACGACTCTGAAGATGAACTTTCGAAGCACCACCCACTCTGAAACCCACCTCGTCGCCCGCATCGGCTGGCTCCGCGCCGCCGTGATGGGGGCCAATGACGGCATCGTTTCGACGGCGATCCTGATTGTCGGCGTGGTGGCGGCGAGCGGCAACGTCGTGCTTGCAGGCGTGGCGGGATTAGTCGCCAGGGCCATGTCCATGGCAGCGGGAGAATACGTCTCGGTGAGCACCCAGTCCGACACCGAACAGGCTGATCTGACGCGTGAGCGCGGCGAACTGACGAGCCAGCCTGAATTTGAACTGGAGGAACTCGCACGGATTTATGTATCCCGTGGAATCGAAGTCGATCTCGCTCGGAAGGTCGCCGAGCAACTGACGGCCCACGACGCGATCGGTGCCCATGCCCGCGAAGAGCTCGGGATTTCAGAAGTGACCGCGGCTCGTCCGTCCCTGCGGTATCGATCGCATCGCTTTGCTTCCTCGCGCTTCTCAGTGCGGTCGGAGCGAAAGCCGGAGGTGCGGGCCTGTGGAGAGCTGCTGCTCGGGTCACCTTTTGGGGAGCCATTGCGATGGCAGTCACCGCCGTTATCGGAGCGATGATCGGCCCTACCTTTTAACATGACTAAATTGATCCAATCATGAGTAATACACTAAAGATGACCTTTCATGTGGAAGCCCGGCGCGTCGATGCGCATGGCAGCGTGGCCCGATGCAAGAATGCCGAGATCGCTCTCGACACCGACTTGGCCGGCAATCCGGGAGCCTTCAATCCGGCGGAACTGCTGCTCGCCGCATTGGCCGCCTGCATCATCAAGGGCATCGAGCGCGTCACGCCGATGCTGGAAATCTCCCTTCGCGGCGTGGAGGTGAAGGTCGTGGGCGTGCGGCAGGATTCTCCCCCCAGGATGGAGTCGATCCTGTACGAGATTATCGTGGACACGGACGAATCCGATCACCGGCTGGAACTCCTCCACACCAACGTGAAAAAATTCGGCACCGTCTTTAATACCGTTGCCCCGGGAACCTCGATAAACGGTGTTCTGCGCCGGAAGGAGGCCCAACCGTGAGCGGACAAGAAGGAAATTGGCATGTGCCCGCGACGATGGCAACATTCCGCGCTCCAAACACAGTCGCGGCCAATGCTTGAGTTTCTCGAACGGCTCTCTCCTGTCTCGCAGGCCTTTCTCGCCGGGTTGTTCACCTGGTCCCTCACCGCCCTCGGGGCCGCGACGGTGTTTTTCAAGAAGCAATTCTCATTGCGCAGCTCCGATGTCATGATGGGATTCGCCGCCGGGGTGATGATCGCGGCCAGTTTCTGGTCGCTGCTGGCCCCGGCGATCGCGATCCTGCAACATCGCGAGGCGACACCGTGGCTGGGGGCGGCAATCGGGTTTCTTGCGGGGGCGGGATTTATCCGCCTCGCAGACCGCCTCCTGCCCCATTTGCATCCCGGCACCAGCGAACTATCCCAAGCGGAAGGTCCGCCCACGGCATGGCGCCGCTCGACCCTGCTCTTCACCGCCATGACCCTACACAACATTCCGGAAGGGGCCGCCGTGGGCATTGCCTTCGGGGCCCTTGCCCATCCCACGGATCTGACCCTCGGCACCACCATGGCGGGAGCGGTTGCTTTGACTCTCGGCATCGCCTTGCAAAACGTTCCCGAGGGTCTTGCCGTGGCAATGCCGCTGCGACGTCAGGGAGGGACGAGACGGCATGCCTTTTTTGTCGGCCAGGCCTCCGCCCTCGTCGAACCCGTGGCCGCCGTCCTGGGAGCGCTTCTCGTTATGCGGGCTGCGTGGATTCTGCCCTACGCGCTCGCTTTTGCGGCAGGGGCGATGATGTTTGTTGCGATCGAGGAATTGATCCCCGAGTCACAATCCCACGGGAACACCGATCTCGCCACGCTCTCCACGATCTTCGGATTCACCGTGATGATGATGCTGGATGTCGGCTTGGGCTGAAGCGGATCGTAAAGCTCGCAGGATCGTCCTTTCGCCGTCCGATCACCCCACGGGATTTCCGCCTCGCTCGGGACAGGGATCAAGATCCGCCGCACGTTCCGGAACGTGCGGCGGATCGTCGGCTTTCGGTTCGATTGGCCAACAGACAGCCTGTCCCTTTGAGTCTTTCTCGTGAGGCAGGGGCGAGATTTTTCCAGTTGACCGGTGTCGAAATCTTCCGACACTTGTCCCGCCGTGGGAATCGCAACGTTCAGAATCTTGGCCCTCTGCGCCGCCCTCGCCGTTTCGGGAATGCATCTGCCATTCCTCCAGGCGGGTGCTTGGATCGCCATGTTCCACGAGCGCGCCGGACAGGAAGCCGAGATCTCCCTGCTCGCCCTCGCAAGCGAGATCGTTTCGGGATTGAAACCCTGCCAACGCTGTATCTTGATCCGCGAGGCCAGCGTCGAGTCGCCGGACAACCGCAGCAACGAATCCCGCGCGCCCGAAATCCACGAATTCCGTCTCGCCGTCTCGGAGAGGCAGGCCATTCGAATTGTGCCTCCAGCGCCGCGCAAGCGCGGCTACCCCGCCGAAGTTTCGGTTTTCCCCGCCTCGCGGGATGGCTTCCCCCCGGCCCAACCGCCGGACCCCCTTGCCTGAGCGCCGTCCCCGGTTGAAGAGCAAGCGCCGCTGCCTCCGTCCCCACATTGCGGCGGACTGCCGCGAGCACCGAAAGGCCTTCCGAAGCGTCGTTCCTGAAAACCAGGAATCGAGCCGGCGGCCCCCCCTTCCCGGGACGCTCCGCTCCGTCGCCGCGCCTCGACGTCGTCCGCCCCTCCCGGTTGCCCGGGATCCCGGCACGGTCGAATCGGTCCAGGCAAACTCGCTACCATTTCCCAGCCTTTTCTATTTTTTACTCCATGAAACGAACATTTTCCAAAATCAATCTCGCCCTACTCGCCCTGCTGTCGGGCGCCGCTCCTCTCGCCCACGCCGGGGAGCTATCCTCCAAATCCCCCGCCCCCGTTTTGGATGGCGTCCACTGCCACCCGATCCGGCCCGACCTTCTCGCGCCCATCGGGGTAATGTACGAACATGCCCACCCCGCCGGTGGCCTCATGTTCGGCTACCGCTTCTCATGGGATCACGACGAGGGCATGCGCCAGGGCACTTCCAAAATTTCGCCGGAGCAGATTTTTCTCGAGCGAGCCCCCGACGGCAACCTCTACTCCGCGACCCCGCTCGACATGGAAATGAGCATGCACATGTTCGAAATCATGTACGCACCGACCGACTGGGTCACCCTCATGCTGATGCCCATGTACATGGAGATGACCATGAGCATGCGAGCCGCCCCCGGAGGCGGTGGCCACGGTCACGGCGGCATGCAGGGGCACGGAGGACAAGGTGCGGAGATGACCCACGCGACCAGGGGGTGGGGAGACACGGTGCTCGCAGCGGTATTCCCGGTCGCCGAAAGCGGGGGGCACAGCCTTCTTTTCAACCTCGGCGTGAGCCTGCCAACCGGAGCCGTCGACCTCAAACACAACGGCAATCTCACCCACTACATGATGCAACTCGGTTCCGGAACCTGGGACGTCCTCCCGGGAATTACCTACACCGGCCACAACGACCAATTCAGCTGGGGCATTCAATCCATCGCGACCTGGCGGGCGGAAGGCGAGAACGAGAGCGGCTACCGCCTCGGCGACGCGCTCGACACCACCGCCTGGCTGGCCACCTCCCTGAGCGACTGGCTGAGCCTCTCCAGTCGCGTCGCGTGGCACCACGAGGGAGAAATCGCCCGCCACTACAACGCGCCACACAAGAACTCCTCCCCGCCGGATTTCCAATCAAACTACGGCGGCGACCGCATCGACCTCGGCCTCGGACTCAATTTCCTTGTCCCGGGCGGCCCCTTGGCTGGCCACCGCTTCGGGGTGGAGGCGCTGGCACCGGTCCACCAGGACGTCAACGGCATTCAAACCAACCGCGAGATTTCAATCATCGCAGGCTGGACTTTCAGCTATTAATCCGCCAGACCGCGCGCCGCGCCGCATCCAGCCCACCCGGCGGGATGCGACACCGGCTGCCGACGTTGCCCCCACGCACCGCCCCGGTGCCGGGCCGCGAGACGCCGCGAGGGACGGGTCGCAGCAGGGAGAGTATGAGAAACGCGGGCTAAAATTCCAAACCGGGAGGCAGCCCGAGGCCGGCGGTGAGCTTGCTCATTTCCTCGGCGCTATTGGCCTTGGCCTGCTCGATGGCCTGCTTCACGCCGCTGAGAACCAGATCCTCCAGCATCTCCACGTCCTCCGGATCCACCACCGATGGATCGATCTTGATCGACGATACCTCACCGGCACCGTTCGCCACGACGGTGACTTTTCCCCCGCCCACGCTGGCTTCGAAATCGCGCTGCGCCAGTTCGGCCTGCATTTCGCCCATTTTCTGCTGCATCTGCTGGGCCTGTTTCATCATCTTGGCAATATTCATAAGTCTGGGAAATCAATCGGGTTGGGGTTGGTTTGAAATTCGTTTGGCATCGAAGACCGCAAGGGCCTCCTCGATGAGCGGGTCTTTTTCGGCGAGCGCGTCTTGAACCGGCGCTTCCGCCTCCTCCCAAGGGACGGAGGACGCCTCCCCGTCGCTCGATGTCGGAGCAGCCGGATCCGCGGACCGCCGCCCGGCGCGGATCGGGACTCTGCGGAAAGAGACTCTTCCACGGACTCGTCGTTCCCCACTTCGGGCAGCAGGAAATTGCTTTTTCAACCCCGCCGTTCCGTCTCCGCGCATCGCCCCGGGTTGGAGGGGGTGCAGTCTTCCAGAATCTGACATCGAAGGGACCGTGGATCCGGAAGGCCGTACTGGTCGGATCCGATTCCTATGGCCTGTCCCTGCTACGGGATTTCTGCGGCTCGAAGGAGAAACCGCGCAGATTATCCCCGGAGAAGAACATTTCGAGACCTACGGCTACCACCTGCTGCGCGGAGACGAACGCCTCACGCGGGAGCCGCTGCGACCCGGTGCCACGCTTGCCCTCCAGCCCGGCGAATACCGCGCCGTGGCCGTGGAATGGAGCGGCTTGGAAAGCGACCCCGGTCTGCCGCTGCGGGTGGACGATGCCGCTACCCTGCACGTGCTGCCCAGGACTCCGTCCGATTTCTCCTGGACGGCCGATCACTGGCTGGGGGACGGGCGGGCCGCCTCCGAAGCCGACGCGCGCCAAGCCGCCGAAGCGGTGCGCGAAATCCACCATCGCCACGATGGCGTGATCCATCGCGAGTGGTATCGGCGCGGCGCCCTCGCGCAACGCCACGACTTCAACGCCGCGGGCGAAGCGGTCCGCCGGCTCACCTACGAACAAGGCCGGTTGGGCCGACGCGAATACTTTCAACCCGACGACGAACAAGTGAGCCTCGAACTCCTCGACGCCGAAGGTTTCGTCACCGAATCGATCCGCTACAGCGACGGTCGCGAGACCGACCACTGGTGGTTCGAGCGCGGGTTTGCGGGGCCTGTCCCTCTCGCGGTCCACGAGAAAGCCAAGGAGTCGAAAGCTCGTGAGGGAAGTCGCGATTTCCCGACCGACCCTTCCGCATCGCTCCGCGGAGAGAAGGAGTCATATTTATTAAGAAATCACTTTTCTACCGGTACTTTCAATTATGGAAATTGTCACAATGGGTGAAGGGCATTCCAAAATCCACCTTGAAATTTAGGAATGCATTCCGTATTTTCAAGGTTAAATGATTCCCCGCCAGCTCTCGGAAATCCTGCTCCAGCGCCTCGGCCAATCTCCGGCGGTGGCCTTGCTGGGTTCCCGGCAAGCGGGCAAGACGACCTTGGCGAGGGAGTTGGAACCGGGAAAACCCACGCACTATCTCGATCTCGAGCGGCCCTCGGACCTCGCGAAACTGTCCGATCCGGAGCTGTATCTCTCGGGCTTCGCGGGCCGACTCGTCATCCTCGACGAGGTGCAGCGCCTGCCGGATCTCTTTCCCGTCCTGCGGAGCCTGATCGACGAGCGTCGCCGCGACGGCGAAAAAGCTGGGCAATTCCTTCTGCTGGGATCGGCCTCGCCCGACCTCCTGCAACAAAGCTCGGAGACCCTGGCAGGCCGGATCAGCTACCTGGAATTGAGTCCGCTCCAGCTCCTCGAATTGCCGACACCGGGCGAGGCCTTGCCGCTCCACTGGGAGCGCGGGGGTTACCCGGACAGCTACCTCGCCGACGATGAGGAGTCCTCGCTACAGTGGCGCGAGGACTTCATCACCAGCTACGTGGAGCGCTATCTGCCGCAACAGGGCATCGTCTCCACTCCCGTTCTGCTGCGACGATTCTGCAGCATGCTGGCCCATCAACAGGGCGCCACGATCAATCTCAGCAAACTGGCGGGGTCGCTCGGCATCGATGGAAAGACCGCCCGCCGCTATCTCGACTTGCTCGAAGGATTGTATCTCGTCCGGTCCCTCCCACCGTGGACGCGCAACGCGGGAAAGCGTTTGGTGAAGTCGGCCAAGGTCTATTGGCGGGACAGCGGCATCCTCCACGCGCTCGGCGGTCTGGCAAACCTCGAGCAGGTACTCGGTCACCCGCTTTGCGGAGCTTCGTGGGAAGGCTACTGCATCGAGCAGATTCAAGGCCGACTCCCGAAGGGCGCAACGGCCAGCCACTACCGCACCCATGCCGGTGCGGAAGTCGATCTGGTCCTCGAACTTCCCGATGGCGAAGTCGTGGCCGTGGAGATCAAGCGCACTCTTTCACCCAAGGTGACGCCCGGCTTGGTCGAGAGCATGGAAACGCTCGGCTCGAAGCGCGGATTCATCGTGATCCCCGAGGGAAACGCCTACCCGCTCTCCAAAACGGTAACCGCCGTCGGTCTCCAGACCTTTCTCGAAACCTCGTTCTAACGCATGTCCTTCAACGAACTCACCGGGCATGCCGCGAAACCTGCTCCTGCGCAGAGAGGCTTTCCTGCAGCTCGGTGACCGGGACAGCGCGCGGGGCGCCCTCGTGGAGCAAAGGGGCAGTTAAAGGACCATAACGGTTTAGGCTTCATTTTGAAGAATCAAGTTCACCTCGAAAGGTCCGCAGGTGGAAGAGAATCAAGAATTTTTAACTAGTATCGATAACGAAGACTTCGGGAGGAAGCAGATCCTCCCCCGAAGCCTCCGAGTCTTCGATTTCACCTGTGAATACGAAACGGAATGCTGGCACCTGAACGCTCAGTCTTCTTCCACGTCCTTGAGCAGCGGGATCGAGCCCACGGCCTTGCTCCCGTCCGGCTTCTCGATTTCCAGCCACCACTTCGCACCTTCGGGCAGAGGATCCGGGGCGACGGCATGAATGTCGTAGTCGTCGTGCGACGGGGCGTATTCTCCTTTGCCGACAGCCGAGAGCGTGCGGTCTTCCGTTCCGATCCAGGCACGAACAACCGTTTCCCCGCTATCGTTGAAGGGAAGCTTGATGACGAGGTGCCCTTCTTTGCCGGGTGCGACCTCACCATGACCCTGGGCGGCTTCGACGGAGTTGCCACCGATGTCGAAGGTGCCGAGGGCGATTTCCTCGTGCTCGTGTTCGTGTTCCTCTTCTTGGTGGGCATGATCGCCTTTTTCCTCTTCGTGGGCATGGCCTTGGTCGTCTTCCGAGGCGCCGGTGTTCGGGTCGCTGCAGTTGGCGAGAAGCCCGAGGGCCGCGAGCGCGGGGATGATGGTGTTCAGTTTTTTCATTTTTGTTTTTCTGGTTTGGTTACTGGGTTGGGATTGCCGGCGGACACGCGGTGGATGGCCGCGTAGCCTGCAGGGACAACGATGAGATTGAGAAAGGTGGAGGAGAGAAGCCCGCCGAGAATGACTACGGAGAGAGGGGCGAGAATCTCGTTGCCGGGGTGATCGCCTTTCAGCACGATGGGAACGACGGCCAGCGCGGCGGTCAGGGCGGTCATCAGGATTGGAACGAGTCTTTCCGACGATCCTTGCACGATGGCGTCGTACATCGTCCTGCCTTCGTGCTCCATGAGATGCTGGTAGTGGTTGACCAGTAGGATGCCGTTCCGCACGGCGATCCCGAACAGGGTGATGAAACCAACCATGCTCGCTATGGAGATCACCGGGGCAGTGTAGAGTCCGCCCAGTTGAAACAATGCCAGCGTGTTGGTGAAGACGTTCGGCGATTCTGTCAGGTAAATCGCCGCGATTCCACCGATCAAGGCCAGCGGAAGGTTGACCAACACCAAAAGAGCGACCCGGAACGATCCGATCGCGAGCTGGAGAAGCATCGCCATGATGAGAACCACGAGGCCGCCGAACAGGAAGATCGTTCGGCTCGCTGCCTGCTGCGCCTCGAATTGTCCTCCGTATTCTACGGTGTAGCCGCGGTCCTGCACAATGGGGTCGACCCGATCACGCACTTGCTCGACCATGTGACCGAGGTTGTAGCCTTCGTCCAGATTCAGGGTGATGATCGCTTTGCGCTGGGCGTTCTGGCGGGCGATCAGATTCGAGGTCATCTCCGGCCCGATATCGGCCACTTCGTGGAGCCGGACCCGGGCTCCCCCTACGCCCAGCAGAATCAGATCTTCCAAATCCCGGAGTTCGTTCCGTTCCGACTCGTCGAGACGGACGGAGAGGTCGTAACGGCGCACGCCCTCGTTCACTCTCGCGACCGTTTCTCCGAAAATCGCGCTTCGCACCTGACTCGCCGCGGAGGTCGGCGTAAGTCCGAATGCGGCCAGGTCCTCGGGGCGATAGCGCACCGGCAGGGACTGGATCATGACTTCGCGGCTAGCGGCGACGTCGCGGGTGCCGGGCAAGGGTTTCAGAACGGCTTCGATTTCTTTGGCGATCACGCGCAGAGTGGCGAGATCGTCGCCATAGACGTTGATCGCGATGGCCGCCGGCGTGCCCGAGAGGATGTGACTGAGGCGATGCTCGATCGGCTGCCCGATATTGGTGGTCACTCCGGGGACACTCTCGAGGATCTGGCTGATTTTCGCGCGAACATCCTCTTTCTGATAGCCTGATTCGACGGTCACATCGATTTCCGAGTTACTGACAGGTTCAGCGTGTTCGTCGCGCTCGGCACGACCGGTCCGGCGGGTCACGCTGCTGACTCCGTCGAGGGCGAGGAGTTGTCCCTCGATCGACCGGGCGATGCGGTCGCTGGCCTTGAGAGATGTTCCGGGGGTCGCGAAGAGTCCCACCGTGAAAGTACCTTCGTTGAACTCCGGGAGGAAGGACTTGCCGAATGTGCTGCCGAGCCAGACGGCGCCCGCGGTCGCCACTACGGCTGCGACGATCACCAGTTTGCGCCGGCCTACCGCCCAGGCGACCGTCGGTCGGTAGACGCGGTTCAACCAGCGGACGAGACCGGAATCTCCCGACTCGGAATGACCGGCCCGGCCTCTCATGAGGTATCGGCACATCGCCGGTGTCACCGTCAGCGCCACGAGGAGAGAGGCGATGATCGATACGCCGAACGCGATTCCTAGAGGACGAAAAAAGCGGCCCTCGATCCCTTCGAGGAACATGAGAGGCAGGAACGCGAGCACGATGATGATCGTCGCAAACACCATGGCGGGGCGGATCTCGTTGCTCGCATCGAGAATTACCTTGAGCCGTGGCTGCCGTTCGGATTCCGGTTTGGCAGCGTCCTGATTCAGCCGTCGAAAGACGTTTTCGACATCGATAATGGCATCGTCGACCAGACTGCCAACCGCGATAGCGAGTCCCCCGAGAGTCATGACGTTCACCGTCATGTTCATCCAGTCGAGGGCGAGCAACCCGACCGCGAGCGAGAGAGGAATGGCGGTCAGCGTGATCACGGTCGTGCGGACGTTGAGAAGGAAGAGGATAAGAATGACCGAGACGATGATCGCCGCGTCGCGAAGAGCGTGGATCACGTTCTCCACCGAGAGTTCGATGAAATCGGCCTGCCGGAAAATGTTTCTGTTCACATGAATCCCTTCCGGCAACGACGGTTCCAATTCGTCGAGCATCTTGTCGATGCGCTCTGTGATGGCGAGCGTGTTGGTGCCGGGCGCTTTTTGAACTGTCATCACAACGGCGGGCTTGCCCCCGTCGGCACCGGTGCCACGTCTCGGGGCAGCTCCCATTCTGACTTCCGCAACCTGGCCGATGGTCACCGGGAACTGGTCCTCGTATTTGATGATCGTCCCCGCCACGTCCTTGACGGAGCGCACCCGCCCGCTTTGGCGAACCGGCAACTCCAGCGAGTCAACATCGGGGAGATAGCCGGCGCTCAGTGTGCTGTGGGCCGCACCCGCCGCTTCGGCAACCTCCGCGATGGTCAGATTGTAGAGGCGCAGATTGTCCTGATTGACGACGACCTGGTATTCGGGAAGTTCACCGCCGATCACGGAAATCTGGGCGACGCCGGGGATACCGAGCAGCTTGTTGCGAAGCTCGTATTCCGCGAAGGCACGGATTTCCAGGTCGCTCTTCGTCCCGTCCGGCGAGGACACCGCCAGTAGCATGATCTCCCCGGTGATCGAGGTAATGGGCGTCATCTCGGCGTGGGTATCCGGCGGCAAATCTTCACGGACGGAGTCGAGCCGCTCCGAAACGAGCTGCCGCGCGGTCATGATGTCGATGCCCCAGTCGAACTCGACATAGGCGACCGACAACCCGATGGCGCTCGTCGTCCGGACCCGCCGCACGCCGGTCATGCCATTGACTGAGGTTTCGATGGGAAAGGTCACGTATTGTTCCACCTCGTCCGCCGCCAATCCGGGGGCCTCGGTCATGATCACCACGGTCGGAGCATTCAACTCCGGAAAGACATCCACCGGGGTGGATTTGATGCGCGCAACGGCGACCATCAGCAGGACGACGGCCATCAGCAGGACCAGCGGAGCGCGGTCCAGAGAGAATTGAATCAAGCGAGTCAGCATGGCTGCCTATTCTTCCTCCGCGTGATAGGTTCCGTCGGCATGGAAATGCCCACCCTTCTGCGCCGTCCCGCTTTGCGAGGTGGCGAGCTTGAGTTCGTAGACCCCGTCGAGGACTACCTCGTCGTCGGGACCGACCTCGCTCTTGACTTCGATCCAGCGACCGTCATCGACGCCGAGATCGGCTTCGACCCGGATCGCCTTGTTGGGATCGCGGGGATCGCGTTTGAAAAAGACATGGACGATTCCGTCCTTCACGACCGAGGAACGCGGAATCGCCAGCACGATCCCCCCGCTGGAATCCGAGACCACTTCGAGAAAAGCGGACACGCCGGGGCGAACCCACGGACGAAGCTCCGCCGGGTGCGCAAGGAGAGTGACGGTGCGTTGATTCGGATCGGCCGAAAGACCGACATGGAGGTGTGCGGCAACCGATTCATTGATGTCGGCGCCGCTGCCCTGAGGAGGAACGATGCGTACCGGTGAAGTCTCCACGAAACGGGCAAGATCGCTCTGAAGCCCGAGAGCGCGGAAGCGCACTCTTTTCGGATCGACCGTAGTCAGGACGAGCGTGGCTTCCTCCACGAAAGCGCCGTTCGTCACAGCGAGAGATTCGACAAAGCCGGCTTCGGTCGCGCGAACCTCGATGCTGCTGATCGTCTCGTAGAAAGGCATTCTTTCACCATCTTTCTCGACTTCGGCGAGAAGGTCGGCGGGCCTCATCGTGCCGGCTCCGGAAGAGTCGTGGAGGTTCCAGAGTCGGACCGCGCTGTTCAGCGCAGCCTGCATTTCCGCGTCCCGTTTCGCGAGTTCGCCCTTCCATTCCGCCGCTTTTGCCTCCAACTCCGCATTCTTGAAGTCGGCGGCACGGAGCGCCTCCAGTCTTTTCGACACGGCCTCATATTGTGTTTTTGCCTGTTCCAGCGAAGCTCTTGCCAGGTCGATCTGCGATTGCAGTTCCAGCCACTTCGGCGAACGGAAACGATAGAGGACGGCTCCCGGCTTCACTTCGTCGAGTTCGTTGACAGCAAACTCCACCTGCCCGGGCAGAAGGAGGCGATGCTCCTGCCGGGCGAGGGGTTCCAGCTCGAAAAAGCCCGCTACCCGAATGGTCGTTTCGACATTGCGACGCTCGACTTTGGCAAAGGTGATGCCGAGATTGTTCCGTACCGTGGAAGGAATCTCCACGCGGTTGGTGGGCTGTTCCCCACCGGATTCTTCAGCAGGCTTGCCACCGGCTTCTTCGTTGCGGCTGCAGGAAAGCAGCAGCAACGACATTGCAAGCGGTAGAATGAAATAAGAGAAAAGAGGTTTCATATCGATGCGACGTCGTGGCACATTATTTTTGGTTTTCCGGTCCGATGAGGTACCGAAGCTGGTTGTTCGTCAGGGCCTTGTTGAGTTGGATGTCGATGAGTTCCAGTTTCGCCTCATGGGCGCGGACGAGGCTCTCCAGAAGCACGAGGCCGCCTCCTTCGCCGAGATCGACAAGGCGTCCCGCATCGGCGACCTGTCGATCGACGAGCGGAACGAGGGTGCCATCGATCGTCGACCGCCGGGCCTGCAAGCCATTCAGGCGGGCACGTGCTACCGCGATGCGGCCGACGAGGCGCTCGTATTCCGTCTCATAGGCGGCGCGGGCAAGCTCGCGTTCAGCCGCAGCCCCGGCGATTCCACCCTTGTTCGAGTTCAGGATCGGGATCGGGATCGCCCCGACGAATCCGATTCTCGACTGGCCTTCGTCGCTCTCGCCCTGCGGGCCGAATGTGAGATCGGGATACTGCTTTTTTATTTCCCGGTGCAATGTCTTTTCCGCCACCTCGTACTCGCTGCGCAGTCGGACGAGGCTCGGGTGGCTCTCGGAAGGCTCGTTAATCCCGGGGTGCGGGGATGTTGCCGAAAGGGTTGCCGACAAACTCAGGTCAGCCGACGGAGAAAGGCCCATCAGAGACCGCAGACGCTGCCCGCTCTCCTCCAGTTCACTGCGAAAACGCTCTTGTTCGGCTCGACGACCCGCCCGCTCGACCGCAAACAAAGCAGCTTGCGTCTTGGGGATTTCACCGGCGTCAGCTAGACGGGAAGTGGAGCCGATGATCGAATCCAGCTGTCGTCCGGTCGCTTCTGCCTGCTGCACCCGGTGGCGCTGTGCGGACCACGTCAACCATTCGTCGCCGACGGCGCGCGAAACCTCCCACTCCGCCTCGGCGACGCGGTCTAGCTCGGCATGTTTCGCAGCCTCCGCCCGTTGCTTCTCCACTTTCAATCGACCGGAAACCGGCACAGTGAAAGCGAGCGCGGAACCGATCACCCATGGATCAGGAACGCTCTGCGTGATATTGAGAACGTCGATGCTCAATTCGGGATCGTCCCACAGCCCGGCATGTTCCGCCGTTGATTTTGCCACCCCCGCCCGGAGACGGGCGAGACGAAGGTCGGGATTGAAAACCAATGCGACCGTCCGGCCCTCGCCGATGGATAGGCCGTCTTCGGCATTGAAGGACTTGTCGTAGGTCGTGGTTTCGCCGAGCCGCTCCGCGAACTTCTCGACGCTTTCGCTCGATGCCTGCCGCGACTTGAATTCTTGCTTGTGGAGAGATCGATCGAGCGTTTCGGGTTGGTAAGTCTGGCATCCAGCCAACAAGATCAGCGCGGAACATGTCAATCCCCGCACCAGACCGGGATAAGTCCGACAGACTCCTAGGTCGTCGGGTAGATGGTGAATCATGAATTTTCGGGAAAAGATTGGAAATGGGGTAAAGAACGGACGACACGAGTCCGGAAGGCTTCGCAGAACGCGGACTGCGATCACGTTTCGACAGAGCGCCGAATGGGCGTGACAAAAACAGACGATCAACTCTCCGACCGGGAGAGAGTCGTTTGTCAGGAAAGGACAGGAGGAGCGTTCGACTGAACGCTGTGGGCCAGCAGGATCAACGCTGGCGAGTCGAGATCTGAATCCAGCAGTCGGGGCGGATACTCAATTTCGGAATCGAACGAACCGGAGAGCAAGAAGCCCACCGCTGCCAGGAACCACGGGCTGTTTCCGGGGACTTGATTCGGGCCATCGGGCGCGACCTTCGCTACATTCGGCACAACCGGCTCGGTATGGGTATCGGGCAAAGGTACAGAATCCCGATGGTCGTGGTCGTCCTCACCGTGGTGAGAATGACCTCCGTGCTGATGAGATCGCGAATGTTCCGCAGCGGTGTGGTGATCGTGGTGATGATCCAGATTCAACAAGCCGAGCCAGGCATCATGATGAACGGCGAGCGACCAGAGCAGGAGAGCCATGGCAGCAAAACATCGCATCGGAGAACTGTTCCCGCGAAAGATCATCGATGGGAAGCGTCGGTGCCGAGCATCGAATGTCAAGATGCGAAAAATTGCTCGCCGGAAATTGCCAGGGCTTTCCCATGAAAATTCGGTTTGTTATTCGCCGGTCTCGCCAGCAGGCATCGAAGCGCCAAGGGCGCGCTTAATATCAGCCCCAGGCGCATTGGCAGCCCCGAATGCAAGCCCTGAAGGGCGATCCACGGTTTGCGGGGCCTGTCCCTCTCGCGGTCCACGAGAAAGCCAAGGAGTCGAAAGCTCGTGAGGGAAGTCGCGATTTCCCAACCGACCCTTCCACATCGCTCCGCAGTGAGAAGGAGTTCCGGAAAAGCGCGGGTCTCGACGAGCGTCGCCGGGAGGGAATCGCCCGTCGGAACTCGTTGTCACAATTCCACCGGGATCCTGCAACACGTTTCGAGGCGACTCCTGCGCCGGTTATGAAGTCACTGCTCGCTCACCTGTCGGCGACCGCCGCGCTCCTGGCGCTCCCGCTCCCGGCAGAGGACTCGCGCGATCGGACCAGCGCAGAAGGCGACAAGACATTCGAAGGCACGCTGCGCGGCTACGATGTCGCCGACGCTCCGCGGGTTCCGGGCGGACGCGAGGTATTCCGGACGCCGGACAACGGAGCCAATCTCGGCGTGTGGCGGATCACCGACGAACCGGCCATCCGCCATTGGGCGGAGTATCACAACACCCGATGCTGGAGCCATGACGGACGCTACCTCGCCTACACGCGCAATGCGCCCGACCCGGATTCGGGGCGCTTCGGCAGCGGCTTCGTCGAGGTCCACGTCTACGATGCCCACCGGAACGAAAGCCGCTTGATCGAGCGCGGAGTCGAACCCCGTTGGGCGCGCCACCGCAACCGGCTCTTCTACGTCCGCTATCTATCGCGCGAGCAGTCGCGGGCGCAATCCGGGGCGACCACGGAAGTGCGCCGGCTGGACCTGGACACGGGCGAATCCGTCACCCTCCACAGCGGCGCGGTCGAGCCGCTGGGCGAGACGACTTTCGACGACGAGTGGTTGATCGGGGCCGAGCGTTTCCGAGGGCAGGACCCGGAGTTCGTCGTCGTGCGCATCGGCACCGGGCCGCAGCCTGCGGTGGAAAGGTTGAGCGAGGTAACGGGGTCGCAACTGCTGCCGAATCCGCGGCATCCCGTGTTCTTCACCCGCCGGGACGAGCGGGGCGAGCCTTTCGGCGGGACGCGTTGGTTCTACGATCTCGACGGCGGCAACCGCCGCATGGCCGTGCCCACGCTGCAGCAGTGCCACATGGCCTGGCTCGGCAACGGGGAGTACCTGCTGCTGGGCAACGGGCTGGTGCGCGGTCGGCGCTGGGACCGGGCTTTCCCCAGCAACGTGGACGTGCTCGCCGCCGTCACCATGGGCGACATCAGCCCCTGCGGGCGCAGCGGGCGCTACGTCTGCGGCGACAGCCGGATGGCGGACCTGCGCTCCGGCGACGGTTGGGAAACCATCGATCCCCTCTCGATGATCTGCTACCCGGCGGCGGCGGGCGATCAGTCGGGCAATTTCGACTCCGACCCGACCGGCAGCCCGGACGGTACCAAGGTGTCCTTCGTCACCAACTACGACCTCGAAGACGGCCCGCTCACGCACATCGACGGCCAACAGGACGGGCGCGGCGACACGCTGCGGGTGACGTCCACCGAAGGCTTCCCCGATTCCGGCCTGCTCACGGTGCGGGCCGAAGTGATCGGCTACGAACGCAAGGGCGAAACGACTTTCGAGGGCTTGTCCCGCGAAGTCCACGAAACGAGCCGCGCTCCGTTCAACGACGGCATGCCGGTCACCTCCTTCGACGCGCGCCTGATGACCGACGAACAGTGGCAAAGCATCCCCGGCCCCACTTCGTTGATGCGCCAAACGATGCCGGAAGGTTCCCCTCTGCTGCGCCAGCGCCAGACGGATGTCCACGTCGTGGTGGTGCGCAAGCCGGACCGCCCTTTCCTGCGGCTCGAAGGAGAAACCGCGCAGATTATCCCCGGAGAAGAACATTTCGAGACCTACGGCTACCACCTGCTGCGCGGAGACGAACGCCTCACGCGGGAGCCGCTGCGACCCGGTGCCACGCTTGCCCTCCAGCCCGGCGAATACCGCGCCGTGGCCGTGGAATGGAGCGGCCTGGAAAGCGATCCCGGCCTGCCGCTGCGGGTGGACGGCGCCGCTACCCTGCAAGCGCTGCCCGGGCCTCCGTCCGATTTCTCCTGGACCACCGACCACTGGCTGGCTGGCGGGCGGGCCGCCTCCGAAGCCGACGCGCGGCAAGCCGCCGAAGCGGTGCGCGAAATCCACCACCGCCACGACGGCGTGATCCATCGCGAGTGGTACCGGCGCGGCGCCCTCGAGCAACGCCACGACTTCAACGCCGCGGGCGAAGCGGTCCGCCGGCTCACCTACGAACAAGGCCGGTTGGGCCGACGCGAATACTTTCAACCCGACGACGAACAAGTGAGCCTCGAACTCCTCGACGCCGAAGGTTTCGTCACCGAATCGATCCGCTACAGCGACGGTCGCGAGACCGACCACTGGTGGTTCGAGCGCGGAATGCCCGTGCGGCAGGTCAGGGGGCGCTCGGAGTGGGTCAAACAAGGAGAGCAGTGGGTAAGAAACCAATTGCCCAGGGAATGAGCGAGAGACGCATGAAAACCTTGGTCGTATGTTTTTGCGCCGCTCTCGTCGTCCCGGCGATGGCCGCCAACAGACAGCCTGTCCCTTTGAACTGGAACGTGCGGCGGATCGTCGGCTTTCGGTTCGATTGGCCAACAGACAGCCTGTCCCTTTGAGTCTTTCTCATGTCCCATGTCCCATGTCCCGAGCCCCGAGCCCCGAGCCCCGAGCCCCGAGCCCCGAGCCCCGCGAATCGACTACGAGAACGCCGTCTACCACGTCATGGCTCGGCCGCGCGAAAGCATTTCCCACGAGCCGTCGCGCCCCTTCCGCAGGGCCGAGCTTCGATCCACTCGACCTGCAGGAGGACGGATTCTCCTTTCCCCTCGCGCCCCGGCCGGGTTTACTGGCGCTATGCTGCCGAACGAATCGAACCCGAGGTTTCTTCCGGTCGTGCTCGCCCTCGTAGCGCTGTTGTTCAATGAGGGAGGGTGCTGGAGAATCTCCGGGACCAATTTGTCTACGAGTCGTTGAGACGGTCTCTATTGAGTCATTTCCGCCCCGGTCCAGTCGTGGGGCTTCAGATTGACCGCCGGCTTGAGAGCGAGAGCATAGGGAGGGATCAGGAATACCTTCCAGCAACCCGCCGCTCTTTCTTCACAGTAACGGGTATCCACCTCGCAGATATTCCCGAGATTCCCCCAGAAGCGCCATCTGTCCTCGCCTTCACAAGCCGCGGCCACCCCCAATCGATCCCCTTCAATGGTGCCTTGGGAAACCTCAATCATCCGTAAATCTCTGGTCCGGGCGCCCTGGAGGTTTTCATGGCTGGCCGGAAATTCACTATGAGTACCTGAATGGTTCAACCGCCCCCGTGCATCGGCTGCATACCACGAAGGCCCCAGAAAGAAGCGGCTTTCCCGATCAAGCGGCAGATCAGTGTTTATGCTACCTAAACGTCGGAGCATCCAGCCGTTCTTCGCGTCCTGAACGGTCCAGGTGACAGGTGAATAAGCATCGATGCTAACGATACCAGTATCGGTCCCTGCGGGAAGATCCAGTTGCTTCTCGATATTGCTCCCAGCTCCATGAACATCGCCGGCCGCCGTCAGGCCCAGCAGATGAGCCCCGCCCGCTCTGACCTGAACCACCTCCGGCCAATGCAATACTTCATCAAGAGTCGCGTTGCTATTTCTCATCACCGACGGCCTCATCTCAAGCCCAACCGCCTTTCCATCTTCCCGTAGTGCAATGCCCACAAAGGCACCTACATCCATCCGCACGATGCCGGTGAGTTTTGAAGCATTGTCTTCCAATGCCTTGATAGGCTTCATCGCCACGAGGAGGCCATCCGGGGTCAGCCCAAGTGGGTATTGCGTGAGAACGTCAATCTCCGGCCACAGCTGCGAGGATGCCTCGAAATCGACCACTTCTCCCAGATCGGCGGGCACGCCTCCGAAGCCTTCGCGAAACCCGGACTCATCCATCGGCTTCCCATCCAGTCGCCAGGCAACGACCCGGCAGGGGGTGGTGGGACGCTGCGGCGTGGGAAGGGGAAATGGCTCTTTCGGGATGCCCCTCCACCCGAAAGGGTTTTCAAGATCGGCATCGTTCCGGGCTTCCAGGAGGGGAGCCGGGGCATCGGCGCTATCAGAAGGCGCCTCCGGTGTGGCATTGGCCATGACGGGAGAAGTTCCGGCCGCCGGTCCGGCAAGCGATTCCCTGAAACCTTGCACGGCCTCGGCCTGGTCGAATTTCCGTTGCTGGGTCAACTCCGTTTCCAAGGTCTTCAGAGAGACCTGCAACTGCGTGTCGAGTTCGTCGTGGATCTTCCGGCGTTCAACCTGCCATGTCTTGCGGAGAGTCAGGAGACCTTCCGGAGCATCGTCCGGTAATTCCGGCAGAGTCGCCCACTCGCTCACTTCGGCAAGCAAATCACCGGCCTGCTCCCTGCCGGCATCCTGCAGCGCCGCGACTCGCGCTTTCTCCTCCCGCCAGGCCGTGGCCAGCGTCAGATTCCCGGCGTCGGCGGCCTGGTTCAACCGTCTCTCGAGGGCCCGCAGGTAGCCGGCGGCGAGTTTCTCCACCGCCTCGCTCCGTGCTTTCAGGTATCCCCGCAGCCGTGGCTCCACGCCGGGGATGGCGGCGGCGGCGACGAGCGGATCGGTGGGCTCGGGCGTCGCGGTCGTGTCGGCGGCGGGCGCCGGTTCGGACGCGGGGGAATCCGGCGGCGAGGGGGCAGGCGGCACCGGCTGGGACGATGTCCCGGATTTCGGAGGAGAGTCGGGTCCGGCCTCCGCGACGGTCACTTCGGGGGCGGGCTTCGGTTCGGTCGCGGGTTCGCTTGGCTTCGGTTCGGGCTCTGCGTGCGGTTCCGGGCGGGCCGCGTTTGCCGCTACGGGCTTGGGTTCGGGTTCCGATGCCGGTTCGGGCTCTGCGTGCGGTTCCGGGCGGGCCGCGTTTGCCGCTACGGGCTTGGGTTCGGGTTCCGATGCCGGTTCGGGCTCGGGCTCGGGCTCGGGCTTTGAGTCTGCTTGGGACGCTGCTTTTGGCTTCGGCACCACCGCCGCCACCAGCGGCTCGGCTCCGTCGCCCGCTTTCGGTTTGTCCCCGCCTCCGGCCATGAAGAAAGCCGCCGCCACCACGACGGCCACGCCCCCAATGCCCAGTCCCCACCACAGTGCGTCGGACGAACCCGACTTGGTCGCGGCTGCGGCTTTTTTCTTCGGGCCTCCCGCCTTTCGCACCTCGCCCGGCGACACCGCCGCAGGCGCTTCCGATTCCTCCTGGCCGCCCTCCACCCGTGTCATCGGCCGGCTCAGGACCTCGTCGATGGCCGTGCGAATCTCCGAGGCCCGGCTGTAGCGGTGGTCGGGATCGGCGGCCATCGCCTGGCTCACGACCCCGTCGAGGCGCGGGTCGAGGGCAGCTTGCAGCTCGCTCGGTTTCTGAAAACTCCCCCTCGGCAGCTTGCCGGTGAGCAGTTGGTAAAGCATCACCCCGACCGCGTAGAGATCGACGCGGTGATCGGGCGTGGTGCCTAGCTCCAGCATTTCCGGCGCCGCGTAGTCGGGCGTGCCCATGGCCATGTTGGTCATTGTCAGCGCGGGCGCGGCGGGTTCGTCCCCGGCGGCACCGGCGAGGGTTTTGGCCAGACCGAAGTCGGCGATCTTGACCCGGCCCTCCTGGTTGAGCAGCACGTTGGCCGGCTTGATGTCGCGATGCACGATGCCGTGCCCGTGCGCGTAGTCCAGCGCGTCGAGCACGTGGCAGACGATGGCCAGCGCCTGCTCCTGCGGCAGCGCACCGCCGTGGTGATGCAGATACTGGTGGATGTCCATCCCGTCGATGAACTCCATGACGAAATAGACCTGGCCATTCGCAGTTTCGCCAAAATCGTAAACGCTGACGATGGCTGGGTGGTCGAGACTGGCCATGGTCTGGGCTTCCTGCCTGAAGCGGGCGGCGAAGTTGAACTCGTCGCCGTCCCCGATCAAGGTCTCCGGCAGCAGCTTGATCGCCACGGGGCGATTGAGTTGCGCCTGACGCCCCTGGTAGACCGCGCCCATGCCGCCGCTCCCGAGGATGCCGGTGATCTCGTACTGCGGCAGCATCCGCTGGAGCTCTTCGGCCGATGGGGGTACCCACACCCCGCCGCCGGGTTCGGAGTTGTTCATAATGGTGCATGGTAGCTGTGGCGAGAGCGAAAAGGCAAGGGGAAAGCAGAATAGAAAGCATTGAGCATAGTGACGCCTCGCCTTGGACACCGACTACCTCTTCCACGAACTCTTCCGGAAAAAGAGGTCGGGTACGAAGATGCAATTCCGCTATTCTCTGGTTCTCCGTACTTTCCCCGCGCCCCGCGCTCCGCGAATCGGCTGCGAGAACGCCGTCTACCACGTCATGGCTCGGCCGCGCAGAAGCATTGCCCACGAGCCGTCGCGACCCTTCGCAGGGCCGAGCTTCAATCCACTCGGCCTGCACGTCCGCAAGAGACGCCGCAGTGATCGTCCACTCCGTCGGCTACGACGGGCAGTGGCCAACAGACAGCCGGTCCCTTTGAATGCGCCTTTGAATGCTTCGGCCAAGAATTGGGTCTAAATGGATGTTATTGGGTGGAATTGGATCTAATTGGAGGTATTTTGTCGGCATGCGGCTTCCGCTTCCCCCAATCATCTTGCCTACCAACGAGATGCTGCGGCTCATTGCCGGCATCGACGAATTCAAGGGCGAATGGCGGGCCATGGACAGCCTCGGCCCGGAGAAACTCCGATCGCTCCGGCGGATCGCCACCATCGAAAGCGTGGGGTCCTCGACCCGGATCGAGGGCGCCCGGCTCAGTGACGAGGAGGTCGAGAGGCTCTTGGGCAATCTCCAGGCCGACTCGTTCCAGTCCCGCGACGAGCAGGAGGTCGGCGGTTATGCCCACGCCGTGAGCACCGTCCAGACCGCCTGGCGGGATCTGCCGCTGACCGAGGGAATCCTGCTTCAACTGCATCGCGATCTGCTTTCTTATAGCGTCAAGGACGAGCGGCATCGTGGCGGATGGAAGGCGCTGCCCAATCACGTGACGGCTTTCGATGCGGACGGCAACGAGATCGGGATCATCTTCGAAACGGCGGCACCGTTCGACACCCCGCGGCTCATGGAGGAGCTGCTTGCCTGGCACGCGAAGGAGGAACGGGAGAGCGATCTTCATCCGCTGCTGCGGATCGCGGTCTTCCAGGTCGTGTTCCTCGCCATCCACCCGTTCCAGGACGGCAATGGGCGCCTATCGCGTGTCCTGACCAACCTGCAACTGCTCCGCGCCGGCTACGCCCACGTCTCCTACAGTTCGCTCGAGAGCGTGGTCGAACACAACAAGGAGGCCTACTACCTGGCCTTGCGGCGCACCCAGACTTCGTTCCGGGACGACGAGGCGGACTGGGAGCCGTGGCTGCTCTTTTTTCTGCGGGCGATGCGGTCGCAGATCGAGAGACTGCGCGAGCGCCTGGCGGAACTTCCCGAATCCACGGCGCCGGTTCATCAGTCGCCGCCCGGGGAGTTGTCCCCGCTGGCGGGCAAGCTGCTGGCGGTTCTCAACAACCGGGACACGCTCTCCGTCGCCGAGGCGGTCGAAGCTCTCGGCGCCAACCGCAACACGCTCAAGGGCAAGTTCGCCGAACTGGTCGAGGGCGGGTTCGCGGAACTTCACGGGAAAGGGCGCGGCGCTCATTATCGCCCGGCGAAGCGCTGATCCCCGGGATACCAGGTGTTTTTCTCGCCCTGGCACGGCTTTTCCCCTTGAACACTTTGATTTTTGGCCAATCATCCAACTATGCCCGCTTCCTGCGAAGTTTCAGCCCCCGTCGTCGCTCCGCGCGAGATTCGCGATTTCGAGAGCGCGGCGGCGGTGTTCAAGGCGCTCGGCCACCCGAACCGGCTCGTCATCGTGGACGCCGTCGCCGGGGGCGAGCGCTGCGTCGCCGATCTCACCGCCCGGCTCGGCCTGGACATGTCCACGGTTTCCAATCACCTCGCGGTGCTGCGCAACGTCGGCATTCTCAAGTCGGAGCGTCGCGGCACCCAGATCTTCTACTCGTTGCGCAAACCTTGCCTCATGAATCTCTTCTGCTGCCTCGACGATTTTCGCGAGGGCGACCGGGAGACCGTAGTCTCCGGCTGAACCCGCCCGTTTTTCGCCCCTCACCCCACAATTTTTCCTTCCACCGACTTCTCATGAAACTCGACAAATCCGACATGGGCTTTTTCGAGCGCCATCTCACCATCTGGGTCGCGCTCTGCATCGTTGCCGGGATCGCCCTCGGCAAGATCGCTCCCGGTCTCGCCGAGACGCTCGACGGCATGGCGATCTACGTGAACGACGCCCCCGTGGTCTCCATCCCCATCGCCATCTGCCTCTTTTTCATGATGTATCCCATCATGGTGAAGATCGACTTCGGCGAGGTCGTGCGGGCGAGCCGGAGCCCGCGCCCGGTGCTGCTGACCCTGATCGTCAACTGGGCGATCAAGCCCTTCACCATGCTGGGGATCGCGACGCTGTTCCTCGGGGTCTTTTTCAAGGATCTCATTCCGGGCACCGAGATCGTCAAGGACGGCAGCGAGGTGCCGCTCTACCGCTCCTACATTTCCGGCGCCATCCTCCTCGGGATCGCCCCCTGCACCGCCATGGTGCTGGTGTGGGGCTACCTGGCGCGCGGCAACCAGGGCCTCACCCTGGTGATGGTGGCGATCAACTCCCTGACCATGCTCCTGCTCTACGGCCTCCTCGGCGGCTGGCTGCTCGGGATCAACCAGATGCCGGTGCCGTGGGAGGCGCTGCTGCTCTCGGTCGGCATCTACGTGGCCCTGCCGCTGGTGGCGGGTTACTTCTCGCGGAAGTGGATCATGAAAGCGAAGGGCCCGGATTGGTTCGCCGAAAAATTCCTCCACTTTCTTACCCCGGTCTCCATCGGGGCGCTGCTCCTCACGCTGGTGCTGCTCTTCAGTTTCAAGGGCGACAACATTCTCTCCAATCCGCTCACCATTCTGTGGATTGCCATCCCGCTGGCGGTGCAGACCCTCTTGATTTTCGGCCTCACCTATTTCGCCGCGAAGCTGTTGAAATTTTCCTACGAGGACGCCGCGCCCAGCGCCCTGATCGGGGCCTCGAACCACTTCGAGGTCGCCATCGCCACCGCCGTGATGCTTTTCGGTCTGTCCTCCGGCGCCGCCCTCGCCACCGTCGTCGGCGTCCTCATCGAGGTGCCGCTGATGCTGTTCCTCGTCCGGGTGTGCCAGCGGACGCAGGAGTGGTTCCGCCCGTCCTCCCCCTCCGATCCAACCCCCGACCCGAAAATTCCTCATGTTCAATAAAATCCTCATCGCCACCGACCTGTCGAAAGCGTCCGACGAGATCGTCTGCACCCTGGCCAGCTTGAAGCCGCTCGGCACCCGACAGATTCTTCTCCTGGAATGTCTCAACGTCCGCGACGTCGGCGGCCTCGCCGAAAACCTCGCCGAACAGATCACCCCCCGACTGGAACAGCAGCGCGATCGCGTGGCCGCGCTCGGCTTCGAGACGGAAGCCAGGACCGTAATCGGTCTGCCGCATATCGAGATCGAACGGGAGGCGGCGGAATTCGGCAGCTCCCTCATCGTGATCGGCTCCCGGGGCGTGTCCGGCTTTCGCGAGCTGCTCCTCGGCAGCGTGGCGAGCGCGGTGATCCACCATTCCTCCCATCCGGTCCTGGTCATCCCCGTCGCCGGCGGACCCGCCGAAGAGCCTCCGCCGTGTCAGGCCACCGACTGCGACTACCTCCGAAGCGTGCTCGTTCCCACCGATTTTTCCGACAACGCCGAACTGGCCTACGGTCATGTCCGCGAGCTGGCGCGACGCGGGGCGCGCTCCATCACGCTGCTCCACGTTCTTCCACCCGATGCGTCCGGGAAATCCCGCGCCCTGGCCGAGTCCCGTCTCGACCGGCTCAGCGAAGATCTCCGGTCACTCGGCGCCGCCGAAGTGAGCATCGAAGTCGTGGAGGGTCAGGCCAAGAAAGAGGTGATCGACCGGACCGCCGCCCCCGCACATTCCCTGGTCGTGGTCGGGAATCAGGGCCAGGGCTACGTGGCCGGGGCGATGCTGGGCAGCGTCAGCCACGCCGTCGCCTATCGTTCGGAGATCCCCGTCCTGTTCGTGCCCCTGCCCCGGAATTGAATCGCGAATCCGCGATCCTTTGTTTCCGCAAATGCAATCTTCATCTGCGAAAATGAGGGGCCTGCCGGCTGCTGGAGCCCGACGCCGACTTGTCGCATGGCGACGGAGCGTCACTACTCGCAACCAGCACTGCTCCGTTGCTCGGGCACCAGACAATATTCATGACCCTTTCCCATTAGCGGCCCCTCGCACACAAGGGCCGTGCCGACGAATCGGCGAGAAATGTCGCCCGATCCGAAGGGTCCGGCGGTTGGGAACTCGCGGAAGATCGTGAAGTCCCGTTGAGAGGGTCGGTCAAAAATTCTCGCGTTGCGGAGAGGCGAGGCGGCCAATTCTGATTCTGATAAAGCCACGATCGGCTGCTGCATCCTGTCCGCGGAGCGGGAAGATAGCCGGCAACGCTGCCACCGACCCTTTCAAACTGAATCCTCGGTACTCCCGCCATTCTGAAGATTGACGGAAACCCAATGTCTCCGAAAACCGCAAGAATTTTTGACCGAGAAAGCGCCGGGATAAACCGGCTTGGAATAGAGAATGAAAGAGTCTTACAGAGAAAGTTTAGCCAACAGCTCTGGCCCTGACCCGTACGCTGGGAGCGGTGACGCTCCGGGTGTAGCATCGGGAAAGGGAGACGCAGGCCAGCCATCGAGCTCCGAAATCAATGATCCCGCGTGCCGATCCCGTTCGGTTATGGAGAAGGCAACACCGTATGCGCCGTCAACAGGCGAGGAGCAGACGGACGCGGCGGAGTCGGAGACCCTGAGCATGTGTCGAAATTCCAAGCGCGAGAACCGGGATATCCGTTCGGCAACCGTCGGGCTGCGGGGAAGGCAATTCCCCGGCACGGCGGTTCGCCCGGAAAACGCCACTGGCGGCACAGCCGGGATGGACGCCGAACGGAAGTCAGATGGGTCCATAGTACCTGCGAAGCCCTCGAACAACGGCGCGGCTGATGCGTCGGCGGAGCGGGTGGAGGAAAGGGACTCAGCCAAGAGGAACGTCGGACAGACCGCCTTGTCCCGGACACAGAGCCGGACAAATGGCAAGTCACACGGGCTGGACGGCGTGCGCGAAGCTGCCCGCAAGGACAGCAAGCTCAAGTTCACCGCACTGTTGCACCATGTCGACAGATTCGCGCTGCACACGGCCTTCCTTCAATTGAAGAAGACCGCGGCAGTCGGAGTCGACGGAGTGACATGGCACGAATACGAGCAGAACGTGGAGGCGAATATTGCCGACCTCCACGGTCGGATTCACCGGGGAGCCTACCGGGCGAAACCCTCGCGTAGAAGCTGGCTACCGAAACCCGACGGTCGGAACCGTCCGTTGGGTGTCGCTTCGCTGGAGGACAAGATTGTCCAACAGGCGGTGGCGACAGTGTTGCGGAGCGTCTACGAAGAGGATTTCATCGGATTCAGCTACGGCTTCCGAAAGGGGAGAAGCCAACACGACGCGCTGGATGCGCTGAATGTGGCGATCACCAGCAAACGGGTGAACTGGATACTGGATGCCGACATCGAAGGGTTCTTGGATCCATCTTCATAATGCGCACGTGGTGATAGGGTTTATTCGAATAGCTGTGGATGATCGTCTAATACCTTGATTCGCAGGCCTTTTTGTTTGCCGCGGCGCACGTGTAGCGCTGCGAGTTCGCCGCGCTTTACACGTTGCATGACCGTTTGCCGCGAGACGCCCAAGCGGCGCATGGCTTCTGCCATGGCCACATAGCCCTCGGGGGCTTCGGCCACGAAGAGGTCTTGGAGATCCTTGGTCATCCGGATGCGCCAGGGAGCACCGGGAGTTACCTGTTCGCCAGCGATAAAACCGTCCATGAGCCACCGGTGCAGGGTGGAGGGGGCCACGCCGAGTTTGTCCGCGGCACCTTGGACGGTGAGCAACTCTCCTTCCGGGGGCGCCGGTGGTGCTTTGTGGACGGGGATCTTCCAGTGGCAACGCAGGCTTCCCACACGGCTGGCGGTGAAGCGCTGGCCCGTTGCCGTGTGTTTGCCCTGACGGTTGAGCACGCCGGCAATGATCGCATCAGGATGGTGGACGGCCAGGCGGCGTATCAGTTCGATGGTGTCTTCCTCGGTACGGATCGGTGCCACCCGCGGTATCTTCCACCGCACTTCGAGTTCGCCCACCGCGCCGGTTTTCCAGCGCAGGACGAGGTGGGCATTGCCGCCGTCGCCGAGCAGGTTGATCGTCACGTCTTCGAGCAGGCTTTGGAGCAGTTCCTTGCGGTCGCGGTCGGTGGTTGTTGGAGCGCTCCAGACCAGGCGCAGATCGGCGCCGAGGACGCGGATTTGTTCCCGCTGGGCGTCGGTCAGTTCGAAGCGGTGCTCCTGTTCCTTGCGGGCCAGTTGCGCTTCGATGGCCTCGAGCTCCTCGAGCTTGCTCTCCCACTCTGCTTCCAGGGTGCGGGCCACCAGACGGTTCTCGGGATCCACCGCCTGGTAGCGGCGCTCGGCCCGCCGGGTCTCGTATCGGACCCCTTCGACCTGCAGCCGGAACTGCTTGAGCGCGCTCTGATGTTCGGCATCCTGGATGCCCTGAGCTTCGATCGCCGCCTCGAGGCCAGCCGGGGCGATGGCGTCGAGAAACGCGTCCGCCACGGCCTGGTCGACCTTCACTCCCCCGACGCGCATGCACCAGTGACCGCGCCCGTTGACCGCCTCGCGGTTGGCGCAGTGGTAGCCGGGGGCAGAGTTCTTGCCCTGGTAGTAGACACGTAGCTTGCGGCCGCATTTCCCGCACCTGGCCAAGCCCTGCAGTAGCGCGGAGCCTTCGCGCAGGGCGCCTGCGGCCTGCCTCGCGGCAGGGGGAGCATTGCGTGCCAGCCGGTCTTGGTTCATCTCGAAAGTGGCCCAGTCGATGAACCCTGGATGGTGGTCTTTGATGAGCACGGCCCACTGATCGCGGGGCAGGTTGCGTATCCGTTTGCGCAGTGTTCCGTGTTCATCGATGTAACGTTCGCACCGGCTCTTACCATAGGCGTAGGCTCCTGCATAGACCGGGTTATTCAAGATATTTAGGACGCCTGTGTAGGAGGGCGCGACCCACTGGATCTGGCCGCGTGGCGTGCGGTGGGGGAACTGCAGGCCTTCGGACTTGAACCATAGCCATACCTGGCGGGCCGAACCGAGTTCGGCGAACTTATTGAAGACGTTGCGGATGGCACCGATGACGGCCTCATCGGGATGGAGGCGAACTTCGCCATCGGCCTCGCCCCAGACCAGGCCTACTGGCAATCCCCGGCGCAACTCGCCGCGCTTGGCCTTGTTGCGAATGCCCCCGTCCAGGCGGGCGCGCAACACGTGCAGCTCGGCCTCGGCCATGGTGCCTTTGAGCCCGAGCAGGAGGCGGTCGTTGAAGAGTCCCGGATGATAGATGCCGTCCGCGTCGCCAATCAGCGTGTTGCTCACCCCGCACAAGTCCAGGAGGCGATACCATTCGGCGTTGTTGCGTGCCAGGCGGGAGGCTTCCAGGCAGAGGACGAGCCCGACCTGACCCAGGGCCACTTCCTGCGTCATCTGGAGGAAGCCCTGCCGGGTGGCGGTGCCAGAACCGCTCTGGGCCAGGTCGTCGATCACCTCGATCTGATCCTTGGCCCAGCCGAGTTGCTCAGCTCGCCCGGACAGTTTGTACTGTCGGTCGGTGGACTCGCGGTTGCATTGCACCTGGTTCTCGGTGGACTGGCGGACATAGACGTAGGCGCGGCGCGCCAGGTGGGCCGGTTGAATTTTTTGGCTATCGCTCATGGCTGCGTGCAGTGGTAATGGTAGTGCTAGGATTTATCCGGATCTGTCTGAGGATGAGCCTGGCCAGTCGCGCTGCGATCTGGCGGCGTTGGCGCGGGGTCAGCTCCTGGTAGGGAGGGGGAATCAGACGGAGCTCCACCTCCTTTGATCCCCACAGTTCGAGTTGTTGTCTTTGCATGTTGGCCCTCCTGGGTTGGTGATGTTGGTTGCATTGGGGCCGGTTGGCCCCGACTCAGAAGAGCATCGACGAGTTGGCGGAAGCGCCACAAATTTAATGCCGAGGCGATCGGGACTTCCGAGTCCACAGAGGTCGTAGTGGCAGCGGCCGCGCAAAGATCAGTCCAGGCTGCGGGAATGTGAGAGCGACTGCCGTCGGGCAACACGAGAATCAAGTGGAACTCGGCTTTGCGTCGGATCTTACCGAATACCTCTAACACTTTACCATCGAGCGGATGGTGTCGGCGAACGATTCGGACTTCTTTGGGGAGGTCTTGGAGGCGGGTAGTGTGTCGTGAGTTCCTTCGACGCGATCGACCATGAATGGTTGATCAAGTTCTTGGAGCATCGGGTCGGCGACAGCCGCATCCTCCGCCTGATCCGAAAATGGCTTAGAGCCGGGGTCAGCGAGGACGGCGAATGGTCGGAAACCGAAGTAGGAACGCCACAGGGTGCGGTGATATCGCCGTTGCTCTCCAACGTGTATCTACATTACGTTTTCGACTTGTGGATCGACTGGTGGCGGAAACACCGCTGCCGGGGCGATGTGATAGTGGTTCGCTATGCCGACGACTTCGTGATCGGCTTCCAAAACCGTGACGAGGCCGAGCGTTGCCTGGAGGAACTCCGGGAGCGCATGGCCAAGTTCGGTTTGAAGCTCCACGATGGGAAAACGCGCCTGATCGAGTTCGGTCGCTACGCGGCCACCAATCGGAAACGGCGCGGTGAAGGCAAACCGGAAACGTTCGACTTCCTTGGGTTCACCCATATGTGTTCCCGGACACGGACGCACGGTTACTTCACGATCCATCGGATGACGATAGCCAAACGCATGAGAGCCACTCTCGCGGCGATCAAGGTGAAGCTACGGAAACGGAGACACCGACCGCTCCGGGAAACCGGGCGGTGGCTGGGACGGGTCGTGCAGGGGTGGTTGAACTACCATGCCGTACCCGGAAACTCCCGCTTGGCGCGCTTCGTCTACGAAGTAACCCGTCTCTGGCTACGCACGATTCGTCGACGGAGTCAGAAAGGCCGCAGTCGCTGGACGTGGAAGAGAATGTACCGCTTGCGCGGGAAGTATCTTCCTGCCGTCCGAATCCTCCACCCGTATCCGAATCAACGATTTCGCGCCCGACACGAGGCAGGAGCCGTATGAGGTAATACTTCACGTACGGATCTGTGCGGGGGGCCGTCGGCAACGGCGGTTCCTACCGCGATCCCCCTTCGTCCGAAAACCGCAAGAATTTTTGACCGACCCCTTTCACTTTCACTTGACCCAACGTCAAGGCGACTCACGGCGGAACGCCGTTGAGTCCGCTGTCATGTTCGCCTCTATTTTTTGTCCAGAATCAACCACGCCCGAGGCTGCTGCATCAAGAAAATCCAAGGTGGGTGAAATGTTCGACAGCGCTGCGACTCCGCCCAAGACCGTCACGGCCAAAAGTCTCCTGTCCTTCGTGGTCAGAAATATGAGAGAGACAACACACGCCACCAGAACAGGCAGCGACGCAATCCACAGGCAGAATAGAATCCATCCGATGGGGCGAACGGAATCAATAACCGGCAATACCACGGTGAATCCCCCCGCTAGAATAGCTGCAAGACCGCCGATGAAACACGGAAAGCGCGATCTCGACTTCGACGCAATCATCAGCACTCCAGCGATCACCGAAAGGGCTGCAAGAAAGGTGTTCATTATTTTGGCGAACGTTCGAGGACAGGCACACACACCGAGTGCGCGGGTCATTTCACGAATCGTAACCGAATCAAATTCCGATTACAACTGCGGGCGTGGTGTGTGTTGTCCTGCTCCGACTTGTTCGGCAGTTTTGTCTTGGCTAGTGTAGACGACGAGCGTATTTGCCATCTTGTCATGCCACCCTTGTTTCCGTTGGTCAAATGCGACCCAAATAAATCCTAGACCGAGTGGGAGCATACTCACGTAGTATCCGAGGTATCTAATAATCCACTGACGCAAACTCGGATCGCCTCCGGTAGTCGCATCTACAATTTTCATTCCACTCGCAATCTTTCCGGGAGTTGCTTGCTTGAATCGCCAGAAGACGATGACAGCGATCATCGGAGCAATCCAGTTGATCGCGAAATCTAGAGGGCCAGCGATGAAACCGTATTCGGTGCCCCAATATCCCGACCCGTAGATCCAGAATGTGAGTGGCCAGCAGATCGCAAGTATCAAAAGGGTATCCAATACAGTTGCCCATGTCCGAATCCAGAATCCAGAATAGAATTGGTGTGTCATTGTGTTTGCAGTTTAGTTTTTTCGAGATAACCCTCAAATTATAAAATGCGCTAAATTTTGTAGCCGAACGATGAGGCCTGGCACCCGCTACCGGGAGCGCCCCTCCGCTTCTGGTTGAGGTTTGTCGCTACCCTCCGACTTAAACTCGGGGCGGGTAGCGGGTTGCCCAGTGCCGTCTTGTTCTGCCTTGGTTGGTATCCAGTCGCCGTTCCTCCACTCGCCCTCGTCGTGTTCAACCCTTACGACCGTCACGGAATCAGGGGTAACTTCGAGATACACACGATGCCTCAGGGGATCCTTCCCTTTAAAGGTGTGCAGTGGTGAGCGGAAAATACTGTAAATCAATAGCCCATCTTCATCCCATCCAACAACTTTGTCTCGTTCTCGTGGCCGAAGATCCTTAACGTCCGGGGCTGGGAATCCCGTCATTTTCTCGTAGTCAGTTGGCAGTGATGGTGCTGGAACAAACTTCCCTTCGGCGCTGAGGACGTAAACTACGCATGAAGAATAGAACCTGTCGTCGATAGTCACTCCAAACGCCTTAGAATCGAGTCGCCAGCTCACACGCACATGTTCCCGAAGCGGGCGTGCATCATCGCTTGGTGAACCAAAATATCCAATTGAGGCGAGAACCCGCCCAGTGTCCTTCTGAGTGATCTCAATTTGCGGGAAACTGGCTCCCTTCCATTCGGGGGAAATCTTCGGGTCTCGATCGACATCCATCACCGCGTGGATCTTACCGTCGGGTGAGAGCGAATTCGGCACCTCAGGAACGTCCGCAACTGCGAGGCCCGTGGATGCCAAGAGGGAGAGTAGTTCGAGTCTCATATTTTTGCAGAACGTCGATGTGGACTCAGGGCTGTAAGCCCTTGAGTCCCACGTCATGTTGTGCCAACCTATTTCGCTTCGGTGTCGCCAGTCTCCAAAATCAAGACGGCATCGGTTTCCGGATTTTCGATGATTTCTTCAAGCATTGCGACTCTGAATGCGGTCGAGGGGGCAAGAAGGACGCTGGCAAAACCAAGAATGCCAACCATAATCCCCCATAGAAAGGGGCGTTTCGCTTTTTCCCAATGAGAAAAAAGAAATGCAATCAGAACGATCAAATTGACGATGGGGACAAAATACAGGCACCCCCAAAAGAAGGCTTCGCGGAATAGAACGACGATGAACCAAATGCCGATGATGAATCCGGCCACGGAAAGAATCCCGGAAGCTACAGGCCAGTAAAAATCGCGTTTCCAGCCGTCTCCGACCATCGCGATCGCCTGATTAAACAACTCGTATCCTCCAAAACCGTTGTAAAAGCCTCGGAGATAGGGCCAGAGTGGAGTTTTCCAGGAAGTGTCGATTTTTTCGAGGCGCTGAGTTGCTTCTTGGATAGTGTTGATAGTGAGACTGATGTTGCTCTCAGTTTTTTCCTCGTCCGCATTCTTCGGTTCAGGCGTTGGGACGGCTAAACTCCGAGCTTGGGTGGCGCTTCTTTCGGAAAGCTCGGCGAAAGGAACACTGATTTCGTCCCCGTCTTTCTTGCGCAACACCACCTGATCTTCAGCGATACGAACAAATTGGGCTTCGACTACGTGACTGCCCGATTTGTCATCCCATTCAAGCAATTGATCGTCAGCAAATGCGAGTCCGAAAAATTGGAACGCGATGATCACGCGATGAATTCTTGTGATGGTTGCGATACTCATCTCTCAAGCAGAACGTCAAAGTGGAGTCACCGGCATCTGAGTTCGGCGGTGAAAAACAGAAAGGAATTACGAAATGAGTTCATTTCCTCAACACACAGCGAGATGCCGGTTGATCTCCCACGTTTTGTTCGGCTTAGTCTTTTTGGTTGCGTCTCCATTCGGTAATAAAGGCTCGTCCAGAGTCGGTAATCATCGAGGAAAGGGGTCGAACGCCAGCGGCAAAAATGGGGGGCAGTTTGTCAGCATATCCTCGCCTATCCAAATCATCAAAGCATGTCTCTGCGTCACCTCGACCAAGGCCAGTCTTTTCCTGAATGTCGTCGATCCCAACGCACGGTCCATCGTCATAAAGGATTTCGAGAATTTTGAGGGAGTCGGCGTCAATCTCGGAAGGGGGTTCGCGCAATGAACGATTCTCCTTGTCTAACTTGGAAATCTTGGCTCGCAGACGGTTGGCGGCTACTGCGAAGGCCAAAAGCGCGAGAGCTAGTAATGTGGCTAGCGCTGCTATGCCCAACAACAACGCTTCTTTACTTAATTCTTTTTTCAGTATGGCTGCTGCTGCCACTACCAGAGCCATCAGAAACGATCCAACGATCACTCCAGTCTTTGTTTGGAGCCATTCAATTGATTTCGTGGATAGTGATTCTTCCTCTGACATTGCTTCTTTTTCTGCCGAACGTCCGAAGATGGGCAGCCTCACCGGAGGGCGCCACATATAATCGGGGTCAAGGTTTGATCGTTTATGAAGATTTCGGCTCAAGGCGGGTGAGGCTTGCCTATTCTGCAATGTTCGCCGCGGTTTTGACGCGCTTGAGCTTGGGGCCACCAGTCATCTCGATCTCACCATAATCTTTTGACACTGATATAATTTCATTTTCGCCCGTTCCGTGAATCGTAAATGTAACTTCCCACGGACCTGTGACTTGATAATTGTATTGAGTAGCCTTTGTACCTTCCGACCAGGTAACCTTGATGTGTCGATCTGTTGCGAACAATACCCTCTTGCCACCGTTCTCCCATTCTGTTCCGACGAGCTTGTCGGCATCAAACTCGTCACTTTCCTTTTTCGATGCAGGAATCGGTTCTTTACTCTCGGGAGCCGGGGGAGTCAAGGCCTCCAACTTTTCTCTGATCGCTAGCGCCCCATCGAGGTCGCCCGCCTTAGTTCTCTCGGAAACTATGTGGTTCAAAACTTTGGAAACTTCAGCGCGTTTTGTTGCGACGCGCTGTTGCAATTCTACCTGTTGATCTAGCTCCCAATTTGACAATTTCGAGAGCAACTCTTCAGCTTCTGGGGGGAGGTCTGCAAATACTGCTGATACAGTAACAGAGAATGCGATTATTGATGCTTGGATTTTCATTTTTTCTTGGAGAACGTTGAGCGCTGGCGACCCGCTACCGGGAGCGCCACTCCGCAACAGAGTTGGGTGTTAGCTTAAGAGGGTCATTTCGACTCGTCAGCGGTAGCGGGTTGCTCAGCCGCGTCTTGTTCGGCTTCGGATTCCGGGGTCAGCTGAAAGAGTATGGATACCAGAGCTGCAAGAAATGCAACGGAAGAAAACGTTGCCTCGATCGCGGAGTGCCGTGCGTATTCCATGGACGTGTCCGAATAGTCCGTTCCGCCAGTCAGTCTTTGAACTAAGGCGAAAGACATTCTGTTCCAGTGGGAAGTGGCCTGCCCCCAGAAAAAGATGGCTCCACTTAAGGCAAGGAATACGAACGGCTGCAATAAGGTCAGTCCTGACTTGCGACGCTTCAAGAACGCAGAGATGGCGGCAGACGCGATCAAAAGGATGAGCCCGATTGCCGTCGAAAAATGAAAGACGCCGAGAAGTTCTAGAAGTGTTACGCCTTCGTTCTCAGTATTCATGTCTTAAACGCCGAACGTCGAGGTGTGGCACCGGCTACCGGGAGCGTCACTCCGCTACAGGGTTAAGGGTTGTAATTACGTGTATCATTCAAACTCGGGGCGGGTAGCCGGTTGTCCACTACCGCCTTGTTCTGCCTTGTCGGTTCTGGCTACGAAGAACTCGTTCGGCAACGTCTGTTCTTGGCTAGGAAGCACGGCAAGACAAATGCCATGTTGGCCTTCCTTGTGGCATGCCGCGCTCTGATACAGAACACCGCTCACAGGATGGCTTGTCGTCAAGTAGTTGGAAACCTCTTGGCAAATGTCCCAGCCACCGTCGTCGTGCTGCTGAACAAACGCTTCCTCGTGGTTGTAGTCCGCCGCAAACGCAGGCAGGTCGAAGGCGTAGATCGTGTGCTTCTTCACGCTGCAAGGAACTCTCTCATAATAATTGGGAACCTCGAATTGCCCGCAATAATCGCCACTTGCCGCGTAAAACGCAGTCTGACCCGAAAGGTTGAAACGGCCTTCCTGCAAAGATGCGCTGTCAAACGGGTAATCGGGATGTCTGTAGGAAACCCAATCGTCGTTGATCTCAATGGTGCGAATATAGCCATTCAGGACTGCTTCGTTCAATTGCCCTGTCATGGGCACGTCAATCTGATACTCGTTATTATCGTTCATATCAGTATTTACACAGAAGATCCGAAATTGGGAACCGATCGGCTGATTTTTTTGCAGAACAGTATTTATTCGTATCGTCTCGCGAAGTCATATCACGGGACGCTTCCTTGAAGAAGGATGACCGGAATCCCCCCGGTGTTGCAAGGATTTTCTGTCGATGCCTGTGTATATCCGCGGCGGCGGGGCCCGGCGGATCGGGGCGGGCCGGGGTTCCTGATATACACAGGCATCTCTCGCGGTCGGACGGGGGCGTCGCGGTTGGCGGGGTCAGTTGGCCGGCGTCAGGGAACGAATTCCGTGTTTTGGCTCCCCAACAGCAACAAAGCCTCCCCGACTCAACCCTCTCCGCTTTCAATGACCCCGGTGCCCTCGCAACACCGGTTTTCGTTATCTGGTACCGTCTCCCGGGCTCCGCCCCCCCCGCCCGGCGAATCCGGGTTCGATGCTTTCTCCGCGTCCGGCGCTCACACGCCCGACGACGAACTGGACGAAAAGGACGAGGAGAAGCTCGACGACTCGCTCGACGACGAAAAGCTCGACGACGACCACGACGACGAAAAGCTCGACGACGAGGAGAACGACGAACTGAAACTGGAGCTGTCTTCCGAAGAGGACGACGACATCGACGAGGAGGGATCGTCCTCCGACGACAGCGAACTGCTCGGGTCGTCCCCGCCGCCGCCCGTGCCGCCCCCGCCGCCCCCCCCGCCGCCGCCGGACAGCGGCGTGCCGCCGGCGAGACTGGGGGTGTAGAAATTGCCGATGATCTCGGGTTCGATGTTTGGGGTTCGTGTTGGTTGTTTGGGGTCAGGCAACATGTCTTGACTATTTGCGCACTCAAACGTCGCGACGATAGTAAAAGTCCAGAAATGTTGCCTGACCCGCATGCGTTTTGTGACCCGCATGCGTTCTTGCATCAGAGTTCTTCCGCCTATTCAAGTAGGATTGCCATGCGCGGAGCAGTGCGCGGCGATGGCATTTCAAGTGCTTCGGGCCGGGCGTGCTGTGGCCGCAGGAGATTCATCGGAGCTATCACGAAAATTCAACGGACCCCGATCCTGATTCTAAATTCTAGGACTGCCGCCCTCGCCTGACACGGAGTTCGTTCGCCGCCCCCGTTTCCCCGAACGCTTCGGCAACCCAAAACAAATGATCGGGGTAGGAACGATTTGTATTTTTATCCCCGGGACGGGAAAAAGGGTTCGAGGGGTCGCAAAGGATGGAAAGGGCCGCAAACCCTTGACGCTCCGGGGGAAATGACGTCTACTGGTCGGACAACGATGCGAAGAATCCCACCGGCAAGTGCCCGATACGGGAACGAAATCGTTCATGAATATACTGTTCGGTCTAGAAATGGAAAAGAATTTGATTCGGCGCATGAGGATCGAATGGGCATTGCTGCTTCTCCTTCCAATTGCGATTCTTTCGATTCTTTTGTTTTCGACCTGGGGTGCCCCAGAGAGATTTCATCTCATTACGGTCTCATCTTACGCCCTCATCGCAGTCGTCGGCATCGCACTCAGCATATTGAACCGCCGTTTTCGTAGGGTTTCGGTTTTGATGCATCTCGTCTGGCTCTCGATTTACACCGCAACTTCGATTTTTCAGTACTTCTATGTCGCCTCCATCTCGAACTATCCTGGAGATAGCAGATTGTCGGGGCTCCTCTGGGTGACGATCTATCTTGGGTATGCGCTTGTGGCTCCAATTGCGGCTTCAGTTGCATGGATCACCACGAGCAAGATTCGCGCAAGGCTTGAATGACCGCTCACTCTCTCAGCGCCGAAGAACGAAACCGGGACCGAACAAAACGGCGATGGCAATCCGATACACGCTCTGAGTTGGTTGACTTCCGTGGCTCGGTTCATTACTCTGCATCTGGGCGTGCGCTCCCAGTATCGGATCGCCATGCCTCGACGTTAGCCGAAGAAATGAAAACCCTCATACCTATCCTCTTCATATCTCTCGTGGGTCTAGACCAAGCTTTGTCCGAGCCGGATGGTATTGCAACCGGAAGCTACGTCCTTACCGAAATTGAGATTCGGACGAGCGGAAATCTCCATCCCCACAAGAACAGCATCAAGACGTATGCGGCGATGATTTCAGAGTCGGACGGCAAACATTTCATCTCGCTTCGATACGGGGGAGCCGGCATGATCGAGGTTCCGCTTCACATTAGTGGAGATCGAGTCTCCTTTTTTATCGCGCCAGATAGTGGATCGGTAGATGGACGTGACCTTCTGGCCACTGGATTTTTCGGATCGCGAAACGCTGATCATTTTACAGGTTGGGCAACGCATGGTTCGAATCGGGCCGCTTTCAAACTCGAACCCTTCGAGGCCATCCCCCCAAAACCGGCGGCTAACAAGGCAGAGTAGGCAAGCCTCACCACGCCGCGACTCGAAAGCCTCATGGACATTCAACTTTCAACCCAGATTCGGAGCGGCGCACTCCGGTGAGGCTGCCTATCTTCGGACGTTGTGCTGAGAAAATGGAGACCAACGCTCAACGAGAGTTTTCCTTCACCGAC
>JBBDRG010000023.1:0-9476 GCA_040905585.1 Verrucomicrobiales bacterium
TCTTGCCGTTCCTCCAATCAGATTTTGCGTTTCAGAGTTTTTCAACAGTCTCTTAGCCCGAATGACCGGCTTTAGCCAGCTTGGTTTCGTTCAGTTCCTCCTCCGACCGCCCGGGCGCACACCCATGGCTCCGCGCAGGTGTCGTTGCCGGTAAACAGGAGAGGCCCCGTGAATCCGTAGCGGCCGCACCATTTGCCCACCTCGTCGATGTGCTTCCAGTAGCGATCCGGTTCCAGGGTGCGCGGGCTGATCGCGAAAGTGCGAATGCGCTGGTCGTGGTAGTTGAACTCCATTCGGGGTTTTCTATTCGGGTTGAGGATCGTCAAAGGAGCGCCTTGTCCCCCTCGAAGGGAAAGCAAAGACGCTCGCCGTCCTCCCAGCGGGTGGGCAGGCGGTAAAAGAGAAAGGGATCGTACGGCATGGAGAAAGGAGACCTTCGCTTTCGGATCCCGTCCTGGGCCGGCCAGGCCACCAGATCGATCTCCTCGGGCAGCCCCGCCTCCCGGGGAAATTTCGCCATGTGCGCGACCAACTCCCCGATCAAGCCTTCGTCGGCCCGGTCGAACGAAACCGCCTCGAAGACGACCAGCCCCGTCACTCCGAAACAGCGCCGCGGAATGCCCATCACGTAACACTTGAGAACGCCCGCTTCGTCGCACCAGCCCGCGAACACCTTTCGCTGGCTTCCGGAATCGAGATACCACTCCAAGGACTCCCGGTCGACGTGCTTGCGCAGCCTGGAATCCCGGATCGGCGGCACCGTTTCGGCATCCTCGAGACGCGTGATCACCTTTCCGGAGCGCAGTCTTCCGTTGGGGCATGGAGCGCCCATCCGCAGTCCCTGCATCAGAACCGAGGCGACACGCCTGGGTCGCCGGGAAACCGGGTAGAGAAACAATTTCGCCTTTTCGACATGACGGTAGCCGCATCGTTTCAGGAGCGCCTGCATCTCCTCGTTGGGGCCTCCGTCCACCAGCTGGTATTCCTCCTTGAGCCGATGGGCCCGCAGAAAAAGGCCCAGGGCCGCGTCGCGACTGTCCCGCCCCACGAAAGTCGTCGTGGAGATCAGGCTGGGAACCACCTTTCCGTCCCGGACGTAGTCGTGGGGTATGAAACCGAAGAACCCGGCCATGTTGCCGTTCTCGGAACGAAGCATCAACCCCCGGGGGGAATCGGGGCGGCAGTACGGATTCGACTTCCACCACCAACCGAGTCGGGACTCCCACGTGGTAGGATTTCTACCCTCGATGTCGCCCGACGCGCCCTCGCCGCCGGCAACGAAGCGAGCCAGAAATCCGGCGATCTCCTTCATCTCAGCGGCCTCCCCGGTGCAATCCTCGATGTGGTAGGCCATGGTCGCGGATCCCGGACCGGTCAGGCATTCATCAGGGGCCCGAGCAACTCCTCCAAACGGGCCAGGCTGGTGAACGTGTTCTCGTCCAGAACATCGTCCGGAATCGTGACCCCGAATTCCGATTCCAGGTCGAAAAGAAGATTGATCGAAGCGAGGGAATCCAAGCCGAGTTCGCCCAGATTGTCCTCCGCCCCCACCGAATCGCCCTTCGCCAAGAATCTCAAATTCGGTCGCACGATGTCCTCGATCCGCGCCTGCACACTCGCTTGTTCAACATTTCCCGCCATTATTATTATGGTTACTATGGAAAAATACGTTTATTCTTGCCCTGTTCAAGGATAATTTACGCTAAATGAATGCCGGAAATCGTGGCGATCACGACTTTGACAACAGGGTTGCGTGGCGGATTCAACTCTGTCGAGCGCGGGCGGTACCGCGAACCAGACCCGCATTCGGCGAACCGACCTCGCCGGCGACCCCGGACGTAACCTCGGGAAGCCGGAGCCGCCTCCGGTGCCAGTCCGAGCTGAGCGCTTTCGCTTGATTCTGTGGGTCACGAAGCGTCGCACGGGCTTCTTCATCCGAATCGAAAGTGGAACGACGTTCTCGCCAACCTGCTCTGTTTCTATCCGCTGTTCGGAACGCTGGCACAGTACCGCGCGAAGCATTCGGACCATCACCGCCACCCGAATCACCCCGAGAAGGATCCGAACCTGGGCGGCGGCAAGCTCGAGCGGTTCTATTCCTGTTTCCCCATGTCCAGGCGGCGGTTCTGCTCCTGTGGGTCCTTCCGCTTCTCTACGTCCTTCCGTACCTGATGCTGGTGCGGGAGATTTTCCAGCACGCCAACGCCGGCGAGGGCACCTACGACAATTCGCGCGTCATGCGGGTGGGCCCGGTCGCCCGCTGGTCGCTGATGGGCTACGGAAACGACTATCACCTCGTTCACCATCTCTATCCGAACATTCCCTGCTACCGGCTCCGGGAAGTCCACGACCACCTGCTCGAGCACTCTCCCGACTATCGGGAGGAGATCGTGGAAACCAGAGGGATCCTCAGGTCGGGACCTCCGTCGCCGGCCCCTTCGGTGCTGGACTGCCTCGCCGCCACGCCCCCGAATCGCGACTAGCCGCCTCGGGCCTCGTGTTCTTCCTGGCAGGCGAGGCAGAGAGAGACGCTGGGTTTGGCTTCGAGGCGGGGCGCTGGAATTTCTTCGCCGCAGCCCTCGCAGGTTCCGTAGGACCCTTTCTCGATTCGATCGAGAGCGTGTTCGATTTTCTCCACGAGCCGGAGTTCGCTCTCGGCGACGGAGGAATCGACCTCCTGGTTCTCCAGATCGGCGGCTCGGTCCCCACCGACGAAGTCGCGGGTGGTCTGGCTTTCGCCGAGTTGCCGTTGGTGCAGTTCGGCCGCTTTGCCCAGCGAGGCGAGCTGCTCTTCCAGCCGTTTCCGGTAGTGTTCTAGTTGTTCGGGATTCATCGTGCGAAGGCTCGGAAGAGGAATATGATCACCAGAATCAGGATCGCGATCAACCATCCGTGAGGGTGCCATTTCCAGACGAAACGTTCCTTGAGTTCGAATTTTTTCGGGTCTTCCTTTTTCATGCGGGACGACAGGGCGGGTTCCTTCATCCATCCGGACCCGGCATCTCGACTGTACCATGAATGTTCGCAAAGTGCCATCAACTTGACGCGCGGCCCGCATGGTGCCTCCGTAACTAATTGCGTAGTGCCGTCGTCGATGGCGCAATCCAATCGACTCCCTCCCCCCTGCCGAATGCCGCCCGCCCCGTCGATCGAAGCCTTTTTCGACTTTTCCCTCCGAACCAGATGCTCTCGTCACCCGGATTGATTACCCCTTTCGCCGAATGGTGCGCCGCCATCATCGAAGTGATCGGCGTCGGGGTCATCACCCTGGTCTCGGTCCACGGAATCTCCGTCGCGGTATGGCGTCTGATCAGAAAGGACGGTTTCGAAGAGGTCGTGGGCGAGACGCGACAACGCCTCGGCAAGGGCATCCTGATGGGGCTGGAATTTCTCATCGCCGCCGACATCATCCACACGGTGGCGGTCGAACTGAGTCTGGAGAGCATCACCGTGCTGTCCATCGTGGTCCTCGTCCGGACTTTTCTCAGCTTCACGCTCGAAGCCGAGCTGACCGGCAAGTGGCCTTGGCAACAAGCCAAGTCGTCCGATCAAGGATTCTCGTAAATGAACGCGGCGGCGTCCCGGGCCTCCTGCTCCGACAATCCGAGCGTCGGCATGGCCGTGCCGGGACGGATCGCCTGGGGATCCAGAATCCAGCGGACGAGATTCTCCGGCATGTTGGGCAGGCTGCCGGCGATGTAGATTTGTCGCCGAAAATCCCGCAACTGCGGGCCCACCCGCCCCCGCGCCGAGCGGATTCCGGGAACGACATGGCAAGCGCCGCAGCCGTACCGGTCGATGACCGCGCGCCCCCGAATCGCATCCCCGCCCTCGATCGCCCATTCCGGTCGCTCCGGAAATCGATGCAGGCATCTTCCCGCGAGATGCCCGAGAAAGAGCGCCAGCAACAGGGCGCCCAGTACCACCAACGCGACGTTCGGAGAGACGGGCGCCGGTTTCATCGAGAGCCCCCCTTTCCGCCCCCGCCGGTCGGCGCTTTCTCCAACCAGAGCGCGAGCCCTACGGCGGCGACGACGGCGTAGGCCAGACCACCACAGATTCACGATCTCCCGGGCTTCTGGGCTCCGGGGATCGACTGCTCGCGCGCGCCGCAGCCCGCCGCGAGGAGGGTGCCGCCGAGAAGAAGAATGGTTCGACCGAAGCGCTCCATCTCAGAATTCGCGGGGAAAGGTTTGCGCCGCCAGAACATAGTCCGCGAGACGCTCGACATCGGACTCGGGAAGGTCGGCGTATGCCGGCATCGCGATTTCCGCGGGCGGCTGACGGATGTAGGCCGCCAACTCGCTCTTCGACATGCGGCGCTCGATGGCGGCGATGTCCACCGCCACCTGCCGTCCGTGTTTCGTCAGGATCACGGCGAGGGCGACGAAAGCGAAGGCCATCAATCCGGAACGCCCCATCGTCTCGGGATAAAAGGTCTCGCCCCGATCCGTCGATTCCGCGTCCCGCTGGTAGAGCTCGCGCTGTTCCTCGGCCGAATGCACCTCCTCCTTCCGCTCCGACGGCGAGGTCGTGCCGTGGTGGACGACCAGATAGATGTGATAGCCTACCAGGCCGAAGATGATCAGGGGCACCACGATGGCGTGCAGACCGTAGATCCGGGTCAGCGTCAGCGACCCGATTTCACGCCCCCCTTGGATCAGGACCACCAGCCATTCGCCGATCACCGGGATGTTGTAGAACATGTGCACCGCCACCTTGATCGCCGCAGAATCAAACACCACCCCTGTGCCGCAGTTTACGGATGTCGGAAGGTCAGGGATTCTTCGGGCATGCCGCCGCCCTCCCCGGAGCGACTCGAAGAGCGGTCGAACCGAACCGACTCGCCTCACTCTCGGGATTCCGGCTCTCCTCGACTCCGGAACCACCAGACGAGACCGCTGGCCAGGGCGAGGACGCCGAGGACGATCAAGGCCGGCGTCGGGTTCCGATCGAGAGCCGAGTCCCCGAGCACGATGAAACCGGCGGCGTAGAATCCCGAAATCACCATCGAAGCCGAGAAATAGATGGCGAAGGGAACGCCGGCCAGGACGATGAAATAGTGTTTGAGAACGGGCGGAACGCCCGGCATGAACTTGATCACCAGGGTCAACCGCCAGGCCCCGTGCCGCTCCAGCGTGGGGAGTTCGCGCCTCGTCTTGACCAGCCACTTTTCGAAGAGATAGCGGAACGGCCCCCTGGAGATCCAGTAGCAGAGCGTCAGGTTGAACGCGAGCGCCGCGAGGCTGCCCAGCAGGCTGACGGGAATTCCGAAGGTGGCCCCGGCAAGGACATAGAAAGGCGTGGTCGGCACGCCGATGGCCGGAAGAATCGCGAGGGCGGCGAAAAAAGGGACGGGGCCGGCTTCACGCTTCCACTCGCGAAACGTCTCGTGGTCCCAGTAGCGCCATATCAGGAAAACGACCCCGCCGAGCAGCGCGAGGCGGAAAAGCAACGACGCTCCTCGCAAGAGTATTTTCCCGAAGGAGAGGTCCTGACTTTCGTACATCGGCTAGTCAGCAAGGTCGCCCTCCGGTTCCCCGCCCCGCCGGAATCACTTCCCGCCAATGCTCTGAACTTCCACTCTCAGGAAGGCGAGACGCTTCGGGTCGGGCACGGCGTCCTCGCCCGACGAGGTCTCCGAATCGGGGATCTCGAAAGCGCCGATGAGCGCGGACGCGCCGGGTTTGATCAAGAGGCGTGTGGTGACCTTCTTCATGAAAAAGCGCGTCACGCTGACTTCCCGGGATTTCTCCGAGTCCCCCAGTGGCACAAGGATGGTTTCCGTCACCGGCTTGCCGGTGTGATGTTCGAGCGCGAAGTTGATGTCCAGCGTTTCGCCGTCGTCGGAAACTTTCGGGTCCACTTCGAAAACGGTTCCGGCCACGCGGTCGGCGAACTTGGGCACCAACTCTTTCGCTTCCTCGTTCCAAGTGAAATCCACGATCACGGGAACCACTTCGACGTCTTCGAACTTCGCCCTGTTTCCGTTCCGGGCGATCAAGGGAGCCGAAGTCACGAACGCGGCTTCGCCCGCCTCGACCATCTCCAGAATCTCCTCGACGGCTTCGGTCTGGTCCGGCTGAATCGACACGTCCTGCTGGATCCGCAGAGCCTCGGCGGCGGGCAGGTCGTACATTTCCACCCGGAGACTCAATTGCTCCAGCGCGCCTGCCCCCGGGTCTGGTTTTTCTTCCTGGGATTGCGAGAGAGCCGGAATCAAGGCGGCGATTGCGACGGTGACCCCGCTTGCCAATACGAATAGCGATCGTTTTGAAGTCATGACTGACGATCCTAGCATGCGCAGGCGACGATGTGAAGGGGACAAAGGGACGGCCGCAAAAACTGGGCGTGACAGCAGAGTACGAAGGTCGACGAAACCCTGTTTGTTCTATTCGCGGACGGTTCCGCGCCGGCCGGTGGCGGGAACAAACAACCCGGCGCGCGCCCGCTTCCGCCACCAGAGCTTGGCCAGCGTGCCGAGAATGCCGCGGCCGGCGCGGAAGACACCGGCGAGGCTGCCGGAAATCTTCGGCTGGCCGGCGGTTCGGGGACGATAGCCGACGGGAACCTCGGCGATGGCGACACCGCGCTCGATGGCCGCGACCTGCATCTCGATGTTCCAGCCGAACGCCCGGTCCCGCAGCGCCAAGGCTTCGAAAACGTCGCGTCGGATCAGGCGGAGCGAACCCATGTCCCGGAACCGCGGCGCCCGCCAGCCGAGAGCGATGAGGCCGCAGCAGAGCGCGTTGCCGAATCGTTGCGCCGGAGTCAGGTTCCGCCGGGCATCCGGCCGGGTGACGCGCTCGCCGACCACGAGGCCGGCACCCGCTTTCACGGCGCCGTCGAAAGCGGCGGCGGATTCTTCGTCGAGAAAGTCGCTGCCGTCGGCGGAGGCGAACAGGATCCAATCGATCCCCTCTGAGAGGCTCCGGGCTCCCGCCCAGGCCGCCGCGCCGTAGCCCCGCCGCGGTTCTCCGACGACGCGGGCGCCCGCCTCGCGAGCCCGGTCGGCCGTGGTGTCGCGGCTGCCGTTGTCGGCGACGCGGACCTCCGCGACCTCCCATCCGACCCAATGCCGCACGGCGCTACCGACGGACGCCTCCTCGTCCAGAGCCGGCATCACCACCGCGGTTCGGCCGAGAAATCCGGGACCGGCGTCGAGTTCGGTTTCCGTTCCGGGAAAATCGTTCATCGGTGAAGCGAGAGGCGACGGGCGAGAAATATTCCTTCTTCGTCCCGGGAATAAAAATCCCTCCCCCGCCCCTCGAAACCTTGCAGGCGCGTAACGATCGCCGTTACTATCCTATCCCAAGACGCTCCCGATAGCGAACCCATCCCATCCAAACCGATGAATCCACGTTACTTAACTTCCGTCGCAGTCGCCGCTCTTTCACTAGCCGGGCTAGCCATGCTTTCCTCGTGCGAACCCGCCCCTACCGATACCGAGGCGACGCCACCTGCCGACACGCAGGGCTCGGGCCCCGGTGCGCCTCCTCCGTCGGACGATACCGACTCCGACTCGAAGCCCAAGGGATCCGGCACCAACTAGCCGAAGCGGCGCCGCATGAGAGGCAGGGCCGGGAGCCGGGACGAATCCGGCGAGTCCCGACGGCTTCTCTGGACGCTGGGCATCGCCCTGGCGGCCTTCGCGGTCGGGCTGGCGGTGGTTTCCCGGGGCTTCGCCTACGAGTTGCCGCTCGCCGGGCGCCCTTTTCTCCCGCTCGCCCTCGTCTTGGCGGGGGCGTTCTTCTGCTGGCTCTACGCCGCGCGGCATTTCTGGGGAAAGGCCGGACGCCAGGTCCGCGGGCGGGACATTTTCTGGCTGGCGCTGCTGATGCGGCTGCCCCTGCTGCTGGCCTCCCAGCCGATCCAAGAGACGGACTACTACCGCTACCTCTGGGATGGGCGGGCGATGGTGGAGAACGTCTCGCCCTACCGCCACAGCCCGGCCGACCTGGACGACTACCGGGCGGCCTCGCAGACCGGGCCCGAGACGGTACCGCCGGACGCCGCCGCCTTGCTCGCGGCGCAGGATCGCTCCCCGTCCCTGGAGACGATTTTCGAGCGGATCGATCATCGCGCGGTACCGACGATCTATCCGCCGGTGAGCCAGGCCGTGTTCGCCCTCGCCGCTCGGCTGACGCCGGAGACGGCGCCGGTGTTCGTCCACCTGGCGGTCCTCCGCGCCCTCGTCGTCGCTTTCGACTTGGGAACCGTGCTGCTGCTTCTGGCGATCCTGCGGCATTTCGACTTGCCGGCCGGCAGAGCCGTCGCCTACGCCTGGTGCCCCCTGGTGCTGAAAGAATTCGCGAACACCTCGCACATGGACTCCGTGGCCGTGTTTTTCACCGTGGCCGCCTTCCTCGCGGCGGCGAAAGCGTGGTGGCCGGGAGCCGGGAGCCCGTTTTGGCGCAGCCCGGCCCTTCTGCTGCCTCTCTCCGCTCTGCTGCTGGCGGTGGCGGTCCTCTCGAAGTGGTACCCGCTGGCGATGGCGCCGGTGTTCGTCTCGCTGGCGTGGCGACGCTGGCGTTGGAAAACGATGCCGGTCGCGGCGCTGGCGGCGGCGGTGATCGCGGGCGGCCATTTCGCCTCGAGGCCCTCGACCGGCGGAAACGGGTCGGAGCGGAAGACGGGACACGACGAGTTGTCGGGCATGCGCGCGTTTCTCGGGCGATGGGAGATGAACGACCTGATCTTCAGCGTGGTTCGGGAAAACCTGCGACCGGTACCAGAGTCGGGCAAAGAAACCAGGCCGGAGCCATGGTACGCGGTCGCGCCCGAGTCGCTGCGGCGGGCTTGGAGCGACTCGGTGGAGTGGGCGGGCCGCCGTCTCGGAATCGCCGGTCGATTGCCGACGCCCGACTTCCTCGGCGCCCGTCTGTTCTGCGGTGGTCTGCTGGCGGCGCTGGCCGCCTGGCTGGCCCTGCGGCGATGGGAGGGAGGACTCGACGCCGCGCCGGCGGAGGCGGGGCGGGCGCTCTTTCTCACGATGGCGGCGTGCTGGTATCTTTCCGCCACGCAGAATCCCTGGTACTGGACCTGGGCCCTCCCCTTCGTCGTCTTCGCCCGGTCGCGCGCGTGGTTGCTGGTGCCGGGCTTCGCCCTCCTTTACTACGCCCGCTTCTGGCTGATCTACACCTTCCCGGAGCCGTTCTGGCGGGGCTACGACGGGCAGCGCTTTTTCGACCACGTCGTCGTCTGGGTCGAACACCTGCCCATGCTGCTCGCCATCGGTTGGTATGCCCTGAAAAGTAAAGGAACGGGCCGGGGAATAAAACGCCCCGCCATCGCCTCCGCCTCTTGAAGGCATGGAAACCGGAACCGGCAACCGGCGGCCGAAGACCGCCCCGACGGGGGAAGCCGCGTCCGTCGGGATCGCGGCGACGCATTGACGAACGGTGGTTTTGTTCCACCTTTCCTAAGAGACTGTTGAAAAAGGCTGGAATGAAAAACGGCGAGCCATTTTGTTTTCT
>JBBDRG010000024.1:0-48566 GCA_040905585.1 Verrucomicrobiales bacterium
CGTGGCGAGGACGTTGCGGCGGGTGGGCATTTTCGGGTTCCTGGTTCTTCTTGCTTCTTGCTCCTTGCTCCCGACTACTTCTTCCCCCTGGGCTTCCAGTTTGGATTGGGCTTGTGGGCCTCCTCCATGTAGGCGGCCGCCTTGGCGACGATGTCGGGGTGGTCGCCGGAGACGTCGTTCTCCTCTCCCAAGTCTTCGGACAGGTCGTAGAGGGCCGTCTGGCCGGTGAAAATCGGTTGGCGAATCGCCTTCCAGTCGCCGAAGCGCACCGCCTGCTTGCTGCCCCTTTCGTAGAATTCCCAGTAGAGGTAGTCGTGCTCCTTCTGGGACTCCGGCTGGCCGCGGAGCGTCGGGAGAAAGCTGATGGACTGGGTATTCTCCGGCGTTTCGATCCCGGCCAGGTCGCACGCGGTCGCCATGAAGTCGCCGAGGTAGGCGGGGTGGTCCGACTCGCTGCCGGGTTCGATTTCGCCCGGCCACCAGGCGATGGTGGGAACGCGGATGCCGCCTTCGGTGAGGTCGCGTTTCATGCCCTTGAGCGGGCCGTTGGCGTCGAAAAACTCGGGATCGTTGCCGCCCTCCTTGTGGTGGCCGTTGTCGGAGGTGAAAATGACCAGCGTGTTCTCGGCGACGCCTTTTTCCCGAAGCTTCTCCAGGAGCCGGCCGACGTCGCGGTCCATCCGGGTGATCATGGCGGCCTGCCCCTTGTTGGGATCGCTCCAGCCTTCGGCCTCGTCCTTGTCCGCGTAGATGCCGTGATCGGGCACTTCCTGGCCGTCGCCGGTGCCGCGCCCGCCTTCGTTGTTGGCGTGCGGAATGGTCAGCGCGAGGTAGAGGAAAAACGGCGCGTCTTCGCCGGCCGTTTCGTCGAGCCAGGTCAGTGCTTCGTCGGCGATGAGGTCGTGCGAATACTCGATGCGCCCCTCCGGGTGCGCCCAGCCCGCGCCGTCGTCGGGGGCGCCCGAGGCGACCCGCTTGGCCTCCCACTCGGACGAAACGACGTTCTTCAAGGGCACCACTTCGTCGTTCCGCACCAGGAAGGTGGGGTAGTAGTTGTGGGCGTGCCGCTGGTTGAGGTAGCCGTAGAAGTAGTCGAAGCCCTGGCGGTTGGGGTGGCCGACGCTGTCGAGTTCGCCGAGCCCCCACTTGCCGGTCAGGGCGGTGGCGTAGCCGGCTTCCTTCAGTTTTTCCGCCACGGTCACGTCCTCCGGGCGCAGGGTCTGCGGACCGCGGTCGGCGGCGCCGGCGTTTCCTCGCACCCAGGTGCGGCCGGTGTGCTGGCCGGTCATGAGTACGCTCCGCGACGGCGCGCAGACGGTCGATCCGGCGTAGAAACTGGTCAGCTTCATGCCCTCCTGCGCCATCCGGTCGAGTTCGGGCGTCTGGATTTTCTCCTGGCCGAAGCTCCCGAGTTCGCCGTAGCCGAGGTCGTCGGCCATGATGAAAACAATGTTGGGTTTCGCCTCCGCACCGACGCCCAATGACACGGCGGCGAGAACGGTGGCGAGAACGGTGGTAACGAACGCGAGGGATTTGATGCGAATCATGATCAAGTTCTATAACGGGTCGTCTCTCAAAGCAAGACAAGTGGGTCGGGAGACTGTTGAAAAACTCTGAAACGCAAAATCTTCATGAAGAGGCAGTAGGAAAGTCAGCGGCTTCGCCGAATTGATATGCAAACGCCGGGCTGCGGCCCTTTTGTCTGCTGGCTTCGTTGCTCCTCTGTCATGGGGCTCGCCCCACTCCCTCGTCGCGCCTCGCCAGCAAACAAAATGACTCGCAGTTTTCCATTCCAGAGTTTTTCAACAGTCTCTCAGACGCCGGTTTTCTTCGCGACGTAGCGGCGGCAAATTTCGAAGTAGTCGAGCATCGAATCGATTTCGATCCATTCGTCCCGCCCGTGGAGGTTGCCGACCCGGGGGCGCGACAGCATCACGGGAATGCCCTTGGCGAAGAAAAACCGGGCGTCGCTCCCGCCGCAGGCCCGTCTCAGTTGGGAGGGCGCGCCGGTGACGGCCTCGGTCAGCTCGATGAAATCGCGGTCCGGCGCGAGATGCGTGGGTTCGGCCGTCACGATCGGCTCGGCGACGAGGCCGGGGCCGAGCCTCTTGCGTATGGATTCCAGGACCGACTCCGCGGTGTGCGGCGGGGGAAAGCGAATGTCGAGAACGGCTTCGGCCTGTTCCGGGATTCGGTTGGGGCTGTCGTTCGGCGTTCGCAGGATGGTGACGGAACAGGTCGGATGCCAATGCGTCTTGGGGTCGTCGGGATCGACCCGCGCGGGGAGAAGCGGCTCGAATATCTCGTGCTGGATTTTTCGCAGGGTTTCCATGAGCCGCTCCAGGGCGTTGCCGCCCAGCCACGGACGCGCCGCGTGGGCCGCCGTTCCGTTCGACGCGATTCGCAGGTGCACGATTCCTTTTTCCTCGACGATGATATCGGTCAGCGAGCCGCCGTCGGGAATGACCGCGACGCCCGCGTCCACCCCGGCCTCCTCCACGAGGAAACGCACCCCGTTCTCGCCGCCGCGCTCTTCGTCCGAGGTGATGGCGAGGCCGACCGGAAGACCGGGGTGCTCCCGCCAGAGATGCCGCATCAGCTGGACGAGAATGGCGAGTTGGCCCTTCATGTCCCCGGCCCCGGGGCCGTAGATGCGGCCGTCGCGAATCTCCGAGCGGTAGGTTTCGCTCTCGGGATGCTCCACCACGTCGAGGTGCCCGCAAAAGAGCACTTCCGGGCGCGGGCAACTCGTCGGCAGGACCACGAGCGACTCGTAGCCGTTTTTATCGAGTCGTCCCAGTTCGATCCCGGGCAGTTCCTCGAGGTGGTTTCGGATGATTTGGAAGCAGTGCGCTCTCTCTTCCGGCCTGGCGTTGGTGCTTTCGATCAGCACGAGGTCGCGGGTGAGCTGGACGATTTCTTCCTTGAGCCGGTCGGTGTCTATCATGGCCAGAAAACGGAAAGCTCAGTCGCGGTCGGAAGCGCAGGGAAGATCCGCTTTGGCGAGGTCCAGAACCACCCGGCTGCCCGCGGTCGAATGCGCCAGACAGAGAAACTGTCCTTTGTGAACCAAGCCGTCGGGACCGAAATTGAAATTCACCGGCAGCACGCCGACTTCGGCTTCTCCGGGGACGAACAGATCGCCCGAGTTCCGGAGCGCCTTCAGCAGCGCGTCTCCCGGAAGGGGGTTGTCGAAACGAAAATTCCGCAGGAGCCAGGCGCCGTCCGGGAGAAGGTGGCGGGCCAGGACCGCCGGGTAGGTCGCCCCGGTGACGCGGGCGTTGATCTCGCAGACGTAGGCCACGGAGCGGCCGTCCTCGTAGTCCACGGCGAGAAAGTCGACGCTGCCGGTCCCCCGGTAGCCGCGGCGATGCAGCCACTTCGCCGCCTCCCCCGCCTGCCGCAGAAGTTCCCGGCGAAGCTCGGGACGGTCGAAGAGATAGGGCGGGGGAGCCTCGTTGCCTTCGTGGATGCTGAACCGGCTCAGGATTTGCTCGGTCAGGTCGTAGAGCGTCACCGATTTCTCGTCGAGAAACATCTGGACGCTCGGGCTGCGGACTTCGAGGACGCCCATTTCCCCCGGCTTGAGCCATCCCTGCACGAGGCACGGCCCTTCCCGGAAAAAATGTTCGGGAATCTCCGGGATCGAGTCGACGTCCTCCAGCGACGCCACCTTCACCAGCCCGATGCCCGAAGCGCCGATGGCGGCCTTGACCACGCCGGAGGTGAACCCCGCCGCCGCGAGTCGACCGAGGCACTCGGCCACGTGGGCCGGCGACTCGGCCAGTTCCGTCGTCACGACCGGAAGCCCGACCGCCTCGAGGTGTTGGTGGAGCGCCCGCTTGTTGTTGCCCCCGTGGCTGCCCTCCACCGAGGAAATCGTCCGCTTTCCGGTCGCCCGCGCCAGACTCGACAGGGTTTCGTCGGTGACGTAACCGTCCATGAACGCCGAGGGGTGTTCCTCCAGTTGCTTGAACGCTTCGTGACCGACGGGCTTGCCGGCCTCGAGGGCTCGGCCGATTTCGAGATATTCGGCGTGCGGGAGGATGAACCGGTCCGGCAGCGAGAGGCCGGCCGTTTCCTCGAAATACCGGCAAAGCGCGGGGTCCGGCACTCTTTCCAGCGCCAGCAGATTCGATCCCGCGCCGGGGAAGAGGAGGTCCACCACCGGAATCAAGCGCCCGCCGTAGGAATCGAGCTCGCCGACCTCTTCGGCCAGCATGCGGGTCTGTTCCTCGTTGCCGAAAAACAAGCCCAGCAGATTCGCCACGAACACGGCGTTTCGCTCCGGAAACACCGGAAGCCGTCCGGGCGCCGCGATCACCTCGACTGAATCCGCGTCCGATGTAGTTCCGTCCATCGCGTGCACTTTGGACGGTTCGTGCCGCGGAAGCAAGCGCCGGCGGCGGTCGCTGTCGCTGCGGCCGCCCGAACCCGCTGCACGCGTTCACCGACTGTCCGTCGCGAAGGGGCAAGCCTCCGACTGGCCGCGCGACACAATCCTTTCCCTTGCCGATTTCCCTGGCACCGATAACCGGTTTTGGTTATTGTTGCCCGGTGATCAAAAGTTTTGGGGATCGGGAAACCGGGAAAATCTTCAACGGCGACCGCTCCCGAAGGGACATACAGAAAGGATTGAGGAAATGAAGATCGAGACGAAAAAAATTCCCCTCCGCAATTTCGCAGCGGACATGCTCGCCGAATGCCTTGAGGATTATGGATTATCCCAGAAGGCCTTAGCCACCGCGATCCATATGCCCGCTCAACGAATCAACGACGTTCTCGGCGAACGTCGTCAGATCACTCCCGACATGGCTTTGAGACTCGGTCGGTTTTTCGGGAACCGAGCGGAGTATTGGCTTGCCCTTCAAGACGAATGGTTGCTGCGCAAAGCGCAGGAAGACGGTGCCGAGGAAATCGCGAACATCAGGCCGTTACAAACTGCGTGAATCGAAGTTCGAAAAATGAATATCACACACGGAAAGCGACCTGAGGTGAAATGAATGACGAAGAAAAACATCCGTCGGAAAGCTACAACCGCGGAAAACTCAAACTGGAGGATCCATCGGACGAGCTGTTGCAGCGTCTAGCCGACGCCGGCGAAAACACCTTCAGGAAAGACAAGCGGATAAACATTCGTTTGAGCAGCCATGATCTAATCGGCATCCAGCGCAAAGCGGCGCGCAAGGGAATCCCCTATCAAACCCTTATCTCGGGTTTGATTCATCAGTATGTGGAGGGCGACCTGCAGGACGCAGGGAAGTGAGAGCCAGGCGCAGCAATGCGGGGGTGTCACCTCTGGAATTTAGAATTTCATCCATCGTTCGGGGTCGTCGAGGCGATGGCGATCGCCCCCCTCACGCCAGACTCGGCGTGAAATACTTCTCCACCGCCTCCGGCTCCTCGCGGTGCTGGTTGGCGACGAGCAGTAGAGTATCGAACAACATGTCGGCCAGCGCCGCTTTGGCGGCGCGCCGGTTCTCGACGGCGGAGCGGCAGTCGGCGCTGGAGGTGATATCACGCGAGGCTCTTTTCGGGAGGTTGTCCGGAAAGCCTTGATCTGCCCAGGTTTTCCTGGAGATGCGTGCGTAGATCCGGGTTGGTTCGGGTGGGGGCTGCCGCGTACGGGGAGGGGGTTCAGTGAACATTTTACCCCTTTCTCTGTTGGCCGACCACGGAAACCATGGCCCAGCGGAAACATTGTCAAGAAATGTTGCCCGACCCCGGAACGCATGAGTGAATCCGGATCGAAAGACATTTCGAGACCAATATGGAAGTTCGGCCACTTTCTGACTCATGCGCCGTTGAACTCCGAGCATGTGGTCAGCGACTTTTTGGACTGGAGGGGACGCTATCCTGAAGGCCCGACGATTAGAACGTTCTGCCACGGGAACCGGTGCCGCGGGGAGCGAACTTTCACAACTCGCTGGAACAACATCGATGAAGAATCCCATGGGTTTCTAACCTGCACCTGTCGTGATTGCCAAGAATACAAGAAGACTTTCGCAATTATTGGCTGGTCCGATTCCGACTCCAATATAGTTGTTACAAAAATAGGAATCTATCCGCTGGAGGCGGAGCCGGTTTCGCCGTATCTTCGGAAAATTCTCGGTTCGAGCTTTGAATTGTTTCTCACGGGCGTCCGGAGTGAGGAAAGTGGCTACGGAATCGGTGCTTTCACCTACTATCGAAGAGTCATCGAAGATCGACAGTCGGAACTTTTCAAGCGCTTGATGAAAATAGCGGAAGCTGTCGAATCAGACCAACGGGAGGTCGATGCCCTGAGGGACGCGTCCCACCAAGCGAGTTTTTCAGACGCGATCAAAGCAGCCGGATCCCATCTTCCCCAAGCGCTCCGCTATCAAGGCAGGAACCCGATGACAGTGATTTACGATGTTCTCTCTCGCGGGATTCACGGAAAAGATGATCGCGAGTGCCTTTCTCTCGCACACAATATCCGAATAGCCTTGCTCGATCTGAGTGAGCGAATGGACCAAGTGACGACTCAGCGTAACGCAGCGAATAGGGCTCTCACAGAGCTTCAAGCCTCACTGAATCCAAAGCCCGCATCCAAAACAGATGCGGAAACGGGGGCAGGGAACGAAAACCGAACTCACAGGGCACGAAGAAGTGGATCAGCGACGAGGTCAGATTAGCTTCGCCGTTCGTTCGTAAATCGGTATCTGACTCGGTTTCCCATTCATTCATTTCGATTGAGCTTCAGCCAGACAACGTCTAAGCGCTGGCAACCCTACCAGCGGGGGCGAGCGTCGAGACAATGGTTGAGGTTAGAACTACGGAAAGACGCCGACGGAACAGCGGGGTGGTGGGGGTTGCCCAGCCACGCCTTTGCCTTCTTGGTGATGAAAGGCGGCTTCTCATGGAATGTTATGACTTCATCTTGAGGTATGAGCACTGCTTGGGATACATTGTCCGCTGTTTTGGATCAAGGCTGGCATACGACTGCCAGACCTCGGTAGTCTGATCGAAGATTTTGCAGGGAAGTCGGCCATCAGTAGGTAGCGCCTCTAATTGCCATAGGTTATCTTCCCATCCTCTAATCCTTCGGAAGTGAATGCAGTTCTTGCACCATTCGATCTTCGACCGATCCACCCAACGTCCTTCTCTCTTCTCTCGCTCCGTCAAAAGGGCATTCTTCTTGGTATTGGTTACCATAACCACAGCTATGCTAATGACAGCAAGCAAGAGACCGAAAAGCCAATCCCAAGTGAAGCAGAGAATCAATGCAACTGGGACAGCTACTATTCCGGCACATCCAAACTTGGTGAGCGACTTTAGTTTGTCATTCTCAGTCACAAAATCCTCGTCGCCCCACCACTCCCGGATGCGTCTAGCTGTAAAGCGATGCAGCTCTGCGATAGGAATGGCCTTCTGGAGTTCTGAGTTCACGAATGCCATTCGCGAATCACTCCACTCATATGATGCCTCGGACAGGGCCAAAAGAAGGTCATCGATATCGTCGGGGAAAACGTCGGGAAAATCAGGTCTCAGTCGAAGTAGTTGGGATCGTTGCATGCGAAAGTGATTCTAAAACCAAACCTCAAAGATCAAATAAAGAAAGCCTCCGATGAGTGCAGAGGCTCCTAGCCAAAGTGGCGAGATAAAGGCTCCAAAGACTGTCATGAGAATCACCATGATCTTATCTCCAAAAGTAGCTGTTCCGTTGGAAATCTTGTGAACGACCAAGCCTACGTTGGCGGTACCTCGTGCTCCGATCTCCCCACGCGCTCCAAACTTCGTAACCGCCAGTATGGACGATGTGACGATAAAGAAGAGCAGGACACTGAGCATGTAAAACACGAACATGGATAATCGAAGCAAATTGGTTTCTTGGCGTCAGGAAGATGCCAGCCCGATCAGATGGCGAGCGTGGAAAGGAGAATGAATGAGGAAGTCATCTAAAGCTATTAACTTGGAGCGTAATCGGGCTTGGCGTCCCCGTCTTGTGCCCGGTCGTTTCGGCGCTCCTGGACTCGCTCGCAGATTTTGTGTGCATCCTCCTGAGATTTGGCATACGACAAAACGATGAAATCCCCGTCTCGCTCGTTTTCAAAGACATCTCTGTTGTCTTTAAGCATCTCATGATCGGTGCTGACGTGGAAAGCGTTTTGAGCGGGACTCCAAAGAACAACCCAACGAGGTAAAGAATAATCCATAATAAAAGAATTGAAGTGTTTAGAAGTAAATTTAGGAGAGATTGAAGAATCAGAGGTAATGGAGGCGAAGCAAGTTCGCTGCATCGACTGATCCGGTCGGAGGTCGATTGTACCGGCCCGCCGCGTTGGGCGTCAAGCCCATTCTTCGTGTGAAGTGGGGTCGGGAGGACCGGACGTCCCGCGCGTTTCCCGTCCCTGCGCGAGCAAGCTCCCCGGTAGTCTCCGCCGACGAGATCGCCCTCGTCGAAGGCTCCTGACGGCCGTTCCGGGCCGGATTCGCCCGACCCAACAGGGTTCACTCACCCATCCAACCCAGTCGAGTCCCACCCTCCCGGACCGTCCCGAGGCTCAGGAATGCGTTTGAAATCTCCGCAAGTAGGTTCCCGAGGCTCGGGAATGCGTTTGAAATCTCCGCAAGTAGGTTCCCGAGGCTCGGGAACGTTTTTCACACGCATCTTTCCGACATTCGGTGACCAGTTTCGCCTAAAAGCTGCCGATTTACGACATTTCGCGCCCGTTTTCGCCAAGAATCTGTCGATTTCCCGTATTCGGAGGCTTTTTCCTTGCCTACCGAGGCAAATTACCGGCAGTCTGTTCGATGCTTGGCGAAACGGCTACCAAATCGAACCGCTGAATCCGACCATCCCATGAGAGATCTGCGCAACTACCTGCTCAACCCGTTCGACAATCCGACCGTTTCCTACAACGAGATGGCGGCGCTGACGACCGACCATCTAGGCAAGCTCGGCAACCAGAACTCGGGCGGCACTTGGACCGGGCGCATCGCGGCGACCACGACGGCGATGGCCGCTTTCGGCGAGGGCTCGTCCGAGGTCGTCGCGGTGACGGGCGACGGGGGCGACGCGCTGCGCGACGCGCCCGACGACGCGGTGGAAAACCACCTGCAATCGCTGATCGACGCGCTGACGCCGCTGATCGGCAACGGCGTGGACCAGGAGCGGCTCGACGACGCGAACGATTTGAAGGCGCAATGGGACGCCATCTACGAGGCGAGCGAGGATTCGACCGCCGACAAGCGCCTGACCGAGGAGGAACGCCGCGCGGCGAAGGACGCGCTGGCGGACACGCTCTTCGACACCCTGCTGGCGATCGCGGCGGCCTTCCCCGGCCAGCCCGAGATGATCGCCTATTTCTACACCCCCAGTCTCGCGGGCGGCGCGCCGCTGTCCGGCGGCGGCGGCGACGACCCGGGCAGTTCGTTCTCCTCCGACTCGTCGGTGTCCTCGGACACCTCGGACTCGTCGGAGGACGATTCCTCCTCGTCCTCGTCCTCTTCGGAAGAGAGTTCCAGTTCGGATCACAGTTTCAGTTCGTCATCCTCCTCGTCGTTCTCGTCGTCGTCCTCGAGCGAGCCGTCCTCGTCGTCCTCGAGTTCGTCGTCGTCATCGTCTTCCTCGAGCTTCTCCTCGTCCTTTTCGTCGTCGGGCGTGTGAGTGCGCGGAGCGGGGAAGATGCGGCAACGGATCTCGTTCGGAAGAAAACTCATGACGCAAATTCCTAGGAGACAGATGGTACGAATATCCGTTCGGTGTCGGATTGCGCGTCGGCCACAAGCTTCGTTGAGACAGGGGTCCACGTCTTGCCTTGCTCTAATTCCACATCTTGCTTCTGGATCGTTTTCCATCGCCGCTTCCATGACGCAGATTCGCAATCACTCACATCGGCCCAAAGGTCTTCGTACTCCATGCGGAGGGCTACCCATGAATGTTTTATCGCTTGAATCTTCGCGGAATACCCGTCCAGTCCCAACGCCGGAACCACGACCACGACCAGGAATGCTGCAATCGCTGACACAGCAGTCGCAAATGGCAAATATTCATCCTTCAGCGCCCAGGCTACCAAACTCACCACCGAGGACAGGATCACAAAGACTCTCGATCCTTTCTCTATCCACGTCACTCGCGTTTCATAGAGTTTCCAATAACGGGCGTTCAGGTCGGCCCGCAGCATCAATTCCCAAATTCGTTCTCTCATGAATAGTAAAGATAGCGGTTCACGCCAAGGTTCGAATAAAGGTGATCGTGTGTCGACTGCTAATTCTCGCGGTTCGATGTCCAATAAGGTCGATCCGGTGAAGCCGCTTCCCAAACCACCACCACCCTCGAAAGGCCAACAGAAATGAAGGAGCCCGCCCCAGACATGGGCGAGCAACCGCGCTGGCCACTTCTTCTCGGAGCCGGTTGGTGGCTCTATCAATTCCCTTTTTTTCGGCGTGCGGCTCCCGCGCGGTTCCACAACTTCTAACGTTGGACTAACGAATGAAAGGCTTCGTGACAAACGAAACTCTGCGCGAAATCGCAGGGAAAATCTCCGACCGGAAGGCTTTTCTGGAGAAGCGAGCGTCACGCACAGACTACAACACATTCCTTTCTCACTCTTCGGATGACGATGACGTGCTTCCGGGAGTCATATTTATTCTAGAAAACCATGGAGCAGTCGTTTACACTGATAACGGCGACGAGCGATTGCCAGAGCGCACAAGCCCCGAGACAGCCAAAATCTTAAGAAGTACGGTAAGGGATTGCCGTCGACTTGTCCTTTTTGTCACCAAGAATAGCAAAGGAAGTTGTTGGATTCCGTGGGAGTTAGGCTTGGGCGATGGGATGAAGGGAGCGCCATCTGTTGCGCTGTTCCCTTCAGGTGACACTTGGTTCGAGACTCGGTGGGCAGAGGAAGAATATCTAGGACTGTATCAGAGGATTATTTGGGGAACCTTTGAAGGTAAGGATACGGAGGAATGGATGGTTCTCGATCATCACAAGAACAGTGCAATCGCTTTGGGTGAATGGCTTCGTGAAGGGTAGGGCAATGACCGATTTCGCTTCATTATTTACAGAGACACCTCGGCACAAGGTGTTCTTGAGCTACCATCATGCGAATGATCGATATTACAAAATGCAATGCACGAATGTCTTTTCGGCTGCACTTCGAAGTTTCATTTCAAAGTCGGTTGAAGAAGGCGACATATCCCCGGCAGCTTCCACGGACTACGTTCGTAGCCGTATTCGCGATGAGTTCATTCGAGATGCCTCCGTCACAATTGTCCTGATTGGAAGTGAAACATGGAAACGAAAGCACGTTGATTGGGAGATTTCAGGTAGCGTGAGAAAAACCCAACTGAATAGTCGATGTGGCTTGCTTGGAATCCTTCTTCCCACTCACCCAAGTTATGGTAAGTCGCACTACGATGGTGGGATTGTGCCGCCGAGACTCGTAATGAATGAGAAATGCGGATACGCAGCAATTTACGATTGGCCGACGAGTTCGGAGAGTTTAACGAACTGGATCCATGAGGCATACGAGAGAAGGATAAACGTTGATCCAGACAACTCATATCCTCACTTTATATACAACAAAAGCGGAGACCGTTGGAACTAATAAAACTAAGTGAACTGCTTGATGGTGGAGCATGAGGCCTCTCACGAAGTCGAATGCCACCAACGCGCGGCTCAGTCCACGAGGAATGTATCCTAAGAAGCCGGACCAAGGCCCAGAGAATACCCGTCGCTCGCCGGCTCCTCAAGATGCATTCGTTAATGTATCCAAAAAAATATGAGCTATCGAAATAAAACATATGTGATCTTTGACGGCGACGAAGACATGTGGGCCTACAGTTACATGAAAGGCTGGAAGCAGAATGAAAGAATCGACTTTAATTTTTTCGATGCTCACGATTTGAAGCCGATCACAGATCGCGCAGATGAGAATACGGTAAAGCGAAGCTTACGCGCGAGACTGTCTAATACCAAGCAAGCTATAGTTATTATAGGAGAAAAGACAAAAAATCTATTTCGTTTTGTCAGATGGGAGATGGAGACATGCCAAAAGATAGATATTCCTATCGTCGCGGTAAACCTGAATGGTTTGCGGGAACAGGATCCAGACCGGTGCCCCCCAGTCATACGAGATGAGTATGCCGTGCATATCCCGTTCAAGCTAAGAATAATTCAATACGCATTGGATCAATTTCCCCGCGAATACTCGAATAGAGATCCATCTGCCACAGGCCCTCGCTTTTACAATCATAGTGTTTATCAAAAGCTCGGACTGAATGAATGAGTCGGAATATCCATCGCTTTTCCAGGTAGCTGATGCGGCATCGAGAAATGCTCAGGCGGGATTTCTTCGGCTAGTGAAGGCGTAGCTGATATTTTTGATTGTTGGCTCTATATTTAGTGTTATTGGCATCGAATCCAAAGAATCAGCCGCACTAGCCGCAGTGGTTTTCATTGGGACGATTTTCCTCTCCGTCACGATGCTAATGTGCCGATCTGAGGATGAGTGGTATAGGGCGCGTGCTATCGCCGAGTCCGTCAAGACGAGCACTTGGAGGTTCATGATGAAGGGTGCTCCGTATCTTGATTCAACTTCAATTGAACAGGTGAAGAAAGAATTTAGAAACTTACTTAGATCAATTTTAGCTAAGCACAATGATCTCGCACATGAGTTCGGTGGCGCAATATCGGAATCTGAACAGATCACCGAGAAAATGTGTGACATTAGAAGATCGGTCCTGGCGCGCCGAATTGAGTTTTACAGAGAGTTCAGGATTGATGAGCAACGCTGCTGGTATGCGAGAAAATCGGCTGAAAGCAGAAAGAAAGGAAAGTTTTGGTTCGGATTTTTAATTGCTCTGCAAGCAATGGCAGTCGTTTTAGTAATCTTTCGAGTTGCTTATCCTCAATTCGGGATGTGGCCCACAGAAGTATTTGTAGTAGCTGCTGGCTCAGCCTTGACTTGGATCCAAATAAAGAGATTTAGGGAATTGGCGTCATCGTATGGATTTACCTCGCAAGAGATTGGAATCATACGCGGGGAGCTAGAAGAGGTTAAGAGTGATGAAGATTTTGTTGAGTTTGTGAGAGACAGCGAGAATGCCTTTTCTAGAGAGCATACACAATGGATTGCTCGCAAAACAAATCCAGCAGGATAATCTAAAAGATAGGTCCAAATAGGCCCGTTCTTTCTTCACGGGGGTCAGGCGACAGTGCTTGACTGATTGCCTCTTCTCTTGACCCCCCCCGCGTTTGCCGAAGAGTGATCGATTCTCCTCAGAACACCTCGTGGACCGCACTGGATGAATCCTCGCGCCGCGCAAGAGCACGTCCTGCAGAGTCGGCAACAATGACGATAGCCCCCCCGTCATGATAAAATCCTTCAGGAGCGGTGTACCAGTCCTAGAATTTAGAATTTTCTCCATCGCATTGGGGTCGTTTCGGGGCATCAAGGAGATGGCCGTCGTGCGCAAGTACGCTCCGTCGAGACCGAGGCGCTTCAAGCCTTCGGCAAGGATCCACCCGGCCTCGCCGCGGTTGACGGCGTTCTCGTACTCGATGCGCGGAACTCGGAGCATGGAAATAGCGTAGCGAGAGAAGGGCGGCGACACAAATTCCAAATTCCAGCACAGCCCCCCGACGCCGTGGACGGTTCGTCCCGAGGAAGCAAGCGCCGGCCGCGGGCGCTGTCGCTGCGGTTGCCCGAACTTGCTGCACGCGTTCACGGACTGTCGGTCGCGAAACGGAATGTTTACTCTTTTTCGCGTGAGGACGTCGTTCGCAGCCGCCGGTTTCGCCTTGTTTCTTGTCGCCGCGCCCGATTCGGAGGCTGCGGACGACCCGAAGCAGGTGGCGTTCTTCGAGGAAAAGATCCGCCCCGTCCTCGTCAACCACTGCTACGAATGCCACTCGCCCGAGGCGGAGGAGATCGAATCGGACTATCTGCTCGACACGCGCGAGGGCATCCGCAAGGGAGGCGCGTCGGGCGTCGACGCCGTCATTCCCGGGGACGTCGACGGCAGCCAGCTCGTGGCCGCGATCCGCTACGGCGACGAGCGACTCCAGATGCCCCCGGAGGGCAAGCTGCCGGACGCGGTGATCCGGGATTTCGAGACGTGGGTGGAGATGGGCGCCGCCGATCCGCGCGACGGGCGTTCCCGCCTTCCCCGCGAGATCGACGCGGATTCCCATTGGTCGTTCCAGCCTCCCGTGCGGCACGATCCGCCGGAGGTCGAAGCGAGCGCCTGGCCTCGCGACGCGATCGACCGCTTCGTCCTGGCGGAACTCGAAAAGCAAGGACTGGCACCCGCGGACGACGCCGACCGCGCCACGCTGTTGCGGCGGGCTTCGCTCGAGCTGACGGGACTGCCTCCGACCACGACCGAGCTGGACGCTTTTCTGGCCGATCCGCGCCCGGACGCCGAGGCCTTCGAGGAGGTGGTCGACCGGCTTCTCGCGGAACCCGGTTTCGGCGAGCGATGGGGCCGGCACTGGCTCGACGTCGCCCGCTTCGGGGAGTCGAGCGGTTACTCGCGGAACATGCTTTATCCCTACGCTTGGCGCTACCGCGACTGGGTCATCGGCGCGTTCAACGACGATTTGCCCTACGACGAATTCGTGGCGCACCAGATCGCGGGCGACCTCCTCCCGGCGGAGACGCCGGAGGAACGCGATCGAAAGATCATCGCCACCGGGTTTCTCACCATCGGCCCGAAGACGCTGAACGAGTCAAACCCCCTCCTCTTCGAACTGAACGTCGCCGACGACCAGATCGACGCCACCTGCCGAGCCTTCCTCGCCCTGACGGCGAACTGCGCGCGCTGCCACGATCACAAGTACGATCCCATTCCGACCGACGACTACTATGCGCTGGCGGGTATTTTCCGCAGCAGCCGCAACCTCGCCGGCGTCGCCACGAACGTGCGTGCGGAGCACGAGGCCGCCCGCCCGCTCGGCGAGGACGGCGACAAGCGCCTCGCCGAGATCGAAGCGGCGCACGAGCTCGTCGCGATGCTCCAGGAGGAATACAAGGAACTGCTGAAGCCCCGGGACGCCCTGCGAAAGGAACTCGAGGAGAAGGGGATCGACTGGAAAAAGAATCCCTCCCCCGAGCTGGTCGCGGCGGAGACACGCGTGCAGTCGCACAAGGACAAGCTCGCCGCGGCCCGGGAGGGCATTCCGGAGAATCCGCCCTTCGCCATGGCCGTGGACGAAGGACGCCGAATCTCCGAGGAGGAGTGGCTCGCGGAACTCGAGGAGAACAAGAAGAAGAAAAAGCCGACCGATCCGCGCATCGCCGACTCGCCCGTCTACGTGCGCGGCGTTCACACGTCTCCCGCCGATCCGGTGCCGCGCGGCGTGCCGACGCTTTTTTCCGACGACCTTCCGGCACCGGAAATCGGTCCGGGCGAGAGCGGTCGCCTTCAGCTCGCCGAATGGATCGTCAACCCGGAGAATCCGCTCTCCGCCCGGGTTTACGTCAACCGCGTCTGGCACCACCTCTTCGGGGTCGGTCTCGTGGATACGGTCGACAACTTCGGCCTTCTCGGCGCCGGCCCCTCCCATCCCGAACTACTCGACCGGCTCGCGCTCGACTTTGTCGCCGACGGCTGGTCGACGAAGCGGCTCGTCCGCCGCATCGTCCTGACCCGCACCTGGCAACTCTCTTCCGCCGTGAACGATCGGGCCCACGAGATCGATCCCGACGGCCGGCTGCGCTGGCGTTTCGTGCCGCAGAGGCTCGAGGGCGAAGCGTTGCGCGACAGCATCCTCCACGTCGGCGGCGGACTCGACCGAGAGGCGCCCGCGAGCTCCCAGGTCCACGACATCGCGATGCTGCAGGAAAAGGCCTTGCAGCGGGAAATCGGTCGCCGCGACTTCTACTACAGCCAAGTCGACGACGACGTGAACCACCGAAGCGTCTACCTGCCCATGGCGCGCGACGCGATCTTCGACAGCCTCAGGGTCTTCGATTCGCTCGATCCCAACCTGGTCGTGGGGGCGCGGAAAGTCATCACGGTGCCGTCGCAGGCGCTGTTTCTTCTCAACAGCGACCTGGTGAGAGAACAGTCGCTTTCCTTCGCCAAAAGACTCGTCGCCGGGACGCCCTCCCTCGACGGGCAGATCGATCTCGCCTTCCGCACGATTTACTCGAGGGAACCCTCGTCCGCCGAGAGGACCCGTCTCGAAGCCTTTTTCCAGGGCGACGCACCCGACGCGGAGAGTTGGGCCACCGCCGTTCAGGCCTTGATTTGCGCGGGAGAATTCCGCACCCTTTATTGATCCCGCTTTTCCGATGAACCCCTTTTCTTTACCGACCCGCCGGGAGATGCTCCGAGGGACCGCCTGCGGCTTCGGTTCCCTGGCCTTTTCCGGCCTGCTGGCGGACCGGGCCCGCGCCTCCGGCAACCCGCTCCTTCCCGCAAGCGGTCATCGCCCCGGAAAGGCGAAGAACGTCATCTTTCTCTTCATGCGCGGGGGGCCGTCCCAAGTCGACACCTTCGACTACAAGCCGGAGCTCTCCAAGAAGCACGGCGAGGAAGTGGCGGGAAACCGTCAATACTTCCAGTCGCCCTGGGACTTCCACCGCTACGGGCAATGCGGCCTGCCGATCTCCGATCTCTTTCCGCACACCGCCCGGCACGCCGACGAGCTCTGCGTGATCAATTCGATGCACACCGACATTTCGAATCATCCCCAGGCCATCCTCCAGATGCTCACGGGGAGCTTCCAGTTCGTGCGTCCCTCGGTGGGCTCGTGGGTGGTGTACGGCCTCGGGACCGAGAACCAGAACCTTCCGGGCTTCATCACCATCAACCCCGACTTTTCCGCCGGAGGCGCCCGCAAATACGGCAGCGCCTTCCTTCCCTCCGCCACCGCCGGGACCGCGATCAACCAGTGGGGAGGCGGAGACGGGGAAGGGGCGCCGTCGCTCAAGGGCTTTGAAATCCCCTACGCCACCAACGAATATCTCGCCCCCGAAGACCAGCGGCGTCAGCTCGACCTGATCCAGTCGCTCAATCGCGAACGTCTCGAGCGCGACCGCGTCAACGACCCTCTCGAGGGCATCATCCAGAGCTTCGAAACCGGCTTCCGGATGCAGTCGGAAATGCCCGAGTTGATGGACGTCGACCGCGAACCCTCATACGTCCGCGAGCGCTACGGACTCGACACCGAGACGACCGACAACTTCGGGCGCGCCTGTCTCATGGCCCGTCGATTCGTCGAGAGCGGGGTGCGTTTCGTCCAGCTCGACCTCGGTTTCTGGGACCAGCACAAGGATCTCGCCGGCGGCCATCAAAAACTCGCCGACGCCAGCGACCGTCCCGTGGCCGCTCTGCTCGCCGATCTGAAAGAGCGCGGCCTGCTCGACGAGACCCTCGTCCTCTGGGGCGGCGAGTTCGGTCGTCCCCCGATCCTGAACAAGGACAAGGGGCGCGACCACAATGCGGACGGTTTCACCATGTGGATGGCCGGCGGCGGCGTGAAGGGCGGGCTGCGCTACGGCACCACCGACGAACTCGGCTACAAAGCCGAGGAAAACAAGGTCCACCTCCACGACCTGCACGCGACCTTGCTGCACCTGCTCGGCCTCGATCACGAGCGCCTCGTCTATCGGTACGGTGGGCGCGATTTCCGGCTGACGGACGTCTTCGGGAAGGTGGTCCACGACATCGTCGCCTGAAGCTGCAGCAACCCTATTTCCTTCTCCTTTTCTTTTTCCCTCATCATGAACGCCTCCCTCGAAGCGGGCTTGCCGGCCATGGCGGCCTTCGCCCCCTTCGCCCCCTTCGCCCTGCTTCGCAGATCCGGCAAGGCAGGCCTTCGCCCCGGAGGCGTGGAGCGTGCGATGCTGGAACGGCGAACAGAATGCTTCCGATTCACGGTTTAGAAAACAATGTCAGCCGATCAGTGCTGGTGAAAGTCCGGCTCTTTGCCTTCGTAGGCACGGTAGAGGTCGAAGATGGTGGTCTTGACCGCCTCGGCTACTTCGGCGGAGGGATCTTGCTTGGCCTTCATCGCAGCCTGCATCAGGGCGTGGGCGGCGACCAACTGCTCCTCGTAGTTGTCAGCGTCGGTTTTGATCCGCTGCGCCATGAAATACTCGGACACCGTTTCGATGATCTTCTTGCAGTGGTCCTCCTTGGTCGTGATCCAGCGGGCCGCCTGGTTCGCGTTCAGAGGCGTGTTCTCCTGAATCAGTTCTGCCATCTGCACATTGGCTTTCGCGATGGTTTCCTGGTCCTCGAGCATCGACTCGAAACGGAGCTGGTCGCTGAAAATGCCGCATGGCACCTGGCAATGGGCTTGCAGATTAGAGACGGGGATGCCTCCGGCGAGAGCTGCGACGAGAACGGATAGAATCAACGATATTTTCATGATGAAATGAGATTACGTGCCTCTCGCCGCCTCGGATGCCCGGGGAGAAAAACCGAACATGCGAGTTCCATGGAGCTGATGGGCTTCCGAATCGGGAGCCGGACGACGAAGACGGCGACGAAGTGTGGGCGCTCTACTACGTCGACGAGAGTTTCGGCACGGCGCTGGAATTGATCGACAGCGCCCTGCTGACCATCGATCGCGGCGCGCCGACAGAGGGAGGAATTCACAGGGACGAGGATCCACCCGCTCCCGGCTTCGCCGCGGTGGAAGGCGTCCGCATACCCGCTGGGCGGAACCCGGAGCATGAGAAGAGCGTAGCGAGAGAATGGCAGGCATTCTGTTCACTCATGCGGTTATCGGCATGGCCGAAATCTCCGGAGACGCCTACCGCTTCCTGCCGATTCTTACTATTCTGCGTCGGGCGAAAGCCCGGGAACCGTTCCGAATTGCGCCCGGATCATTGCTTCGAGTCGTCCCGGATCGAGACGGGGACCGACACACACGAGCGAGGGGGAGACGCGGCGCACTTCGGAGACTTCGATCGGCTCGTCCGGTTCATCCGTTCCGCTTCTCTGGAAGAGCCAGCGGGAGCCGGGATTCTCGACGAGTTTCACCAGCGCCTTGGCCCGGATCACCCAGGGCGGCAGATCGCGGAGAAGTGCCTCGATGGTGTGGCGGCGCACCCGGGGCGGAAGCGCCAGGGAGCAACCGGTGAATCGATGCGACAGACGGTGTACCTCGTCCTCCATGAAGGCGGCAAGACCGATCTTCGCGAGTCCAGCGTGGATCGGAAGGGGAGTGGCGGTCCCGGCGGGGGCACCGGTTTCCGAATCGCTCGCGGCGCCGGAAATCTCGTCGACAAGTGCTTCGACGAGGACTTGCGCATCGACCCGGCAAGCGAGCGGGACCAGGGCACGCACCTCTGAATCGACCTGATCGAGCCTTTCCCGCCCAACTTCGTCGATGTGGGACGGGAGCCAGAGTCCCGCCGTTTCCAGTTGCCGCCGCTCGAGCATCGCGAACTCCCCGCGCCGTCCCCAATGCCGCGCATCGACCACGCAGACCTGGAGGCGCGGGAAGAAGGGGAGCTTCTCTTCCAGAAGTGTGAAGGCCTCCAGCAGCGAAAGCGGATCGGCGGTTCCGTTCAATTCTACGAGGAGAAGATCGCCCCTTTTTTTCGCCGCCGCGAGGCAGAGCGCGACCAGTTCGTCGAGGCTTTCGCAGCAGGCGCAACTCGCCGCGATCGGCGCGATGCTGGCGGCCGCTCCGTCGAGAGTGGCCGCGTCTAGGTCGGCGTTGGCGAAATCGTTCAGGATCACGTCTGCGCTCCGCCCGCGGGTCCGCAGGTTTTCCAGCAGTCCGCGCAGCAGGGTCGTTTTTCCCGCTCCGAGAAATCCGGTGAGAAAGAGGAGGGGTTTCGCAGGAGAACGCATGACACGGTTGCCCTCACGGCTTAGACGCGGGGCACCGGGAAGGAGCGATCATTCCACTCGTCCTCTCGGTCCTTCCGCTCCGGATCATGATCGCTTCTCTTCATGAGACGCGTTCCTGCGGCTCCGGTTCGTCTGCGCTGCCGGTGGCGTCGATTTCGACGTTCCATTCCGGGAAGGGATCGGGAAAACGGACGGGCCAGTCCGACTCCGGGGTGGAAAGTTCCTCGGGAGTGAGGAGGGCTTCATCGAGCATCGCGGTGAGCGCCTCCGTGTCCATTCCCGATCCGATCAGCACGATCTCCTGTCGACAGTCCCCGTTCGGTTCTTTCCATGTCTTCTGGATTTCAGCGAGCTGCGAAGCTTCGGTCGGCCAGTGTTCTTTCGGCACCGCCGCCCAGAAGAATCCGAGACACTGATTCTGACACATCGCCCCCGCCTGCGACCAGTAGCCGGCCATGCGCAGACGGGTCGCGAGCCAGAAAAGTCCCTTCGAGCGGATTACGCGGGGCCATTCCTTCTGGAACAGAGCATAGAGCCGCTCAGGAGACTGTTGAAAAACCCCGGAATGGAAAACTGCGAGAGATTTTGTTTACTGGATAGGCGCGACGAGGAAGTGGGGTATTCCCCACGACCGAGAAGCAACGACGTCAGTAAACAAAAGGGCCGCAGCCCATCGGGTCGGTCAACAAATCGTTCCGGCGAAGCCGCTATTTCCAAAACCGAAAACCACATAGATTTTCCGTTGTGGGGTTTTTCAACAGTCTCTCAGGATGGAAGGGCACGCGCCTTTCGTAGACGAAGTTCGAAATGCCGCGCAGGGTGCAGCAGATGCAGCCGTTGGACATCTCGACCATTTTTTCCTCCGCGTGGGAAAGCGCGGCATCGCCGGAGCGCACCAGAGTGGCGTCGATATTGACCTCGCTCATGTCGTTGACGATGACGGCGACCTTTTTCCCCTCGCGGTTGCGGAGGACGTGTTCGAGCAACGTCGTCTTGCCCGCTCCGAGAAATCCGGAGAGGACGGTGACGGGAAGAGGGGCGACGGGGGACGAGGCAGGGGCAATATTCGACATGGGATGAGAGACGGGGAGCGCGTCCGGAAGAATGCTCGCCCATGGCATTAATGCAAGCACATTGCATTAATGGCCCCTAGAATACCGTGAGCCGTATTCCGCCGGAGAACTTCCGTCGCCAACAATTCTTGTCGCGGCCGCGACAAGAATTGTGCAAGCTGGTTTCCATGAAAGCGAAGACCGAGCTTTTTCTCTATCGCCTTCTCTGGCTGGCCGACAAGCCGATGCGTCCCACCTATCGGAACATCGAGGAATCCTTCGAAGGTTGGGCCTACCGGAATGGGTTGCTGTCGCAGATCGACCGGCTCGAGGCGCAGGGGTTCCTGGAATGCAGGGAGGATCCCGGAACCGGCGAACGCCTGCACCGGCTCACGGAAGCGGGTCGGCGAGCCGCGATCGGAGGGCGCGATCCCGAGGAGTCGTGGAAGTTGAAATGGGACGGCAAGTGGCGGCTTTTCCTGTTCGACATTCCCGAAAGCGAACGCTCCCGGCGGAGGAAGCTGACGCGGGCACTCGCTGCGGCGCGGTGCGGATGTCTTCAGGGGAGCGTGTGGATCTCGGCGGTCGCTCCCCCGGAACTCGAAGGCTTGATCGCGGAAGAGGATGAGGAATGCGGAAAGCTTCTCCTGCTGCTGGGCGATTCCAAGGGCAGGCGGGTGGATCGGCGCATGGTGGAGACGGCCTGGAATTTCGATGTCATCAACGACTATTACCGGGCGCTCGAGATCGTGCTGGACGGGTTTTCCGAGGTGGCGAATGCGGGAACCCGGGAACGGCTCGATCGATGGACCGCCGAGGAGCGAGTCGCCTGGCAGACCGTCCTCGCTGCGGATCCACTGCTGCCGCGCGAGTTGCTTCCCATCACCTATCTCGGTCGAAAGGTCTGGAAACGGCGCAAGAAGATTCTCGCCGACGCCGCGCGGCTCAGCGCTTCGCTGTCCGCGGAATAGGTCGCGGAGGCGCCGACCGGCGATGGTTCAAAGTGGATCAGCTCCGGCCCGGCCCGACCCGACCCAAGGCCGAAGACCCGCGAGGCGCACGGTGCACGGCGCTCCGCAATCTTTGTCGCGGCCGCGACAAAGATTGCGGGAGTGGGAGCGAATAGGCGAGTGAATTTCGTCGCCGCAGGTGCTCGCCGGACAGGTCCCTCAGATCCAACGAAACGAGCGGGCCGGCGAAGGAACTGCTCTACAATTCCTGTCGCGGCCGCGACAAGGATTGTGGGAAGGGTGTGCGGAGTCTCCGGGGGAGACTCCGGGAGGAGACTCAGAGCCGGGTGGGATTCGGGGTGTCGCCGTAGACGGCTTCGGGATCGAAGGACTTCTCGGCCTCGATGAAACGCAGCCGGGGGTTTTCGCCGTCGAGGCGGATCTCGCGGTAGAAGCAACTCCGGTAGCCGACGTGGCAGGAGGCCTCCTCGCTACCCGCTTCGGGTTCGGTCAGGGTGACCTCGATGATGACGCAGTCCTGGTCGTCGTCGATCAGCATGCGGCTCACTTTCTGAAACATCCCGGAGGTCTCGCCTTTCTTCCACAGCTTCCGGCGCGAGCGCGACCAGTAGTGCGCCAGTTTCGTTTCGATGGTCAGGCGTAGCGCCTCCTCGTTCATGAAGGCGAACATGAGAATCTCGCCGCTCTCGGCGTGACGGGTGATGCAGGGAATGACGCCGTTGTCGTCGAATTTCGGGGCGAGTTCTTCGCCCTCCTCGACCTGTTCGACGCTGCGGCGCGGGGCGAAACCCCAGGGGGTACGTTGGGTATCGTTTTGCATGGGAAAAGGCTCAGAAGCGTTCCTTCTTTCCCCGACGGCAGCCTGCGCAGCAGCAGAGATTGCCCACGTGGGTGACGATGAGGGCCAGTCCTCCGAGCGTCGTTACGACGCTCGCGAGAGGGATATGGAGACGAAGATTGCCGCCTCCGTCCGTCTGTAGCGACGGGCATCAGCTATCGACACAGACCGCTTCGGTCAGTTCCTCGCCCGCCGTCCAGACGAAGGGTTCGTCGCCCGCATCGTCGGTCTCCGGGAGGGGGGCGCCCGCCACATGGGTGAACACTTCGGGATCCGTTTCGGCCTCGGCTTCAACCATTGAGGGAACGGACTCCTTCTCGAGGTAGGGAATCGCTGCCCCCGCGAGGACGTGGAGGATTCCGAGGCTGCCGATGCCGACGACCCACTTCCGGCGATGGCGACGGTAGCCGGCCGTCATCATCAGCCCGGCGATGGGCACGACGAAAAGCGCCATGCCCCAGTGCGAGGCGGGATGCGACCAGATTTTTCCGAAGGACGGCAGTGCGATGAGGAGAAAGGGAGTGACCGCGCAATGGATCGCACACAGGGTCGAGGCGATCACGTCGATGCGCTTGCGGGCGGGCGTGGGCGAAACGAGGGCCGCGGCGTTCATGGTGAGATCGAAAAGGGATACGTGGAGCCGGAAGTGATGAATTCGGCTTTGGAGATGGAAGAGCGACGACAATCGTACAGAGAAATCTCTTTATCGCAAGTTCTTTGCGTTATGTGGCGTCTTTCGGATTGACGACGACCTCTCCCGATTGCCGGCAGGGCAGGTTTTCCGTCCGGCAGCAGGGCCGGGGCACCGCTGTCGGGAAATATGAAATGCGACGAGCTTCTCCGAGGAAAGAAACACGGAACTGGAAACAGCAGGAACTCGAAAACAAGACCGACAAGTTTTTTACCGCCTCCACGACCACCACGTCCTCGAACTCTACAACACGGTGCGCGAACACCTCGCGGAGTGAGTCTTACCCGCCGTGCCGTTCCCGGATTTTCCAGCCCATATCCTCATGCCTGTTCCGCCCTCCATCCGAAAATCCATTCGAGCGATCCGCACGTTTGTCGCCCCCGGCGGCGCGAAGGACTCGAACGATCTTTCCCCCTTTCATCTGACCCACGCTCTTTTCCGGGATCCGGAACGAATCGTCTTCGACCCGGAGACACTGGATGCCGTTCTCGCTCTCGCGCCGGAGATCGAGGCCTATCGGGGCAAGGGGTCGCAGACGATCTTCAAGCACTTCAATACCTATCTCCGGGGACTCGTCCTTTTTGCGGAATCGGCAGCCCCCCGATCCTCTCCTCGGGCGGATCTCTTTCCTGAAACGACCGACCCGTCGAAGTCCGACGGGGAGCTGCCGTATTGGGTCGAAAGGCTTTCCGAGTATTTCTTCGAGCGAGTCCGGGGGAAGCGGGTTCGCTCCAACCTCGCAGCCAGGATGAGATTCGATGCTTGGTTGACACTCGGAGACCTTGCCCGATTCCGTCGCCGGCCCGAACATCTTTCGCTGGCTTTCGAAACCGCAGCCGACAAGCGCAGTTCGGAAGAGGAACGCGAGGGGGCGGTCGAGTTTCTGGTATCCTATTGGGCGGATGACGATCCCGACGAGGCCACCGTCAATCTCCTGGAAGATCTGCGGGAAAACCCGCCGAGTCGCTCGTTCCTTGTCGGCGTTCTCCAGGCCCAGATCGAACTCGGGCTGAACGACGAACTGGATGCCCTTCTCGACGTGGAAGATTGGGACGATGCGGAAGACGAGGAGGACTGAAGGCCGAAAGTTCTGTGAGCAGGCCCCGGGTCATGCCTTCGAAAGCAACTCCTGGATACCGTTCGAAAGAATTCCGTCCATCTCGGGAGCGCACCAGGCGACGCTGACGGCATACCCTCCCTGGGGGTAGGCTTCCTTGGTCGGGATGTACCAGGGACCGCCGTCGCCGTAGGCGGCGCAGGCGACAAATCGGTCCGGAGCCGCGGCCTGGGCACGCAATTGATACTCGATGAAACTCTCCGCCGGGAAGTGCAGCATCGAGACCTCGTTGATGTGCAGGGCGCTCAGGGTGATGGGAATGCCGGCCTCGATGCGGCGAATGAAGGCCACCGTGTAGGCGGGGCGGTTCCGGTTTCTCACCGGATTGTCCCTGTTTGAAATCCCCGCCATGAGGGCATCCTCGTCGAATCGTGGATCGATCGGCGGGAGGATGTCGCGGGTCTCCCAACTCAAGGTGGCGATGGGCTGCGGAACCAGTTCCGCTTCCGACGCGACGATCCCGTCGAGAATGCGTCGGGTCAGGATCGGTCTTTTTTCCTCGGTGCCGTCGTTGTATTTGCCGGCCCCGATGTTGCCGCCGCAACCGTTGAAGTAGAGATGCACACAATCCGGTTCCTGTTCCTGCCGGGCCTTGCGGGCCAGCCCGCAAAAATCCGCGCTGACCCGACCGTCGCCGTAATAGCTCATCGGATGGCAGGCGTAGTAGTGGGCCGCGGCCAGCTTTTTCCCGCCGTTGTAGAAGGCGACCGTCTTCAGCTTCGGATCGATGAGTCCCTCGGGAAACCGATGATGCTCCGGCTTTACCGAGGCGCTGCCGCGCTGCGAAATGTGTTTGCCGTTCAACCCGATGATCCGGCGATTGGCGGCGACCTTTTCGATCTTCGCCTCGCCGTGGGCGATGTGGGTGACGGGGCTGGTTTTTTCGAGCGAATCCGTCACCGCTTTCCGGGCCGCGTCGAGACACCGGGCGAAAAATTCCGGATCGACGATGTGCGGCAGGTCGCCCTGTTCGAGGACGATCCGTTCGGCGTCCATGCATGCGAAAGGGGCATTGTGCTGATGGACACAGTGGACGGCGACCCGGTCGATCGTCGTCCCGGCGGCCTCGGCGAGGGCCTCGCGCCACTGGATGTGAGCCGAGTTGAGCAATCCTGTCCAGTCCACCGCGCAGACCACGATCGGTTTTCCGGCTCCGAGAAGCACGTAGCCGATCGCCTCGAGCGGATCATCGACGGCTTCGACCGGCTTGATCCAGCCTCCGCAGAGGGAATGCCCCATCGGTGGCGTGACGTCGAAGCGGAAGGTGGCCAGCCTGAGCGCGCCCGTCTTGTCCGCCGCCCTGCCGCTTCCGGGAAAAGACAGCGCCGAAGCCATGGTGGCACCGGCTGCGGTGGTGATCAAGTTTCGTCGAGAAAGCGGGGATGCGGGTTTCGTCATGCGGACAGACTACTCGAAGAAGTTGACCCGTGTCTCCCGGAAACCTCCTCCACCTGCCTGATCGCGGCGATCGCTCCGGTGGGCGGACCCCCAAGAGACGGTTGAAAAAGGCTGGAATGAAAAACTGCGAGTCATTTTGTTGGCTGGCGAGGCGCGATGACCTTCCAAGGGCGTCCATGGCAACCAAGGCGGCTCAGCGGGGACGCTTCGCCCTACCGGGGCGCCGCCGCGCCTTGCCGAAGGCGGAGTTCCCCCCTCACGGCGAGATCACCCAGCGGCTCACGCAGCCTTCGTTCGCTTGGGTCACGGTGGCGGCGAAGTCGGCGAGGTAGCCCCGCCGATGCCGGGACTCCGGGATTTCCTCGCGTCGTTCCGCTGCGTCGAGATCGGCTTCGACGTGGATGGAGCCGGCGAGGAGATCGAAGGTGACGGGGTCGCCGTCGCGCACCGCCGCGATGGGGCCTCCCACCGCCGCCTCGGGGGCGCAGTGGACGCCGACCGCGCCGCTCGACACCCCGGAGACGCGGGTGTCGGAGAGCAGGGCGACCTTGCCCTTCAGCTCCGGCACGGCGAGAGCGGCGCTGGCGACGTGGACCTCGGGCATTCCGGCGGCGACGGGGCCGCTGCGGCGCATGATGACGACATGACCCGGCTTGATGCGTCCCGCTGCCGCCGCTTCGTGGACTTCGCGGGAGTCGTCGAAGCAGATCGCGGTCCCGGCGAAGCTCGGCTCGTCGAGCGAGGAGACTTTGAAGACGACCCCGTCGGGAGCGACGTTGCCGAAGCAGATCTGGATGTCGGCGTAGGATTTGAAGGGAGCGTCGAGCGGGGCGACGAGACTTTGATCCTTCGGAACCGGGGACGCGTCGGCGAGATTTTCCGCCAGCGTGTTGCCCGTCACCGTGAGACAATCGCCTTTCAAAAAACCGCCGTCGAGGAGATGGCGCAGCAACATCGAGGTGCCGCCGAGTTCATGGAGATCGTGCATCGTCCCGGTGCCGCGCGGGGCGAAATTGCAGAGCACGGGTGTTTTCCGGCAGATGGCCTGGATGTCGCGCAGAGTGAAATCGACCCCGGCCTCGCGCGCGAGGGCGAGGACGTGAAGAATGCCGTTGGTCGAGCCGCCGATGGCCGCGAGGGTCGTCGTCGCGTTGACGAAAGCCTCGCGGGTGAGGATGTCGCGCGGGCGGATCCCGCGCTCGAGGAGATGGCGCAGGGCCGCTCCGACGCGGCGGCATTCCTCCCGTTTTTCCTCCGCCACGGCCGGACGCGAGGAGGTGTCGGGCAGGCTGAGGCCGATCGCCTCCATCGCGATGCCCCAGGTGTTGAAGGAGGCGGCGATGCCGCAACCGCCGGGACCGGGGCAGGCGGTGCGGATGATTTCCTCGGACTCCTCGTAGTCCATGGTGCCGTTCGCCGCCTTGGCGGCGGCGTCGTAGACGTCGAGGATGGTGGTGTCGCGTCCCCGGTGGCACCCCGGCAGGATGGAGCCGCCGTTGACGATCAGTCCGGGGTAGTTCGTCCGCGCGAGGGCCATCGCGAATCCGGGGCCGTTCTTGTCGCAATGGTGCAGTCCGACGATGGCGTCGTAGCAATGGGAGGTGCAGACCAGCTCGGTACCGTTGGCGATGTGATTGCGCGAGGGCAGCGAAGCGCTCCCGCCCTCGTGGCCTTGGGTGATGTTGTCGCTCACCGGCGAAACGCCGAAAGGGAAGCCGATCAGCCCCGCCTCGGCGCAGCCCTCGCGGATGAGCGTGGCGAGTTCGTAGGCGTGGACGTTGCAGAGATTCCCCTCGAGCAGGGGCGTGCCGATGCCGACCTGGGCTTTCTCGAAGTCCTCCGGGGAAAACCCGAGTCCCCAGTAGAACGCGTTGATGCCGCGTTGCCAGCCGGAGGTGAGCGAGCTGGAGTTCCAGTTGAGCGGGTTGGTGGTGGAAGTCATGTCGCACCTTCCGCATCGAACCGGTTCGGCGCAATGTTCTGCTTCGCTTTCCGGGCGGGGAAGCGACACGGATCGTTGGGAACGATTTCGACAGTCTCGCAGCAGTGCTTCCTCATGTGCTGAGCCGGGTGCGGAGTAAGCCCGCCGGGACGCGAAGGTGGCACGAAGCCGGGTTTTCTTGAGTATCGGCGCAAAAGGTCCTATTACTGAATCCATACAATCGAACTCCCGCTCCAACTTCATGATCCCCATCCAGAAAATTCCTCCCGCTTTCGCTCTCTCCCTCGCCGCCGCCTTTTTCCTGCTATCCGGCCAGGCGACGCAGGCCGAAGAAGTCGCGCTTTTCAACGGAACGGATCTCACCGGCTGGACCGGCGACCCCTCGGTCTGGGGCGTCGAGGACGGCGCCATCGTCGGGAAGACGAGCGCCGGCGCTCCGGTCGAGCACAACACCTTCCTCATCTGGGAGGGCGGAGAACCGAGCGACTTCGAACTGACGTTGAAGTTCAAGATGATCCCCGGCGACAAGGAGCGCTACACCAACTCCGGCATCCAGTACCGCAGCCGGGTCGACGACGCCGAGAAGTGGATCGTGGGCGGCTACCAGGCCGACTTCGAATACGGAGAGCGCTACTCCGGCATCCTCTACGAAGAGCGCGGACGCGGCATTCTCGCCCAGCGCGGGCAGAAAGTCGTCCTCACCCAGTCAGACGATCCGAAGAAGCCGACGATCGAGGTCGTCGAAAGCCTCGGCGACACCGAGGAACTCCAGAAGACGATCGACCGCGACGGGTGGAACGAGTACCGCATCGTCGCCCGGGGCAACCACCTCCAGCAGTACATCAACGGAAAGCTCATGGCCGACATTACGGATAAAACCGCCGAAGCCGCCAGCGAAGGCGTGATCGCCTTCCAAGTCCATCGCGGTCCGCCCATGGAGGTGCGCTTCAAAGACATCGTCCTGAAAAAGAAGTGAGACGAGCGCGGTTTCGGCTCGGCACCGAAGTCGAACTCCCTCCGGCTCTGCGGGGGGGCGGTCGGGATGCCGGGTGACTTTCGGGGTGACGGAGAAGAAGCGTCTCCACTCCGTCTCTTTCCAAGCACTTCGACCGGTGCCCCGCATTTTCAGAGCCTTTTCAGTCCCTGGTAGCGTCTTGACGAAACTCCCGTGAAAAATCCAGGCTGGAAATCTTCGGGGCCCCTTTCGTCGAAACTCATTCCTCCGCATACAGGCGGATGTCGTCGAAGTCGTTGAGATCGTCGAAGGATCCGATCCCGATGCGGCCTTTTCCAAAGGTCTTGTCCACCGCGCTCAACTGGGGCGTTTCCATGTCGTCGAAGTAGACTTCGATGGTGCCCTTGGAGACGTCGCGCACCACTTTGACCTCGTGCCACTCGTCGGTCCAGGCCACGTCCTTCGTGTTGTCCGTGATCGCGACGCGGGGGGCGTCCTTGACGATCATGATCTGACCGCTGTGCGGATCCGCCTTCGCCCCGAGATGGGCGTAGTAGAAATGGGCGTTGTCCTGGTAGTTGAAGAAAATGCAGCAATCGCGGTGGTTGCCGGTGTCTTTGGTGCTGCGCACGCGGAAAGTCAGGACGAAATCGGCCACCTCGAGGTCCCGGATCAGGGCGACGTGCAGGGGGCTGCGATGGGGCGGCTTGTAGTCGCTGTTGCGCCGGTTGATTCCGAAAACCGCGTTGTCGTCGACAACCCGATGCGTCCAGCTCGTCTCGTCGGTGACCTCCCATCGGTCCCTGCCCTTTTCGAAATCGTCATGGAAAAGCAGCGGAAGACCGTTCATCTTTTCGGGGGTTTTGGTCGTGTCGGCGTAACCAGGGGCGACGAGAGCCGAAAAGAGAAAAACGGAGAGCAGGGAGAATCGCGGGGAGTTCATTGGGAGGACTCTATCAGTGCGCACCCGCTTGACAAGGCCCGGCAGCCCGGGACGCGGGCGCATGATCGTGGCGGTGCGATCAAGAAAGGAGTCGCGACCTCCGGGCCGAATTCCTCGGGTGCCGGAGAAGGAATTGCCGAAAGAGGTGAGAGTCTGGAAATTGTCAAGAAATGTCGTGGCCCCGTTTGACCGTGACCCCGTTTGCCGTTTGTCCTGACCCCGTTTGTCCCGTTTGCGTTTGCGGAAGTCCACCCCCGAAATCCGCAACGACCTTCCGCCCGAGCGGAAGCCCACCCCCGGAAAAAGGGAGTCCCTTCCCAAACGTTTCGGAGGCCTCCCCCGAAAAGGAGAGCCCCTTCCCAAACGTTTCGGAGGCTAGCCGGGAATTCCACCACCACCTTCCGGACGCGCCCCACCGTGACATCCGGAGCGCCGGGTCACGCGGCAACCCCCGCTTTCATCAACCCGGATAGACGCACGCCTCTCTAGAAAAACCTTGCCAAATCAAGGCTTTCCGGACAGCCTCTCGAAGAGAGGCTCGCGTGAGCTCACTTCGCGAGAAGCTACGAATAGAGACTGCCTAGGGAAAGAAGCCCAATCCAATGAAAACCGAAATTCTCACTCTCATCGCAATCTTCGCAGTCGGAACCGCATTTGCCGAAATCCAGTCGCAGGAAGTATCCGTGAAGCTCGGACCAAAGAAATTTCTGGACGGCGATGTTGTCCGAATTGATTCCGTGAGATCAACGTCTCCCAAACTTGAAGTCGGAGACCAGGTTACGGTCACCGGAATGTATCGACTCGATTCTCAGCCGGCGGCAAAGCTCGCGCTCTATCTAACTCAAATCGAAAGCGACGGAATAGAAGAGACGGATGCAGGTCAGATTGTATCTGCTAAGCGAGGATGGCACGAGTTCACCGCCTCCATCACGATCAAGCATCGAGGCCACCTTCATCTCACCTTCTACGACGACTCAACAGGCACGCCATTTGGCGGTGTCTATTTCGGCACTCCAGAGCAGGTCGATGTCGCGATGGCGGTCTCGCTCGATCACTACCCAACAGAGCGCTAACAAGTCGCGACAGGGATGGGCTTGCAGCCCTCTCCTGCGCTCATCGTTTGCTGAGAAATGAGAAGCTACTCCCTTTCTTTGACCATTGAGGCGGACGACACTTCAAAATTCTCTGAAATTTTGGGGATTCAGTCGGATCCTTCGCCCAATCGTAACCCGCGGCACTGTAGGCGACATTGGCGGCACTACTTTGTCCGAGAGGCCGATTGCGATATCGAAGAGGAAATCAGGAAGGCATTAGAGCGTTGCCAACCATTTCAAGATGAGTTCGTGAATTGGTCCGAATCAGGAGCTTACATTGAACTCTTCGTCGGCATATTCTCGAATTCGAACGTTTCATTCGCAATCCGACCGCAGATTCTGACTCTCGCTGCAACACTCGGATTCAACATCAGTTTCGACTACTATCCAAGATCAAACGCGAACAAGGGTCGGCAGGCAACGGCTTCGCCGTCGCCTTCGACCTGACGTTCTGGGGAAAAAGTGATGACTGGATCAAGCCTTCTCAGTCAAGGGCGTCAAGCGTCAAGGGGTCATGCGACATTTCTTGACAAAAGTGCTGGACGCAAGTTTGCGCCATGCCCCGGATTCCCCGCGTGGCCGAGACGCTGGAGCAGGATTTCCGAGAGCTGGCGGGGAATCGTTTGACCTTGAAAATACGGAACGCATTCCTAAATTTCAAGGTGGATTTCGAAGGGAGCCGTGTGTTGCCCCTGTCGGAAACGGGGGGGAACGATTTACGAATAATGGCGAAGCAAATCTGACCTCGTCGCTGATCCACTTCTTCGCTCCCCGCGAGTTCGGTTTTCGTCCCCCGTTTCCCCCATTCCCTCCCCGGTGGCAAGGAATGTCGAGAGCCCACCCTACGCCCGATTCAACACGGCGCGGCCGTCTTCCACCACGAAGCTGGCGCGGGTCTGCAATGGAGCGCCGGGGCGATCGACGTATTCGACGGTGCGAAAGTCGGTGCGCCACGTGTCGGGGGTGACCTCGCAGGCGACGTAGCCGCGCTCGGCGTTGTGGAACTTGACGAAGGGATTCTCGGCGAGCAGGGCCTCGAGATTCCCGGGCTCGGCGACGCCGTTGCCGCTGGAGGAAATCGAGGTACCGACGAATTCGGTGCCGACGCTGCGCCCGCCGAGCCCGTCGAAGTCGGCGAGGAGTTCGTTGGCCCAGTTCGAGTGGATGTCGCCGGCGAAGGTGACGGGATTGGCGATGTCCTGCTCGTGGAGGAATTTCAGGAGTTTCCGTCGCTCCGTCTCGTAGCCCGGCCACTGGTCCATGCTGTGGGTCACCTCCTCGCCCGCCTTGCGATCGACCCGGGCCATCATGACCTGCTGGGCGAGCGCGTTCCATTTCGCCCCGGAATCGCGCAGGCTGCGGAAGAGCCAGTCGCGCTGGGCTTCGCCCAGGAGGGTGGCCTCGGGGTCGTAGACCTCGTCGCAGGGAGGCTTGTTGCCGTCTCCGCAGGGCTGGTCGGTGCGGTACTGGCGGGTGTCGAGGACGTGGAAGCGGGCCAGCTCTCCGAAGTCGGCGCTGCGGTGGAGGCGCAGATCGGGTCCCTTGGGCAGCGATCGGGTCCGCAGGGGCATGTGTTCGTAGTAGGCCTGGAAGGAGGCGGCGCGCCGGCGGAGGAAGGCGACGGGATCGACGCCCTCTTCTTCAGAGATGTCGGTGGCCCAGTTGTTGTCGAACTCGTGGTCGTCCCAGGTCACGAACCACGGGGCGGCGGCATGCATTGCCTGGAGGGCGGGATCGGTGCGGTACTGGGCCAGGCGGGAACGGTACTGGTCGAGGGTTTCGCACTCCGGTCCGTGGTGCTTGCGGACGCGCTCGTCGACGCCCTGGTATTCGTAGATGTAATCGCCGAGGTGAAAGACCAGGTCGAGATCCTCCTGCAGCATATGTTCGTAGGCAGTGTAGAAGCCCGTCTCGTAGTGCTGGCAGCTCGCGAAGGCGAAGCGGAGCCGCTCCGGCATGACGCCGCGGTCGGGAAGGGTTCGGGTGCGGCCGACGGGGCTGTCCTCGTTTCCGGCGGTGAACCGATAGTGGTACCAGCGGTCGGGTCGCAGCCCCTCGACCTCGACGTGGACGGAGTGCGCCCAGTCGGGCACGGCGTTGGCGGTGCCCTCCGCGACGATCTTCTTCATGGCCTCGTCTTCGGCCACGGCCCAGCGCACCTTGACCGGTTCGGCGGGCATGCCGCCGCCGTCCTCGAGCGGAAGCGGGGCGAGCCGGGTCCAGAGGACGAAGCCGTCGGGGGACGGATCGCCCGACGCGACCCCGAGCTGGAAGGGGTAGTCGGGCAGCTCGGGAAACGCCTTCGCCGCGCCGAGGGCGCGCCCGGACCAGAGGGCGGCGGCGGCGAGCGAGGTGGTGTGGAGAAAACTTCGGCGGCGGATCGAGGCGGAGGTGGGAATGGTGAACATGGGGGATTGGGTTTTCAATTCTCGTTGGATACTGCCCTGCCGCACTTCCCCCCGTCAAGGGAGGCGGCGTCCGCGAATGCGGAGACGAATCGGTTTATCACCCGGGACTGGCGGAGAACGGCACAATTCCTGTCGCGGCCGCGACAAGAAATGTGGGAAATCGCCGGTTGATTCTACGGGTTTTTCACCCGCTGCGGCGTCGGCAGAGCACGAGCGCCAGGGGCACGAGGAAGTGGGTCGCCCGGGTGAGAAGCTCGGGGTAGGCGATCCAGCCGAGGCTGGTCATGCGGGACAGGGCGGTGATCAGACCCCAGGCGGCCAGCGACCAGAGCAGTGCGGGATGCGGACGTGCGAGGACCAGCAGACCCGCGATCACGTCGACCACGCCGATGACGGTGAGGGCGGACTGCGCCTGCGATTCGTTGATGCGCCAACCGAGCAGGTTCTCGCCGCTGCCGATGACGAGGTCGATGAAGCGGGGATAGTGCACCAGGGCTTCGACCCCGTGGGTGACGAAGACCAGGGCGATCACCATCCGCAGGAGCATCGTGACCTGCACTTCGCCGAAAGGTTCTTTCAGGACGAGAAGGGCGAGGGCCAGGGGCGTGCCGTAGCGCAACGCGTGGGCGGCGGGGGTCCACTCGGCGTGGCCGGTCCCGCCCATTCTCGCGATGAGGCAGGCATTGACGAGGAGATAGGCAAAGGCCGGCAGCATGAGGCAGCCTCCCCAGCGGCGTTGGCACAGGAGAAGGCCCGCGACCGCTCCAACGAGGCCCGTGACTACGAGCGCGAGGTCGATTCGATGGGAGGCGTCGTGGGAAAGGCCCCGTTCGAGAAACAACCAGGCGTCCCAGCCCGATCCGCCGCCGCGTAGCGTGACCGCGAGAAAGCCCGCCATGGTGGCGACCACGGCGATTCCAAGGATCGGCCGGGCCTTTCCCGCCGGGGCAAGATCGAGCGGCAGCGTGGCGGAGGGCGGGGACGACCGGGACATGGAGGGCGATTCTGCCTCGGGACGGGGAAGATGCAAGCCTCTTCCCGCCTCCCCGTCGCCGACCCGGTTCGCGGCTCGTTCCGGCCTCAACCGCCTTTTCGCCGCCGCCTCCTTCGGTGTCTTTAATTATGAGGCAACGCGCGCCCTGATGCCCGTAACGACAGTGGGTTGACTTGCCCTTCTCCGCTCGGGATACTGCCGAGCCATGAAGTGTCTCGCCGCCTGTCTTCTCCTCCCGGTCTTTTCGTCCATGTCCGCACTCGCCTCCGATCTCGGCACGACCGCCGAGTCGATGGCGCGTCCCTTCATGCACCACCGGGTGCTCTTCATGCACGATCCGTCGACGAAGGCCTCCATCGCCTGGACCACGGCGGACGAATTGTTCGAGTCCCACGCCGTTCACTGGGACACGGAATCTCGCGGCGGCGATCCGAAGGCTTACGCCAACAAAACCCACCGGGTTCGCTCCCATCCCTACACCATCGTCGCCAAGGACCGGGAGAACGGCGTCCCGATGAACATCGGCCACAGCGTGCTGCTGGAGGACCTGGAACCGGCCACGACCTACTACTTCGTCGTCGTCAGCGGGGACCATGTCTCGCGCGAGTTCCACTTCGTCACCGCGCCCGACGACGGACGTCCCCTCAAGCTGCTCTTCGGCGGCGACTCCCGCCGTCCTCCGCAATGGCCCGAAGTCCACGAGGACCGTCGCAAGATCAACCGCATGATCGCTTCCCTCGTCGAGGAGCATCCCGACGTCGTCGCCTTCGTCCATGGCGGCGACTACTGCGCCAAGGCCGAGTGGACCTTCATGACCGACTGGCTCTCGGATCTCGAACTCGCCACCACCGAGTCGGGACGGCTCCTCCCGCTCATCCCCGCGCGGGGGAATCACGACCGGCAGATCGTCTTCGAGGAAATCTTTCACTGGCCGGACCGGGACCACGACTACTACTACGCGACGGATCTTTCCGAAAAAGTCACCCTCCTGACCCTGAACACCGAGATCAGTCACGCCGGCGACCAGCGCGACTGGCTCGCGAAGACGCTGAAACGCTACCGGGAAGGCGAGGGCGAGCGGCGATGGATACTCGTCTCCTACCACGTGCCCTCGTGGGGCAGCGTCAAGGACTTCGCACAGGGCGCCTCGCAGCGGCAGCACTGGGTGCCGCTCTTCGAAGACCACCAGGTCGATCTCGTCCTGGAGAGCGATCACCACAGCCTGAAGCGCACCGTGCCCATCTACCGCGAGAAGCACGATCCCGAGAAGGGAATCGTCTACATCGGCGACGGAGGACTCGGCGTGCCCCAGCGCGATCCCGACCCGGGGCGCTGGTATCTCCAGGAGCCGGGGATGACGACCAACGGGCATCACGTGCATCTTCTCACCATCACCGACGAGAAGATCGTCGGCGAGGCGATCGGTCTCGACGGGACCATCATGGACCGGTTCGAGATTCTTCCCTGATCGGGCGAGGCGTTTCTTCCCGGGCAGGGCGAGGCGTCCCTGCCGAACCGCGTCGGGCCGCCGACGTCCTTCGTGAATTTGAATGTCCTTCGTGCGACCGGCGGCTCACCGGGGAGGGCCGGAAATCACCGCATCGAGACGGTTTCCCGCTCCCATTGCTCGAGCTTTTCCCGGAGCCGGGCCTGCTCGGCGTCCCGTTCGCCGGCGAGGTTGGTGGTTTCGGTCGGATCGGCGGCGAGGTCGAAGAGGTAGGTCTCGGTCGCGTCGCCCTCGTGGAGGTAGAGCAGTTTCCAGTCGCCGTCGCGCAGGCCGCGCCAGGTCAGGTCTCCGCGGCGGTAGCGCCAGGGGAGGGTGCGGGGAGTGTCCGGCTTCCCCTCGCGCACGTGGGCGAGGACGTCGATGCCGTCGAGTTCGCCGCCGTCGGGAACTTCGGCCCCGGCGATGTTCAGAAAGCTGCGGGTCAGGTCCATCAGCGTGCCGACCTGGTGCGAGACCGTGCCGGGCTCGAAAACGCCGGGCCAGCGCACCACGCAGGGCACGCGCATCCCGCCCTCGAAGAGGGTGCTCTTGTAGTCGCGCCACGGGGTGTTGAGTCCGGGCTTCATCGCGCCGTGGTCGGAGGCGAAGATGACGATGGTGTTTTCGGCCTGCCCGTTCCGCTCCAGGGCGGCGAGGATTTCTCCGACTCCCTCGTCGAGCGCGCGCAGCATGGCGACGTAGCTGTCCCGCGTTCCCTCCATCCAGGTCTCCTCGGTGGGTTCGGGATCGCGATCCTCCGGGCCCTGGAAGGGAAAGTGCGGGGCGGCGTGGGAGGCGAAGAGGAAGAAAGGCTTGTCCGGTTCGGCGGCGCGGTCGTCGATGAACTTCACCGAGTCCTCCGTGATCAGGTGGGTGAGGTAGCCCTCTCGGTCGACCGGTTCGCGACCGTCGAGGTAGACCTCGAGATCGGACAGCTCGTAGTGGCGGAAGTACTCCACGTTGCCGCCGAGGAAGCCGGTGAACTCGTCGAAGCCCTGCTCCAGCGGCGAGAACTTGTCCTCGTAGCCGAGGTGCCACTTGCCGAAGACGCCGTTGTGGTAGCCGGCCGCCTTCAGGGCCGGGGCGAGCACGGCGAGTCGGGCGGGGAGTCCGAGGTCGCCCTCCTCGGCGAGCTCGACGGCCTCGTCGTAGCGTCCCACGTTGCCGGTGCCGATGGCGCATTCCATCCCGCCGGCACGCTGGGCGTAGCGGCCGGTGAGAAAGGCGGTGCGCGAGGGCGTGCACTGCGGACCCATGGCGTAGAAATTCTCGAACTTCAGCCCGTCCCGCCCGAGGCCGTCGATGTGCGGCGTCTCCACGTCGGGCGCTCCGTAGGCGGAGGTGTCGGCGTAGCCCAGGTCGTCACCGAGGATAAAAACGATGTTGGGCGGGCGAGCCTCGGCGCGGAGGGCGACGGAGGCGAGCAGCGGAAGAAGGGAGAACGCGAGAGCGAAGCGGGCGAACCCGATGCGGGCGAATCGAAGTCGAGTAGCGGAGAGCGTCGTGATGCGCTCGGTCGGTCGAGTCGCGGCGGTGGATAAAAGGCGGGGCTTCATGGTGGCGCCAGCGTAGAGATCCCTGACCGCGCGGTCAAGGGGCGGGAAAACCAGCCGGTCCCGTTCTCGCGACCGGGGGGCGGCCACCCCTGTTTGCCCGGAGACCCGACAGGGTTCGATGGCGCCTCGGGAAAAAACCAATCGGCGGCTCACTGCTCCGGCAGGAGGCGGGGCGTGGGATTCTCGACCTCGCCGATGGCGCGCTGGCCGGCGCCCTCGCGTCCGAGATCGCCGAGATCCTCGCGGGCCGTTTCCGCGAGGGCGGTGAGACGTTTCACGATGCCGGGAAACTCCGCCGCCCGGTTCTCGCTGCTGTCGATGTCGTCGACGACGTGGAGAAGCAGCGGCTTGGCGCCGCCTTCCTTTTTCGAAAAGTGCGGGTGATGACGAAACTCCTCGAGGGGCACGAACAGTTTCCACGGCCCCGAGCGGACCGCTTGGAGCTGGGCGCCGTCGTAGTAGAAAAAGGCGTCGTAGGGCGATTGCGCACCCGCTTCGCCGGTGATGATCGACCGGATGTCGTGCCCGTCGACGAGGCGGTCTTCGGGCGGAGCGCCTCCGGCGAACCGGGCGAAGGTCGGCAGCAGATCCATGGTGGTGCAGAACTCCGAGGTCGTCGTGTCGGCGGGTACCGTCCCCGGCCACCACATGATCGTGGGCACGCGGAAGGCGCCCTCGGCGGTAGTGTAGCCGCGTCCGTGGAGCGGCTCGTTCGAGCCGCGGCTGACGTCGCCGGCTTCGGGCCGGATCGGGGCGCCGTTGTCGGAGGTCCAGATCACCAGGGTGTCCTCGGCGATGCCCAGCTCGACGAGCTTGTCCATCAGTTGTCCCTGCGACCAGTCCAGCTCCTCGATCGAATCGCCCCAGGGACCGTTGGCGCTCTTTCCGCGGAATTCCGGGCTGGAAAACGGCTCGCTCGTGCTGCCGGGCATGGCCTGGGGGAAGTAGAGAAAGAAGGGCTCGTCGCGGTGTTTCTCGATCCACTCGAGGGCGGCCTCGGTGTAGCGCTTCGTGAGGCCGTTGCGGTCGACCGGCGCCTCGATCACGACGTCGTTTTTCATGAGCGGCAGCTCCGGCCACAGCTCGCCTTCGAGCGTGTTGTTGGCGCGCTCCGCGACGCGGAGTCCGACCTCGCGGGTCATGTCGTCGCTGTAGGGAACCCCGAGGAAGTGGTCGAAGCCCTGGTCCGCGGGGAGAAACCCGGGCTGGTCGCCGAGGTGCCACTTGCCGATGATGGCGGTGGCGTAGCCGCGCTCCTTCAGCACTTCGGCGACGGTGACCTCGTCCGGGTGGAGCCCGTAGGGCGAGACGGGACGCAGCACCCAGCCGTCGCGGGGATTGTCGTGCATCTGCACCCGCTGCGAGTAGCACCCCGTCATGATACTGGAGCGCGAGGGCGTGCAGACGCCGGCGGTGACGCAAAAGTGGGTGAACTTCCGTCCCTCCGCCGCCATCCGGTTCAAGTGCGGGGTGCGATGGACCGTCGACCCGAAGGGCTCGATGTCGCCGTAGCCGAGGTTGTCGGTGTAGACGACGACGAAGTTCGGCGGGCGGTCCTCGGCGGCGTGGAGGAAACCCGCAGGCGCGCAGGCCGCGGCGAAGAGGAGCAGGAGGGACGGGATAGGGGACGTGGTGCGAGTCATCGGTTTCCCTTGGTAGCGGTTGCCGGATTGGCGGGCAAGAAGGAAGGCGGCGGCGGAAGGGCGGGATCGCGGAGGATTCGCCCCCTTCGCTGGAACGAAGAACTCACCGAGGCGGACGCGTTCCTCAGCGTCGTCCCGCGCGGTAGGACTCCTGCGCTTCGAGCGGTTTCACTTCCGGCACCGCCTCCGTGGGAATCCAGCGGGCGTGTTCCTCGATGACGGAGCGGTAGGCGGAGTCCTCGGCCAGGTTGGTAATCTCTCCGGGATCCTTCCGGTGATCGTAGAGTTCCTCCGCGCCGTCCACGTAGCGGATGTAACGGAAGTCCCGCGACCGGACCGCGTGGTTGCCGAAATAGCTGGTCGTCAGGGCGGGACGTCCGCGTTTCGTCGCGGGGTCTGCGAGCTGCGGGACGAGGCTTTCGCCGTCGAGGTGCTCGTTCTCCGGAAGCTCGGCGAGAGCGACGAGGGTCGGATACAGATCGAGAAGACTGACGGGTTCGGCGCAGTCTCCCGGTTCGATTCCGGGTCCGGCGAAGAGGAGCGGCACGCGGGTCGACTCCTCCCAGAGGGTGCGTTTCGCCAGCTTCTGTTTTTCGCCGAGGTGGAATCCGTGATCGCTCCAGACGACGACGATGGTGTTGTCCCGGTTCGGGCCGTCGCGGAGGCCTTCGAGGACGATGCCGAGGCAGTGATCGACGAAGCTGGTGTTGGCCAGGTAGGCGTGGACGAGGCTGCGCCACTGACCCTTTTCCTGAATCTCCTCCAGGGTCGGGGCGACGAACATCCGATACTGAAAATTGGGGGGAACGTCCTCCATGTCGGACGGATCGGCGTCCGGCATCGTGATGGTGTCGGGGTCGTAGAGGTCGTACCATTTCTGCGGGACGTGCATGGGGACGTGAGGCCGGAAGAGTCCGACGGACAAGAAGAAGGGTTTCTCGTGCTCTTTCCCGAGTTCGGCGGCGGCGGCCTCGGCGAGCTGGTAGTCGTACATCTCGCCGTCGGTTTCGGGAAAGGCGCCCCAGTCCCACGGCGGGGAAGCATGGATGGGTTCGGCGGGGCGGGGCCCTCCTTTTTTGCGGGGAGGAAGGGTGATGTCGATGTCGGCGGCAAGGCGGCCACCGAAGTCGTGGTGGAGGATTTTCCCTCCGCTCAGCGTAGTGTAGCCGTGGGACTGAAAGTAGGCCGGCATGGTCGGGACGTCGTCGAGTCGAGGGATCTTCTGGTAGGACGGGCCGAGTTCGTAGCTGCCGCTTTTGGTCGGGCTGACGCCGGAAAGCACGCTGACCCGCGAGGGCGAGCACACCGGGACGGAGCAGTGCGCGTTGGTGAAATTTCGTCCGGCGGCGGCGAGGGCGTCGAAGTGCGGGGTGGTCACATCGGGATGACCCCCGAGGCAGCCGACCCAGTCGTTGAGGTCGTCGATGGAGACGAAGAGGATGTTGGGGCGGTCGTCGGCGGCGTGGAGAAACCCCGCGGACCCACAGGCCGCGGCGAAAAGGGAAAGGGAAAGAATCAGGGACGTGCTGCGGGTCATCGGTTTTCCTTGGTAACGGTTGCGGGACCGAACGGCTATAGTCACATAGGGAAGCCGGTGGCGGACGGACGGGATCGCGGCATGGTCGGACAAAGTGGAAGCCGCCTTCGTCGAACGAGTAATGCGGCGCGCCGGCTCCGCTGTGTTCGAGAAACTCGTCCTTGGTCAGCGTGTCGATGCAGTGGTTGCCGAAGACGTAGTGGCGGTCGCACGACACGGTCGCGCGTGCGGTGCGTGCTCGGTGCTCGGTGCTCTACGTACGCGGTGCTCGGCGTGCTCGGTGTCCTAGAATCTAGAATTTCGCCCGTCTTTCCCCCACGATGCCGTCTAAGGTTTGCGTGAGAAGAGTCGACTCCGGTTACGATCCTGATGTGTCCCGATGAATAGTCACCATGCAATGTCCAACCTGCCAAGCCGAAGTCTCACGGGAGAGCCATTTCTGCGAGCATTGCGGAGCCGATCTATCCGCGGCCGCTGCCAACCCCGCTGCACCCGCCGCAAGGAGCGGGTTGTTTCGCGACGACGACGGCGTGTGGCGTTGGACCTACGAGCTGAGCCTGTGCCGGAATCCGACCATTTTCATCACTCTTGGCAAGGTCATCCTGCTGGCCGCCCTGTTCCCGGTTCTGGTTACGGGAGCGGTCACGCTGTTTGAGAGCGGTCTTCCGGAAGCCCTTCGCGTCATGGGCATCGTGCTGGGTTATGTCCTGGGCATCATGCTGGTGCTGATGATTTTGGCCTACCTCGCCGTCGCTCTCATCCATGGCGGGAAGTACTGCGTGGTCTTTGAAATGGACGATGAGGGGGTGAAGCACATCCAGATGCAGAAGCAGTTTGGCAAGAATCGGCTGCTGGCCATGCTCACCGTGATAGCCGGAGCAGCGGCGGGCAATCCGCAAGCGGCAGGTGCCGGATTGCTGGCGGGTTCGAAGCGGAGCAGCTATTCCAAATTTTCCAAGGTCAAAAGCATCGTGCTGAATCCACGGCGACACGTTATCTACGTGAATGAAGTCCTGAACCGCAACCAGATCTACGCTCCGGCGGATTGTTATGAGATCATCCAGCAGCACATCCTAACCCACTGTCCCAAGGCCGAAGTGGTGCGCCGCTGAGTGGACGCCCGACTGGCTGCGAGTGCCTGCCCCTCGGGTGGCCTGTGGCATCGGACTGATGCTCTGCCTGGTCGCCCGGCGCCTGAAGGGCTAGCCGGGAACCGTACGAACCCGCTCCGACCCCGGAAGTCCGGCGGGTTCGCGGATACCCTGCGAAGGGATGGCCCTGACCGTGGTGAAAATGCGCATCAAATGACAAGATTCGCAGAGCGTCGCAAGGCGGGGCGTGCTAGCTTACCCCATGAAAAAGCAACGTTCCCTCGCTGTTCTCATCCGGGTGAATGGGATGATCCTCGCGGCTCTTGCCGCAAACGCGTTCGCGCAGTCCACGCAAAGTCTGAGCGTGGATCTGGATGGTGACGGCAAAATCGAACGTGTCGCCTGGGAGGAATTCGCCAACACGGAAGACCACGGGTCATACCTGCAGCTTGTCGTTTATGATGCCGGCGGCAATGCTGTATGGAAGGGGCCCTCGGAGGTAAATCCGGAAAATCCTCTTGTCTTCGGGGAGTGGCACTTTGGCGTGAGTGTCCCGGAGATCGTTGCGGATATAGACGATGACGGTGCCATCGAACTGCTTGCGCCCGCTCCGCAAAGCGATGTCTCGCCGACGCTTTTTCGTGTCTTGCGCTGGGCGGACGGGGCCTTTTTTCCTGTGAAGCAGGCCGCCTTGCTGGAAAGCCCCCGGGGTTCCGGGAGCTTCCTCTGGTCGGAAGAGGAGAAGTGGGAGGGAACCTGGATTTCCTCTTTTGTCGGAGTCAACGGCGACGGTTCGCTTCAGGTGAACGTCACCCGTTACCTCAGCGAAGAACCCATGCGCATGGGCAAAGCCAACGTCACGATCATTCCCGAAGGATTTCAGGTGAGGGACTGGACGACCCCGCTGAAGGAGGTCGTTTCTCATGAATCACCTGCCGGGGGAGAGGGGCGGGACGCGCCTCTGGCATTGCGTTGATTCCGGGGCGGCTCGATCCCGCCCTCTGTCCAGAATAGCTGCCCAAGTCCCATGAACACACCCAGCGCGCCTCCCCGATTTTGCGAACAATGCGGTGCCGTGCCCGAAGGATGGACCGTCTCCCGCAACGAGAGAAAGAGCTGGAGTGCGAATTTGAAACGCGTCATCGCGCCCAAATCGAACATCTGCCCGGAGCAGATCGTTTCCGGCTGGGTGACAGCAAAGCTCAGTTCTCATTCTCCCCGCTCGGGAGACGAGGAAATTCTGAAGCTCCTTCGAGGCCACTTGGAGGGGAGCGGTTGGTATCCAGAAGAGGAGGGAGTCATCCCATTTTCACTCGGAAAATTCTCCGGAAAGCTTCTGAGCTCGACCTTGAAAGACAAACCCGGCTTCGGGAATCCCATGGCGGGATACAGCGGCGGCACGGCGCACGTTCACGGCTATATCTACCTCGTCGAAACGGGGACGGGGAGGTCCCTGGAGATCAGCTTCAGCGTATTCGGCGGAAGTTGCTGGGACAACTCAGGTGAACAAAACGCCCGATCTCAAGCGACAAGCGCTCGGGCGGAAGCCATGGCAATCATTCAGGGGCTGACCCTCGCGCAGGAGAAATAGGTGTACCCGGGGTGGCCTCGCTCTCACGGGACACGTTTCGGGGCCAGGCTCGTGGCTCGTTTCGGAGTTTTCGCGCGTAAAAGCGGCGATCGAGATTCACGAATCCAGCGCAAACTTTCAGAATTCGTCAAAATCAGTGGATTTTTTCGGCGTGTGCGTGAGCGAAAACGTCGTTCCGAATTGATACGCATCGGCAAATTTGAAATTGGTCGACCGCTCCTCCTCCGCTCGAACCAAGGAAGACTCCGACGGGAATCTCCGGGGCGGGCTACTCCCGCGCCGCGAAGTCCTTTTGGACCGTGGATCCCTCCTGGGCTTCCAGGGCGTTCTCGGGGTTCTTGTTCCATCCTCTCGATCCCTGGTGGGCGATGACTTTCCCGGATGAATTTTCGACGACGACCGAATGCCCCGAATACTTGGCCCCATAGGATCGGACCGTGGCATGCTTGGTTTCCGTCTTCTTCCCCTCCAGCTTTCTGGATTCGCCGGCGGGCAGGGAGAGGGTAACCGTCTCCTTCGACAAGACCGCGAAGGTACCTTCCTTCTCGACGTCCTCCACGATGAGGAGTGTGGTCACTTTCGCATCGGATAGATCGAAACTTCTCTCCCGGTTTTCGATACTCAACTCGGGGCTGAAGCTTTCGATATGGACGAATCCAGACTCGTCGGTGGACTTCTCGAGGTTCTCGTCGAAGGAAATCTTCAGATCGGGGACGTATTCCCGGGCTTTCTCCTTCTTCCACTCGGCAATCCATTCCTGATCTCCGGGACTGAGATTCTCGATCGGCAGATCGAAGGTCCGTCCATCTTTCATTTTGATCTTGATGGCATCCCCGGACGACGAAACCGCCTTGGCCTGAATGGTTCTCCCGTCCGCACTGGTGAAAAGTCGGAACTCGTCGTCCTGCGCCAGGGACGGGGTCCACAGGAACAGATGAAACATCGCCAACGCGGGAAAAAGGAGGATGGCCTGCGAGGACGCAGGCTTCATCCGGAATCGATTGCTTCTGCCAGGAATTGCTTTCATGAGAACGCAAGGTCGGCGGTGATTCTTTCGATGTCCACCGCCGTCCGCTCTCCCCCTTCATCCCAGACCTCCGGCGATGGAGGGGACTCCGAAAGGCTCGGCTCGCTGCTTTTCCTTCTCCGCTCCTCCCGGCAAACAGTTCGAGCATCGACTCCTTCCTTAAAAAACGCTCACGACCTGGAGCGAACGCCCGATTTCGCACGAACACGGTTGACTTTCCCCCGCGGATCTGGCGATTCTTCCCACCGATGACGGATGCGGAAGGGCTGAAAAAGCAAATTCAGACACAAACCACGGAACCTTGAACGCCAACCAAAAAGACCTCATGACACTACGACTCCTTTTACCCCTCGCCTTCGCCGCCGGCTTCAGCCAGGCCGCCGTCCCGGTGACCGAATTCGGTGCCAAGGGCGACGGCGTCGCCGACGATACCCGCGCCATCCAGGCCGCGCTCGATTCGGGAAAAAACATCGTCGTTCCCGAGGGCGTTTTTCTCGTCACCAACGCGCTGGAGCCGAAGGCCGGTCAGGTCGTCGAACTCGTCGGCACTGTCCGCATCGCGGATTCGAACATCCAGCCGCTGACCGCCGATGCCGCCGCCGGACAGTCCGAGGTGACCGTGGCGGATGCGTCCGGCTACTACCCCGGCCAGTGGGTCGCTCTGGGAGCGGAGGACCTCAAAATTCAGGGTGGCGGCAACATCCAGGTCCGGCGGACGGGCGGCGACTGCGGGCGCATCGCCGACATCGAGGGCAACGTCGTCTCGTTCGAACTACCCTTGCGTCGCGCCTACACGGTCGCGGCAAACGCCCGCCTCGGCACCCAGCCATCCGCCTTTCTCGTCACGCAGCCCGGCGTTCGCATCCATGGCACCGGCATCATCGACGGGAACAAGGCCGGGCAGTTCGACATCGCGCCCGCCGACATGACCGCCGTCAAAGGGCGCGGCGAAGAAACCCGCGCCGGCTGCGGCATCTCCATCGATTCTGCTCCGGGCCCCATCGCCCATCTGCGCGTCGAGGGCATCACCATTCGCGACTGCGTCCTTCACAACCTCAGTCTTTATCGCGCTCGCCACACCCTGATCAGCGGGGTCACCAGCATCGGTGCCCACGACAAGAATATCCTGCTCCGCTATTCGGAGTATTGCCAACTCATCGGCAACCAGTGCCTGGATTCCGAGTTCGAGGACGGGATCATCCTCTACACCGGCAACCACCACTGCATCGTCCAGGGGAATGTCTGCGCGAACAATGCTCGTAGCGGGATCACCGTGAACGCCTTCCAGACCGGCAACCTCCTCTCGGGCAATGTCTGCACCGACAACCGCCGCAATCTCTCCGTGCGCGGGGACCATGGCTCCTCCACCGGCGACTTCTGCTCCGGCGACGGAAGCGTCGTCATCCAGGGGCGGGGGAACCAGATCAACGGACTCGTCGCCCTCTGCCCGGTCAACATTTCCGCCACCGATCTCAACTACACCGGCGGTATCGTCAGTGGCACGGAAGCCGAACCGCTTCGAACCGCCATGGAGATCACCCGTACCAGCGACGACCGCCGCGTCGCACTGGTGGACGGCGTCCGCATCCGCGGAGTCACCGTCAAGAACTGCCTCACTGCCGTGAACGCGAGGGGAGTGGTCAGGGACGTGCGCTTGATCGAATGCCGGATCGAAGCCAGGAACGAGACCGTCGCCATCGCGCCCGAGTGCGAGGAACACGTGACGATGGAGCGCAACGAACTCCACCTCGTTCCGGCGGAAACCCCGGAGACCGAATGATCCGCCATCCCTCAATCTCTCGATTCTTCGTCCTCGACAGGGAGGCCGAGGTTCCAGTAGAGATACATTTCCTCGATACTCGGGACTTCGAGTGGGCGCACCACGCGGAAGCCGAGCCATAGGGCATCAGTGAGATACCAGAGGCTCTTCGGAAGCTGAGCATCCTGCATCTTCCAATTCTGGTCCGAAAAGACTCGCCGGGCCGAGCGTAGCTCCTCCTCGGGATCATACCACGAGCCTCCGCGCGCCACTCTGGGATATCGGGTCTCGGGGAGGTGGACGGGATTTTTTACCAGCCCGCTTCCGAAGCGGGAATAGGCATCGGGAAGGTATTGGTCGAGACACCATTCCATGACGTTGCCGTGCATGTCGTGGAGCCCCCACGGATTCGGCTTCTTCGTCCCAACCTTTTCGTACCCGACGCGGACGATTTCGGGATCCATCACTGCGAACTCCTCGAGTTTCGCCGTTGGATTCGAAAAGCGTCCCGTCGTACCCGCGCGGCAAGCGTATTCCCACTCCGCCTCGGTCGGGAGGCGGTAGAAATGGCCGGTTTGAAAGCTGAGCCACTCGCAGAACTTGTTGGCGGCGTGATGCGTCATGCAAATGGCGGGAAAGCCGTCGGTTCCCATGCCGAAACTCATCTCCATATAGGGCGTCGTCGGGGACGAGACGAAATCCGCCGGAGTCGCATTCTCGAAATGTTCAGGGTAGGAGAGCGAACCATCCTTGTTTCGGGAAAACGGAGTGAACATGAACGGCTCGTAGAGATTCCAAGTTGTCTCGTAGCGAGCCATCCAGAATGGCGATATGGCAATCTCGACCAGAGGTCCCTCGTCCTCCAAGCGTTTCGCTTCGTCCGGAGGACTGCCCATTTTGAACGCGCCCCCGCGGATCGGGATCATTTCGAGAATGGTCGAGTCCTCCGGAGAACTTTTGAAATGGCGTTTTCCACCACGGGAGGACCGATATTCCGCTGCTTTGGGAACAGGATCGCGATACTCCTCCATTTCCGACTCCCCTGCGGAGGGAGTCGATTTCAAAATGCGCTTTCGGAGCGCGGTAAGCCGCTCAATATCTTCGTCGGTTGCCCGGTCGAGAATGGCCTTGGAAATTCGAACGTTTCGCTCTTCTCGGAGCTCCTCCGCCACTCCAGCGCTTCCGTACACCCCGGCAACGATCAGAAGAAGATCAAAGAGTCGGCGTGGAATACTTTGAATACGACAAACCATTTCCGCAGTGTATCGGGCGACAAAGAGAAGTCGAGCAGATCATATTGCGGCTAGGAGACAGGTCAATATTCGGGGATTGCGTGGACCGGGAATAGTTGACTTTTGCTTGGGGATTCTGATTTTTCCTTTGGTGGCACAGGGGCCAGGTTGGTATCATGGGGGTCGAGACCACTGACCACCTCTCCGCGATGGATGCCGATCCACCCCCGCAATCACCCGCCGCCCCTCCACTCGATCCAACCGATCGCCGACTCGCGCCCAGTGCCGTGTGGAGCCTCGTGCTGGGGGTTCTCAGCATGGGATGCCTGTGGCTTCTGGGGTCGATCCCGGCCATCATCCTCGGGATTGTGGCATTGCGCCGCATCGAAGATCCCGTCGCGGGCCTGCGCGGTCGGGGATTGGCGATCGGCGGCATCGTCACCGGCGGCTTGGGCGTGTTCACGGGATTGTTCGCTGCTGCAGGAATCCTTGCCGGGCTGCTTTTCCCAGCCGTCAACGGAACCTTGCGAAAAGCGGAACTCGTCCATGCCGAGAACACTGCCTACAATCTCAAAACAGCGATCTCCGCCTATCAAACGGAATACAGCAAAATTCCCGCGGGAGCCGCATCCGGCGCGCCCGTGGATCTCCAAACCGACCACGAGCTGATGGATATCCTGTTCGGTGCCGACAATCAGTCGGGAGAAGGTGGCCTAAACCCCCGCGGCATCGCGTTCTACACTGGCAAGCAAGCCAAACCCATGGGCAACGGCAGATACAGGAAGGGCATCATGCTGCAAGCGGACGGCACCGGGGAACTTTGGGATCCCTGGGGCAATCACTACCGCGTCCGCCTCGGCGATCCCGCGAGCGGCCGCACGGAGAATCCCGAGATACCTGGAAGCATGGTGCCCGAATCCATCCTCGTCTGGTCCGCCGGCCACGACGGGGATTTCGACACCTGGGAGGACAATGTGAGAACTTGGTGAGCGCGAATTCGCGGTATCTTCTCGTGGGAGGGGCCGAGTTCGTAGCTGCCGCTGTTGGTCGGACTGACGCCGGAAAGAACGCTGACCCGCGAGGGCGAGCACACCGGGACGGAATGCGCATCGGTGAAATTCCGTTCCGCAGCGGGGAGGGCGGCGAAATGGGGAGTGATCACATCTGGATGACCTCCGAGGCAGCCGACCCAGTCGTTGAGGTCGTCGATGGAGATGAAGAGAATGTTGGGGCGATCGTCGACGGCGTGGAGGAAGGGCAGGATCGCGGCATGGTTGCTTCCGGCATGTCCAGGAGCTATTTCGCAGAGGGCCTGTCCCTGGTGTCCCTGGCAGATTCTTTGTCCCTTGCAGATTATTGCGAATTCTTCGGGACGCGCAGCGTCGGAGGCGCGATTCGTGGGAAACGGACTCCGGTCGTGCTTGCCGGGGGCGTCTTTTTCCGCCATGATCCG
>JBBDRG010000025.1:0-48097 GCA_040905585.1 Verrucomicrobiales bacterium
TCACCACTATATCTGGTAGTCACTTGAGTCAATCAGCCAGGTAGGTAAAATGATGAGCAGGGATGCCGCCGAAAAGCAACCTTAAACCGTTACATTTCCGTTACAATGCTGTGCGCCCTCAGCCTTGAACCCGTTGTAACTCATTGAAAATAAGAAAGCCAACTGTCGGACTCGAACCGACGACCGGCTGATTACAAATCAGCTGCTCTACCAACTGAGCTAAGTTGGCCTCAGGCCTGCCGGGATCGCCGGCGAAGGGGGGAATGTAGCCTTTCCGGCCTCCTCCGCAAGACGCCAGTTGCGGGAATTTCCGCAGCCGCTTCAGCGCCCGAGCCAGACGGTGATCCGGCCCTTCCGGTCGAGCGGCCCCGGAACGTGCATGCCTCCGCCGACGATGTCGGGCTTGCCGTCGCCGTCGACGTCTCCCACGTCGATCTTCGCCATGTTGGTGGGTGCGTAGGCGATCCGACGCTTCACGAAATTCCGGAAGCCGCCCGTGTTCTCCAGCCAGGCGAGGCTGGGGAAATCGTGGTCCTGCCACCTGAAATTGAGCGAGGAAATCACGACGTCCAGATCGCCGTCGTCGTCGAGATCGACGGGTTCGGCGTCGTAGCATCCGGGCATTCCCGCCAGATCATGGAGAATGTACCCGCCTTTTCCGTTGTTCTCCAGCCAGCGGACTCCGTGGTACGGCTTCGTGTCGTTATTCTCGTCCATCATGTCGCCGTTGGTGTAGAGGATGTCCTCGTCTCCGTCCCCGTCGAGGTCGTGGAGACGAATGCTGGACGAGCCGAACGCGGGATGCCTGGCGCGGGTGATGTAGTGCGCGTCGAATTCGCCGCCGCCGCGATTGACGAACTGGACGATGGCTTCGTGCTGCTGAGTGAAAAGCGCCACGAAATCTTGAAGCTCGTCTCCGTTGGCGTCGTTGGCGATCACCTGCATGCATCCATTCATGTCGACGAGAGTTCTGAACGCGAATTCTCCCGGCGCGGTTTGTTCCAGCAGCCCGACGCCCCCGGTGGTGCGCCAGCCGAACATCGCCAGCACGAAATCGATGTCGCCGTCGTCGTCGAAATCCGCCGCCGCGCTGCCGGTGATCCGGGGCGTACCTTCAGCGAGGACTTGGTGCTCGAAGGTCCCGTCGCCTCGATTCAGCAGCAGATGGAATTCGCCGATGAGATCGTCGGTGGGATGAAGAAAGCCCATCGACGAAACGCCGAGGTCGAGGTCGCCGTCGCCGTCCACGTCGACGGCCGTGGCGTCGACCGGATCCGTGATCGTCGCCAGCACCGTCTCCCGCCAGCTCCCGTCCTCCAGACGCAGCCACGTGACGGCATTCGTATTGGCGTCGGTCACCACGATGTCGTCCTCCGCTCCGTCGCCGTCGATGTCGGTGAAGGTGACCCCGGTGATCTTGGGGCGCTCGTCGAACGAAATCATGCCGGCGCTGGTTTTGCCGAAATTCAGGAGCGGTTCGGCGTAGTCGTCCCGTATTTGCTCGAGTCTCACCGGACTGTTGGCTTGGTAGTAGGCGACTATCTCGTCCATCTCCTCGGGCTCGATGGGGACGTCCGCCCGTTTCATCAGAGCGGTCATGGTCTCCCCCACGGTGGTCCAGGCATGCCGCGGCATCGAGTCCGGGCGCGGGAGCGGATGACACCCGGTGCATTTCTCCGAAACAAGAGGTGGGATGGACTGAGCTTCCAGGATCGGCGGGTAGCCGACGGAAATCGTCAGCAGCATGAGCAACATCCGCATCGGGTGGGATCGTCGCCGCTTATCGGAATCTCCGCAAGGCAGATCGCTATCGGACCGGATCCGCTCGGTGGCGGCTTCCTTGCGGCGTCGAGCAGCTCCAGCGTGAAGCCCGCCCCCCGGAGCAGGCCGGAGCTTTTCAGCGGGGTCGAATCCGCGTATGTTGGAAGATGCCCGCCCGATCGATTCTGCTGCCAGCCCTCGCCGCCCTGGGCCTGGCGTTCGCGTCCGGCGCGGAGGAGACCGCGCCCGAGGAACCGGCGGTGGCCAAAATCGGCGAGCATCGCTACCGTCTCGGCGAGATCGAGTTCGACGCCGAATCCCGCGAAGTGTTCGTGCCCGTGACCGTGAACATGCGCGAGGGCGGTCCGATCGAATACGTTCTCGTGCACGAGAACGGAAAGATCCACGAAGCCATCTTCACGACGAAGGTCTCGCCGATGAATCTCCAGGTCACGATGAAATTGCTGAACTATGCGAGCGGCGGCGGCGATGTTTTCAACCGGCTGCTCCCTCCCGAAGCCTTGGAGAAGGAGGGCGGGGAAGCATCCGACCGCGGAGAGGCCGTCGTCCTTTCCTTCCGTCCGGACGATTCTCCGGACGAGATCGCCGTCCCCGGAATGGTGACCGACGGGAAGACCGGCTCGCCCATGACCGCCGGCGACTGGGTGTTCACCGGATCCAAGGTCGAGAACGGCGGGTTCATGGCGGAGAGGGAAGGCTCGATCGTCGCCATCTACCTCGATCAACTCGCCATGTTCAACATGACGCGCGAGGGCGCCGACGTCGACGAGCGCTGGGGGGCGAACGGCCGGGCCATCCCCGAGATCGGAACCCGCGGCAAGCTCGTCATTCGTCCCGCCGGAGAAGACCTTGCGAACTGAGGCTTCCGAAACGAAATTCGCGAAACCATGAAGCCCCGACTCACCCTCCTCCTCGGCTGCCTGTTGTTGCCGACGATCCCGGCGCCGATTCCCGCGGCGGCTCAGGACCGAACCAGGCCCGGCGGCGACGGCGACGTCTCGCTCAAGCTGGAAATCGAACGAGCCGTCGCCGCCGGCGTCGAGTTTCTCGAGGCCCGGCAGGACGCGCGGACGGGTGCCTGGAGCGACCCGAGTCTCCCGGCCCTGACGGCGCTGCCCGTCTCCGCCATCCTCGGGGATCCTTCGCTCGACCCGGGCGCCCCGCTTCCCGACACGGTTGAAAAAGGCTACGATTTCATTCTCGGCCACGCGAAGCCCGACGGTGGCCTCTACGACAAAGGGTTGGCCACCTACAACACGGCCCTCTGCCTGATGGCCCTCGTTCAGTCCGGCAAGGAAGAACACCTGCCCGTCATCGCCGGGGGACGCCGTTTTCTGATCGACCAGCAGCAGGACTACGGCGAGCCCGGAGAGACGGACAATCTCTTCGACGGCGGCATCGGTTACGGCGGCAGCTACGAGCATTCCGACCTGTCGAACACCCACCTGGCCTTGGAGGCGCTCCACTATTCCCAAAAGGCCCTGGCCGACACCGAGTTCGACAATAGCGACGAGATCGATCTGGACTGGAATGCCGCCATCGACTTCGTCAGCCGCATCCAGAACAGCGAGAAGACCATCGAGAAGCTCGGCGACTGGGTCGGCTTGCGCGAAGAGGATCGAGGCGGATTCGTCTATTTCCCCGGCGACACCAAGTCCGACGAAATCGTCCTGAAAACCGACGACGGCGAGAAGACCGCCCTCCGCAGCTACGGCAGCATGACCTACGCCGGGCTGCTCGCCTTCATCTACGCGGACATGGACCGCGACGATCCCCGCATCGCCGCCGCCATGGACTGGCTCCGGAAAAATTTCACGCTGGAGGAAAACCCCGGGCTCGACGCCCAGGGCCTCTTCTACTACTACCACACCATGTCCAAGGCCCTGGCCGTCACCGGCACCAAGGAGTTCGTGACGCCCGAGGGCAAACGAGTCGACTGGAAAGAGGAACTCGCCCTCGAGCTGATGGAACGACAGCAGCGGGACGGCTCGTGGATCAATCCGGATTCCAATCGCTGGATGGAAGACGATCCGATCCTCGTGACTGCCTACGCGCTCCTCGCCCTCGAGCACGTCCACCGGGCGCTGTGAACGGCGGCCGAAAAGCTCGAGCTGCGCGTCCGGCCCCGCAATCTTGTCCTCGCATCACCCGGCCCGGTCACCGCATCGCTTCGCGCCACCGCGTCGGCGTTTCGCCGGTCTGCTTCCGAAACCATCTCGAGAAGTAGTTTTGATCGTCCATCCCCACGGCGGAGCCGACCTCGCCGATCGAGAGCGCGCCCGCCCTGAGCAGCTCGGCACTGCGCTCGAGGCGGACCCGCCCCAGGGTTTCCCCCACGGTCCTGCCGGTCTCGGCGCGGAGTTGCCGATTGAGATGATCGAGCGAACGATCGAGTTCGTGCGCGACCTGTCCCGGACGGAGTCCGGCGAGCCCGCACCGGTCGACGACGCGTTGCACCGCGGCCGACACCGGTCCGGGCTCCGGCGACGAGGATTCCGGCCGGGCCGAAGCCTCCAACAGCGAAAGAATTCTAAGGACGAGCGAGCCGACACGGATGGAGCTTTTCCGGGGCTTCGCTTCCTCCGCGTTAAGTTCGACGAGCCATCTCTCGATATTCGCAAGGCCGGGCGGGGACATGAGGCTCTCTTCCTTCCACTCGCCAGCGTTTTCCGCGTGGAAATCGACGGCGAGGCAGACGGGTCTCCAATGACGCGCTTTTTCGAAACGGTGGCGGCAGTCGGGGGGAATCACGACGAGACTTCCGCGACGCACCGGGAAGGAATATTCCCCGAGGTGCTGGGTGCCGTAGCCGCGCAGATAGAGAAGCGCCTGATGCGAGGCGTGCCGATGCTCGCTGAGTTTCTCGACGCGGGGCATGTGCTGGTTCAGCGCCACCCGCCGCAGGGCGAAGCCCGGCCAAGTGATTTCGAAGTCCTCGAGGAGGATGGACTGCAGTTCTTGCGACATGACGAAACCGACATCGGTTTCGTGCTAAAATAGGCGCTTTTGTTCTCACGGCAAACGGAACGGCCGGATAGGGTTTTCGCCGTCATGATTACCGATCCGACCGACCTGACGCCGACCACCGCCTGGAGCGAAACCGCCTGGGCGCACACTCCCGAAGAATCGCTCGTCGACCACCGGGCCAATCCGCGCCTTTGCGTCGCCACCCTGCTTCCCTTCCGCGACGGCAAACCCGACTGGGAAGGCTTCGAACGCAGCGTCCGATGGATGCTCGCCTCCGCGGAAGCCTACGGCGTCGAAATCGTCTTCGTGCTCAACGCCGACACCGGCTACATCTTCGATCTGAGCCTGGATCTCTACGGAGAGGTCGTCCGGCGTTTCCGGGCCGCGTTTCCCGAACCGAAGATCATCTGCGGCACGACCGCGACGGACGGCGAAGGCGAAACCTTCAACGCCGCCTGGTATCGGCCCCACCTTGAGATCGCGCAGAGCTTCGACAAGGTCGAGGTGATGGTCATGACGTCGCGTCAGCTCAATCAACTGGATCCGGAGGCCCGGCGCGACGCCTATTTCGACATCGCCGAAATGATCGAGGTCCCCGCCATCGTCCACGCGCTGGAGCCCTCCTTCGTGCCATGGGCTACGCCCTTCGATCCCTGGCTGCTGCACGAGCTGGCGCAGCATCCGAAGTTCGTCGGCGGCAAGATCTCCACTCTCGACGAGCCGCATTTTCTATACTGGGCCGCGATGTGCCGCGACCTCGGACTCGACTTCTCGCCTCACAGCGGCGACGACTTCGGCATCGCCTCCGCCGTGCGGATGGGCCTGCCGCTGCTCATCGGGGCTGGTGCCTCCGCCTGCCCGCTGATCTGCGCCGCGAAGCAAATGTGGCGCAGCGAGCCGCTCGACACCCGCGTCTACAAGTTGTTCGAGGCGTTCCAATCGCTGGAGGACGCCGTCTTTCGCCTCGATGAAAACAGCAGCGCCGCCGCCTACAAGCACAGTACGGCCCACGTCCTGAAGCTGCTCGGCCTGATCGAATCGCCGGATGTCCACCCGGACTGCACGGACCTCCGGCCCGACGGCGAAGAGCGTCGCATGCGCGAAGCCCTCGTGCGCCCGTTGCGCGTGGCCGAACGGCTCGGCATCGAAGCCTTTTCGCTGAAATGACCGCGAAGCCACCGACCGACCTTTCGAAGCTCTGCGTCCACACGATCACCACGAAGCCATGGCCGATCGAGGTAGCCATGGACAAGTACGCCGAAGCGGGCGTCGGCGGCGTCACCGTGTGGCGGCCAGCACTGGAAGGGCGGGACATTCGCCGGATCGGCGAACAACTCGGGAAGCGGAACCTCCGGATCGTTTCTCTGTGCCGGGGCGGATTTTTTCCGGCCGCCACGCCGCAGGGGCTCGCCGACGCGGTCGAGGACAATCGGCTCGCGGTTCGCGAAGCGGCCGAACTCGGCGCCCCCATGGTCGTGCTGGTCTGCGGCGCGGTGCCGGGGCAGCCGCTTGAGGAATCGCGCCGGCAGATCGCCGAGGGCATCGCCGCCGTCCTCCCTCTGGCGGAGGAACACGGAATCCGACTCGCCATCGAGCCGCTTCATCCCATGTACGCCGACGACCGCAGCGCGATCAACACGATGGCCTCGGCCAACGCCGTCTGTGCCGAACTCGATCACGAACTCGTCGGCATCGCCGTCGACGTCTACCACGTCTGGTGGGATCCCGACCTCGCCGCCCAGATCGCCCTCGCGGGAGAAAAGGGTTGGCTTTTCGCTTTCCACGTCTGCGACTGGATGACGCCGACCGTCGATCTGCTCAACGACCGCGGGCTCATGGGCGAAGGCTGCATCGACCTGCGCGGTATCCGGTCCATGGTCGAGGCCGCGGGTTTCGACGGCTTCAGCGAAGTCGAAGTGTTCTCCAACCGGTGGTGGTCCCGCGACCAGGACGAATTTCTCGCAGCGATCAAAGCGGCCTATTTAGCACATTGTTAGAACAACTGCGGCAGAAATATCGAGGTACTGCCAAGGAAAACAGCACTATGAAAATCGGCATCATCATGAACGGCGTCACCGGGCGCATGGGAACCAATCAGCACCTCATCCGCTCCATCCTCGCGATTCGCGACCAAGGCGGCGTGCGCGTCTCGCCGGGCGAGACGATCGAGGTCGACCCCATTCTCACCGGGCGCAGCGAGAACAAGCTGAAGGCCCTCGCCCAAACGCACGGGGTGGAGCGCTGGACCACCGACCTCGACGCCGCCCTGGCCGACGACCGGAACCAGATCCTCTTCGACGCCAGTTCCACGCTCCATCGGGCGCGATTCGTCGAAATGGCGGCGAAGGCGGGCAAGGCGATCTACTGCGAGAAGCCAACCGCCGTGAAAACCGACGAAGCGATTCGGCTCGCCACCGTCTGCCGGGAGGCCGGCGTCAAGAACGGCGTGGTGCAGGACAAGCTCTGGCTCCCCGGCATTCGCAAACTGAAAATGCTGATCGACCAGGAATTCTTCGGTCGCATCCTCTCGGTGCGGGGCGAGTTCGGCTACTGGGTCTTCACCGGGCACGACGAGGGACAACCCGCGCAGCGCCCCAGCTGGAACTACCGCAAGGAGGACGGCGGCGGCATCATCGTCGACATGCTCTGCCACTGGCGCTACCTCGTCGACAACGTCTTCGGCCCCATTGCCGGCGTTTCCTGCCTCGGCGCCACCCACGTCCCCGAGCGGGTCGACGAGAACGGCCGCCCCTACCCCTGCACCGCCGACGACAGCTGCTACGCCACCTTCGAGCTGGAGAACGGCGTAGTTTGCCAGTTCAACAGTTCCTGGGACGTGCGCGTTCGCCGCGACGATCTCTTCGTGATGCAGGTCGACGGCACCCGGGGGTCGGCCGTGGTCGGCCTGCGCGACTGCCGGATCCAGCCTCTCGGAGCGACGCCCAAGCCGGTGTGGAATCCCGACATCGAGCAGCCCATCGATTTCCACGAAGGCTGGCAGGAGGTTCCCGAAGCCACCCACTACGACAACGCCTTCAAGATCCAGTGGGAGCTTTTTCTCCGCCACGTCGCCCTCGACGAACCGTTTCCCTGGGACCTGATGGAGGGTGCCAAGGGGGTGCAACTCGCCGAAGCCGGCCTGCGCAGCTGGGAGGAGCGGCGGTGGATAAACCTGGAGGAATTGGGCGCCCCCTGAGCGAACAGGGTTGAACGACCGACTCTACCCTGTCGGTTCGCCGGGGCGCTACAGCCGCCCGAACCGCCGGGTACGCCCCTGAAAATCGGCCAGGGCCTCGAGCAGATGCTCGCTCCGGAAGTCGGGCCAGAGCACGCTCGTCACGTGGATCTCGGTGTAGCTGATCTGCCAGAGCAGGAAATTGGAGACGCGGAACTCGCCGCTGGTGCGGATGAGAAGATCGGGGTCGGGGACGCCGGCGGTGTAGAGATGCTCCGCGAAAACCTCTTCGTCGATCGCGGCGGGATCGAGTTCGCCGTTCTTCGCTTTCTCCGCCAGTTGGCGGGCGGCGTCGACGATTTCCTCGCGGGAACCGTAGCTGAGGGCGACGACGAGTGTGAGCCCGTCGTTCGCCGCGGTTTGCCGGATCGACTTTTCGAGGCCTCTTCGATTCGAGGCGGGAAGGCGATCGGTCCGGCCGATGACGCGGACACGGATGTTGTTCTTCATCAGGGCCGGGAGCTTCTCCTCGAGGAAGTGGGAGAGGAGGCCCATGAGGGCGTCGACTTCCGACTCGGGACGCTTCCAGTTTTCGGAGCTGAAGGCGTAGAGGGTCAGGTAGCGCACCCCGATTTCCCCGCAGGCCTCGAGGCAGGCTTCGACGGACTCGGCCCCGGCGCGATGGCCTTCTCTCCGGGGGAGGTTCCGCTTCGCGGCCCAGCGGCCGTTGCCGTCCATGATGATGGCAACGTGCTCGGGAATCGGTTTCTCGGGATCGAACGCAGCCATGTTCCGGGCGCGGACCCTCAGCGGATGATGGTTTGGTCCCGTGCCGGCCCGACGCCGACGATGCTGACCGCGGTCTCCGTTTCCTGCTCGATGCGGGCGAGATAGGCGCGGGCGTTCTCCGGCAAATCGTCGTAGGTCCGGCATGCGGTGGTGTCGGACAACCATCCCGGCAGATTCTCGTAGACGGGCTCGGCCCGCTCGAAATCCTTGGCCGAGGCGGGCGGGAGCCGCAGTTTCTCGCCGTCGAGCTCGTAGTGCGTGCAGACCGGAATTTCCGCGCAGTCGTCCAGCCCGTCGAGAATGGTGATGGCCAGGTCGTCGAAGCCGTTGACCATGGCGGCGTATCGGACCAGAACCAGATCGAGCCAGCCGCATCGGCGTTTCCGCCCGGTGGTCGCGCCGAACTCCCGGCCCATCTTGTGAAACCGGTCGGCGAGATCGCCGTTCTGCGTCGGAAAGGGTCCCTCGCCGACGCGGGTCGTGTAGGCCTTGGTGACGCCGAAGACGCGGTCGATCTTCTGCGGCGGCACCCCGGAGCCGGTGCAGGCGCCGCCGGAGGTGGTGTTCGACGAGGTCACGTAGGGATAGGTGCCCTGGTCGATGTCGAGGTAGGTGCCCTGGGCGCCTTCGAAAAGGAGCGAGCGCTTCTCCTTTATGGCCCGGTGGAGAATGTCGACGGTGTCGGCGCAGTAGGGGACCAGCCGGTCGGCGGCCGCGAGCAGGTCCCGCCCGATGGCCTCGCCGTCGAGTTTGTCCATCCCGACCGAGTCGAAGAGGCGATTGCAATTGGCCACGCGTTCCAAGAGACGTTCGGTGAAAGCGCCGGGATCTCCGACGAGGTCGTGAAGGCGGAATCCGATGCGATCGATTTTGTCGCCGTAGGTCGGTCCGATGCCGCGCTTGGTGGTACCGATCTTGCCTGCCCCGCGGCTCGCCTCGCGATAGGCGTCCAGTTCGCGGTGAAACGGCATGACGAGATGGGCGCGGTTCGAGATTTTGAGACTGTCCGAAGATACCTCGATCCCCTTTTCCGCGAGTCCGTCGATCTCGCCGAGGAGGGCGACCGGATCCATGACCACGCCGTTGCCGATGACGCAGAGTTTTCCCGGCCAGAGAATGCCGGAGGGAATCAGATGGAGAATATACTCCCGCCCGTCGGAGATGACCGTGTGGCCGGCATTGTTTCCGCCTTGGGCTCTCACCACAACGTCGGCGGACTCCGTAAGAAGGTCGACAATCTTGCCTTTGCCTTCGTCGCCCCACTGGGCACCTATCACGATCGTGTTCGACATGAAAAAACAGTTCTAATGCTCAAAAAAGTTTCAGTCTTCCGCCCAGGCGACTGCGGCACGAGCATCCGGTGCACCGCGTCCGCGGAGGGAGAAAAAAGCGTTCAAAGGAGCCGCGGCGGTCGGATTCAGACGGTCATCATTGCCGCCGCCGCCACCACTCCGCCGGCCGCGAGAATCGCGACGATCCCGACGATGTACGCGAGTTGCCCGAGGACGTCTTTCTTTTCGATCTTCTCGATGGGCGACAGATTCTTGAATTGCTCGGGGTGATTGGAAACTTCGGCCACCTCGGCGTAGTGCATGGCGTAGCCGCTGCCCTCTCCCGCCGTCTCTGCGGCGTCGCCGACACCTCCCTCCGCGCCGGCGGCTTCGTCTTCTTCTTCGAAAACGGCCGAGACGCTGCCGAAAAGAATCCGATCGCCGTGACCGAGGATACTTTCGGAGATCGCCTCGTCGTTCACGAAGGTACCGTTGGTGGAACTGAGGTCGGTGATCTGAAAAGCGCCGTCGAGGTTCTGAATCACCGCGTGGGACCCGGACATGGAAACGTGGTCGAGTACCACGTCGTTGTCCGGACCGCGACCCAGGGAAATCTGCTCGTAGCTGTCGAGGTCGATTTCGAGAGCTTCCTGATCCGGAACGTTGATCGTGATTTTGGCCATGTCTGGGTTTTACTCTATTTCAGCGCGATTGTTCAATGAGATTGGCGAATTCTTCGAAGAAGTACGAAGCGTCGCTCGGCCCCGGGGCCGCCTCGGGATGGTACTGGACGGAGAATACCGGGTAGTCGCGATGGCGCATTCCCTCGACCGTCTTGTCGTTGAGATTGATGTGCGTCACCTCGAGATGCGCCGGAAGAGACTCGGCGTCGACGGCGAAGCCGTGGTTCTGGGAGGTGATCGCGATCTTGCCGGAACGAAGATCCTTCACCGGCTGGTTGCCGCCGCGATGGCCGAACTTCAGCTTGAAGGTCTTTCCGCCCATGGCGTGGGCCAGCACCTGGTGACCGAGGCAGATGCCGAAGACCGGCTTCTTGTCGATGAGTTCTTTCACTTGCTCGTGGATGTAGTCGAGTGCGGCGGGGTCGCCGGGGCCGTTGGAAAGAAAAACTCCGTCCGGATCCCGGGCCAGAACTTCGGACACCGGCGTGCGCGAACCCACCACCTCCACGTCGAATCCGTTGCGACGCAGCTTGCGGAGAATGTTCAGCTTGATCCCGTAATCGTAGGCGACAATCCGGTACTTCGGGTCGGGAAGCGGGCGATACATCTCGCCGTCCTCCTCCTCGAGCTCCTCCCCGCTGGTAGGGTTGACGATGGTCCACTCGCGACTCAGCTTGCTGTCGGGATCCCACCGGTAGGACGTCGGGGTGCTGACCTCCTGCACGTAGTCCGCGCCCTTCATCGGCGGCGATTCCCTGGCCATCGTCACGGCGCCGGCCTCGTCGAGGCTGCCGTCGGTGCAGAGGGTCGCCCTCATCGCGCCGCCCACGCGGAGGCGCTTGGTCAGCGCGCGGGTGTCGATCCCCTCGATCCCGGGAACGCCGGCGTCGGCGAGATAATCGTGCAGCGACTGCTCGCTTCGCCAGTTGCTTGGAACATCGCAAAGTTCCTCGATCACGAATCCGCGGACGTGGACCCGGGAACTCTCGGCGTCGGCCTTGCTGACGCCGTAGTTTCCGATCAACGGACAGGTCATGGTGACGAACTGTCCCCGGTAGGACGGGTCGGTAAGGATCTCCTGATACCCCGTCATCGAAGTATTGAAGCAGATTTCGCCGGTCTGCGTGCTCTCGGCACCGAATGCGACACCTTCGAACACCGTGCCGTCCTCCAGAGCCAGAATCGCCTTTTTTCGTTGTCTACCCATGTGCCGCTCGGCCGCTCCTTTAATGAAACGGACCCTGGGAGGATGACAGAAAAGAGAACGCTTTCAAATGGTTTTGCCCTTGGCGTCCGCGAATGCCGCCCCGCTGGGGGGTTCGCCATCGTCTCCGCCCCATGCGGTTGGCCTGATCGACCCGGCATGCGACCGGTTGATTTTGCCTCGGCATACGTTTATGTGCCGCGATACGTTCCCATATCTAGAGACGGGGGATTTCACCGCTTCCACGAATCATGTCCACAGCTCCGACAATCATCTACACGAAGACCGACGAAGCGCCCGCGCTGGCGACCTATTCGCTGCTTCCCATCATCGAGGCCTTCACCCGCTCCTCCGGCATCGCCGTGGAAACGCGCGACATTTCGCTGGCGGGACGCATCCTGGCGCTGTTCCCCGATTTCCTCGAGGAGAAGGAGAGGGTGCCGGACGCGCTCGGGGAACTCGGCGACCTCGCCAAAACCCCCGAGGCCAATATCATCAAGCTGCCCAACATCAGCGCTTCCATTCCGCAGGTGAAAGCCGCCGTCGCCGAACTTCAGGAGAAGGGCTACGCGCTTCCGGACTATCCCGCGGAGCCGAAGACCGACGCCGAAAAGGACATCAAGGCCCGCTACGACAGAGTCAAGGGCAGCGCCGTCAACCCCGTCCTCCGCGAAGGCAATTCCGACCGCCGCGCGCCGAAGGCGGTCAAGGAATACGTCCGGCAGAATCCTCATTCCATGGGCGAGTGGTCGTCCGACTCCAAGACTCGCGTCGCCAGCATGGACGCCGGCGATTTCCGGTCCAGCGAGCAGTCGGTCGTCGTTCCGGAGGCCACCGACGTGCGGATTGAATTCGTCGGATCGGACGGAACGACCGCAGTCCTCAAGGAGTCCGTCCCCCTGCTCGCCGACGAAGTCTTCGACGGTGCCGTCATGAACAAAAAGGCGCTCGTCTCCTTTCTCGAAAAGCAGGTCGAGGCGGCCAAGGCGGACGGCATTCTGTTCTCCATCCACCTGAAGGCGACGATGATGAAGGTCTCCGATCCGATCATTTTCGGCCATGCCGTGAAGGTGTATTTCAAGGATCTCGTCGAAAAGCACCTCCCCCTGCTCGACGAACTCGGCGTCGACTTCAACAACGGCTTCGGCGATCTCGCATCGAAGATCGATTCGCTGCCGAGCGGGAAAAAAGCGGATCTCGAATCCGGCATCGAGGCCTGTTACGAGAACGGTCCCGATCTCGCCATGGTCAACTCCGACAAGGGCATCACCAATCTCCACGTGCCCAGCGACATCATCATCGACGCCTCCATGCCGGCCATGATCCGCACCTCCGGGCAGATGTGGAACAAGGCGGGCGACCAGCAGGACGCCCTCGCCGTCATCCCCGACAGCAGCTACGCCGCGGTCTACGACGCGACCATCGAATTCTGCAAGAAACACGGCGCTTTCGATCCCGCCACCATGGGAACCGTTCCGAACGTCGGGCTCATGGCGCAGAAAGCCGAGGAGTACGGCTCGCACGACAAAACCTTCGAAATACCCGGAGACGGCGTCGTGAGAGTGATCGACTCGACCGGCGAAGTGCTCATGGAGCACGAAGTCGAAAAAGGAGACATCTGGCGCGGCTGCCAGACCAAGGACGCGCCCATCCGCGACTGGGTGAAGCTCGCCGTCAATCGAGCCCGGGCTACCGGTGCCCCGGCCGTTTTCTGGCTCGACATGGGCCGCGCCCACGATGCCCGCCTCATCGAGAAGGTGAACAAGTACCTCGCCGACCACGACACCGGGGGGCTGGAAATTTTCATCAAGCCGCCCGTCGAAGCGACGACCTTCACCCTCGAGCGCCTCAAGGACGGAAAGGACACCATCTCCGTCACCGGAAACGTCCTGCGCGACTACCTCACCGACCTGTTCCCCATTCTCGAACTCGGCACCAGCGCGAAAATGCTCTCCGTCGTCCCCCTCATGAACGGCGGCGGTCTTTTCGAAACCGGCGCGGGCGGCTCCGCTCCGAAGCACGTGCAGCAGTTCGTCATGGAAAACTACCTTCGCTGGGACTCCCTCGGGGAATTTCTCGCCCTCGCCGTGTCTCTCGACCACCTCGGCGACACCTTCGACAATCCCAAGGCCAAAATTCTCGCGAAAGCACTCGACGACGCGACCGGCGACTTTCTGAAAAACGACAAGTCCCCCACCCGCCGTCTCGGCGGCATCGACAACCGAGGCAGCCATTTCTACCTCGCCCTCTACTGGGCCCAAGCGCTCGCCGCCCAGGACGACGGCGCCGACCTCAAGGCCGAGTTCGAGCCGGTCGCGCAGTCTCTGCTGGAGCACGAAAACCGGGTTCTCGAAGAACTCATCGTCGTCCAGGGCCAATCCGTGGACATCGGCGGCTACTATCAGCCCATCGACGCGCTCGTCTCGGCGGCGATGCGCCCCAGCAAGACTTTGAACGACATTATCTCGGCCATCTGAGGCACTGCGGCTGCAAGCCGGCGCTGGTTTCCTTTGAGGCGGGATGGCAGGACGGGCTCCGGTCGCGCGTTCGAGACCAGGACGAACTTTCGTCGTGAGATATCCTCTGGTCGTGCGGTATCCTTGCACGACCATGAAACGCGACACGGAGGAATTCATCGAACTGCTGACGGGCGCGCAGTCGCCGGTGTTCGGGTACATCGTGTCGCTGTGCCACGACCACGCGCGGGCCAAGGACATTCTGCAGGAAACCAACCTGACGCTCTGGAGAAAGGCGGAAGATTTCGAGCCGGGGACCAACTTCACCGCCTGGGCCTGCCGGACGGCTTACTTTCACGTGCTCAACCAGCGACGGAAACTGAGCCGCGAGCAGCTCGTGTTCGACGAAGAGGTGTTCGACTACCTGGCGGAACGCCAGGAAGAACGAGCCGAGGGCGCCGAGGCGCGACTCGCCGCCCTGCGGCGTTGCGTCGCCGCCCTGCCGGTCAGGCAGCGGCGCCTCGTCGAGGAACGCTACCGGCCGGGTGCGTCGGTGCAGGCCATCGCCAGAGAACAGGGCAAGACGGAAGGCGCCGTCTCGCAGGCCTTGCTGCGCATTCGATCCGCCCTCCAGGCATGCGTCGAAAAGCACTTGGCCAAGGAGGGAATCGCATGAACCGGCATCAACGACTCGCCCGCGTCGCCAAGCTGACGTGCGACCTCCTCGACGACCGGCTTTCGGCGGCGGGGCGCGAAGAGCTGAATCATCTCTTGCGCGGCGATCCGGAGGCTTGCGAACGCTACCTCGAACTGGCGGAGCTCGACGCCGCCCTCGCCTACGAGCACGCGCCGGCCGGATTGCCGATCGGCGCGGGCACGGCGATTCCTTTTCCCGACTCGACGCCGTCGATCGACACGCGGCGGGGGTCCAGGCGCAGGCGACGCGTGGTCCGGAACACGACGATCGCGGCGGCGGCAATCGTTGTTCTTCTCTTCAACGGGTTTCTTCTCCGGCGAAACGCCGGGATGGAGCGTCCCGACCCCGAGCCGTCCAGCCTTTCGGCCGTGGCCGTCCTGTCGCGGGCGGTCGAACCGCAGTGGCCGCAGGGCTCGCTTCCGCTGGAGGAAGGCGACGCGGTCCCCGAGGGAGCGTTCCGGCTCCGTTCCGGCCTCGCCCAGCTTGAATTTTTCAGCGGCGCGACCGTCATCGTGGAAGGTCCTGCCGAACTCGTGCTCGTCTCGGACACCGAGATCGAGTGCCGGGAGGGTCGCCTCCGGGCCTTCGTTCCCGAACCGGCCCGGGGTTTCGCGATCGAAACGCCCGACTACAAGGCCGTGGACCTCGGAACCGAGTTTTCGCTCAGCGTCGGGAGCGACGGACGCAGCGAAGTCCACGTCGCGGACGGCGAGGTGCGACTCGACAACTACGAAGGCAAGGAACTGCGGCGTCTAACCACCGGCGCCGGCATTCGTGCGCGGTCGGGAGTGTTCGAATCCGTCTTGAACGGAGGAAACGGCTTCGTCGACCGGCGGCGGTTCCTGGAACTCGCCAACGCGGATTCGGAAACTCACTACCGCTCCTGGCAGAGGCAACGGGACGCTTTTGCGAACGATCCGTCGACCCTGGTCTTGTTCGATTTCGAGAATCAGCAGCCGTGGGATCGTCAGCTCGCTAACCGCAGCGTCGGCGGACCGGGCGGCGCCATCGTCGGCGCCAGATGGACGGAGGGACGCTGGCCGGGCAAGGGGGCGCTGGAATTCAAGCGCATCACCGACCGGGTTCGCCTGCGGGTGCCCGGCAGCTTCGACGCGCTGACCTTGGCCGCGTGGGTGCGGATCGAGGGACTCGATCGCTGGTTGAGCTCTCTGCTGTTGACCGACGGCTTCGACCCCGGCGAGGTTCATTGGCAGATCAGCGACAAGGGCGAACTAATCCTCGGCATTTCGTCCGGCGAAACGCCCAACACGGTTTCTCCCCCCGTGATTCATCCCGGCGACCTCGGACGATGGATGCACGTGGCGGCGACCCTCGATCGAAAAACCGGGGCCGTGACCCATTACCTCGACAGCGAACTCGTGGCGGAAGAAACGCGCGATTCGATGCCGCCGCTCCGTCTCGGAGGAGCCGAGATCGGCAACTGGCAGGCTCAAGGGAAGGGCCACCCCCTCCGCAGTCTCAACGGGCGGATCGACGAATTCGTCATCTTGGAGCGCGCGCTGTCCGCCGAGGAAATCCGCGAACTCCACGAGGCGGGGAGGTAACGGAAACCGCGAAGCGGTGAAGCGGCGCGTTCCTTCGCGCTATCGGATCGTTCGGCCGGTGGGTGTTCAGATCATCGAGGCGATGACGAGAGCCACCACGCTCATGAGCTTCAGCAGGATGTTCAGCGACGGCCCGGAGGTGTCCTTGAAGGGATCGCCCACGGTGTCTCCGACCACGGATGCCTTGTGGGCCTCCGAACCTTTGCCGAGCATCACCCCGTTCACTTCGAAGCCTTCTTCGATCATCTTCTTGGCATTGTCCCAGGCCCCCCCGGCATTCGACTGGAAGAGGGCGAGCAGCACGCCGGTGACCGTCACTCCCGCGAGCAGGCCGCCGAGCATTTCCGCCCCGCCGAGAAAGCCCACCGCTACGGGCGCCCCCACGGCGAGAAGGCCGGGCTTCACCATTTCGCGGATCGCCGACTTGGTCGAAATCGCGACGCACTTTCCGTATTCCGCCTGGCCGTGGGCGTCGACGTAGATGTTCCTGTCTTCGTCCGACCAGTCGGCGACCGACTTGCCTTCGTTGCGGCTCATGGCGTCGAGACCGGCCCGGAGACCGGGAATGTCCCGGAACTGGCGACGCACCTCCTCGATCATCGACATGGCGGCGCGCCCGACCGCTTCCATGGAAAGCGCGGAAAAGAGAAACGGCAGCATCCCGCCGACGAAGAGAGCCGCTACCACCGACGGATTGGTCACCTCGATGAGGAGGGTTTCACCGTTGGCCTGTTCCCACGTCGTCCTGAACGCGGCGAAAAGAGCCAGGGCGGTAAGGGCCGCGGAGCCGATCGCGAAGCCTTTTCCGATCGCGGCGGTGGTGTTGCCCACCGCGTCGAGCTTGTCGGTCCTCTCCCGCACCTCCGGCGGCAGTTCGCTCATTTCGGCGATGCCGCCCGCGTTGTCGGAGATCGGCCCGTAGGCGTCGACGGCCAGCTGGATGCCGGTGTTCGAAAGCATGCCGACCGCCGCGATGGCGATGCCGTAGAGACCGGCCAGTTCGTGGGCGGCGAGAATCGTCGTTGCCAACACGATGATGGGCAGCGCGGTCGACATCATGCCGACTCCCAGGCCGGCGATGATGTTGGTCGCCGAGCCCGTGACCGACTGCTTGACGATGCCGATGACGGGTTTTTTGCCGGTGCCAGTGTAGTGCTCGGTGATGTAGCCGATCAAGATACCGGCGACCAAACCGATCGCGATCGCTCCGAAGGCGCCGAAGGCCGAGTATTCTTCGCCTGCCACGGTCCAAGTCTCCGGGAGCATCACGCGGGTGAGGACGAACGTGCCCAGCAGAAGGATGAGGCCGGCCACGATCTCGCCGAGGTTGAGGGCTTTCTGCGGATCGCCCCCGTTTTTCACCCGGACGAAAAAGGTTCCGATGATCGACGAAACGATGCCGAGACCCGCCAGCAAGAGAGGCAGCAACACCCCGCCGAGGGGCAGGTCGACGAACTCGGGCAGCACCATGAAGACCGCGCCGAGAACCATCGTGGCGATGATCGATCCCACGTAGGACTCGAAAAGGTCGGCGCCCATTCCGGCGACGTCGCCGACGTTGTCGCCCACGTTGTCCGCGATGGTGGCGGGGTTGAGCGGATGGTCCTCCGGAATGCCCGCCTCGACCTTGCCGACGAGATCGGCCCCGACGTCCGCGGCCTTCGTGTAGATGCCTCCGCCGACGCGGGCGAACAAGGCAATCGACGAGGCGCCGAACGAAAAGCCCGTGATGATCGTCATGACCCGGCCGATCGAATCCGCGTCCGTGCCGATGGCGCTTCCGAAAATCAAGAACAGCAGACCGAGACCGAGCAGACCCAAGCCGACCACGCCCATGCCCATGACGGAACCGCCGGCGAAAGCGACCTTGAGTCCCTCGCCGAGGCTGGTCCGCGCGCCGTGGGTGGTTCGGACGTTCGCCTTCGTCGCCACTCGCATCCCGATGAAGCCCGCAAGCCCCGAGCAGAAGGCACCCACGATGAACGAGAGGGCCACGAAGGGAGAACTGTTCACCGGGTCGCGAAACCCGCCGATGGCCAGCAGCACCGCCACCGAGCCCACGAAAAACGCCAGCACCTTGTATTCGGCTCGCAAAAACGCCATGGCGCCCTCCGCGATGTTCTTCGCGATGCGCTGCATTTCCTCGGTGCCCGGATCCTGCTTCGCCACCCAGACGGAGCGCCAGTAGGTGAATCCGAGAGCGAGAATACCGAAGAGCGGTATCAGAAAGAGTAATGCGATCATCGAGGGATTTTTGGGGTTTTGTAGATGGAAAGCCCTGAGAATCCATGAAACCGCGCCGATTGCAAGACCGCGATCACCGAAAATACACGCGTCGAGCCGTTGCTCGAGGCTCGTCGGCCCGTTGCGACAAAGGAGAAGCACGGACCTCGACTCATCGTCGATCCGACAGGGTAAAGGAATCGTCCCCGCTACCGTTCACTCATTTCACGGCGTCTTCGCAGACGACGGGGAGGGGCAGGCATACCAGCAACCAAGAAATTAAGAAATTACCGTTCGTGTCATGACTCTCGCGATCGCTCCGATTTCGCGGTCGAATTGACCGCGAGGCTATCGATTCGGGGCGAAGGCGTCAATGCGAATCCCGCGGGCGCCTTCGATGAACCTGGTCTCGTCGCTCCGAGGATTTCCCGGACGGGAGCGCGGGTGCCGGCCGCCGGAGACGGGTCACCAGTCCTCTTCGAGCATGATGGCGGGCAGCTCGGGCGGAGTGGGGGAGGAGGCGAGAAACTTCTCGCACCAGCCAATGTTGTATTCGCCGGTGCGGAAGGCGTTGTGCTTGAGAATGGATGCCTGGAAAGGGATGGTGGTCTTGATGCCGCGGATGACGAACTCGTTGAGCGAGCGGAGCATGCGGGCAATGGCGATTTCGCGGGTGGCGCCGGTGACGATGAGCTTGGCGATCATCGAGTCGTAGTTGGGCGGCACTTCGTAGCCGCTGTAGACATGGGTGTCGACGCGGACGCCTCGGCCGCCGGGGGCGTAGAAGAGTTTTATCTTGCCGGGGCTGGGGGCGAAGTTGTTGTAGGGATCCTCGGCGTTGATGCGGCATTCGATGGAATGCCCGCGGGGTTCGCTGTTGAGGACGTGCTCGGAGAGTTCGGAGCCGGCGGCGATGCGGATCTGTTCCTTGATGAGATCGCAGCCGCGGACTTCTTCGGTGATGGGATGTTCCACCTGGATGCGGGTGTTCATCTCCATGAAGTAGAAGTTCTCCTTGTCGTCGACGAGGTATTCGATGGTGCCGCAATTGACGTAGCCGATTTTCCTGACGAGTTCTTCGGAGGCTTCGGCCATGCGTTGGCGCAGATCGTCGCCAAGCAGGGGGGAAGGGGTTTCTTCGATGATCTTCTGGTTGCGGCGCTGCATGGAGCAGTCGCGTTCGCCGAGTTCCTTCACGTTTCCCTGGCTGTCGGCTACGATCTGGAATTCGATGTGGCGGGGGTTTTCGACGAGTCTCTCGATGTAGACGTCGGGGGAGCCGAAGCAGGCTTCGGCCTCGGTCCGGGCGGCGTGGAAGGCGTGGACGAAGGTGGCTTTGTTCAGGGCGGGCCGCATGCCGCGTCCGCCGCCGCCGGCGCTTGCCTTGATCATGACGGGGTAGCCGATTTTTCCCGCGACCTTGATGGCTTCCTTTTCGGTCTGAACGATGCCTTCGCTGCCGGGGGTGACGGGTATCCCGTACTTGGTCGCGGTGGCGCGAGCCTGGTTCTTGTCGCCCATGAGGGCGATGATTTCGGCGGAAGGGCCGATGAATTTCACGTTGCAGCTCTCGCAGAGTTCGGCGAAGCGCGGGTTTTCGGAGAGGAAGCCGTAGCCGGGGTGGATGGCGTCGACGTTGGCGATCTCGGCGGCGGAGAGGATGGCCTCCATGCGGAGGTAGGACTCGGAGCTGGCGGCGGGCCCGATGCAGATGGCGTCGTCCGCGAGGTGGACGTGCATGGAGTCGACGTCGGCCTCGGAGTACACGGCGGTGGTGCGGACACCGAGTTCCTTGGCGGCCCGGATCACGCGGAGGGCGATTTCGCCCCGGTTGGCTACGAGTATGTTCTTGAACATGCGGATGCCGCTTCCGAATTCTGCTGGTGGCCCGAGTCCGGAGGGGGGATCAGGCGGTTTTGACCCGGAAAAGGGGTTCGCCGTATTGGACGGCGGTTCCGTTGTCGACGAGAATCTCGACGATTTCCCCGGCGACGTCGGCGTGGATTTCGTTCATGACCTTCATCGCTTCGATGATGCAGACGGTGGTCTCGGGGGTGACGGTGTCGCCTTTCTTGACGAAGGGGCCGGAGTCGGGCGAGGAGGCGGTGTAGAAGGTCCCGACCATGGGCGAGGTGATCTCCTCGACGCCGACGGGCAGTCCGCCGGCGTCGCCGGGGCCGGGAGGCGCGAGGGAGGGGGGCGAGGCGGGGGCCGGTGCCTGGGGCATGGAACCGACGAGGCGCTGGATGGCTTTCATGTCGATGTCGCCGCCCTTTTTCAACTCGAGCTTGGTTTCGTCCTGCTCCAGCTTGAACTGGGAAAGTCCGTGCTGGTCCATGAGCTCAACGATTTTCTTGATGTCCTTGAAGTCCACAGCGGTTGCCCTCTCGTTTGAAATTGAGTTCCTTGAACGGGAAGCTGCCAAGTCGCACTTGGAGTCGGGCCGCTTCCCGGCCGACTAGTCGCTCCGATTCAAGCCGCAAGTGGGGCGTTCGTCAAGCACGGGAGTCGCCAAGCGTGAGAAGAACTTGTTCGATCTCGGCGCGGGTGTTGTAGAAATGCGGGCTGAATCGGATGTAGGGGACGCCTTTCCGGTCGTGCCGGAAGCTGGAAACGACGCCGGCTTCGGACAGGCGGCGGTAGAGGACGCCGACGCGGTCGGGGTCGCGGCGATCGGTGAACGTGACGATGCCGGAGGCTTCCTTCCCGCCGCGGGGCCCGACGAGGTCGAAGCCGAGGTCGTCGAGCCCGGCGCGGACAACGCCCCCGAGGTGGCGCAGCCTGGCGGCGACGTTTTCGATGCCGATGCCGGTCAGCATGTCCATGGAGGCGCGCATTCCGAGGAGACCGGGGGCGTTGAGGACTCCGGGCTCGTAGCGCCGGGCGCCGGGCTCGAAGTCGACGGCGTCGCGCGCGATGAAATCGGGCGACTTGACGTTCCAGGCGCCGAGAAGGCTCGGCCGGAGTTCGTCGAAACGGGATCGCTTCACGTAGACGACGCCGGCGGTCATGGGCCCGAGCATCCACTTGTGGGAGTCTGCGCTGAGAAAATCGACGTGCTTCGCCAGGGTCGGGAAGGCGCCGGCGGTCTGGATCGCGTCGAGACAGAACAGGATGCCGTGCTCGCGGGCGATCTCGCCGACGGCCTCGACGTCGAGCTGGTAGCCGGTGAGGAAGTGGTTGGAAGCCAGGGCGAAGAGCTTGGTCCGCGGGGTCACGGTGTCGCGGACGAGTTCGGGGGTGATGCGGCCGGTCTCCTCCGGTTCGAGATAGACGACCTTGGCGCCGAGGCGCTCGAGGTTTTTCCACGGGTAGACGTTGGCGGGGTAGTCGTCGAGGTAGGTCACGACCTCGTCGCCGGGTTTCCAGTCGAGCCCGTTGGCCACGAGACTGAGGCCGAGACTGGTGGGACCGAGCAGGGCGATTTCGTCGGCGTCGCATTCAACGAGCCGGGCCGCCGACTCGCGCACTTCGTCCATTTGCTTCAGCAGGACACGGGAATAGTCGAGTTCGCCGGTGGACGACGCCCGATTGAACTCGTCCATGGCGGCCACGGCAACTTGCGGAAGGGCGGCCACGGCGGCGTGGGCCAGGAAGATGCGGTCGCGGCAGGCGGGAAAAGCGCCGCGGCGCCAACCCTCGTCCGTTTCAACTTTGTCCAGGAGATTGGCCATCGTCGGGAAACTCGGCTTGTCCTACACCCGCCGGGCCCTTTCCCCTTCCTCGATCAGCTCCCAGAACTGCTTGGACTGGGCGAGGTCGTCGTCGTCGCCGACGGGCAGGTTGGCGCGATAGAGAAAATCCTGGAACGTGTTCTTGTTCAGGACCCGATGGACAACGACGGACTGGTGGTCTTCCAGAACCTCGAAGTAGATGCGGACGTCGCTGGCGCGGTAGCGGTAGAGCGTCTTGCCGCTCCGCTCGATCTGGCCGAAGGGGGCGTCGGAGTCCTCCTCCTCGAGGTTTTCCAGATCCTCGGGCCGGACTTGAAATTCGTTCAGCACTTCGAGCTGCTCGAGCGTGGGCAGCTGCGAAATTTCCGCCGCGCTGATTTCGTTGAAGATGACCTGGAACACGCCTCCAGTTTTCCGCCGCCGCCGCGGCTAGACAACGAAAATCTTCGGCTAAATGCGTCCGTTCAGGTGAGGCGGCTCGGCACGAAGACGCTCGCCATGCCCGCCGCGTCCGCCGCGTCGAGACCCGCCTGCCCGTCTTCGAACACGAGACATTCCTCCGGTGCCACGCCCATGCGGTCGGCGGCGAGAAGAAACATGTCCGGCGCCGGCTTTCCCCACTCGACCTGGGCGGGCGTGATGACGATGTCGAACAGCTCTCCCAGACCGATTTGCCGGAGCGACGGCTTCACCAGGGAGATGTCGCTGCCGGAGGCGACGGAGATGCGCTTCCCCTCGCGGTGAAGCTCGCGGGCCAACTCGGCGACTGCCTGGACCTCGCGGAGTTCGTGGAGGTTCTCGGCGTACCACCGCGCCTTGAATTCGTGGACGGCGTCGGGATCGATCTGAGCCCCGTAGCGTTCGTTCAGCTCCATCACGGTGACGCGGTCGGGGACGCCGGCGTTGGAGTAGAACTCGTCCTCGGTCCACTCCCAGGGCGCGTCGTGGTGGACGAAACTGGCCGTCCACGCCCTGAAGTGCAGCGGCATGGAATCGACGAGCGTGCCGTCGCAGTCGAAAATGTATCCGGAGAATTCCCGTTCGGGGAGGTCGAGTATCATGCGCGAATCTTCAGGCAGATCCAACGGTCTGCCAACCGCCTCTTTCGCAGGACCGCCCGGTCATTCTTCCGTCGGAGCGGGCTCCTTTTTCCGGTTGGTGGACTCGGACGGCAGCGCATCGACCACTTCCTCGTCGACGTGGCCGCCGCTTTTGTGGAAGAATTTCTTAAAGATGCGGCGGGGAAGACTTTTCCCGGCCTCCTCCGCCTCGACTTCGACGAGGGCGGCCTCCTTGGCCCTCTCCCAGGCCTGGGCGAAGCCGGGAGCGTTGACGACCATGGCCTTCTCGGCGCGGGCGTAGATCTCCAGTTCGCGCTCCAGGGACTGGTAGTCGTCCTGCACGCGACCGCTGTTGACCTTCATTCGGAGATGCTCGTTCTCGGTCTTGAGGGCTTCGGTCTTCGCCTTCATCTCCGACATCTTCTCCGCCTCGATTTCGAGCTTGTCGCCGAGGTGTCCCTTGAGCCGCTTAAACTCGTTCTTGGTCTTGGCGTGGGCAATGAGCGAAAGGACGCAGAGGAAAAATCCGAGGACGAATCCCCAGAAAAACCAGTGAGTTAAAATTGTCTGAAGCGTTTCCATGTTCGCAGAATATACGTTCGCCATTGGAACCCGTAAACAGGGGAAATTTCCATACAGGTCCGGAATCCCTTGCGCCCTCTGGATTCCTGCATTTCTGTAATGACAGAAATTAAAGAAATGACGACGCTGCCTCCATTCGCCCAGCATTTCATCCTCCACTGGGGCGAGATGGGAACCAAGTGGGGGGTCAACCGCACGGTGGCTCAGATACACGCCCTGCTCTACCTCTCGGAGATGCCCCTCAACGCCGAGCAGATATGCGACCGGCTCGGCGTCGCGCGCTCGAACGCGAGCAACAGCCTCAAGGAGTTGCAGAACTGGGGCATCGTGAAAACCGTCCACCTTCCGGGAGACCGGCGCGACCATTTCGAGTCCGTCCAGGACGTTTACGAATTGTTCCGGATCATTGCCGCGGAGCGGAAACGCCGCGAAATCGATCCGACCCTGACGAACCTTCGCAAATGCGCCCGGGAGGCGGCGGAAGCGGACGACCCCGACAGCGATCACGCCCGGGAGCAGTTGGAGGAACTGCTCGGGTTCTTCGAACTCGTCAGCGATTTCTATTCGAAAATGGACCGTCTTCCCACCCAGTCCGCCGTCAATGCGATCCGAATGGGCGACAAGATCGCCAAGTCGCTCGGTCTCCAACAGAAGTGACCGCGCTTTTATTGGCCGCTGAACTTCTCTTTTGACGGAAACGAGGGAAACCCGCGACCGATTTTCGGAGAGGAAAAAAATCATGGAACAAGCCGACAGAAACCGGGTGGTGATAGCGGGCGGAAGCGGATTTCTCGGGCGCGTTCTCGCCGACGTTCTGAGCGGGCGAGGTTACGACCCGGTCGTGTTGACGCGGCGCCCCGACAGCTACCGCGGCCGGGGAACGGCCGTCGAGTGGGACGGGAAAACCCTCGACGATCGCTGGACCAGCCATCTCGAAGGGGCCCGAGCGCTCGTGAACCTGGCCGGCAAGAACGTGAACTGCCGACAGACCCGCCGCAATCGCGAGCGCATTCTCCGATCGCGGACCGATTCGACGAAGGTGCTCGGGGAGGCCTTGCGGCTCGTCCATCGTCCGCCCGACGTCTGGGTGCAGGCGGCGAGCCTCGCCATCTACGGCGACGCCGGCGATCGGATTTGCGACGAAGCGGGCTTCGTTCCCGACGAATACCCGACGGACGTCTGCACGGCCTGGGAGGCGGCGGTCGGAGAAGCGATCCGGCCGGAGATGCGGTGGGTCGTTTTTCGCATCGGTTTCGTGCTGGGAAACAGCGGCGGGGCTCTTCCCGTCCTGGGCCGCCTGGCGCGGTTCGGTCTCGGCGGCCGAATCGGCGACGGCCGTCAGTGGATCAGCTGGATCCATCTCGCCGACATGACGCGGCTCTTCGTCGAGGCGATCGAGAATCCGCGGGTTCGCGGCATCTGCAACGCCACCGGTCTCCAGCCCGTCACCAACGACGAGTTCATGACCTCGCTCCGCAAGGCGCTGGGCGTCCCCTTCGGCGTTCCGACCCCGGCGTGGTTGTTGCGTGCGGTCGCGCCACTCGTCGGCGCCGACCCCGATCTGGCGCTGAACGGACGGCGCTGCCTGCCCTGCCGCCTTCACGATCTCGGCTTCGACTTCCGCTTTCACGACCTCGAAGACGCGCTCGAGAATTTGCTGGAGGCGCCGCCCCGGCCCGCCACCGCTCGCCGCTGGGCCGGAACCCTCGCCCGGTAGCCGCGCCGGACTCGGCAGATCCACATCGGTCTGCGGCATCTATGAAATCCATGTATCACCCAAAATCGGACTCCACACTTTCTCGAACCCGAAATCCTCGAAGTGCCTGGCATTCGCCGTGGCGAAATGGGTCACACCGTGGTGGCGCAGGGTGAGAGCGAGGCGGGCGTCGATGATGTGACGAAAGCCGCCGGTGGTTTTGGCAGCCCAGTTCCAGAGCGGCTTGCCGACTGCCGGCTCGTAGTCGCCGAACTCCCAGGAAGGATTCGCGCGGAGGGCATCACAGAAGGCGGTGGCTTTCCTGGCGTTCTTCGGCTTTTGGAAGACCGACGGGTTGCGGAGCTGCATGTAGATTTCCACCAGGACCAGACCGCAGAGCAGGAAGCGTTCTTTTCCCGAAGTCTCCTCCTCGAAGAAACGCAGGGCGGCCTCGTGACACGGCGAATCGGGGTTCGCTGCGTAAAGAAAGAGATTCGTGTCGGCGGAAAGAATCATGAGCCGGAACGCTGAAGGATGGCATCGGCCTCGGGTCGCAGGCTGGCCGGGTCGGTGAGGAAATCCCCCCCGCAATCCAACGTGGGAAACCGCCAGGCGGCCGAAGGCTTCGGATCTTCGGGGAAACGGGTGACGAAGTGCTCCGCCGCCTTTCGCATGACCTCCGAGAGCGACCAATCCTGCTGCTCGGCGATCTCTTTGAGCCGCTTGTAGAGAGGATCGGGGAACTGAATCTGGGTGCGTGTCATGATGTCATTTATACATGATTCTCGATATGATGTCAAACACGCTCAACACTTCCGGGGCCCGGTCAGTTGGGCAATTGCGGGACGAGGCCATGAGGATCGCACCCCCTCCAACTCTGAGGCGATACGTGATAAGAGGCGGCTGCGCGATCCGATCCGCCCGACAATCGCGGCATCCACGTGGCCGACAGCCGCAACACCCGCGTCGCCGGTAACGTCGTGATACACCGCGACTGACCCGAGTGACGGGGTTTTAAGGGCCTGTCCCCGTGAACGCGTGAACGCCGCGAGGGGGTCAGGTTGCGGGCCTCGGCGGCCCCGCCGTGCAATCCATTCTCAGCGACCATGGGATCACGAGAATCCTTGCGGAGGAAGGGGGCCGCACTAGCAGAGGAAGCATCCAGAAGATGGAAACCTACATTGAGTTTCTCAATGATCTCTATAGTGACGGGCTTCTTGACTTCGACGCAATCGAATCTTGGTGGATCGAGCAAGCCCAACACTTCTTTGCTTCTCAGCCATTTCGAATGCGAATCGACGCCTCTCGATCCTTGCGTAGTATGGTTGCCGATTTGATTGGGGCGGCGTTTGCCCGTCAGAAGGAATGTCCCGGCACAATGGTTGCCGGTGCGGTCATTCAGCATCTTGTCGGAGCAAAGCTCGAATTGGCACTACCAGGGACGAAAATCGCCCACAATGGGTTCGCAGTGGCCGATGCGCCCACCGCGCGTCGCGGAGATTTCCTGGTGGGAGACACTGCGATTCATGTAACCACCGCTCCGAGCGAGGCTCTTCTCAGAAAGTGTTCAGACAATCTCGATGCGATCTCCGGCCACTCGTGATCACCACGGAAGAAGGTACTGGAGGCGCGAAGGCGCTTGCGAAGAGCCTCGATCTTTCAGATCGAATCGAGATACTCGAGCTGGAACAGTTCCTTGCTACGAACCCCCTCGAACGGAGCAAGTTCCAAAGAGAACAGCGACCGATCACAGTTCGGGAATTGATTGATTGTTACAATGGGATCGTTTCCGAGCACGAGACCGACCCCAGTCTCCAGATTTCGATTGCCTGACGTATCCCCAAGCAAACAACGGCGTAAGAAGGGACGGGAGCAAATTCTCGGCAAAACCTAACCAAGTTTTGCCGCTCAACACACCGACTAGTTCCTCACCCGCCGCACGTCGTCGAATTCCAACTGCTGAAGCCCTTCCGGGACGGAACGGGCCTCGGCGATTCGCTTTCTCAGTTTCCCGGAGAGTTCGGCGACGGTTTCTTCGCTTTCCGGCTTTCCGGCCAGGTTCACCATTTCCTCGGGATCGGAGCGGCGGTCGTAGAGTTCGGCGCCGGTGGCTCCGTTTTTGCCCCACTCGCTGTAGCGGTAGCGGTCGGTGCGGAGACTGTAGCCGTTGGCGTACTGCGACAGGGCCGAGTCGCGGGGCGCGGCCGCGGGATCGTCGAGTACCGGAACGAGGCTGACTCCGGACACGTGGTCCGGCGCTTTCAGGCCGCACAGCTGGGCGAGGGTCGGGTAGAGGTCGATCATCTCGGCCGCGGAGTCGGAGACGACTCCCCTGCCCTGCTGATCCGGCGAAGCAATGATCAGGGGCACGCGGGTGGCGTTCTCGAACAGGGTCGTCTTCTGCCAGTGACCGTGTTCGCCCATGTGGTACCCGTGATCCGAGGTGAACAATACCACGGTGTTTTCGGCCAGTCCCGTTTCCTCGAGGGCGTCCAGGATCCTTCCCACCTGGGCGTCGGCGAAGGTGATGGACGCGTAGTAGGCCTGGATCGCCTCGCGGGCGAGGTCGTCCTCGAGGTCGACCTGGTCCTTCTTCCGCCGGATCGTCTTCAGGGCGGGCTCGGGAAGGGTCTCCTCGTAGCCCTCGGGCACGGTCGGAACCACGATTTCCTCCAGGGGGTAGAGATCGAAGTATTCTTTCGGCGCCACGAAGGGGGTGTGCGGGCGGAACAGTCCCACTGCCAGAAAAAAGGCGCGATCTTCCTCGGCGTACCGGTCGAGTTGTTCGACGGCTTCGGTGGCGATGATCCCGTCGGTTTGCTCTTCGTCGGTCCCGTCGGCGGCCAGCCAGCTGAGGGTCCCGCCGAAATTGCCGGGACGCAGGGAGAAAATTTCGGGCTCGTCCTCCACGTCGCGCCCGCGGGGATTGATCGTGAAATCCCACGAGTAGGGATCGTCGTGGCCGCCGGTGCCGATGTGCGTGGGAACGTTGTAATGGTACATTTTGCCGATGCGGGTCGCGAAGTAGCCGTTGTCGCGGAACATCTGGGGCATGGTCTTGACGTTGGGCGTGTGTTCGCGGACGTAGATGGCGTTGGTGTGGACCAGAGTCTGGTCGGGGTAGAGGCCGGTCATGAACGACGCCCGGCTGGGACCGCAGAGGGCGTACTGGCAGTGGGCGTTTTCAAAGCGGACGCCGCGCTCGGCGAGCCGGTCGATGTTCGGCGTTTTCACCTGGGGGTGCCCGTAGGCGCCGATGTCGCAGTTGAGGTCGTCGCAGATCAGGAAAAGGACGTTGGTTTTTTCCTCGGCGCGGGACGGGGTGCCGGATCCCGCGAACGCGAGGCAGGCGGCGAGAAGATAGAGGGATTTTGTCATGCCCCGACCATAGGGAAAACGATCCGCCGCGGCAATGGCGCAATGCGCCGAAATGTCGGCTACCCGAAGAGGAGCATCTGCGGATCCTCGTCGCCGCCCGAGTCCGGGGCGGTCTCGGGATGTCCGCGCCGGACGGGAGGGGGTGCCTCGGGCTCGGTTTTCTCGCCCCCGGTTTCCTCGAGGGCGGCCAGGATTTCCTTGGCTCGCGCGATGATCGATTCCGGCAATCCGGCCAGCCGGGCGACTTGGATGCCGTAGCTCTTGTCGGCGGCGCCGGGAACGATCTGGCGCAGGAAGATGATCTGGTCGTTCCATTCGCGGACGGCGATGTTGTAGTTGTTGACCGCGGAGCGGGATTCGGAAAGCTGGGTCAACTCGTGGTAGTGGGTCGCGAAGAGCGTCCGGCACTTCACCACGTCGTGCAGGTGCTCGACCACGCTCCAGGCGATGGAGAGGCCGTCGTAGGTGGCGGTGCCGCGTCCGATCTCGTCGAGGATGACGAGGCTGCGCTCCGTCGCGTTGTTGGCGATGAGAGCCGTCTCGGTCATTTCGACCATGAAGGTGGACTGGCCGCGGGCGAGGTCGTCGCTGGCGCCGACCCGGGTGAAAATGCGGTCGACCACGCCGATCTCCGCGCTTTCCGCCGGAACGAAGCTGCCGATCTGGGCCATCAGCGTGATCAGCGCGACCTGCCGGATGTAGGTCGACTTCCCGGCCATGTTCGGCCCCGTGATGAGCATGAACCGGTTCGCGACCGGATCCATCGCGGTGTCGTTGGGGACGAATTTTTCCTCGCCGATGTTCTGGTCGAGCACGGGATGGCGCCCGTTCTTGATCTCCAGGTTCCGCGAGTCGTTGAGAAACGGGCGGCAGTAGTCGTAGAGCCGCGCCGTCTCGGCGAAGGCGGCGAGGACGTCGATTTCGGCCAGGGCGGAGGCGGTTTGCTGAATGGCCTCGAGATGCTCGAGAACGGTCTCCCGCAAGTTGAGAAACTCGTCGTATTCCAGGGTCCGGAGTCGCTCGTCGGCACCGAGGATCTTGTTTTCGACCTCCTTCAACTCCGGCGTGATGAAGCGCTCGGCGTTGGCCATGGTCTGCTTGCGGGTGTACTCCGGCGGGGTCTTGGCGAGATGGGTCCTGGTGATCTCGATGAAATAGCCGAAGACGGCGTTGTATTTGATCTTCAGCGAGGAGATGCCGGTCCGCTCCTGTTCCTTCGCCTGGAGTTCGGCGACCCACTGCTTCCCTTCGCTGGCGGCCCGGCGCAGCTCGTCGATCGCGTCGCTGTAGCCGTCGGCGAAAATGCCTCCCTCCTTCAGCTGGGCCGGCGGTTCGTCGCAAACGGCGGTCCCCAGCAAGTCGACCAGTTCGCCGAAATCGCCCAGGCGGGCGCCGAGTTGCTCGCCGGGAGTCCCGCCTCCCAGGGCGGCGACGTGTTCGCGCACCTCCGGAACCTTGCGCAGCGACATCTCGAGCGACTTGAGATCGCGCGCGTTGCCCGATCCCTGGCTCAGACGACTGATCGACCGTTCGACGTCGCGGACCTCGCCGAGGGCCTCCCGGGTCTGGTTCAGCACGAAGGGTTCCCGGACGAAGGCCTCGACCATGTCCTGTCGGGCCGCGAGCGTTTCCAGGTCGCGGATGGGATGCAGCACCCAGTCCCGCAAGCGGCGCGCGCCCATCGGCGTCGCAGTGCGGTCGATGGCGCCGAGAAGCGACGTTTTCACCCCGCCGGAACGGCTTGTCACCAAGTCGAGGTTCGCCTGGCTGGAGGCGTCGACGAGCACGAAGGCGTCGGTGCGGTAGGCCTGAAGCGTTCGCAGGTGGCTGACGCTCCGCCGCAGTTGAGTCTCCAGGTAGTGCAGGATCGCGCCCGCCGCACCGATGGCCGGCCGCAAGCCGGCACAGCCGAATCCGTCGAGGGACTGCACCTTGAAGTGCTGCTTCAGCGTGTATTCCGCCTGGTCCACGAGAAAGGCGTAGCCGTCGTAGCCTTGCGCGTTGGGCAGAAGATCGAAAGATTCCGCCTGCTCGTCGGAGAAGAGGAGTTCGCTCGGTCGAAGCCGCATCAGCTCATCCTCCAGCGCGGCCGTGTCTTCGAACTCGGTCAGGCGGAACTCGCCGGTGGTGTGGTCGACGTAGGCCAGCCCGATGGTGCCCTTGATTCGAAAGACGGCGGCGAGATAGTTCGACTGCGCCGCGTCGAGGAGATTGAGATCGTCGATCGTTCCCGCGCTGATGATCTGGCTGATGGCCCGCTCCACGATTTTCCCAGCCTGCGGCTCGGTGGTCTGTTCGGCGATGGCTACGCGTTTCCCGCCCCGGATCAGTTTCGCCAGGTAGCCCTCGGCGGCGTGATGGGGCACGCCGCACATCGGCATGCCGTTGCGCTTCGTCAGCGCCACGTTGAGAAGGGGCGAAGCGATCTTGGCGTCGTCGAAAAAGAGTTCGTAGAAGTCGCCCAGACGGAACAGCAGGAGCACGTCGTCGGGCAACTCGCGCCGCATCGACTGGTACTGCTGCATCATGGGCGTCAGTTTGCCGCCCGCCGTGCCGTTTGCTTCCGCCATGGTGGTCTAGTATTATCCCAGCATCAGCCGGTCGACCATTTTGTTGATCTTGTCCTGGCTGAGGCCGGGAACCTTTTCGAGATCGTCGAAGGTTTCGTAGGGCCGGTGGTCGACGATGGCTTCGGCGAGTTTCGGCCCGATGCCGGGCAGCGTCTTCAATTCCTCGATGGTGGCGTGATTCGCGTCGATCACCGGCCCGGACGGTTCGCAGACTTCGCCGTCCAGGGAATCCTCTTCGTGCGGGTCCTCGCCGGGCTCCAGATCGACCGGTTCGGCGTGGTCGCTTTCCATGCCTTCCCCGGGCTTGTCCGGCCAGTCCTGAATCGGGGTGTGCGTGTCGTCGTGGTCGTGTGAATGCGGATCGTCCTCGTGGCCCTCGTGGCCGTCGTGCCAGTGGTGTTCGTTGTCGTGCCAGCTCTCGTCGTGTTGGTCGTGATCTTCGGACTCGTCGGCGGCGTGGGCGCTTTCTTCCTCGTAGAGATGGGCGTGCTCGCGCTCGTACTGCTCGACCTCGGCGCGGTGCATTTCCTCCTTCTCCTCTTCCGAAAGCTCGTCGGCGGGCTTCTCGTAGAGGAGGGCGAGACGGTCGCGGCGGGAGTTCGCTTCCGCCATTTCCCTCTTTTCCCGGCGCCGCTCGATGAACGAAGCGATCAGGATGCAGATTTCGTAGAGAAAGACCATGGGTCCGCCGAGCAGGGCGAGGGTCATCAGGTCGGGCGGGGTCAGGATCGCCGCGGCGACGAGGATGATGATCCAGGCGTAGGTCCGGGTCGAACGCATGACCCGGGCGGTGAGCAGCTCGAGTTTCACCAGGATGGTCACAACCACCGGCAGCTGGAAACTGATGCCGAACACCAGGACCAGCCTCGCGATGAAGCTCACGTATTCGCCGATCTGGTAGACGCTTCGTCCCCCCTTCGCTTCGACGATCACCATTTTCTCCCGCGCTTCGTCGAAACGCAGGGCGAAGTTCGCGCTTTCCATGGTGGCGAAGCTGTTCCGCAGATAGTCCCGGATTTCCGCGCGCATCTCGGGGGTCAGACCCGCCTCGCCTGCTTCCGGCGGCTCGGGTGCCGGTCCGTCGGGCTTGATTGGGGGGATCCGCGTGCCGTCGACGCCGATGAGGGCCAATTCCGAGATCGGTTTGTTCAAGGCCTGCTGGACCGGATCGATGTTGGAGATTCTCTCGAGTTCGAAAATGTAGAAGAATTTCAGGGCGATCGGCGCGGCCAGGAAAAAGGCGAAAGCGACTCCGACGAGAAACAGGGCGAAGCCGACCAGCGCGCCCGGAATGACGGTTTTCTTCTCCGCCTGCCGGAGCCCGGGGAGGATGAACTGAAAGAGGAAGTAGACCGTCAGGGGGAACGAAAGGATCACGCCGCTGAAGAAGGACAATTTCAGCATGAGGAGGATGAACTCGGGCGGACGCAGGGTGATGAGGTCGAGCTTTTCCCACAGCGTCACGCCCGGTGCGATCTCCGCTATCTTCAGTTTTACGGGAATCTGGATCAGTTCGAAAATTTTCGTGTGGAACGCGAAGCAGAGCACGGTGAACACCGCGAGCGTGGCGCCGATCTGCATCAGGGTCTTCCGGAGATCCTCCAGATGATCGAGAAACGGTTTCTCGTGGGCATCGTACCCATCGTCCGCGCCGGGCCGGGCGCGAGAGGCATTCTCGCGCATTTGGAACAGTTTCTCGAAGACGGTTTTCAGCATGATGTCGACCTGACATCGGGTCAGGGCCGGAATTGTAGCCCCGATTTTCGAAACGGCAAAGAGACGCGGCCAGGCGTCTGCGAACGCGTATATGCCAAGCGGGAGGGAAAAAATCTCGCCTTCGCGCTAGGCGCGAGGCTTGCAAAGCGCTTTCCCGGTGATAAATACGAAACCCGCCCTCGGCGGTCGAGAGTGGACAACTCGCGGTGCGACCGGCACCGTTTTCAATCCAAAGGACGAAAGGAACTACGAATGATCGGTTACGAAGAGGACAAAAGCAGATCGGACAATCACCCGATTCACACTGAAAAAGTGATTGCCGACCGGAAGGTGTTTTTCATGGATCTCAAGGAGAACGATCGTGGTCAGTTCGTCAAAATCACGGAAGACGTGCGCGGTCGCCGCGACACCATCATGGTTCCCGCCGAAATTCTGGAGGACTTCATCGACGCCCTCGAACAGGTCAAGGAGGCCAGCGAAGCCTGATTCTCTCCGGAGACGATCCGTCTCCGGAAGCATCGATCCGCCGACGCCATGCGCAGCATGACTGGATTCGGTCGTGGCGAATCCACGGCGAACGGCTGGAAGGTCGAAGCGGAACTCTCGGGAGTGAACCGCAAGCAACTCGACATCGCCGTCAACCTGCCCACCGGACTGACCGAACTGGAGACGGTCGTGCGCCGTCTGGTGACCGAAGGCTCATCCCGCGGCCGCATCGCCGTCAAGATAGGCCTGACCCACGCCGAAGGATCCGAAAGCCGACTCGTCTTCGACGAAGCACTCGCCCGCCAGTACGTGGAGGCCGCCAAGGCCCTGTCCTCCGACCCCGACATCGAAACCCGGCTCACCGCGGCCGACCTCTTTCGCGCCCCCGGCATTTTCAAGATCGACGAAGGCGGCGCCGATCCCGCGGAAGTGCGGGACGCGCTGATCGAAGCCGTCGAGAAAGCCTTGGCCCGGATGGTCCGCATGCAGACCGAAGAAGGCGAGAACCTCCGCGGCGACCTTCGCGCCCGCATCGACGCCATCGTCGGCGAGGTCGCGGAAATCGCGAAACTCGCGCCGACCGTCCCGCCCACCCACCGCGAACATCTCGCCAAGCGTCTCCAGGAGTCCGGGCTCGATCTGGATCTCGACGACGAACGCGTCCTGCGGGAAATCGCCCTCTTCGCGGAACGCAGCGACATCACCGAGGAACTCACGAGGATCGACAGCCATGTCGGCCAGTTCCGCGCCTACCTCGCCAGCGACGAGCCGGTGGGTCGGTCCCTCGATTTCCTCTGCCAGGAATTCCATCGAGAGTTGAACACGATCGGCAGCAAGGCCAACGACGCCGCCATCGCCCAGCGAATCGTCAATTCGAAAACGGAACTCGAAAAAATCCGCGAGCAGGTGCAGAATGTCCAGTGACCGGATCGGCGCGGCATTCATGGGGGTTGTTTCGTGCACCCAACCCTATGGGGTGAAGGCGCGGCGGGAACCATCGGCATGAACCATCTCGAGCTAAAACGGCGGGGCATCCTCTGCGTGGTCTCCGGTCCCTCGGGGTCGGGAAAGACGACCTTGTGCCGCCGATTTTCGGAGGCGGATCCGGCGGCGGTCTACGCGGTGTCGGCAACCACCCGGGCACCGCGGACGGGCGAGAAAGACGGGGTCGATTACTTTTTCCTGAGCCGCGAAGACTTCGAAGCCCGGACGACGAAGGGCGAATTTCTCGAGTACGCCGAAGTCCACGGCAATCTCTACGGCACGCTCAAGAGCGAAGTGCTTTCGCACATCGAGTCGGGACGGGACGTGCTCCTCGACATCGACGTCCAGGGCGCGGAGCTCGTCCGAAACCAGTCGGACGAATCCATCCGCGAGTCCCTCGTCGACATCTTCGTTCTCCCTCCCAGCGACGAGGAACTCCTGGCTCGGCTCCAAGCGCGCGGGACGGAGACGCCCGACCAACTGGCACTCCGTCTCGTGAACGCCCGCGAGGAAATGCGGCACTGGACCTCCTACCGCTACACCGTGGTTAGCCGGGACAAGGAAAGCGATTTCGCCACATTCAGCGCCATTGTTTCCGGGGAACGCTGTCGCTCCAGCCGGCTCACGCGCGACGACGGCGCCGCCGCGCGTCAACCGGAACTCGAATGGTAGCGATGCCGAAGGGGCTTGCGGAAGCCCCTCGGAAACACGAACTTCCGAAGTGCCCGACCCGTCCACAGGAAAGAACATCGTGCTCGGCGTCGCCGGATCGATCGCCGCGTACAAGGCCGCCGACCTCGTCAGCCGCCTCGTCAAGCGCGGGCACGAAGTGCATGTCGTGATGACCCGCGACGCCACCGAATTCATCACTCCGCTGACGCTCCAGGTCCTGTCCCGGCAGCCGGTGACCACGAGTCTCTACGACGAAAAGCAGAACTGGCATCCCGGACACATCGAGCTGGCCGACAACGCCGACCTGCTCGTGGTCGCGCCCGCCACCGCGAACGTCGTGGCGAAGTTCGCCAACGGACTCGCCGACGACGCGCTCGGCGCCATCTACCTCGCCACTCTCGCGCCCGTCCTCGTCGCCCCGGCCATGAACGGCAAGATGTGGCAGCACCCCGCCACCCGGACGAACGTCGCCAAGCTGAAGGACCGGGGCGTTTCCTTCGTCGGCCCCGAAGAAGGCCTCCTCGCGTGCGGCTACGAGGGCATCGGTCGCCTCTGGCCGGTCGAGGGCATCGAGGAATCGATCGCGGAAGCCCTGGAAGCCGCTTCCTGAATCGATGAATCGATGAGGTTTCTCGTCACAGCCGGCCCGACGCGGGAACCACTTGATCCGGTCCGATACCTCTCCAACCGCTCGTCCGGAAAAATGGGGTACGCCCTCGCCGAAGCGGCGATCGAGGCGGGACACCGAGTGACCCTGATTTCCGGCCCGGTCACGCTGGAGCCTCCGGCGGACGCGGAAACGGTCTTCGTGGAAACGGGGCGGGAGATGTTCGACGCTGTCGCGCGCCGAATCGGGGAGGCCGACGCCGCGATCTTTTGCGCCGCCGTCGCCGACTATCGGCCTCGGGAGGAATCCGACCAAAAGATCAAGAAGGCGACCGAGGAAGTGACCCTGACACTCGTCAAAAACCCGGATATACTCGGAAGCTGCCGCTCCGAGTTCGGCTTCGAAGGGCTGCTCGTGGGCTTCGCGGCGGAGACGGAGAACCTCCGGGCGAACGCCCTCGACAAACTGAGCCGCAAGGGCTGCGATCTTCTCGTCGCCAACGACGTCGGCGGGCGCGGCATCGGTTTCGACAGCGAAGAAAACGCCGTGACCGTGTTTTCGAAGAACGGGTCGAGCGAGTCGATCGGGCCCGCCCGGAAGCGCGAGATCGCCCGTCGCTTGATCGAGCGGATGGAGACGGCGGGAGGAAGGTAACGAGCCGCTCCGCGGTTCGTTCGGTCCGGATCTCAGCTGCGTTCTCCGCCCGAAGTCAGCACCTCGACCCGACAGGGCGTCACCCCGGTCCCGACGAAGTCCAGTTTGCGCGCGACGCCGATGGACACGTCGATGATGCGACCCGGAACGAAAGGCCCGCGGTCGTTGATCCGAACGACGGAGGAACGATCGTTCGCGAGATTCGTCACTTCGACCATCGTTCCCATCGGCAGCGTTTTGTGGGCGGCGGTGGCACCCGAGTCGGAAAACCGTTCGCCGCTGGCCGTTTGCGTTCCCCCGTTCGTCCCCACACTGTACCAGGACATCCGGCCTTGGTGGACCTGGCCGGTCTTTCGCAGGCCGAGCCGAGCCAGGCCGGAAGACGTCCCGCCGATCTGTTCGAGCAACGCGCAGCCAGGCAGCACGAGGACGAGGCCCGCCACCCCGAGAATCGACCCGAGTCGAAACAGAGTTCGAGCTTGGTCCTTCTTCGTCATCTCATGGGGGCCTTTGTTTTTCGCAACCGTGTCGTGCAGTTTAGTCGGCCGGGAGTGCATAAGCCTCAGCCGGGCGGCGAAAAGCCACGGGCGTGGAAGGAGGGCTTGTTTCCGCAACGCGTTCATCCGTTGATCGTTACGACAGACACCGGAGGTTCGGCACGATGAATGCGCTACTGTTAGTTCAATGAACAAACTACAGAAATACTACCGGAACTTCACCACGGCTGCCGCTCTCGGGATTTTCGCCCTTTTCCTGGCGCCTGCCGCCATGGCTCAGGACGAAGACGTGAAAGTCAAAGTCAAGGACGACAAGGTCAAAGTGAAGAGCGACGACGGGAAGGTCAAAATCAAGAAGGACGGGAAAGTCAAAGTGAAGGGCGATGCCGGTGCCGAGGAAGTGGCCATAGCGCGTGCGGCGCTGAGCGCCGAGGAGCAGGCCGAGTTCCAAGCGAGCCTGAAGACGGGCTACGTGGTCCCGCAGGAGCGCTACATCTATCTGGATCCGGTTCCCGAGACACGCGTGGCGCTTCTCCCTCCGGCCCCAGAAGGCACGATCTATCGCTACTACGGCGATACCGTCTACACGATCAACCCGGAAACCTACGCCATCATCGACGTCAGAACTTTCGAGTGACCTTCGAACGTCGCCCCCTAACCCACACGCAACAACCCGGAACGGCCTCCCTCGCGGGGGCCGTTTTGCTTGATCGGGGAATCAATCGATGGCATGAAGTCGGCATGAGGACGATGCGTTTCATCGGGCTGCTGGGCCTCTCGTGCGGGCTTGTCGATCTTCCCGGCCAAGACGGCCAAGACGATTCGTCAATGGCCGTCGTCGATTTGAAGATGGTCTTCGCCAATCATCCGTCGACGGAGGAAGCCACCGCGGAACTCACCGAGGCGCGCAAAGCCTCGCGCAAGGATTTCAAGAAGAAGTCCACCCTGCTGAAGGAAATCCTGCAACGTCACCAGGAATTGATCCGGGCGGGAAAGAAAGAGGAAGCGGCCGAGGAACTGAAAAAGGCCAACGAGGCGGAAAAGGCCATCGCCACCCTCAGGACCACGACGCTGCGCGATCTGGAAGAGGATTTCAGAAAGGCGAAAATGGAAATCATGGAGGACATTCGGGAGTCGGTGGAGGCCTTCAACGAGGACGGTCGCTTCGCACTCGTTTTCGACAAGTCCTCCGCTTCCTCGAACGGTCTTCCTCAGATCGTCCATGCGCCCGGCGCGGAGGACATCACCGAGGAGGTGACGGCGTTCATCGCGAAACGGGCCGGGAAAAACGCCGGGGAGAAGGCCCGGTGAACGCGGTGACTCTGCCGGTGGACCGCCTCGGCGAGCTCTGGCCGGAGCGGCTCCAGGGAAAGCGCACGGGTGCCGTGCTCCACGCCGCTTCGACGACCTCGACGCTTCGCCCGACACTCTCGGTTCTCGAGGAAATGTCGGGCCGCCGCCAGATCGAACTGACCGCCCTGTTCGGCCCGCAGCACGGCTTCGAAGCGACCACCCAGGACAACATGATCGAGTGGCGCGGGTATCGCCATCCCAGGCTTTCCATCCCGGTCCACAGCCTCTACGGCGAGCACCGGGAACCGACCGGGGAAATGCTCGACGGCGTCGAGGTTCTGTTTCTCGACCTCTTCGACGTCGGTGCCCGCTACTACACTTTCGCCTGGACGATGTTTCTTTGCCTGAAGGCGGCGGCCGAACGCGGTCTGCCGCTCGTGGTGGCGGACCGGCCCAACCCGATCAACGGGCTCGCGACCGAAGGTCGGCCCCAGCGAGAGGACTTTCTTTCTTTCGTGGGACTGCACCCCCTTCCGATCCGGCACGGAAAAACCATCGGCGAGTTGGCCCGCCTGTTCCGGGACGAGCGGTTCCCTGACGCCGACCTCACGGTGCTGCCTTTCGAAGGCTGGGACCGGGCCGATTACCACGACGACACCGGGTTGCCCTGGGTGATGCCCTCCCCCAACATGCCGACGCTCGATACCGCCATCGTGTATCCCGGAATGTGCCTGCTCGAGGGGACCAACCTCTCCGAAGGTCGGGGAACGACGCGGCCGTTCGAACTGTTCGGCGCTCCGTGGATCGACGGGTTTCGCCTGGCCCGGGATCTGGAGCGCCTCGGCTTGCCCGGCGTTCATTTCCGGGAAGCCGCTTTCGAGCCCGGGTTTCAGAAACACGCCGGGCGAACGTGCCGGGGCTGCCAACTGCACGTTCTCGACCGCAACAAGTTCCTTCCGGTGAAGACCGGGCTGGAAATCCTGCGGACCGTGAAGGATTCTTATCCCGACGAGTTCCTGTGGAAACAACCTCCGTATGAGTACGAACACGAGAAACTGCCGATCGAAATCCTCTGCGGCCGTCCCGAGAATGAAATCTTCGAAACGACGCTGTGAGCGGTTTTGGTTCGCTCTGTGCTTTCTGGTCGCTCTTCCGAACGTTCTGTCGGCCGAGGTGACGTGGCGGGAAATCCTGGCCACGCCGCTGGTCGAGAAGGGCCTGCTCTCGTCGCCCGAAGCCTTCGCCTCGGTCGTGCCGCCGCGCGCCGTCGCGCCCGAAGGCATCCGTCCGTTCACCGAAGTGCTGAAGGCCGTCTACGAGACCTTCGATTCACCGCCCGAAACCCACTACTTTTTCTGCACCGTCTACTACACGCCGCGCGAGGGCGGATTCACCGACGAACGCGGGTTCAACACCGCCCCCGCCTCTCTCAGGGCATTGCCGAGTCGGAAGTACCCCGCCGATTTCGTCAAGGCGACCTACATGGAGGGATTCGGCCGCCTCGCCGAGCCCGTCGGCGAGCGCCCCTACCTCTCCTACGACGGGAAATTCCACACCCGCATTCTGGGAAACCGGAACAACACCCTGATCGACCGGGAATCCATCGCCGTGCATCGAGGCAATCCCCTCTTCGGAAAATCGAATCGCGTCTGGATCCTCGATCCCGAACTCCACAACCAGTTCGGCGCCGTCCGGTACCGGGTCGGAGACACCGGGGGCGGGCTGTTCCGCAGCCAGATCGATCTCTACTGGGGCGAAGACGATCCCCTCGGCCCCGGGGCGGACATTTGGCGCCCCGCCTCCTGCGACGTGGCGGTGAGGTGGATCGTGCCGGTTCTGGTCTGGCCCTAAAGCGACTCGTCTCGGTTACTCCAGCTCGAGTCGAGCCCGATACGGGCCCGGGTCGGAACCCTCGACGGGAATGGCTCCGACCGTGCGCTTGAAATAAGCGTCGGCACCCGACTGTCCGATGACGGCGTAGGCGTAGCCGGACTCGGCCATGGCGTGAAACGAACGCAGCATGAGCGCGGTCCCGATTCCCTTCCCGCGATGTTTTTCGCCGACCCCGGCCGGACCGAAGAAACCCCTGAAGGTGACGTCGTAGCAGGCGAACCCCACGAGTCGGGACGAGCCGTCCATCGCCACGAAACAAGTGATGGGATGTCCCGAAAAGGCCATTTCAGCCTCTCCCGCCCAACGGGAACCGAAGTGATTTTCCACCCACTCCGTCACCAAGCGCTTCTCGGGAGCGAGAGGCCGGGAAATTCGATAGCCGGACGCGGACGCGCGTCGCAAAGACTCCGCCGCCTCGGGCAGTTCGTACAGCTTCACGAGAAGATCTCCCATGGCGGCGAAAGCCTAGTCGAAATTCGCCACCGGGACCGCCCTCAGCACCGGATTTTCCTCGTCCGGCCGGTCGGGGGCCTCTTCGCCCTCTCCCGGCGTCGTTCCCTCGGGGCGAAGAGCGGCTTCGGGTTCCGCAGGCGAGCGCAAAGCCTCAGGCAGATCCTCCCCGCGCAGGGAAGGCCGTGCCCCGCCCGTCTCCGTCTCGAAGTTCATGGCCGCGGATTCCCTGGCCCGCAGCTTGGCGACCACGGCCCGATCGACAGTGTTCGGCGAGGCCAACTCCGGCCGCTCTTCGAAGTTGAAATCGACCATCGGCTTCTCGATCCCGGGATCTCCCGAGGCCCCCGGAACGGCCTCTTCTTCGGGTTTCGCGGCAACGGCCGCCGGCTCCCTTTCGGAGCCCGGGTCGGGATCGGGTCGGGCTTGGGGCGCCGTCCGCTCCGGCATAGCCAAGGGGTGGGACGGAATCGATTCGTCCGCCTTCGCCGACGTCTCGTTCGAGGCCGGTTCGGAGAAAAAGTTCACCTTGTTCAATCCCTTGGCGATTTCGGACCGCGCCTCTTCGGGGGTGTTGGCGTTGTACCCGAGAAAATAGAAAACGCCCAGGGCCACCACCAGAAAAACCAGGATCACATTGAGAAACACGGGAGCACCTCCCGGCTTTTCGACCTGACGCTTGGGGTCGCGGGGGCTTCGTTCGAAACGGAAGCGGCGGCGAATTTTGGCCGGCTTGCTCATCTCCTCCATCAGCTCGTGATCGCCGAGAAGAATCGTCACGCCGCTGTTGAGGGACTCCAAGGTGCCGGAGATATCCACTTGGAGAAAATCGCTGTAGTTGCGAATGAAGCTTTTCGCGTAGGCAACGCTCGGGAACCTCGAGAAGTCATCTTCCTCGATGCCCTGAATCATGTTGGCGTGGATGCGGGTTCGATGGGCGGCGTCGTCGATCGACAACCCCATCTCTTTCCGCGCCGCGGCCAACTTTTGCCCGATAGTCGCCATGGCGATAGTCTTAACGTCCTTGGACGGATACTTGCTCCGCGAGCCCTTTAGACGCCCGACACGAGAATTCCGTCAAAAAAGACGTGGAAGGGGTGGGACCCTACTCGAAATCGTCCGAAAGATCGACCAGAATCTCCCGCGGCTTCGCGCCGTCGCCCGCCCCGATGATTCCCCGGCTTTCGAGGATGTCCATCATCCGCGCGGCCCGGGTGTAACCAAGACGCAAACGTCTCTGGAGCAGTGACGTGGAAGCTTTTTTCTCGGCGAAGACGACCTCGAGACATTTTTCCAGAATTTCCTCGTCGGCATCCGAAATTTCACCGTCGTCGTCTTCGAGATCGCCGGACTCGATGGCTTCGTGCGCGTCGGGCTCGAACCGGGGTTCACCCTGGGCGGCGCAGGCGTCGACGAGATTCTGCGCCTCTTCGTCCGAAATCAGGGCGCCCTGCGCCCGTATCAGGGTGGCGCTGCCGGGCGGCAGGTAGAGCATGTCCCCTTTCCCGACGAGATTCTCGGCGCCGTTGTTGTCGAGAATGATCCGGCTGTCGGTCTTGGAGGAAACCTGGAAGGCGATGCGCGACGGAATGTTGGCCTTGATGACTCCAGTCACGACTTCGGCCCGCGGGGTCTGGGTGGCGACGATCAGGTGAATGCCCGCCGCCCTGGCCTTCTGCGCGATTCTCGCGATGCCGGACTCGACGTCCGCGGGAGCCGTCTGCATCAGATCCGCCAACTCGTCGATGATGACCACGATGTAGGGGAGACTCTCGGGAACCTCCTCGGGCGCCGGGACCGTTTGGCGTGCTGCAGGCGCCTCCTCCTCCCGGGGAAAGCCTTCGGCTTCCAATTCGTCGCTGATGCGAACGTGGTGGGCGAGCTCGGGCTCCGGCTCCACGGCTTCCTCCAGAGCCGCGTCGCGGCCTGCGATTTCCTTGGCGCGCATCGCGTTGAAGCCGTCGAAGTTTCTCGTTCCCATCTTGGCGAAGAGCGCGTAGCGCCGCTCCATTTCGTTGATGACCCACCGCAGCGCCAAAAGCACTTTCTTCGGGTCCGTCACGACCGGCACCACCATGTGCGGAAGTGCGTTGTAGAGCTGCATTTCCACGACCTTCGGATCGATCATGATGAAGCGGAGTTCGTCCGGAGTGAAACGGTAAAGCAGGCTCGCGACGATGCTGTTGATGCAGACGCTTTTCCCGCTGCCGGTCGCCCCCGCCACGAGGAGGTGCGGCATCCGCGCCAAGTCGCCGATGATGGTGCGCCCGTAGACGTCTTTCCCGAGAGCCAGGGGCAGCTTGGCTTTGCTGTCGCGAAAAGCCTCGTCTTCGAACAGTTCGCGGAGCGCCACGGCGACTTTGTCAGAGTTGGCGATCTCGATGCCGACGGTGTCCTTGCCGGGGACGGGGGCCAGAATGTTGATCCGCTCGGCGCGCGTGGCCCGGGCGATGTCGGCCTGCAGCGCGGTAATCTTGTTCACCCGCAGGCCCGGGGCGGGATAGAACTCGTAGCGGGTGATGGTCGGGCCCTTGGTGATGTCCCCGGGTTCGACTTCCACCCCGAAAGTGCCGAGGGTGCTGACGATCACGCTCTGCTGGCTGATCAGCAGATTCTGGTCGGTCGGGGCCACGTCGGAGTCGTCGGCGTATTCGAGGATGCTGAGGCTCGGCAGTTGATAATCTTCGAACTGCCCTCCCGAGAGGACCGCGCTCGCCGATTTCTCCTTGTCGAACAGAGAGCCCGCCGCTTCTTCCGGAGACAGCTTTTTGCTGGCCCGCTGGGAGGAATCGATGATTTTCGGTTCCGGCAGCGGAGGCCCGTCGAAGAGGTCGCCCTGCTTTTCCGGCCCGGATTTCGCCTTCGGGGCCGACGGCGGCGTTTCCTTTCTTTCAGCCCTTTTGGCTCCGCCGGCGCGATTCGGCAAGGAAGTCGACTTCCCGAAGCGCGTCCAGAAGGGTTCGCTCTCGCGGAGGTCGGCGACGAGTCTCCCGCTTCGGTTCCGAAGCATCACCGCAAACTGGAACGGATGAATCCCCGTGATGACGATCAGCGCGACCGCGTAGACGATCGACAGAACGATGACCGAACCCACCGAGCCCAGCAATCTCTCGGCGACCTTGTGTCCGAATCCGTAGCCGAGGAATCCCCCGGCACTCTTGGGCAGGTTGTAGCGCGCGGACCAGTCTTCGAAGAAAACCGTCTGAAACTCGACCAGACACGCGGCGGAGCCGACCAGAAGCCCGAAAGCGATCAGATTCCGTCCGTGAAACGGTCGGGCGCCCGTCAAAACCTGAATCGCCCACCAGGCCAGGATCGCCGGGATGAGATAGCTCGCCGCGCCGAAAAAGAAATAGGAATAGCCGGCGGTGACGGCACCGACCGGTCCGATGAAGTTGTCGACCATCTCGCTCTCCCTCGCCTGACTGCTGAAGGGTACCCACGACGGCAGATCGGCCGGCGAATAGGACACCAGCGCCAGCAGGAACATGACGCAAACGCCGGTCAGGACGATGGCGACCACCTCGTGGAACGTGTAGGGACCGTCGAGCGGGACCCGCCTCTCTCTTTTCGTTCGCGGCTCCCGCGTGGCGGCCTTCTTCCGGGGAGGAGATTTTCGCTTCGAAGCGCTGGATTTTCTGGCCGCCATATTCCGAGTGCGTGGTCAAAAAGGGGGGTCCACACTCTGAAAATTATAGAAAATCATCAGAGCGCTGAGTTTTAGCTGCAACTATGACCTAGTTAGGAGTCTGATTCAATTGATATCTTAGGAATCCTTAAGGAATTTGGCGTCCCGGGGGAAAGAAGCTCCCGCGTTGACACTCGCAACGGTCCCGGATTAGGCTTGCCGCAGTGAAAATTCATTGTCCGCTTCCCAGGTTCGCTCTGCTTCTCGCCTTTTCCCTCTTGTTGTCGGGCTGCGGCGGCAACTGGCTGGTTGGCAAGTGGACGCTGGACAAGGAACGCACCGTCCAGGAGATCGGCCGGACCGAGAAGCCCGATGGCGACGGATTGCTGAAGGATCTCGTGGATGGTCTGCAAAAAGGAATTTCCCGCGTGATGTTGTCGCAGTTCGACGGCGTCGTCCTGGAGTTCACCCCGAACGAACTCCGGCGTCTCCGAAACGGTGTCGGCGAAGCGCAGACTTACGAAATCATCGAGCGCCCCGCTCGCGACAGGTACGTCGTGCAGTACGAGGACGGCGAGATCGCGACGTGGAGCCGCGTCGAGGGAGGCATCCGGATGAAGCTCCCCGGCGAAACGGAACGCTGGGTCTGGTTCGAACCGTTTCACTAGCAGCCCCTCTCCCGGCCGGGGCCGGGGAATATCATGCATCGACGCTGGACCGTTGCGGGGCAGTGGCGGCTTGCCTCGCGCTGCTGCTGACGTCGGACCTGTTGCCGGCCGCGAACACCTGGCACGCCGGCACGCCAGGCACGGACGACGGCGCCGGCACGCCGACTGAACCGTTCGCCACGGTGCAGCATGCCGTGGACATTGCCGAGCCGGGCGACGTGGTCCGCGTGGGCCGGGCGTCTTCCGCGAGCGCGTAACGATCCGCCGTTCAGGACGGCCCGACGCGCCGATCATCCTCGAAGGCACGCGCGGCGACGACGGGAGGGAAGGGGAACGAATTCCGGAGTGGCGGAGGAACGGGCTGATATTCGGAATTCGTTCCGACCCCTTTTACCATGCTCGCTCCTGCCGTCCCTTTGCAAAGTTCGGAATTCGTTCCCTGACACCGTTTCCTGACACCGTTTCCCGAGCCTCTGATCTCGAAGACGCTCTGGCGGTGAAGAAGGAGATGGAGAAGGTTTCCAAAGAAAAAGAGCTGGCCCAGATGGATCCACTCGATGCGCTGTTCATTGGTCGGACATGGGTCTCTGAGGCGGGAACTGCTTTCACCTTTCTCCCCGATGGTATATGCATTCGTGAGAGTCGGGTACGCCTCGAAGGGACTTGGAAACAGCGTGGCTCCGTGGTGATTTCAAGTATCGATGGGTCTCCACAAGAGACTCGCTACTTCCGATTTATCTCAAAGACGGAGGCCTATTACGGAACCTCGGAACAAGCGATGGATTTGCCGGTAACCCCACGCTGAAGGCCCCGAACTCCTGGCCCGACTTAATCGATTGTTTCAAGTTGTCGCTTCACCTCCAGGCTTTGCGCTCATGAGGCAGCATTGGAGGGAATAATCAACATTCAACGACTGACCCGGGTGGAGGGCGTCAAATGCGGAGGGGACCGGTCCCGCCAACCTTCACGATCGCGGCCTACTCCTCCTTCCAAAGCGCCTCGATCGCCTCGAGCGAGCGTTCTACCAGTACCTGTCCACCCTCGGGACCGACCAGGTTGCTCATGACCGTGGCGCTGTAGTTGGTGAAAGGGTCGCTGGTGATGGCTCCGCCCGCCACCGCCCGGGGCGTCGCCAGGTAATAGGCGTGCTGGTCGATGGCGCCGGTCAGTTGAATCTGAAAGGTCTGCACGGCCGGACTGCGGGCCTCGATCTGGACGCCGTAGTCGAGAAACAGCTCGAAGGGACTGGTGCTGATCGCCACATCGCCCAAGCGAATCGTGTGCAGTTCCATCTCGTAGGTCGTCCGCTCGCCCTTCTGCTGGGCCAGGTAGCGATCGACGACCAGGCCGTAGAAATTCCGTTTCCAGTGATCCGATTTTCCGGGCTCAGACTTGGCATCGATATCTTCGCAGACCTGCTTGGCGACGGCGTATTCCTCGCCCGTCACCATTCGCGCGGGCAGTTCCAGGGTCTGCACTCGGTGCGTCAGCGGAACGTCCGTGCGAATGTCCTGGGCGACGACGCCGCTCACGTCGTCGAAGGCATCGGCGACGCGCCGTCCGATCTCCTGGGCATAGGTCAGGCCGCGGAGTTTCAGCATTCGCTGCTCGCTCATCTTCCTGTGTACCTGGGCCCGGGGAGTCTGGTCGCCGGCCGGAGCGCAGAATCCCAGCACGCAGACATCCTCGCCATGGCGCTCCCGGATGAGGCGGCGGGCATCGTGCCAGAAATCGGCGCTGACCTTGGTGCTGCCTTCCGCCTGCGCCGTGGTCGGCAGGGTCAGGGCGGCCGCCTTCAACTGTTTCTTCGCATCGTAGAAGCAAAGGATGTGGACGCCATGGTCCTCGAACCCCTCGACCCCGCGAAAGGTGGAATCTTCGGCCTTGCCATACATTCTGGCGGTCCCGTCGCTGTAGACCATGCGCCGATTGTGACCTGCGACGGCGTGGCCCAGCCCCCAGGCCACGGCCCCGGCTTCCCGGTTGTTCCAAGCCTCTTCCACCGCTCGGCCCATCTGCTCGTACAGCCAAGGAACGTACTCGCTCGGTTGGATGGCATCCTCGTAATCCTCTTCCGCATACCGGTTCTGCAGCAGGACCGGAGCGGCGTGCGTGTGGGTGGCGGCGAGGAAAAGCTTGTTCACGTCGCACCCGGGCAACCTCTCGGACAGATACTCGCGAAACCCTTCCTGGATCCCCGGCCGGATGACGCAGAGATCGCAGGAGACCAGAATCGCCTGATCCAGCGACCGTTCGCCGTCACGCGATTCCAGGACCAGGGCACTGGCGGACAAGGGACTCCCGATTTCGCGGGCGATCCGGACGGAGGTGTTGCCGGTCAGCGCCACGGGTCCGTCCGGCGTGATGTCCGCCGTCGCCGCACCGATCCACAATTCCGCCGCCTCGGCCGGGGCGGCGAGTGAAGCGATCCACAGGGAGCAGGCGGCGAGGGCTGCGGGACAAGAAAAGGGGAAAACTCGTGGGCGGCTGGGTGTCATGGGAAAATTCATAGCGGCTCCCGAAGAAGTTGTCGAATTCCGGATCCTCTAAAGTTTCGCTCCGGAGAACAGATTCGGGCCGCTGACCTATTCGCCGGTTGGTTCTCTATTCTACGATTCATCACATTCTTCCATTGCTGGTTCGAGTGGCGGCGAGCGCCAGAGACTGCGTGGCAATTCCGATTTCGAGCCTCTCCAATCCAGGGAAGGGGGGTCAAAAATTCTCCTGCCTGGCTGATTGACTCAAGTGACTACCAGATATAGTGGTGAGGTTGATG
>JBBDRG010000026.1:0-8948 GCA_040905585.1 Verrucomicrobiales bacterium
CGAACGCCCGAGTTCATATACTGGCCGTGTGGCCGAAAGTCCGACAGACTCCTAGAGGACGCTCTTCAGCGTCGAGTCGAGTTGGTGACTCGCGAGTCGCTCAGCCCGTACATCGGTCCTCGTATTCTGGAGCAGACGGAGTATGTCTCCTTCTCCGATTGAGTTTCGACAAGAACAACATCACATTGATTGGCGCGCCGTCTCAGGAATGCGTGACAAGCTGATTCATGGTTACTTCGGTGTAGACTACGACATCAATTGGGACGTGGTCGTGAACGAGATTCCCGATTTACGCCGAGCGATAGAGGGGTTGATAGATGCGCGGGGCGCCGAATAGCGTCCCGAACCAGTAGCGGGGCAGCGTAACCAGGCAAGACGGATAGGCGCGCAACCGTCCAGCCACTACGAAGGTAGGCGCGTCCGTATATTTCCCTTTCGATTGCTCGGCGCCTGGCGCTTATTGCCAAGCCTAGGCCGCTCTGCGTACACCCGAGGTCTTTTCGATCTTCCGCCTTTGTTCCTGGGTGACGATCTTATCCAATATAGCTTCGTCTTCCCCATGACTGGCCAGACCATCCTCCGTTACGAAATTCTTGACAAACTAGGTCAAGGAGGTATGGGCGTTGTCTACAAGGCCCGGGACACGAGGCTCGATCGGTTCGTGGCGCTTAAATTCCTGCCTCTCCACCTAGGCGGCGACGAAGAAGCCAAAGAGCGGTTCATCCAGGAGGCAAAGGCCGCTTCGGCCCTCGACCACGTCAACATCTGCACGATCCACGACATCGGCGAGACGAACGAGGGACGCCTCTTTATCGCGATGACGTTCTACGAGGGTGAGACGCTCAAGAAGAAACTCGATCGCGGTGCGCTCGCTGTGCCCGAGGCAATCGGTTATACTCTTCAAATTGCCGAGGGGCTGGCGCGAGCGCACGAGGCTGGCATCATACACAGGGACGTCAAGCCGGGCAACATTATGGTGACGAACCGGCAACAGACTAAGTTGCTGGATTTCGGTCTGGCAAAGATGGCCAATGTAAAGCTGACGAAGACGGGTTCGACACTGGGAACGGTGGCCTACATGAGTCCGGAGCAGGCGCAAGGTGAGGCGGTCGATCATCGAACGGACATCTGGTCGCTCGGCGTGGTGTTCTACGAAATGCTTGCTGGGCGAAGACCGTTTCAGGGTGACTACGAGCAAGCAGTGCTATACGCTATTTTAAATCGTGACCCGGAGCCGATTACTGCTCTGCGCGCCGGCCTTCCCTTTGCGCTTGAACGCATCATCGGTAGAGCATTGGAGAAGAATCCGGCACTCCGGCTTCCGAATATGCAGTCGTTGATCGAAGAGTTGAAGGCTCTGAATTTGGGAGAGACAAAGGCACCCCAGCATAAGAAGTCAATCGTCGTGTTGCCGTTTACGAACCTGAGTCCCGATCCGGACAACGAATATTTCAGCGACGGTCTGACTGAGGAGATCATTACAGATATCTCGTCCGTCCGGTCGCTTCGTGTGATCTCACGCAACTCGGCGATGCAATTGAAAGGAGCGTCCAAGGACACACGGACTATTGGACGCGAGCTGGAAGTCGACTACGTGCTCCAAGGGGGCGTACGCAAGGCCGGCGATACTTTGAGAGTGACGGCCCAACTGATCGACGCTACGGCCGACACAAATATCTGGTCCGGTAAGTATAGCGGGACGCTTCGAGACGTATTCACTATTCAGGAGGAATTGTCGCGCAAGATCGTCGAATCCTTGCAGATCACGCTGACATCGGGAGAGGAACAGCAGATCGCGCGGCGGCCGTTCGAGAACGTCCAGGCGCTAGACCTTGAAATCAATCCGGGCGATCCTAAGAAATCAGGTGAGAGCACCATCGAGAACGTCCACGCTTGGGAGTCCTACCTGCGGGCGCGGCATGAGCTTTGGCGCCCTTCAGCCGGCGGCCTGGATAGAGCCCTCATTCTCATTCGTAATGCCCTGTCAATCGTGGGAGAGAACGCCCTGCTCTATGCAACAATGGGCCAAGTGTATTTTCAGCAGGTGCACGCCGGGACCGCGAGCGATCCCGGTCAAATCGAAGAAGCCTCTCGCTGCCTTAATCGCGCGTTAGAGCTAGACCACGACTTGCCCGCCGCTCACGCTCTCCGGGCTTCCATCTCGTATAAAGCGGGTGACCTTCAGGGTGTGGTGCATGCCTGCAAGCGAGCGCTGTCAATCGACCTGAACAATGCCGAAGCCCTCTTCTGGCTGAGCACGGTATATGCGCATATCGGAAGGAACGCCGAGGCCCGGCCACTTGCGCAGAAACTGGTCTCCATCGATCCGCTTACGTCTGTGAATCACTGGGCTAGGGCTTGGATTGAGTTCACCGATGGGAAATTCGAGGAGGCCTTGATCCATTCGCGCCGCGCTTGCGAGTTGGATCCTGAGAATTTTGTCAGTCGATGGGGTCACGTGGTCCATCTCGCGGGAAGCGGCCTCACGGACGAAGCTTGTGACGAGATCGACAGATTCTTCCCGCAGATCTCGGAATTGCCTTGGAGTAGATCTTTTTTGCCTTATAAGGCAGCGCTGCGGGGCAACAGGGCCGAGGCGCTCCGGCTCATTGAGCCCGACGTGGTCGACTTTATGTGGGATGACGAGTATTGCTCATGGCAAATGGCGACCATGTTCTCGATGGTCGGAGAGCTCGACGAGTCGATGAAATGGTTAACGCACGCGGCGCTCGACCGAGGATTCGTGAACTATCCGTTTCTATCACGGAAAGATATGATGCTCAAAAACCTACGTGCGGACCCACGGTTCGCATTGCTAATGGAGCGTGTGGAGAAGCTTTGGGAGGGTATCGAGGCTTAGGTTAGTCTCAGTGAAGAGAAGAATATTCGAACCGTGGATTCAATATATCCGGCAGCGGTTGGAGTTTGCTCACTCGCGTTACGGCCGGCCGCTGTGCACCTTTCGGCTTGAGACTACCTAAAATTGGAAACCCTGCTCACGTGACACACGTGACATCGCGTTGTGCAGATCGCGGCTTAACCATCGCCTTCAGACAGACCGCACACCGACGGGCGCCGCTGTAGCGGAAGGATAACTCTTCTGTCATTCCATCCCAAAGTCCCGTTGCGCGGCGGCAGAGGCGAGAGCCGTTATGCCCCTCCCCAGAACTAATCGCCTCTCAAGGAGGTTGAAATTTCTATTGCCAGCATTGAGCCAGTACGAATATGGAAGCGGAAGAGATCACAGTCAGAGTGACGCCTGAGGCTGCACAGATTTATCGGTGTGCTACCGAGGAGCAGCGCCGGAAGCTTGATCTACTCGTGAGCCTCCGTCTTACGGAGACTGCTTCACCGCGGCGCTCTCTAAAAGAGGTAATCCGGGATATCAGCGAGGAGGCGAAAGCACGAGGTATGACTCCGGAAATTCTCAAGGAGATTCTGGATGAGTCGTAGGCCGGGCTACGTCTTCGATACGAATACCCTCGTCAGCGCGTTTCTATTTCGTCTCTCGATCCCCGGTCGTGCACTCCACGCCGCAATCTCCGGAGGTGATCTTTTATTCTCTGCCGGCACCGCTCAGGAGATTGTCGAGGTCATTCGGCGTGAGAAATTCGACCGATACGTGGACCGCAGGAAGAGGGAAGACCTGCTCCGAAGCCTCCTGGACGACGCGATAATCATTGACATTCGCGAAGTCATTCGGGAATGCCGAGATCCGGATGACGACAAGTTCCTGGCGCTTGCCGCGAGCGCCCGCGCTGAATGTATCGTAACCGGAGATGATGACCTCCTGGTGTTGAACCCCTTCCGAGACATTCCGATAGTGACACCCCGGGAATTCTTGGAGTCGTCTCCAGCTTAAGGCAATACGGGGCATAGCAAAGCAATGAAGACGGACAGGCGCGCGCCCGTTCCACTGAAACGCACGTCGCGCTTCTGCAAATTTCCGTGACGTGAACATGGCGCCCGCCGCTTATTGCCGAGCCGGCCACCTCTATGCACGAGGATCGGACGGTCGCGGAGCACCTCCGAACCTCATGATTCAGGTTATTAAGTTCGCGCGGATGTGCTCGATCATCCAGTCGGCAATGTACTCGGCATCCAGCGGATCCGTGGACGGGTCCCACTGCTCGGCCGAGTAGATCCCCCTAAAGCCCGCGTTCTCGGCCGTCCGGATGCAGCGATCGTAGTCAAAGGAGATGTGGTGCCCCTCTGCGTCGAAGACGCGCGTCTTTGCGGAAATGAGGTGCGTGTGCGGAATGAGGCGCGCCAGGGCCTCGTAGCGATCGGTTTCCTCGGGGAAGTTGCCGAAGTCGGCGACCGCGCGGAAGTTGTCGCTCGGGATCCCCTTCAGGATCTGAACCAGCACGTCCGTATCCGTCGAGATGCCGCCGTGGTTTTCCGTCAGGAGGAGGATGCCGCGCTCGGCGGCGTACTCGTTGAGCTCGCGAAGCGACTGAATCGAGGCCTCGACCGTGCCCGTGCCCGTGTTGGCGCGGACGGAGGGCGCGCCAAGCGTCCGGGCGACGTCGACCCATTCCTTCACCAGGGCGATACTCTCCCGGCGCGTCTGCTCGTCGGACGCCGCCAGGTTGTACGGGTGATCGATCTGGATATTGATGAGGCGCGAATCGGCGTCGGAGATCGCCTTCCTGAGGTCACGAAGGTACGATGGGGCGGTCGATTCGAAATGCAGGCTCCAGAGCTCCACGTTGTGCACGCCGAAGCGATCGGCGAAAAAGGGGGGCACGTCGGTCAGGCGCAGCAGCCCTTCCGTTCCGGCGTAGTCGTGCGGACGAGTGGCCGCAAAACGAAAGCGAAAGGTGACGGTCGTCAGGGCGATCCGGTCCATGGGATCGCGGCCGGGCCGGGCCGTCAGGAGCCGCGGGCCGGCGGCCAGTACGGCCAGCGCGGCGGAGGACCGCAAGAAGGTGCGTCGCGTGATCATCGAGGCATTCATCAGTCTGCTTTTCGGAGGATGGAGGGGCTGTTTTTTCGGAGGATGGTGGGTCTGCTCGTCGTGGGACGGAGGTTCGAGGCTATTCGGGCAGCGAGAAAACGACGTATCCTCCCTGAGGGCGCGGCTCTTCCGGGTCGGGGTCGTCCTCGGCTCCCGGGCGCCCCCATTGGAGCGGGGTCGTGGCTGTAACGACGAGGTACGCGCGCCCGTTCACTTCGTAGAGGGCGGGAAGACCTTCCGTGCCCGTGGACAGGTCGCCGGACCACAGTACGTCGCCATCATCCGCATCGAAGGCGTAGATCTTCCAATCTTTGGCCGTCGAGAAGACGAGGCCGGTAGAGGTGACGATCATCCCGTTTCGCTGCGCTTGCAGGACTCCGGTATTGGTGCCTCCTTCCGCGGCGGCATGCTTGTCCAGTCCGATCGGGCGCTTCCACCTGACGGTCCCACGGCTCAGGTCGTAGGCGGTAATAGACGACCAGGGGGGACGGATGATGTAGGAATACTCCAGTCCCCATCCGTCGATGTAATAGCGATGCTCCGGTACGTCGACGCCTTCCGGATACGGAGGCCCGAGGCGGCCGCCCTGTACCGTCACGGGCCGCACGGCCTGCCCGCCGGGCGCACCGCCGCTGGCCACAACCGGCCCTTCCGGCAGCTCGACCACCTCCCCATCGCGCGTGCCGCCAAGAAAGCGATAGAGTGCCTCTGCGGCCTCCTCGTCTAGGTGCGCGAAAGCAGGCATCTCTCCCTGTCCCGAGCGGACGATCTGCTCGAAATCGGCCAGACCGAAACGTCGCTCCAGTCCGCGCAGAGATGGGCCCACGGCAGTACCCGCCTGGTCTGCGCCGTGGCAGGTCTCGCAGCTCTGCGCATAGATCTCGCGGCCGCGCTGTACCGGGTGCATCGATTCGGAACGAGCGGGCTCGGCGTCGGCGTCGCGCCGGTCGAGCTTGGGGTAGACCGACGGCCAATCGATGCTATAAACGTAAACGATGCCTTCGTCCGGATCGGCGGCCGTGTTGCCCCAGCTGGCTCCGCCGACGGCCCCGGGCAGCGCGAGCGTCTCGTGTTTGTCGGAGAGCGGCGTGAAGAGCCCCGTCCGACCGGTACGCACCAGCGTGTCGAGTCGGGCCGTCCAGTCCGCGCGTTCCTCCGGCGTCAGAAAGTATGGGTTCAGATCCTCCGCCGTCATCTCCTGGTGCGCGAACGGCGGGATGACCGCCGGGATCGGCTGCGTGGGCCACGCCTGCTCGCCCGGAACGTCGCTGGGCGGGACCGGCCTTTCTTCGATCGGCCATAGGGGCTCACCGGTCTCCCGATTGAATACGTACAGGTAACCGGTCTTGCCCGCCACGGCCACGGCGTCAATCTCCCGGCCGCCCCGCCGGATCGTAATCAGCTGCGGCGCCGCGGCGAGGTCGTAATCCCATAGATCGTGATGCACCGTCTGGTAGTGCCACAAGCGTTCCCCCGTGCGGGCATCCAGCGCCAGGAGCGAACTGCCGAACAGATTGCGTCCGATCCGGTCGGCACCGTAGTAGTCGTAAGTCGGCGAGCCGGTCGGGACGAAGGCGATGCCGCGCTCCACGTCCACCGAGATCTCGCCCCATGCGTTTGCGCCTCCGACGTAGCGGTACGCATCTTCGGGCCAGGTCTCGTAGCCGTATTCGCCCGGGTGCGGGATCGTGCGGAAAGTCCAGACGTGCTCTCCGGTTATGACGTTGTAGGCGCGGATATGGCCCGGCGCCGACAGGTAGTTCTCGCCGGGCGAAGAGCCGAGGATGATCAGATCCTCGAAGATCTTGCCCGGGGTGCCGGACTGTACCCGCGCGACGGTCGCGGGATCGCGGTCCAGCCCCTCGCGCAGGTCGACGAGGCCGTCGTCACCAAAGGTCAGGATCGACTCTCCCGTGCGCGCGTCGACGGCCTGCAGGTAATCGTTCATCTGGAACAGCAGGCGGCGATCCGAGCGGTCGGCGTTCTCCCAGTAATTGATGCCGCGGCGTGCGATGCCCCGCAGGTGCGCGTGAATCCACAGCTCCTCTCCCGTGGCGGCGTTCAGCGCAACGAGCGAGTTGCCCTTCGCCAGCACGTACATGACGCTGTCGACGATGACCGGATTGAACTGGTACCGGTTCTCGTCACCCGTCGGGTAGAACCAGGCGCGCTCGAGATTCGCGACGTTTTCCGGGGTGATCTGGTTGAGGGCGACGTATTTCGACTGATCGGGGCCGCCCCCGTAGTCCCGCCACGTCCGGTGCTGATCGAACGTCGGAGACTGCACGCCGCGCAGCACCGGATGATCCGTGTCCTGCGCCGTGGCGGGCGTCGCGCTCTGCGTCGCGCCGACCGATACGAGCAGGAAGAACACGCCGGCCGCGACGAAAAGGCGCGTCAGGCCGCGGCGCAACAGGCGAGAGCACGTCTGGAACCGAGGCATGCGGAGGCGTCACATCATTATTGCTATTCGGCTAGCCAAAAAACGACAAAACGATCAGGAGCACAACCGCCCGGACGGCGGGTTCTATGCCGGCTTCAGCAAGCCGCCCCGTGTAGCGAACGGAGTGATACTGTGGAGTCACCCTGCCGCTATCAAAGTGGTGGCAAGTACATCTTTCCAGAAGATATCGCGCCAAGGCTTCTCAAAGCTCGTTGGTTACCGTAAGCCTCGAGAACTGCGACGTAGCTCAAATCCGATAGGTTCTTCGAATTGTACGGCATTAGTCGTCCCCGTCGCGTAAATGGTTGCAATGGTCGCCGCAAGCGCGGATTTGCTGCGATTGACGTAACCGTATACATTGCTGCGAATAAGCGACATCGCCGCGACGCCACTGAGCCGCAAGCCGTGTGCCTTGAGGACCAACCTGATGACTGCCGGAGGGCGTCATGATCGCAACTTGTAGGGTGCTTCTGGTGCTCGTTATTGGTGTCCATGCGACTTGCGCGTTTGCTCAGAGTCCAGATCGGCGCGTCTACATCGTGCCGTGGTTAGGGGCGTATTGGACCAATTCGTCGGCCCCTGAGCTTCCGGTTGTTCGAGGTTCGGGGATAGTGGAGGCGAAGATGTCTAGCAGCCCAATCCTGGGCCTGGATGTGGATGTGAATCCAGGGATCGATTTCTTGCTATTGCGATCAAGCATAGCACTTGCGCCTCTGTCGTCAATCAGGTTCCTCAACTGGGATGCTGAATTGGAGCGCGGGACTCACACTGTTCACTTCGGGAATCCGCAAGGGATTGGTAGTTCCGTGGCACTCGCAGTTGCGAGCGCGGTCATCATGCCCTGGTACGAGTATCATCGCCCTTATTTATTCGTCGGCCTCGGCATCAAGCGATATAATTATTCCAACTTCGCGGACGAACTCGAAGACGTACTATCCGACATCCGGACCGCTGGCACGTTGCGGATGGGCATGGGGCTTTTTGTAAGTCGCCGGCTGCGGCTCGAAATTAGCGACAATATCAGTCGGCAGAGCTTCTCGTTCGAGGTTCCGGAAATGGTCAAACTGAAGGAACCCGTTCGCACGCTCAACGACATCAGCGTGAGTCTAGGATATCGGGTTGGCCGACTGTGAGTCCATACCTGGGGCGGCACTCCTTGTATGGCGGACGTTGTCAAGAGGCAAAAGTGGCCCCAGCCAGGAGCTCATATAAGTTCCAGTACTGCAACTTCCAGGAGTGGAACTTCCAAGGCTGGAACCATAATACAGAAACCTGCTGAAGTCCTTGATCGCGATCGAGAATGGTCTGTCCTCTCAGATGCCTATCTTGCAGGCGCACGACATTGACGATCTGCTTGTGGTTGAGGGACGCACGCTCGAGTTGTCGCGAGAAACTCAACACCCTGATCTCGGTGAACGGCAGGCGATTGCTCTCACGATTGAATTGAATCTTCCGTTGCTGATTGAGGAAGAAGCTGGACGAACAGTTGGTCGCCGTTTAGGAATTGAGATATCCGGAATCGCCGGCCAGTTACTTCGAGCCGTG
>JBBDRG010000027.1:0-46667 GCA_040905585.1 Verrucomicrobiales bacterium
CGCCAGCAGCCAAAATGACTCGCAGTTTTCCATTCCAGAGTTTTTCAACAGTCTCCTAGCTGCGCGAATTGAGCCAGAATAAATGACACCCGCGGCTGGTCTTCGGAGCCGGTCTTGAAGTGAACGTGGCCATTTTCAGCAGTCTCGTCCAGACGGCGAAACTACATAACGGTAGCGTTGTCGATCTTTTCGAGGCACTGCTTCACGGCTCGGTCGATCATGCTCACGATCAACTTTTCCCGGATACGTCGTGACGTGAAATCGGCTAAACTGTTGGCGCTCTTTCAGCTTTCCAGAACAGATTCTACGGTTCGCAGGCGAGCGGAAATAGCTTCGAGTTGCGAAAAGTTGGACAAGAGTTGAATTCTAATCGATAACTGGCACACGCTTAGACGCTTACGCCGTCCTCTGCCGCCAGCCTCCCTTTTGAACCTTCAGATGATCGCGTAGCGCTCGCCTGCACCGAGACAGGCGAACACGCCGACCTGACAGTTCTCGACCTTGCCCGCGCGGCCCGACCACTGTCGCTGCACGCCGACGGAGGCCTTTCCTTTCTTCAGGAAACTGGGCGACGCTGCTTGCCCAGCAGGCCAGAGAGATAGTGACGTGCGTGCGTCACACCGTTCATTCCTTGCCGAACAAAGCGTCTGCTGTAGGCCCGTGTCCACGTCGAGGGTCGGTACCTCAGGACCCCGGAACCGGCTTGGAACGAGGCGCACTTGCCGCGCCTCCGCAGTTGCGAACCGCGCCACTTGCGCGTCCTGTTCTGAAACATGACGCCTTCGCTTCTCGCCGTATACGTCCACCACCTCGATCCCTTCGCGATCCAGTTCACCGAGACCTTCGGCGTGCGGTGGTACGGGTTGGCCTACGTGGCCGGGTTTCTCGCCGGGTTTCTGCTGCTGCGCTGGTTCGTGAAACTCGGAGCCTGCGAACTGAAAAAGGAGCAGGTCGCCGACTTCATCACGATCGTCGCCATTTTCGGAGTGATGTTCGGGGGGCGCCTCGGCTACATGTTGTTGTACAACCCGGCGGAGTTTTTCGCGAATCCGCTGAGTTTTTTCGATTTCATGGGCGGGGGCATGTCCAGCCACGGCGGGATCGCCGGCGTGGTGATCGCCTGTTGGGCTTACGCGCGCTACACGAAGACATCCTGGATCGGCCTCGGCGACAATCTCGTGACGGTGGCGCCGGTGGGGCTATTCTTCGGTCGTGTCGCCAACTTCGTGAACGGCGAGCTCTACGGCCGACCGACCAGCAGTTCGCTCGCGATGAAGTTTCCCGACGAACTGAACGAGACGGTCGCGACGCCAACCGGGATGGCGTGGAAGTATCCGGTCGAGCAACTGCTGGACTTGGCGGCGCGTGGCTCGGAAGTGGCTCCCGGTTTGCTGGAGCGGGCCAACGAAGCAGTCACTTCGGCGGCGGCGGCGGGTTATCACGCGCACGGAGCGGTCGTGAGACTCCTCACCGAGACGTCCCGGGAGAATCCGGCTTTCCGGGAAATGCTCGGCGGGGTGCTGACGCCGCGGCATCCTTCGCAGATCTACGAGGCCGTGGTGGAGGGGTTGTTGCTCTTTCTGATTCTGCTCGCGGTGCGCCTCCGCTGGAAGAATTTGTACCACGGGGTCCTCACCGGGGCGTTTTTCATCCTCTACGCCGTTGGCAGAATCGCGGTGGAAAATTTCCGGGAGCCCGACGCTTCGACAATCGCGGGAATGACGCGCGGCCAATTCTACTCGCTTTTCATGATCGTCGTGGGAATCGCCTTCCTGGTCTATGCGTTCAGGGCAAAGCGCCGCAACCGGATTCCCGCCGAGTGACACGCTTCGCGGGGCGACCTTCGCGGGGCGACCTTCGCGGGGCGACCTTCGCCTTTGACCGTGCCATGGGGCGGTGTTACTTTCCGCGCCTTTCGAGGCCCGACACGAATCCATGAGCAAGAACGACGGCTCTCCGAGCTACAAGGCCACCTTGAACCTTCCGGAAACGGAGTTTCCTATGCGCGGGGATCTCGTGAACCGGGAACCGGTGCGCCTGCGGCAGTGGGAGGAATCGGGTCTCTACCAGAAAATCGTCGCGAAGCGAAAGAGCGAAGGAGCGGACCGGTTCATTCTCCACGACGGGCCGCCTTTCGCCAACGGCGACGTCCACATGGGCACCGCCCTGAACAAGGTTCTCAAGGATCTCGTGCTGAAAAGTCGTTCGATGGCGGGCTACGAATGTCCCTACATTCCCGGGTGGGATTGCCACGGGCTGCCCATCGAGTTCAAAGTGGTCAAGGAATCCCGCGGGCTCGAACCGGCGGAGATCCGCCGCCGCTCGGAGGCTTTCGCCCGGGAATGCATCGACCTTCAGCGGAACTCGTTTCGGCGTCTCGGCGTGCTGGGCGATTGGGACAACCCCTATCTCACCCTCGCTCCCGAATACGAGGCCGACATCATCCGCGTCTTCGCCAAGCTCGTTGATCGCGGTCTCGTCTATCAGAGCAAGAAGCCGGTGCAGTGGAGCTACGGCGCGCAGACGGCTCTGGCCGAGGCGGAAGTCGAATACCAGGACGTCAAGGATCCGGCCGTCTTCGTGAAATTTCCCTTCGCCACCGGCGAGTTCGCCGGCGAGAGCTCGATCGTCGTCTGGACGACGACCCCGTGGACGCTGCCGGCCAATCTCGGTATCGCCCTCCATCCCCAACTCGTCTACGTGCGCGGCGATTTCGAACACAGCGAACGCGGAGTCACGGAGAATCTCGTCGTCGCACGGGAACTCGTGGGGGCATTCGGGGAGAAAACGGGGTTTGTTCCCAGCGGCGAATTGACCGAGCTCAAGGGAGGCGACCTCGAAGGCGCCGAGGCGAGGCATCCGTTTCTCGACCGAACCTCCCGGATCATCCTCGCGGATTTCGTGACCACGGAGACGGGAACGGGCGCGGTCCACGTGGCTCCGGGTCACGGGGCCGACGACTACCTGGCCGGTCGGCAGAACGATCTCGGCTTGCTCTCGCCGGTGGACGACGCCGGCCATTTCACCGAGGAGGTCGGACTCGACTTCCTTGTCGGCAAGCACGTGCTCGAGTCGAATGTTCCGATCATCAAGCTGCTCGCGGAAAAGGGTGCGCTCGTCGGAAAGGAAAACTACCGCCACAGCTACCCGCATTGCTGGCGTTCGAAAACGCCGATCATCTTCCGTTCCGTTCCGCAATTCTTCATTCGCATCGACGAGCTTCGCGAGGCGGCGCTCGCCGAGATCGACGAGGTGGAGTGGCTGCCGCACTGGGGCCGCAACCGCATCCACGGTACGGTGGAGACGCGTCCGGACTGGTGCATCTCGCGGCAGCGCACCTGGGGCGTGCCGCTGCCGGTCTTCTACGACGCCGATTCCGGCGAACCGGTCATTGACGCGGACATCGCCCGCCGGGTAGCCGAACTCACTGAGAGCGACGGCACGAACCTGTGGTTCGAGCACGACGACGCGTGGTGGGCGGACCGGCTGGGCCTCCCCGCCGGGACGACGCGGTGCAAGGACACGCTCGACGTCTGGATCGACTCGGGTTCCAGCCACGTGGCCGTGTTGGACCGCCATCCGGAGCTGAGTTGCCCCGCCGATCTTTATCTCGAGGCGACCGACCAGCATCGCGGCTGGTTTCAGAGCTCGCTCATGCTCAGTGTCGCGGTGCGGGACAAGGCACCCTACAGGGCTGTCATGACCCACGGGTTCGTGGTCGATCAGGACAAGAAGAAAATTTCGAAGTCCGCAGCCGAGAAGTCCGGCAAGCCGGTCGACGCGGCGTATTTCTACGACAAGTACGGGGCCGACATCCTCCGTCTCTGGGTCAGCAGCGTGGATTGGCAGAACGAAGTGCCTTTCGGCGAAGACCTCTTCAAGCAGACGGCCGAGCCCTATCGTCGTTTCCGGAACATCCTCCGGATTCTTCTGGCGAACCTGAACGATTTCGATCCCGCCAAGGACTCGGTCCCCGGCGCGGAGCCGACTTTGATCGATCGCTGGATTCTGGAGCGACTTCACGCTGTCGCGGTCGGGTGCCGGGAGGCGTACGCCGCGTACGAGTTCCGCAAGGTGTTCAACACGCTGAACCAGTTCTGCGCCGTCGATCTCAGCGCGCTCTACATCGACATCACCAAGGACCGGATGTACTGCGACGCCCCCGACTCGATCCGGCGGCGGGCCACCCAGACGGCGATGCATCGGGTCTTCGAGACCTTGGTCAAGCTGCTCGCTCCCATTCTCGCCTACACGGCCGACGAAGCCTGGGAGCACGCCGGACACGAGGAATCGATTCACTTGGAGACGTTTTCGATGCCGGACGCACCGAGCTCCGGCGAGGAGGCTTCGGCGAGGGTCGAGCAGCTCATGGCTCTCCGGGACCTGGCGCAGACGTCGATCGATGCCGCGGTGAAAGGCGAGAAATTCAAGAAACGGGAGCAGGCCGCCGTCACTTTCCGCATGGCTGCGGGGTCGCCGCTCAAGGAATGGATCGAAAACAACTACGGCGAGGCCCTCGAATTTCTGATGGTTTCCTCCATTTCGCTCGAAGACGGCCCCGGCGACATCGAAGCCTCCGTGATGGCCACGTCCTTCGACGAATGCCCGCGCTGTCGCCGGTCCATCGAGTCCGCCCCCGACAGCGATCTCTGCGAGCGTTGCGAGGACGCCATGGGGCAACTCGAGACTGTCGCCTCATGAGATTCTTCCTACTTTTGAGCCTTCCGCTCTACCTGCTCGATCAGGCGACCAAGTTCTGGGTGCTGCAGCGATTCCCCGACTACCCGTCTCACGAGTTCATCGAAGTCGTTCCGGGGTTCTTCCATATCGTCAGGGTTCACAACACCGGCATGGCCTTCGGCGTTCTCAACAACTACGAGCACGCCAACTGGATCTTCGGCATTATCGCGGTCGCGGCGGTGGCCGTCATCGCGGTTTTCTGGAGAAAGGGCGGCTTTCCCGACCGAATTTCGAAGGTCGCCGCCGCCCTCTTGATCGCGGGAATCCTGGGCAATCTCACCGATCGCATTCTGCCGGGTCGGGGCTACGTGGTCGACTTTCTCGATTTCCAGCCCCCGCTCTACGGGAAGCTGTTTCCGTCTTCGGGCGGGCACTTTCCCTCCTTCAACGTGGCCGACTCCTGCATCTGCATCGCGGCGGCCCTGTTGATCATCGCGTCGTTTAGGCAGGCGAAGCAGGAACGGGCGGCGCTGTCGGAGAAGAAGTCGGAACCGTAGGCACACGGAATGAGGCCGAAAGCCATCCTCGTCGTCCTCGGCCTGTTCCTTCTCGCCGTCGTGCTGCTGAGTTTGGGGCCTGCCGGTTACGAAAAAGTCGGCTCCATGCAGTCGCTCCCGGCGCGGACCGCCGCGATTCGGAAAGCGCATCCGGGAGTGGAACATCTCGCTCCGGACACGCTGGAATGGATCATGAGGAGCGAGGCACGGCTCCTCCTCGTCGATGCACGCCCTCCGGACGAATACGAAGTCAGCCGTATCGACGGGGCATTGAATTTGGAGTCTGTGTCCGCAGTCGAAAATCATCTCGCGGAAGTGGAGGATCCACCGGAAGTGATCGTCGTCTACGGGTCCGTCGGAAAGCGTTCCGCCAAACTCGCCGAGCGTCTCCAATCCGTCGGCCACGCCGAGGCGAGGAACTTGGCCGGATCGATTTTTCAATGGGCCAACGAGGGGCGCGGCTTGGTCGACTCCGCCGGAGAACCGGTTGACGTGGTGCATCCCGGCGGGCGCTTTCAATCGCATCTTCTGGAACCGGCACGGCGCGCGAACGGCGATTAGCCGCCGGGTTGCGGGCCATATTTCCGCTTTCGCTGTGGGAGGACTTCTGCCAAGTTCCGGGCTGACATGAAGCAAACAATCACGAAATGGGGGACGGCGGCTTTGGCTTCGGCGCTGCTTTTCCCTGGATGCGCCACCAACCAGTCCGGCTTCGAATCTCCCACGGTTCAGCCTTCCGATCCCGGGAGCTTTCAAGGAGAGCGGAGCGGAGCGGAATCCCAGACGGCGGAAGCCCCGAAACCGCAACAGCCTTCCGGCCGGCAATCCACCTATTCGGGATTGCAGTACGAAGTTCTCCGTCCCGGAACCGGCAAGCGTCCGACGACCTCCGATCGGGTCAAAGTCCATTACCACGGATACCTTCCCGACGGGACCGTCTTCGACAGCAGCGTGCAGCGCGGCCAGCCTGCCGTGTTCGGGCTCAATCAAGTGATCGCCGGGTGGAGAGAAGGCATTCCCCTGATGCGCGAAGGGGCGAAATACCAGTTCACCGTGCCCCCGAATCTGGCCTACGGAGCGGGCGGCATGCCGCCGAAAATCGGTCCGAATCAGACCCTAATGTTCGACGTGGAACTCTTCGAAGTCCTCGACTGAGCGGATTCAGAGAATCGACCCGCTGCATAAATGATTGATTCGCGGCGGCGAATGTCATATTGCATAGCTATCGCGAAACCCATTCTCCCATGATCAAAACGTGTCTTGTCCTCCTTCTTGCCGCCGTTTGGGTGGTGCAGACGAACGCCGCACCGCTCCCGGCGCATCCATTTCTCCACAAGAAGTGCGAAAGCGTCGTCGACTACCAACCGCCGAAGGGGGTTTTTCGCCTCTATCGCCTCCGAGTCGGTTCCGAGTGGGAACACCGTTTCTACACGCAAAAAGGCGGACCCGACATTCCCTACCGCGTGAAGGTGGTCACCTACCGGGAGCGCTTTTCGGACGGGTCCAGACGGACGTGGAAATGCGTCGTCAGCGGCACGGAGGAAGAAGTCGTGCCGTATCCAAGAGGGCCGCGCCGATGAGCGTTCGGCTCGTTCCGGCCTTTGCGCTTCTATTGTCCCTCGGAGTTCCGGCGAATCTTCGGGCCGAGGAACGGCCCAATTTCGTCTTTTTCCTCGTCGACGATCTCGGTTGGGCCGACGTTGGTTTCAACGGCAGCACCTTCTACGAGACGCCCAGCATCGACGGGCTGGCCGAGTCGGGCATGCGGTTCACGAACGGGTACGCCGCCGCCTCGATCTGCTCGCCGACGCGGGCGAGCATCCTGACGGGCCGGCATCCGGTGCGGGTGGACATCACCGACTGGATTCCGGGCGGAGTTCGCAAGGGAGGCGAAAACAGCCGGTTTTTGGAAGTCGAAGACCGCGACAACCTGTCCCTCGGCGAAGTCACCATCGCCGAAGTGCTCCAGGAAATCGGCTACGCGACGTTTTTCGCCGGGAAATGGCACCTCGGCGACGAAGGGCACTGGCCGGAGGACCAAGGGTTCGACATCAACGTCGGCGGCAACGATCGGGGATCGCCTCCGGGCGGCTACTACGCGCCGTGGAGCAATCCCCGCCTCGAAGCGAAGGAAGAGGGCGAGTATCTGACCGAAAGGCTCACGGAGGAATCGATCGCCTTTCTCGACGAACGGGACGAGGCGGAACCGTTTTTCCTCTACCTCTCCTACTACAACGTCCACACGCCGATTCAGCCCTACGAAAAGCGGATCGATCACTTCGAGGAAAAGGCGGCCGAGATGTTCTCGGGGGAAGACCCGGCACCGATCGTCGAGCGCGACGGAGTGACCCGTCCGCGGCAGGACAACCCGGCGTTCGCCTCCATGGTGGCCGCCGTGGACCTCAGCGTCGGTGCGCTCCTGAAGGCCTTGGAGGAACGAGAACTCGACGAGAACACGGTGGTGATCTTCTTCTCGGACAATGGCGGCCTTTCCACGCTTCCCGGATCGCGGGGCGTCGGCCCGACGTCGAACGTCCCGCTTCGCGCCGGGAAAGGGTGGCTCTACGAGGGCGGCATTCGCGAGGCCACGGTGGTGCGGGCCCCCGGCGTGACGGCGCCCGGCTCCGCAAGCGACGAGCCGGTCTTCAGCACGGATTTTTTCCCGACCATCCTGGACTTGGCCGGACTCCCCCTGCAACCGGATCTCCATGCGGATGGCGAATCCCTCCGACCGTTTCTGGAAGGCGGGACCCGGGCCGAACCGCGAGCGCTCCACTGGCATTATCCGCACTACCACGGTTCCGCCTGGACACCGGGCGGCGCCATCCGCGAGGGCGACTGGAAACTGATCGAACTATGGGAGTGGGACGAGGTGGAGCTCTACAACCTCGCCGAAGACATCGGCGAACGGAACAACCTGGCTTCGGAGAATCCGGAGAAGGTCGCCGAACTTCGGGAGCAGCTGGAATCGTGGCGCGAAGGAATCGGTGCGGCCATGCCGGAGAAGAATCCGGATTATCGACCGTAGGATCCCTTCCTCTCGAACACGAAAAAACCCTGTCGTGTCAGACAGGGTTGGAGGGAGGCCTAACCGGGTCTAGTCGGCAAAAACAGGCCGTGTCTTGCCGAGGTCAGGCGGAGAGGGAATTGATCCGGGAAGCCACGCGGCTCTTGAGGCGGCTCGCGGTCTTCTTGTGGATGGCACCTTTCTTGGCGGCCTTGTCGGCGGCCGAGGCAAACTTGTCGTAGGCGCTTTGCGCCGCTTTCGGGTCGCCCGATTCGACGGCGGAAAGAACGCCCTTGCGCGAGCTTTTCATACGCGACTTCAGCCCGCGGTTGCGGCTGGTCTCCGATTTGGTTTTACGGACGCGCTTGAGTGCTGATCTGCTGTTTGCCATCGCTGTGAATACTTCGAATTCCTTGGAGGGCGGGAAATCTACCCTCTCAATTCGCCACGTCAAGGCCTAACTCCGAGGAGTCCGGCAGCGTCAGGTAGGCCTTGTCGAAGCCTTCTTCGTGAAGCGCGTCGTAGCCGCTGCGAAAACTCGCCACCTGGTTCCAGACCGGCTTGGCGGCGGGCGGCGCCACTCCGTTCAGGGCGAGCGGAATGGAGGGCTCGGTCAGCGGAATCGCGCGGATCATTTCGGCGTCTGATAAGATGTCGTCCTTGGCCGGGAGTCTCTTCTGGACGACGTAGACCCGGGAGCCTTCGCCCGCGTTGTCGTAAAGGTCGATCACGTCTTTGGATTTCATCCGGATGCAGCCGTAGCTGGCGGGTCGACCGAGGTCCCGCTCCGCGGCGGTTCCGTGGATGTAGATGCAGCGCGAGTAGGCGTTCTCGTTCTTCGACTCGAGACCGCTCAGCCAGAAGATGCGGGAAACGATGGGGTCGCGGCCGGGCGAATTCGGTTTCACGATCTCGCCGGTCCACTTCCGGCTCTTGAAGACCGCGCCGGCGGGCATGTCGCCCCCGATTTTCTGGGCCACCTGCATTCTGCCGGGAGGCGTCCGATAGCTGCCGGGTTCGTCTCCCAGTCCGTATTTGGAGGTGGAAATGGGGTAGGTCTTGAAACGTTTCCCTTCGCGGAACAGTGCCATCTTCTGCTGAGGCACCGAAACTTGCATCACGTTGGCGGTGTCGCGCGTGGCGCTCGTGGGCACCGCGCAGCTCGTCGTGAACAGCGAAACGCCCGCGAGAAGGGCGCTTGCGACCAGATTGATTCCTCTTCTTGCACTCATTTCGGGATTGGTAGCTTAATAAACGGGGTTCCGGTCTTTCTCTTAGACCCCGTCGCTTTTTCCCGAGATTTTCGAATTCCAGCACGCGAGCGGCGCGCGGCGAAAATTTGCGCTTACTATCAAGAAACCCGAAGAAAATACAAATTTCTGGCTTTCTTATCGCGTGGATTTAAATTTCGCACGTCCCATCAGGGTCGATCCCGTTTCTGAAATGTCTTTTTCGCCGATCCACTTTCTCGCGTTCCTGGTTCTCCTGGGTTCCGGCGTTCGCGCCCAGGAAATTCCCGACGAACTTCTCGAGGACGAGCATGTCCGGGAGGAGTTCGGGGTCAATCAATTCACCACGCCGTCGATCCGGAAGATTTTCGAGGATTTGCGAAAACTGAGACCGCTCCCCTACGACGAGTTGAAACGGGAAATTCCGGACACCCCGCCGCAGGATCGCACGAAGCTGGCCCTGACCGTCGGGCTGCTCTTGGCGGACGGCTTTTTCGCCGTCGAGGCGGAACAGTTTTTCGACCTCGAACCGGTCGGTCGTTCGCTGTTGAGTCACGCGAAGGGGCTCGGCTCGAGCACGCGCGTCTCGAGCCACATGAAGAGCATGCTGGAGAAGGGCGCTCTCAGCGACTGGGACGAGTTGAAGAACGAACTCGCCAAGACGCAGAAGGACGTGGAGAAGGAGATGGTCTTGATCCGGGACGTCGACGCCGCGAACCTGATCAGCCTCGGCGGCTGGCTGCGGGCCTTCGAGATCGGTTGCGGCTCGTCGCTCAATCCGTACGACCCCGAAAAAGCGGCTGTTTTGGCGAGGCCGGAAATCGTGGAGTATTTTGTCCTGAATCTGGGAACGCTCGAACCCCGCCTCCAGAAGGACCGGCTGGTCGGGCGCATTCGCGAGGACTTGCTCGTGGTGCAGGGAATCCTCGACATTCCGGAACAGGAAATTCTCAGCGAGAAGGAAGTGCAGGAGCTGCACGGACTGATCGAGGGTTTGGTCGACCGCGCCTACGGTTCTCCGCGCCTTCTCGACACGGCGTCGGCGACGGAGAAGGACACCGAGTCCAAGGACTCCACCAAGACTCCCGCAGAGGATCTTCCCGCCACGGGCGGGGTGATTTCCGGGGAGGTTCCGGAGTAGACGCTTCGCGAACCAAGGGCCTACGCCTCTGGCAGGAGAAATCGCGACGCCTGTTCCACGTCCTTGTCACCTCGTCCCGACAGACTGACGATGATGATCTTGTCCCGATCCAGGGTCGGCGCGATCTTTTTCACGTAAGCGAGCGCGTGCGCCGTCTCGAGCGCGGGAATGATGCCTTCGCTTTCGGCCAAATCCTTGAAGGCCTCGAGTGCTTCGTCGTCGGTGGCGTAGGTGTATTCGACGCGGCCCTTGTCCTGGAGAAAGGCGTGCTCAGGACCGACCGCGGCGTAGTCGAGGCCCGCTGAGACGGAGTGGGTCAACTCGATCTGGCCGTCGTCGTCCGCGAGGAGCCAGGTCTTGGTGCCCTGCAGCACGCCGAGCCTCCCTCCCTGGAATCGGGCGGCGTGCTCCCCGTGCTTGATGCCGTGGCCTCCCGCCTCGACGCCGGTCATCCTAACGCCTTCGTCTTCGAGAAACGGGTGAAACAGCCCGATGGCATTGCTCCCGCCACCGACGCAGGCGACGAGAAGATCGGGCAGACGCTCTTCCCGCTCGAGAATCTGGCGGCGGGCTTCGGTTCCGATGACCCGATGGAAATCCCGCACCATCATCGGGTAAGGGTGCGGGCCGAGAGCGCTTCCGAGAATGTAGTGCGTCGACCGAACGTTGGTCACCCAGTCGCGAAGCGCCTCGTTGACGGCTTCCTTGAGCGTTTTCTGTCCGGCCTCCACGCCCCGCACCTCCGCACCGAGCAGCCTCATGCGGACGACGTTGAGATGCTGGCGCTCCATGTCGACGGCACCCATGTAGACGACGCACTCCATTCCGAAGCGCGCCGCGACCGTGGCCGTGGCGACGCCGTGCTGGCCTGCCCCGGTCTCGGCAATGACGCGCGTCTTCCCGAGCCGCTTCGCCAAAAGAATCTGACCGAGCGCGTTGTTGATTTTGTGGGCTCCGGTATGGAGGAGATCCTCGCGCTTCAAATAAATTTTGGCGCCGCCGAGTTTCTCCGTCATTCGCTCCGCGAAATAGAGAGGCGTCTCCCGACCGCAGAAATTACGAAGCAGTTCCGCCAACTCGTCCTGGAACGCGGGATCGTTCTTGGCCCGCTCGTACTCCGCGGTCAGCTCGTCGAGCGCGGCGACGAGGGTTTCGGGAACGAAGCGGCCGCCGAAGGTGCCGAAATGACCGCCCTCGTCGGGATGGATCTCGATGGTCGCGGTGCTCATGTCGGTAAAAGTTACGCCGGGAGTGAACGGGACGTTTTCAGGATTCGCATTTCGGCCGAGTCGTGGTAATTTCGCGCGTCAGAGACTGCGGAATGGTGGCGGGTAAACTCCGCCAGGGCCGGAAGGCAGCAACGGTAGCCCGTCCACGATTGCCGCAGCTCTCTGGCACTTTTTCACCCCGGAACGCATGCGGGCAATTGTTTCAGGCGGCGACCGCCTCCCCGACCTGAAACACCTTCCGGGCGTCGCTGACCACGCCCGTGACCGCCGCTGCCGCGACCATGAGGGGCGACATGAGGATGGTGCGTCCGACGGGGCTGCCCTGGCGACCTTTGAAATTGCGATTGCTGGAACTCGCGCAGAGCTGGTCGCCGATCAGTTTGTCCGGGTTCATCGCGAGACACATGGAACAGCCTGCGCCGCGCCACTCGAATCCCGCGTCTTCGAAAATCCGGTGAATGCCTTCCTGCCGGCAGAGGTGATCGACGATCTCGGAACCGGGAACGGCGATGGCGGTTAACCCCGAAGCCACCTTGCGGCCCTTGAGATACCGCGCCACTTCGCGGAAGTCGGAAACGCGGCCATTGGTGCAGCTGCCGACGAAGCAGACGTCCACCGGCGTGCCCGCGATGGGGGCGCCCGCCTCGAGCTTCATGTATTCGAGCGCCTCCTCGATGCTCTTGCGGGACTCTTCGTCCGGGGCGTCCAGCGGGCTGGGAATGTTTTCGTTCACGAAGACGCCGTGGTCCGGCGAGATGCCCCAGGTCACCGAGGGAGCGATGTCCTCCGCGCGGATGTCGACGACGTCGTCGTAGGCGCAGCCCGGGTCGGATGCGAGCGCCGTCCAGCGCTCGACCGCCGCGTCCCAGTCCGCGCCCTTGGGGGAGTAGGGGCGCCCTTCGAGATAGTCGAACGTCTTCTGGTCGGGATTCACGTAGCCGCAGCGGGCACCGCCCTCGATCGACATGTTGCAGACCGTCATGCGCTCTTCCATCGTGAAATTGTCGAACGCGCTGCCGCCGTACTCGTAGGCGTAGCCGATGCCGCCCTTGGCGCCCAGCAGCTTGATGATGTGCAGAATCACGTCCTTGGAGTAGACGCCGGGCTGGAGGTCGCCGTCGACGTTGATCCGACGGACCTTCAGCTTGCTCAGCGCCATCGTCTGCGTCGCGAGGATGTCCCGGATCTGGGTGGTTCCGATGCCGAAGGCGATGGCGCCGAAAGCCCCGTGCGTCGCCGTATGCGAGTCACCGCAGGCGATCGTCGAACCCGGCTGGGTGATGCCCTGTTCCGGACCCACCACGTGGACGATCCCCTGTCCGCCGCTGCCGATGTCGAAAAAGGTCACCCCGAATTCCTTGCAGTTGTCGCGGAGGGCCTGGATCATCTCCTGCGCGAGCGGATCCGCGAAGGGCTCCACTTGGTTCTTCGTCGGGACGATGTGATCGACCGTGGCGAAAGTCCGTTCCGGATATTTCACCGGCAGGCCGAGATCCCGAAGCATCCCGAAGGCCTGGGGGCTGGTCACTTCGTGAATGAGATGGGTGCCGATCAGCAGCTGGGTCTGCCCGTTGGACAGTTTCCGAACCGTGTGGGCTTCCCATACCTTCTCGAACAGACTTTTACTCATGCTTCAATCGAATTGCCTTCTTGGCGAAATTAGCACAAGCTATGACGTAGCGGTAACGGAAACTTTACAGCGACTCGCTGGATCACGCACCCGAGAGCGAAGCGTTCTCGTGAAGAGGCGGGATCGACGGGAGGCCTAACAATTTCCGAAACGCACCCATCCAAAATGAAAAATCTATCTGCCATCGGGAAAACCACAGTCCTTGCGGCCATGACCGCTGCGTTCGTCCTCTCGAGCTGCGAGAGAACCACCGAAGGCGTGAAGGAGGACACCGCGGACGCCGTCGAAGCGACCAAAGAAGCCGTCTCGAACGCGGGCGAGTCAATGAAGGAGAAGACGAAAGACGCCGCGGAGAAAAGCAAGGAGGCCGCCTCCGAACTCGGGGAGTCGGTGAAGAAAAAAGCGAAGGAAGCGTCCGGCGAGGTGAAAAAGGCGGCGAACAAGGCTGCGAAGAAAGCCGAGAAAGCCACCGACTAGCGCCGCGTGGCTCATCGTCGACTCCCGCGCCTGATTCAGGAGAGAAGGATCAGCTAAGTTGACGCGCTAGAAACGGCGCGGTGCGGCTCTCCTTGGATCCGACGATTTCCTCCGGGGTGCCGCACGCGACGACTTCGCCTCCGCCTTCCCCCGCCTCGGGACCGATGTCGATGATGTAATCGGCCTCGGCCATGATCTCGAGGCTGTGCTCGATCACGACCACGGTCTGTCCGTCGTCGACGAGGCGGTGAAGGAGGTAGAGTAGCCTGACCACGTCCGCGGTGTGCAGCCCGATGCTGGGCTCTTCGATGAGGTAGAGGTTCGACTTCGGCTCGCGATTCTGGCGAAGCCGCGCATTGCTGGAGCGGCCGATTCCCCGGGTGAGTTCGGTGACGAGTTTGATGCGCTGGGCTTCGCCGCCGGACAGGCTCGGGCTGGGCTGACCGAGGTGAAGGTAACCCAGCCCGGTCTCGTTCATCAGTCCGAGCGTTCGCGATATCCTGGGGTGCCCGGAAAAGAACTCGGCGGCCTCGTCGATGGACAGGTCCATGACGTCGCCGATGGATTTCCCGTTGTATTCGACTTCCAGGGTGGGGTCGTTGAATCGTCGTCCCCGGCATTCCTCGCAGAGGACGTAGGTGGTCGGGAGAAAATTCATCTCCAGCTTGATCTGACCGTTTCCCCGGCAGGCTTCGCAGCGGCCGCCTTCCGTGTTGAACGAAAAGCGGGAGGCAGTGTAGCCGCGCGCGCGCGCTTCGGGAAGCTGGGCGAAGAGCTTGCGAATCTCGTCGAATACTTTGACGTAGGTGGCCGGCGTCGAGCGAGAGGTTTTGCCGATGGGCGACTGGTCGACTTCGTAGACGGCCTCGATCTGATCGACGCCCTCGATGGATTTCCACAACTTCGGCGGCGAGGATCGTTTCCGACCCGGCTTGCCCGGCTTCCTGAGCTTGGAGTCGACTGCCGGTTTCAGCACGCCCCTCATGAAGCTCGATTTTCCGGAGCCGGAGATGCCGGTGATCACCGTGAGCCGGGCGAGGGGCACGCGGAGGTCGATGTTCTTGAGATTGTTGGCGGTGGCTCCGCGGACTCTCAGCCACCCGGCCTTGCGGTTCTTGGCGGGCAGCTTCCGGCGCTCTCCGTTCATGGGGTGGACGATCGGCTCGGAAAAAACGTGGCGGGTCGGGGAGTCCGGCCCCTTGCCTGAATCGTCGAGAAGCCGATCGGGGCGGCCTTCCCAGACCACCTCGCCGCCGAACTGCCCGGCACCGGGACCGAGGTCAATGAGGTGGTCGGCCCGCCGGATGGTCTCTTCGTCGTGCTCCACCACCACCAGCGAATTGCCTTTCTTCTTCAGCGCGGCGAGCGTGTCGAGCAGGTTGGAATTGTCGCGCGGGTGCAGGCCGATGGTGGGTTCGTCGAGGACGTAGAGAACGCCGCGAAGGTTGGAGCCTAGTTGTGAGGCGAGCCGGATGCGCTGGCTCTCGCCGCCGCTCAGCGTGGTGGCGGACCGGTCCAGTTGCAGATAGCCGAGACCGACTTCGCTCATGAATCGAAGCCGCTGCACGATTTCGGGAATGATGTCCCTGGCAATGAGCGATTCCTGCGTTTCGAGGTGGAGCCGGCCGATCACCTCGCTCGCTTCGGAGACCGAAAGGGCAGCGATCTGGTGAATGGCTTTTCCGTCGATTCGGACAAACCGGGCGACCTCGTTGAGGCGGGCGCCGTCGCAGGCGGGACACACTTCCAACTCGGCTTCGTCGCGCGAGCGGGAGCGCCGATGCTCCTCGCGCAATTCGGCGTCGAGCTGGGAGTCGGCATCCCGCTCGTCGGAAATGGTCGGTCGCTTCTCGACGGTGCCGTAACCCCGGCAATTCGGACACCACCCATGCGGCGAGTTGTAGGAGAAAAGGCGCGGATCCAGTTCCTCGAAGGAACGCCCGGTGTCGGGGTCGGACATCTCGGTGTTCATCACCTGGACGCGATCGGCCGCGTCGAAAAATCGCAGGGTCCGCTTCCCGATCCGCAAAGCGTTCTCGACCGTCTCCCGGGTTTCCTCCGGGGACGTCGCCGTAGACACTTCGCCGACGATCACGTCGATGGTGTGCTCCTTGAATCGCTGGAGCCGCTGGAAGCCCTCGACCGGTTTGATCTCTCCATCCACCAGCAAGGTGTCGAAACCGTGCCTGCCGGCCCATGCCGCCACTTCGGTGTGGAAGCCCTTGCGGGCCTTGATCAGGGGAGCCATCACCCGGACGGCCCGCTTCGACTTGCCGGCCTCTTCCCGGATGCGGGTGACGATGGCGGTGACGCTTTGTTTGATGACCGGCTTGCCCGTGTCCGGAGAATACTGGTGACCCACTTTGGCGAAGAGGAGACGAAGAAAATGCCAGACTTCCGTGACGGTGGCGACGGTCGACTTCCCGCCCCCCCGGGAGATGCGCTGCTCGATGGCGACCGTGGGGGGGAGTCCGGTTATCAGATCGATGTCGGGGCGTTCCATCTGCTCGACGAACTGCCGGGCGTAGGTGGACATGCTGTCGAGGAAACGGCGTTGCCCTTCGGCGAAAAGAATGTCGAAGGCGAGCGTGGACTTGCCTGAGCCGCTCAAGCCGGTCACGACCACGAACTGCTCGCGGGGGATGGTGACGTCGATCTCCTTGAGATTGTTTTCCCGCGCGCCGTAGAGCTGGATCGCATTGCTCGTTCGGGCGACCTCGTAGAGCACCGGATCGGCTTGCTCCGCCACCTTGAGCTGTTGCTTGGCGACCGACCGGCGCGGGGCGAGATGCTGCGCGAGGTAGCGGCCCGTGTGCGAGGCCGCCTCTTCGGCCACTTGTTCGGGAGTTCCCGAGGCGACAACCTCGCCGCCGTCCACGCCGGCCTCGGGGCCGAGATCGACAATGAAATCGGCGCACTTGACGACGTCGAGATTGTGCTCGATCACGACGACCGAATCGCCTGCCTCGACCAGTCTCTCGAAGACGCGCAGCAGCATCACGGTGTCGTCGAAATGAAGGCCGGTGGTGGGCTCGTCGAAAATAAGCAGCGTCGTTTTGTCGTCGCGCTCCGGGCGCTTCGGCTTTCCGAGCAAATGGCCGACCAGTTTGAGCCGCTGGCTTTCGCCGCCCGAAAGGGTATTGAGCGGTTGCCCGAGACGCAGATAGCCGAGCCCGACGTCGGCGAGGAGCTTCAGCCCGTCCACCACCGTCGCCGATTTCCGGTCTTCCAGAGCGAAGAAAAACGGAATGGCGGAAGCGACGGTCATCGAGAGCACGTCGTGGATGGTTTCGCCGTCGAGGAGAATCTCCAGCGCTTCCGGCGTGTAGCGTTTTCCCTCGCACTCGGAACAGGTCACGTAGAGATCGCTGAGAAACTGCATCTCGACTTTCTCGTAGCCGTTGCCCATGCATCGGCCGCAGCGTCCCACGCCGCTGTTGAACGAAAAATACCCCGGAGTCACGGCTCGGGCCGCCCCGTCGGGCGTCTCCGCGAAGAGCTTGCGAATGGGCTCGAAGATCCCCGTGTAAACGGCGGGCGTGGAGCGTGGCGTTCTCGCCAGCGGCGCTTGATCGACCATGACGACCTCCCGAATCAGGCCGGCACCCCGGATTTCCTTGCACTGACCGATTTCGGTCTCGCCTCCCGAGAGGCCGAGTTCCTCGAGAAGATTGCCGTAGAGAACCGAGTGGATCAGCGTCGACTTTCCGGAGCCCGAAACGCCGGTGACGCAGCACAAAACGCCGAGGGGGATGTCGACGTCGATTTTCCTGAGGTTGTGCTGGGCGGCCCGCTTGATCGAAAGCCAGCGTTCCGGCTGGCGGCGCGTTTTCGGGACGGGGATCGACATTTTTCCCGCCAAGTAGCTGAGGGTGAGGGCACGCGGGTGGGCTTTCAACTGCGTCGCCGCCTGCGCCGGCGTGGGCGTTCCCGGCCCCGCGAAGGTCAGCTCGCCGCCGCCTTCTCCCCGGCCGGGGCCGATGTCGACCAGATGATCGGCCGCGCGGATGACGGCTTCTTCGTGCTCGACCACTACCAGGGTGTTTCCGAGATCGCGGAGGCGGTGCATCACGCCGATGAGTTGGCCGACGTCGCGCGGGTGGAGCCCGACGGTGGGTTCGTCGAGCACGAACAGGGTGTTTGTCAGGCTGGCGCCGAGACAGGTGGTCAGGTTGACTCTTTCCGTTTCCCCGCCCGACAGCGAGCGCGTCGGCCGGTCGAGGTTGAGGTAGCCGAGGCCGACTTCCTTCAGGTAACCAAGGCGGTTGCCGACTTCCTCGTAGAGCATCGTGGCGGTCTTGTCCTCGCTGCGGACGGTGATGGTTTCGAAAAACGCGGCGAGGTCGTCGATCGAGAGCCTCCAGAGGTCGGGCAGGGTGCGGCCTTCGATTTTGAAGTTCAGCGCCTCCGGTTTCAGCCTGGTGCCCTGGCAGGTTTGGCACGTCGTGTAGCTTCGATAGCGACTCAGGAAAACCCGGACGTGCATCCTGTAGGCCCGCGTTTCGAGCCAGTCGAAGAAGCTGCGGACGCCATACCAGGTGCCGTGCTCCCAGGCTTCCTCCGGGTCGCCGCCTTCGCCTTCGACGACCCACTTTCGATCCTCTTCCGCCATTTCGTCGAAGGGCGTCACCAGGCTCAGCCCCCGCAAGCGGGCGTTTCGTTCGAGGTCCTCTTCGCACTCGTAGTAGGAGTCGCCCTGAAAGGCGCGGACGAGGCCTTCGGCGATGGAAAGGGACTTGTCGGGCAAGGCCTTGTCGATGTCGATGCCGATGACGCGGCCGAAGCCGCGGCAGGCCGGGCAGGCGCCGAGCGGATGATTGAAACTGAAGAGTCCCGGCGTCGGCGGCCTCAGCTCGGTTCCCGTTTCCGGCGACTGCCACCCGCGCGAGAAGGCGATGCGGTCGCCGCTCTCGGGGTCGGCGATCGTCACGACCCCGTGGCCGAGATCGAGGGCGCGTTCCAGCGCTTCCAGGAAACGCGAGCGGCGCCGGGGAGCCACCCGATCCTGAACGACGTCGACTTTGCCGGGAAGGGTCTTTCGGTCGTAGTCCTTGGGTGCGTCGACACGGTAGATTTTCCCGAAAATCAAAACCCGGAGGTAGCCCTGCTCCTGGAGAAACCCGAAAAAATCCTCGGCTTTCGTGCCGGCCGGCGCCTCGACGCCGAACAGGACAAGCAGTGAATTCTCGGAACCGAAGCGCCCGATCGTTTTCCGCAGGATCGACTCCGGCGTGTCGGGTTCGATGATCTCGCCGCTGACGGGGTCGTAGCCCTTGCAGAGACGGGGAAACAGCAGCTTCAGGTAGTCGTTGATCTCCGTGATCGTGCCGACGGTGGAGCGGGTTGTCTTGACCGCGTTCTGCTGCTCGATGGCAATCGCTGGCGGGATTCCCTTGATCGAGTCAACCTGCGGCTTGTCCATCCGGTCGAAGAACTGCCGCGTGTAGGGAGAAAACGTCTCCACGTAGCGGCGCTGCCCTTCGGCGTAGAGAGTCTGGAACGCGAGGCTGGATTTGCCGGAACCGCTGGGGCCGGTCACGACCGTCAACTTCCCGACGGGGATGTCGAGATCGATCCCTTTGAGGTTGTTCTGCCGCGCGCCGCGCACCTCGATCGAGGCGTCGGCGAAGGCGGCCTTTCCAGTTTTCTTTTTCGCCATCGTGTCGTGGGCAGAGGTTACGCACGAGCCGACCGAACGCCACGACTATCCCGGACGGGGCGGCGAGGGGCTCGACAGGGTTGGGTCGCCGACTCGACCCTGTCGACTCTCAATCCGACGAGGGCAGCCGCCACGATACCGGGATCTCGAGGGCTTGGTTAAACCGGTTGCGGTACTTCACGAGGCCGTGCCTGGCGCCGTATTCGTGAACCAGTTTGGTGACTTTGACGTCGAAGCAGCAGTACTCGGCGATGTCCATGATGCGGCCTTCCTGCCACCACTTGAGGGCGTCGGTGCCGACGGCTGTCTTCCCTTCGCCGAGGGTTTCGGAGGCGACGGCGGCCAGCTTGGGGCGGTGCTCGACGACCTTCTCCAGATCGAGCATGAGATCGAGATTCTCGGTCTGCTCCTTCAGATCGAGGATGGTGTAGCCCATCAGCACCTCGTAGTCGAAATGGATGTGGTTGAACCCGATCACGAGGTCGGCGGAGAGGAGTTCGTCGATGAGGGCCTGCACGTTTGCCTCGTCGTAGATCGTGTAGCTACCGTTCGCCGAGCTGAAAGTGACGCCGACCGACATTTTCATGTCCGCCTTGCGGTCCCACCCGCCGACGTCGTTGGCGGACCGCTGGGTTTCGAGGTCGAAGTAGACGTAGTTCTCGGCCATTCGCGCGAAACGGTCAGGCGTAGGGCTCGTAGAGATTCCAGGGAAGATCGGGGAAGATGGGGTTCTTCTCCTCGATTTCGTCGAGAAGCCCTTCTTCGTCTTCGCCCTTCGCGGTGAGCGCCCAGACCTTGTCGAAATTTTCGAGGTGTTCGCGGGTCCGGCTTTCAGCGTATCCGCGGGACGGCTCGTTTTTCATGAGAAAGCCCCAGTCGCTCGACTGGGCTAGAAGAATCTCGCGGGTCAACAGCTGAATGCAGCGTTGCCGATGGGCGATGGCCTCCTCGGAGTAATCGCTCTTGCTCTCGTCGAAAATTCTGACGAAGCGGGCGAGCTGCTCGGAGCGTTTCTGGATTTCGCCGTAGACCCAGTTGTTTTCGCTGCTGGTCCAGGTTTCGAAATAGCCGCCTTCTCCCCAGGAAGAGGAAAGAGGCGAGGTGACCGGCCACTCCCGGTCCTTGTTCTCGGCGAGGTAGGTGCCGGGGCTGGAAAGCGAGAAATCGTCCCGCTCGGCGATTTTCCGGAAAACCCGCTCCAGGAATTCGGTGCCCTCGTACCACCAGTGACCGAAAAGATCGGCATCGAAGGCGCAGACCGACATGGGATTCTCAATGCCTTGCGCTTCCAATGCCGCCAGCTGGGCTCCGCGGCTGCTGACGAAACGGAAGGCGTGTTCCTCGATCGCCTTGCTGGCCAGCTCGGGGTCGTAGCGTTCGCTGCTGCCGTCGCTCCGCGAGGAGCGGTAGTATTTGAGGCCGGTGAACTGACGCTGCTCGGAGTCGTCGAGATAGTCGCGGAGGTACTCGATCGGAGCCTCGAGCCCGATGTCGCGCATGAAGTCGCGGTAGCGCTCGTCGCCGGGAAAGCCTTCGTCGGCACTCCAGATTTCGCTGCTGCTGGCCTGGTCGCGCGCGAAGACGACGAGATCCTCGGGCGAGGAGGCCGGAATAAAAGGAAACGCGTCGTGAGCCTGGGGGGCTCCGGTGAGCCCGTGCTCCTCGACGATGGTCCAGTCGATGCCTTCTTGTTTCAAAAGTTTGCCCAGGGCGGGGGCGAAGGCGCATTCCGGTAGCCAGAAGCCGCGCGGCATACGGCCGAAGCACTGGACGTATTGTCGGATGCCGGCGCGGACCTGCGCCTGAACGGACTCCGGCACGCGCATGAGCAGCGGCAGCAGACCGTGGGTGGCTGCGCTGGCGGTCAACTCGAGATGTCCGCTGTCGCGGAGGTCGCTGATGGCCTGCACGATGTCGCCCTGCCAGTCGTCGACGAAAAGGGTGCGCAAGCGGTGGAAACGGTCCTCGTACATTTCCGCCATCTCCTTGAAACCGGTGATGTCTCCCCGCTCGACCTCGTCGCGGCAGAGTCTCAGCGTCCGGTCGAGGTAGGAAAGCGTGCGGCGCTTGAGCGTCCGGTCTCGCAACATCGCCAGCAGCGTCGGCGACAGGTTCAGCGTAAGGCGGAACGGCACGTCTTCGTACCGGAGGCGGAACAGCATTTCCAGAAGCGGCAGGTGGGTTTCCAGCACGGCGCTGTGCAACCAGTCCTCCTCGAGGCAATGATCGACTTCAGGGTGCCTCACCCAGGGAACATGGGCGTGCAGCACGATGGAACAATTTCGGCTCATGAAAATCTAAGAGACTGCAACATTATTAAGGCCAGAAACGCTAAGATGGCCAGCACTATCCTGCCAAGGCCCAGAGGCGTGTGTTCGACACGGGTGTCGAGGTGCTGGTCCCACAGGCACTGGCCGCTCCCGAGTAGCCGGAAGAAACTGAAAGTCATCCCAATGATGGAAAAGGGCACTTGATAGAACCCGGCGCCGAGAATGTAAACGTAAAAAGACCGTCCGAGCGACCGGAGCGGCTGCACTCTCGATTCGTCGGGCATTTGCACTTTCAGTCCGAAGAGGGCTTTGCCGGGGGTCGTGGCGAACAAGTGAATCAGGATGGCTTCGAGGACGTGCCACCCGATCATGGCAAGGAACTGGGTGCGTGCCAGGACGACGGCTTCGGGTTCCTTCATGGCTTGAAGGTAGCGGGAAAAGAGGTCGGTGAACGACTCGCCGGGCACCGGTTCCGGAAGCGCGACGTCGGACGTGATCAGCACGAGAACCGACACGAGGGTGTAGTCGAACATCCGCGCCCAGAATCGAACGAAGGGCCGGACGTCGCGGGCGATGGAGGAAACCGGGACTTTTCGGGGGCCGGGGCGGGCGTCTTCTTCGGCGGCCGCAGGCTCGGGTTCTGTTTCCGGTGTCTGTTTGGAGTCCGGTGGCGAGCCCGGATCCGGGAGGGCGGGCGGCGCGTCGGCCCTTTCCGCTTGGCGTTCCCTGACGGTGTCGAGAGCCGAGACTTCGCGAATGGGGCGCCACGAATCCAAGTCGCGGTGCCACGCCAGCGTGTCGGCGTCGACCTCGCCCCGATCGAGGAGCTCTCCCACCTTGAACATCGAGAAAGGCCCCCGTCTCTCGCCGTCGATTGAAAGATAGAATTCCATGAAACTGGGTCAGGCGGGTCGAGGCGGGATCGTCACTCGCTGCGCAGTGCCTTGGCAGGCTGAAGCGAGGCGGCGATGACCGCCGGAACCAAAGAGGCGACGGTGCAGGCGAAGAAGGCGCCGGTCGAGATAATGACGAGATCGCGAACCGTCTGCTGGGCGGGGAGTCCCCCGTCGACCTTGTAGATCTCCGCGGAAAACAGATCGACCCCGAAGGTTTTTCCGATCCAGCCAGCCATGTCGTTGCGAAAGTAAATCGTGAGCTGGGCGAAGAGAAGGCCGACGAGGACTCCGACCAACCCGACCAGGACGCCTTGCAAAAGGAAAACGGCGGCAACCTGTCCTTCCCGCGCGCCGAGCGCTTTCAGTAGCCCGATCTCCGACCGCTTTTGAAACGCGACCGTGATCATCGTGTTCATGATGCAGAAGCCGCCGACGATCATGATCATGAAGAGGATGAGATACATCGCCTGGCGCTCGGCGGCGACGGCGTCGAAGATCAGCTTGTGCATTTCCATCCAGGTGAGGACGCGGTACTGTTCGGGCAACTCCTCCAGCATCCGGTTCCGGTAGACGTCCGCCTTGAAGCCGTCGTCCGTGCGCACGGCGACGCCGTGAGCTTCCTCCAGATCGAAGTTGTAGAGCACCTGCGCCGTCTCCAGGTGCGTGAAGATGATGTTGGCGTCGAAATCCCAGTGTCCCGAGTCGAAGATACCCGTCACCGTGACTTCCTGGGGCGCGGTCATTTCCCGGATCTCGGCGATGCTGGCTTTGCGATCCTCCTCGTTTTCGGACTGTTCCGTCCGGTCGAGCGAATCCATGATGGAATCGATGTCGCGCGGGGAATAGAGAAGCAGCTTGTCGCCGACCTGGATGTTCTGGGCTTCGGCCATGCCGTCGCCGACCACCGCCGAATAGAAATCGTTGAGATCGAAATCTCCGCGCGGGACCGTTTTGTCAAGATCGTAGGGAAAGTCCGGGTCGGGATCGGCGGCGAGCTTGCTGCGCATGTGCTCGAGTTCCTCTCCCTCGGGGGGAAGAATGCCGCGGATCATCGGAGCGCTGCGAAGCCCCTGGAAGTCCATCACGACCTGGCCGCGCACGTAGGGAGTGAGCGAGACGACTCCTTCGACTCCCTGCACGGCGTCGACGACCTCGGAATAGTCCCGGATAATGCCGCCCGAATCGATCACCATATGCGGCTCGAACCCGAGGATGCTGTCCTTGATCCTTTCTCCGTAGCCGGTGAAAACCGCGATCACCACCGCCAGCAGCCACACGCCCAGCGCCACCCCCAGGATGGAGATGACCGTGATAATCGACACGAAAGTGCGCTTCGGTTTCAGATACCGAGTCGCCAGAAAAGAGCTGAAAAACATGACTTCAGAAAAATTGTGGCTACGTTACGCCCTTATCCTGAATCCGATAGTCCAATTCAACTCAAGCAGCCCGCATGATCGGCGAACGCCCCGATAAGTACAAGGCCTGTATTTTCATCGGAGCGCCGGGCTGCTGTCGTTTGCTTTCCACCGATGACGGATAGCCTGACAGTCGAACAACGGTCGGCGCTGATGTCCCGGATCCGCAGTCGGGACACGACGCCGGAGTGGATCCTCCGTTGCGGTCTGCACCGGATGGGTTTCCGCTACACGCTGGGCAACGGCAAACTGCCGGGAAAACCCGACCTCGTCTTCCCGAAGTATCGGGCGGCGATTTTCGTCCACGGCTGCTTCTGGCATCGCCACGCGGATTGCAAACGAGCCACCTTTCCGAAGAGCAACACGGAAAGGTGGAGCGAAAAATTCCGGAAGAACGTGGCGCGGGACCGTTCGAATCTGCGGGAACTGCGTGGACTGGGCTGGCGGACCAAGGTCGTGTGGGAATGCGAACTGCTCGACGACACGATCGAAACCGTCGCCGGCGTCGCGGACTGGCTTCAGGGCGGAAGGCGCGGCGACATTGGCAGGCGACCGGGACTCTACGACTCCTCGCAGGATCAGACGGAGGAGAGAAGAAGCCTCCTGCGCGTCGCCGAAGGCAAGGTGAAGCGCCGGCTTTCGTCCTACGACGGCGAAGACTGAATCTACGGCTGGCTTGAAAACGCCTGAAGTTTTCAGCCGCGGGAAGAACGGCTTACCACGCCGCCGCCACCGGAGGGCATCACGACGCGAAGTTTTCCGACCGCCTTCGCGATCGCGACGACGGCTTCGTCCAGCTCGTCGCGCGTGGTGAACCGGGAAAAAGAAAAGCGAACGCTGCTGCGAGCTCGAGCCGACGAGAATCCCATCGCCTTGACGATGCGGCTCGGCTTGACCGACCCGGTGCTGCACGCGGACCCGGGCGAGCAGCAGATGCCCGCTTCGTCCAGCAGGATGAGCAACCCTTCACCGTCGATGCCCGGAAAATACAGATTGCTCGTGGTGGGCAGTCGATTGTCCGGATCGCCGTTGATCTCGGTGCCTTCGACAGCGTCGGTGATCGCCTTTTCAAACGAATTCCGGAGAGTCGCCAACGCGGCCGTGTCTTCGAGATGCCTCGCCGCCAACTCGGCGGCCACCCCGAATCCGACGATACCGGGAACGTTCTCCGTTCCCGAGCGCCGCTCGTTTTCCTGACCGCCGCCGATCAGCAGCGGGTTGAACCGAAGGCGGCGGTTCACGAAAAGCGCGCCCACTCCCTTGGGCCCGTGCAGCTTGTGGGCGGACATGGAAAGGGCGTGGATGGGAGCGTCGGCGACCGAGATCGGAATCTTGCCGACCGCCTGGACCGCGTCGGTGTGAAAGCAGACGTCTCGTTCCGCGGCGATGGTCGCCGCTTCCTCCACAGGGCTGAGAACCCCGGTTTCGTTGTTCGCCCAGATCAGCGAGGCGAGAGCCGCGTCGTCGTTCCCGAGGTTCGTCCTCCAAGCCTCCAGGTCGAGTCGACCGAGCGAGTCGACAGGGTTGAATCGAGCCTCGTACCCTGTCGAGGCGAAGAAACGGAACACCTCGTCCACCGCGCTGTGCTCGACGGTGGACGTGACGATTGTTTTGCGATCGGGACGAAGGGCGAGGGCGGAGCGGATCGCGGTGTTGTTCGATTCGGTGCCCCCGCTCGTGAAAACAATTTCCTCCGGATGCGCTCCGATGAGGGAAGCCACCTGCTCTCTGGCGTGGTCGACCGCCCCTCGGGCCGCCTTTCCAAAGCGATAGCCCCCCGAAGGATTTCCGTATTGATCGCCCAGCCACGGCAACATCGCTTCAAGCGCTTCGGGAGCGAGGCGCGTGGTGGCGTTGTTGTCGAGATAGATCATGCAGCCTCCCGAAGTATAGAGCCGCGGCGTTCAGCAATCAAAAGAGGTTGAAAAATACTTGTGGAGAGCCGGCAATTGCCATACCGTGTATGGCAATGAAGATGACGATGCACATCGACGAAGATCTTCTGGAAGAAGTCATCGAAACGTTCGGTTGCGCCAGCAAGACCGAAGCCGTGGATTTTGCGCTGAGAGAACTCGTCCGCAAGAAAAGGCTGAAGCGACTTCTCAGAGAAGGGATGGGCATGACTCCGGAAGAATTGCGGAACTCGGTGGAACCGGGGTACGACCCAACGGCCCTGCGGGTGGCCGAGCCGCCCTTCGACAATCATGGAGACAAGCATACTGGTTGATTCCAACGTCTACATCGCGCTTCTGCGAAGCGGCCGAGATCCCGGTGAAGCCATTTTCAGTCGCTACGACGACACGGACGTCGCCGTCTGCGGAATGGTGCAGCTGGAAGTTCTCCGCGGCGTGAAGTCTCCCAAGGCGCAGGCGGGGCTGAAAGCGCGATTTTCGGTGATGCAGAACCTCGTGACGGACAACCGGCTCTGGCAGCAAGCCACGGACCTGGCGTGGACGATGGACCGGCAAGGCAAGACGATCCCCGGTCCGGACCTCGTCATCGCCGCCTGCGCCTTGCGCGCCAACGCCGCGGTGCATACCTACGACGGACACTTCAAGCTCGTCCCCGGCTTGAGGGTCTACTGCGATTCGCTGTGAGGCCCGCCCGCCGGAACCGGGGGAGCACAGCTACTGGAGGCTCGTTTCGAAGCCTTTCCCCTGGAGGAGGCTGAGCGTTTCGCCGACCAGGAACAAGGAGCCCGCCACCAGTACCCGTTCTCTTTGGCGCAGAGCCGACTCCATCGCGTCGGGCAACGTCGCGAACACTGTCGTGGGGACGGACGTTCCCGCCACCGACTCGAGAGACTTCTTCATCGCCGGGCTGGAGAGACGGCGCTCGGAGGCGATCGGGACCAGCGACACCGATGCGATGATCGGAAGGAGGTTGGCAAAGATCGCGTCCACGTCTTTCGCCTGGGCCACGCCGAAGACGAGGTGCGCTTTCTCGTCTGGGAACGCCTCCTGCCAAGCCCGGCGAAGCGAGGTGGCGGCATCGGGATTGTGAGCCCCGTCCAGGACGACGCGGTCGTCGACGATCTGAAACCGGCCCGGCCAGGAAGCGCGGGCCAGCGACCGTCGAATCCCTTCCTGGGTGAGGCGCTCCCCTTCCACGCGGCAGACCGCCTCCACGGCGAGCGCGGCATTCTCTCTCTGGTGAGGACCTTTCAGCCCCAGTTCCCACTCTTGCGGCAGCGGATGAGCCTCGATGCAGGGAATCCCCAAGGCCAGCGCCCGCCGACCGACGACGTCCCGAGCCTCGGGATGCAAATCGGCGATGACGACCGGCGTGTCCGCTTTGAGAATGCCTGCCTTCTCCGCCGCGATTTCGCGCAGCGTCCCCCCGAGCCACTGCTGATGGTCGAGCGAGATCGCGGTGATGACGCTGACGTCGGCGCCGACCGCGGTGGTCGCGTCGAGCCGACCTCCCATTCCCGTTTCGAGAACGACCACCTCGCACTCGCGATCCCGGAAATGCCGCATGGCCAGGGCGAGACTGATCTCGAAAAACGTCGGGTGCGGTTCCCAGTCCTGGATTCGCTCGCGGATCGTGGAGAGAAGGGCGGCCACGTTCGCTTCCGGAATCATCTCGCCGCTCACTCTCACCCTCTCCCGGTAGGTTACCAGATGGGGCGAGGTGAAGAGGCCCGTCCTCACGCCGGCGTCTCTGAGAATCTGCTCGGCGAAGGCGCACACCGAACCCTTGCCGTTGGTTCCGGCTACGTGGATGACTTTCGGAAGTTCCCGGGTTTCGGAAATCTCGAGCGATTCGAGCAGACGGGCGGCGTTTTCCAGCCCGAGCTTGATCCCGAACATCTGGGTGGCGTAGAGCCAGTCGATTGATTCCCGGTAGTCCAACGAGCGCGAGTAAACGACACGAAAAAGGCCCTGTCCACGGACGAAGTCCGAAGGACAGGGCCTGGAAGCCAAATAGTTCAGAATTTAACCGCGGACTTAGAAGGAGACACGGGCACCGAAAAGCACCGCGTGGCTCGAAGGGTTGTCGTCGGTCGAGAGCGTGAAGTCGCCGAAGTCCGTGGTGAACGACTGGTCGGACAGCACCATGTAGCGATACTGGGTGAAGAAAGCGAGGCTCTCCGTGATCGGAAAATCCACGCCCGCGATGAGCTGCCAGGCGAAGCCGTCGTCGCTGTCGTCATACAGAATCGTGTCGATGTCTCCTTCCATGGTCGTCGAGGCATAGCCCGCGCCGCCGCCGAAGTAGCCGATGGCATGGCCGAGCGGCACTTCTTTGAGAAGGTTGAAAAAGACCGCCTTCGTCTTGATGTCGAAGTTGGCCGGAAGGGCGAAGCCCGCGTAGTTGAGGTGGCCCACTTCGTTCTTCGTGAACGATCCTTCGATTTCGAAGCGACTGCCGCCCAGAAAGGCCGAGTAGATTCCCGCTCCGCCGCCGGCAGTCCATCCGGTGTCGAGATCGAAATTGACGGGAAATCCCGACGGATCGAACGGATCGCCGGGGGCGAACCAGTCTTCGTCGAAGGCGCCGGTCGTGTCGTAGTTGGCACCGGTATCGACTCCGCCGTACCCGAACGCGTAGGCCGCGTGCGCCTTCGGCGGGTGGTAAAGCGGGGCTTTGGAACTGAGGCGAAACCCGGGGCCCGCAAAGGCCGTCGAGGAGATTACAGTCGCAGCAACAGCCGCAACCACTTCAAGGAATCTTAAATTTAGCTTTTCCATAAAGCATTATATTATAGAAATTATGGCAACTCAACAAATAAAGTAGAGTTTTTTATAATTTTTCCCGAACCGCCCGCGAGGGATCCGGAGGCGCCCCGTGCTGCCTCGCCCCCGGTCGGGGCAATCCTGGCCCTGAGCGCTCCGGTCGGGAAATTCTCTAGGCTTCCCGATCAGGCGATTGCATCGCGGTGGTCGCATCGCGGCGACCATGGCCGTAGGCGGAAAGGACGCGGTCGATCTCGTCGCGGACGCGACGGAAAACGGCCATCCGCTCGTCGTCGGTGCCTTCCGCATCCGCCGGATCGTCGAAGGGCCAACAATGATAGCGTCTCTGTTCGCCGGGGAAGCGGGGGCAGGCCTGATCGGCGTGGCCGCAGACGGAAATCACCGTCTCCACCTTCTCTTCCAGAAATTCGTCGAGCGACTTGGAGCGCTCGCCCGAAAGATCGAGGCCGAGTTCGGCCATCGCCTTGACGGCCAATGGATGAACCTTTCCAGTCGGCTTCGATCCCGCGCTCGCGACCCGCAAAACGTCGCCGGCCGTCCGCCGCAGCAAGAATTCAGCCATCTGCGAGCGACAGGAATTCCCCGTGCAGAGAATCAGCACAAGCGGGCGGGTGTCGGAATCGCTCGAGGGCATGCCGACGAAAAATCGGGCTGCCAACTTTGTCAATGCATGGTTTGTTGTCGGCGAGTCAACTTGATGGAGACAACTTCGCCGCTACCCTCTGCCTACGGGATGACCCTCGCCGACTGGACCGAGTGGACGGAATCCCGCGGCCAGTCGACATTCCGCGCCAGGCAGATTGTCGAATGGCTCTACGGGAAACGCGTGGCGTCCTTCGACGAGATGACGAATCTCGGGCGGGAACTGCGGGACAAGCTCGCCTCGGAGTTCTCGCTGGAGGCTCTGCCCGTGGTGCGGCTCACCGGTTCGCAGGACACCACCCGGAAATTCCTGTTCCGTTTACACGACAACCGTCTTATCGAAACGGTCCGCATCCCGGCGAACGTCAATTTCTGCGGCGACCGCAGTCGACGGATCACCCTGTGCGTTTCCAGTCAGGTCGGCTGTGCCTACGACTGCAAATTCTGCGCCAGCGGCCTCGCCGGCTTCACCCGCAATCTGACGGCCGGCGAGATCGTGGGTCAGGTTCTTGGCGCCGAGCGGGAAAGCGGCGAATCTATCCGCAACATCGTCTTCATGGGAATGGGCGAACCGCTTGCGAATTTGACGCAGCTCGTCAAGAGCCTCGAAATCCTCAACGCCGACTGGGGCGTCAACATCGGGGCGAGGCACATGACCGTTTCCACCAGCGGTTTGGCGCCGCAGATCGAAAAGCTCGCGCTTCTGCCGATGCAGGTTCGCTTGGCGATCTCGCTTCACGGCGCCACCGACGAGGTGCGCAATCGGATCATGCCGGTGAACGAAAAGTACCCGCTGGCCCGGCTTTTCGAATCGCTCGAGGTGTGGCGGCGGCACAAGAAGCAGATGATCACCTTCGAATACATTCTCATCCAAGGGATCAACGACGGCCTCGACCAGGCGGAAGCGCTCGCCAAGCGCGCTCGGTCGCTGCACGCCAAGGTGAACCTGATTCCCTACAACACGGTCGAAGGACTCCCGTGGGAACGCCCCGGCGAGGCGCAGCAGCAGGCCTTTCTCGGTGTCCTTTCGCGCGCCAACATCACGGCGACGCTGCGCCGCGAGAAGGGCCACGACATCGACGCCGCTTGCGGTCAACTCCGGCTTCAGGAGGAGACCGCCGAGGGAGTGATCGCGCCGACCCTCTAGTCCCGCTGTTCAGGGAGCTTTCGAGTCCTACTCCTTGAACTGCCCGATCAGGTCCGTCATCGTTTTCTTGGCGTCGCCGTAGACCATGCGGGTGTTCTCGCGAAAGAAAAGGGTGTTCACCAGCCCGGAGAATCCCGCGCCCTGCCCGCGTTTGAGGGCGAACACGGTCCTGGCTTGGTGGACGTTGATGATGGGCATGCCGTAGATCGGACTGCTCTCGTCCTCGGCGGCGGCGGGGTTGACGACGTCGTTGGCGCCGATGACGATCGCGACGTCGACGCTCTCCATGTTGGCGTTGACCTCGTCCATTTCGCAGAGCTGCTCGTAGGGCACGTCGGCCTCGGCGAGGAGAACGTTCATGTGTCCGGGCATCCGTCCCGCGACCGGATGAATGGCGAAGCGGACTTCGGCCCCGTTGTTCTCGAGGATTTCTCCCAGTTCCTTGACGGCGTGTTGGGCCTGCGCCACGGCCATGCCGTAGCCGGGAACGAACACGACGGACTCCGCCGCCTCGAGCACGAAAAAGGCGTCCTCGGCCGAGATGGATTTCATTTCGCCCTCGATCTCCCGGGCTTTGCCGCTGGACGCCCCGAAGCCGCCGAAAAGGACGTTGGCGAACGAGCGGTTCATCGCCTTGCACATGATGATCGTCAGGATGATGCCGGATGCGCCGACGAGACAGCCCGCCACGATGAGCACGTTGTTGAAAATGACGAAGCCGGCCGCCGAGGCCGCCACTCCCGAAAAGCTGTTGAGAAAGGATATGACCACCGGCATGTCGCCCCCGCCGATGGGGATGACGCCGAGCACGCCGAGAGCCAGTGCCAGCACGATGACCGGGTAGAGCGCCCATCCGGCGTCGGTTCCGACGAAGAGGGCGGCAAAAACCAGAAGCACCAGCAGGACCGCCGCGTTGACGATCTTCTGGGCCGGGAACAGGGTCGCCGAGCCGCCCATTTTTCCGGAAAGCTTCAGGTAGGCGACGAGGCTGCCGGTGAAGGTGACGCCGCCGACCAGCACCGCGAAGACGATGGCGAAGGCGGTGAAGACGGGGTAAGGGGATTCGCTGAGATCTCTGTCCCGGGCGAACTGGGACCAGCCGACCAACAACGAAGCCATCCCCCCGAAGCCGTTGAACAGGGCCACGAGCTCGGGCATGCCCGTCATCTGGACCCGCTTCGCGAGCACGGCTCCGATCGCGCCGCCGACGACCAGACCGACCACGATCCAGCCGTATCCAAGATCGCTCCGGAGCAAGGTCACGACCACGGCGATCAGCATGCCCACGGCCGAAAGGCGGTTGCCTTTCCTGGCCGTGTCCGCGGAGCCGAGCATCTTGATGCCGAAAATGAACAGCGCCGAGGCGACGATGTAGGAAATGTTGATCAAATATTCCATGGAAATTGGCGTGTGTGTCGGGCCCCGGGATTACTTCTGCCTTTTTCGGAACATCCCCAGCATGCGGTCGGTCACCATGTAGCCGCCCACGACGTTGATGGTGGCGAGAACGAGAGCGGCGAGGCCGAGCCACTTGCCGAGAGAGCCCTCGATCGCTCCGGTGGCGATCAGCGCCCCCACGATGGTGATGCCCGAAATGGCGTTGGCGCCCGACATCAGCGGCGTGTGAAGTTGGCTGGGCACCTTCTGGATCAATTCGAAGCCGAGAAACGCGGTGATGACGAATACAAAAAGGAGAAGAATGAGTTCCATGGTTGGGAGGCGGTTTGGCTGTTTGGCAATTCTGGTTCCGGGCGCTGACCTGCAAGAGGGTCGAGTCGACGACCCGACCCTGTGCGATTCAGTCCCGGAAACGTTCGTGGACGACGGCGCCGCCGTGGGTGATGACGCAGCCTTTCTGTATTTCGTCTTCGAGATCGAGCTTGAAGAGCTTGTTCTCCTCGTCCCAGAAATGCTCGATCATGTTGGCGAAATTCGCGGCCAGAACCTGGGAAGCGTGTTTCGAGACCTGTCCTTCGAAATTGGCGAGACCGACGAGCTTGACGCCGTTCGCGGTCACGGTTTCCTCCCCCGGCGTGACTCCTTCGACGTTGCCGCCCGTCTCGGCGGCCAGGTCGACGACGACGCTGCCATGCCGCATGGAGTCGACGACGTCCTTCTGGATCAGGACCGGCGGCTTGCGTCCGAAAACTTTCGCGGTGGTGATGACGACGTCGCTCTGGGCGCAAACCTTGGCCTGGGCCTGGCGCTGCTTCTCGAGCTGTTCGGGCGTGAGTTCCTTGGCGTAGCCCTGGTCGGTCCCGCCAGTGTCGCCGAGATCGATGCGGAGAGCCTTGGCGCCGAGCGATTCGGCTTGTTCGAGCGCTTCGGGCCGGACGTCGAAGGCGGTGACGCGCGCGCCCAGTCGTTTGGCCGTGGCGATAGCCTGGAGGCCCGCCACGCCGACGCCGAGAACGAAAACCTTGGCCGGCGAAATGGTCCCGGCCGGGGTCATCATCATCGGAAAGATCGTGTTCATCCGGTTCGCCGCGACGATGACCGCGACGTAGCCGGCGAGGTTCGCCTGCGAACTGATGGCGTCCATTTTCTGCGCCAGCGTCGTCCGTGGAATCATTTCGAGGCTGATCGCGGTGGTCTGCCGGGCGGCGAACGTCGAAATGAGTTCCTTTTCGTTGAAAGGATCGAGAAAGCTGATGTGGATGGCCCCTTCCTTGAGCAGGTCGATTTCCTCGCCGGAGGGCTTGCGGACCCGGATGACGATGTCGGCGGATCCGAGCGCGCCGGCCCGATCCGCCGTCACGTTGGCGCCGGCTTCTTCGTAGGCGGCGTCCGGGTGATCGCTGCGGTCGCCGAGACCGGACTCGACGAAGATTTCGGCTCCGAGATCGGTCAATTTCTTCACCGCGAGCGGATCCAGCGCGGCGCGGGTTTCAATCGGATCGGTTTCTTTGGGCGCAAAAATCTTCATGCCGGAACATTCCTTTTTCCCTGCCGGAAGGGCGGTTCCTTCGCAGGTCAAGGGGCGCTACTTTAGCAGTGGTAGCCGAGGTGTCGACCGTATTTCTGTACCCGATAAGGCACCGGTCACGGCGGGCGATCACGGAGTCGCGTTCAGCAGGTTCTCGAGGAGATCGCGGTAGGCCAGCGCCGCCCGGATGATGAGAAAGGCGACGAGAGCGAGAATCCCCCAGTAGAAAAGCTTGGGTGTCCACTCGGCCAGTTGTTCCATCGCTTCGGCGGCGGCTTCCGAATAAAAGCGGCCCCATTCGGCGAGTTCCCGGTCGAGTTGACCGGATTCTTCCGCCGCGTCGATCCCGCGGGCGAAGTCGTGCGGAAAGGCCGACGGGGCCGCGTAGATCGCCGCGGCGAGGCGGTCCCCCTGCGCCACGAGGCGCGACCCGGCTTGGCTGGCCTCGCGGATAAGACCGCTGCCGGAGGCCTTGCCCGCCCCCGCGAGGGAATCGCTCATCTTCTTCCCGGCGAGCAGAAAAATTTCGAAGACTTGCGAAAAGCGCTCCATGGCCACGGCCCGGCGCGCTTTTCCGAGCAGGGGGATGCGGTTCACCAGAGCGTCGACGGCGCCCGAACGTCGGGACAGCCGGCTGAGTATGACCGCCCCGACCACGAGGATCGCGATCAGCAGATACACGACGAGCATCGTTTGGGCGGCGTTGGCGAAGGCATTGCTGAAGGTCTGCCCGGCCGGCGTGCTGCCATCGAGCGAGAACCCGCGGAAAACCGCCACCGCCATGGCGGATACGGGCACCGCCAAATGGACGAGCACGATCGGGTAGGTCAGCCCTTTGAGAATCCTTCGTCTCGTCCGATCCACGCGGCGAAAATACTCCGAAAGATGACCGAAGCCTTTCTCCAGCGTGCCTCCCTCTTCGGCGGCGGACACGACTTCGCGTTCCAGCTCGGAGACGACGCCATCCGACCGTCCCAGGGCGTCGCCGATGCTTTCCCCCTGTTTCAACCCGGCCAGCAGGCCATGATAAACTCGGCGCTCCGTCGCCGAAACCCGAGGCTGGGCGAGGAGCGATTCGCACGCCTTCTCGATCCCCATGCCGGAGCGGGCATACTTCTCGAGACTCGCGTAGACGCGGCTTTTAGCTCTCGCCGACAGACTGGCCATGTCCGACTCTGCCACCCGGAACGCGCCTTGGGAACCCCGAAATGATCTCGGTGCCCGCGTCGTTCCGCTTCTTGACGCTTCCGGTGTTCTTCGCGATGGGTAACCCATGGATCTCACACGAACAGCATTCGGAACCTGGAGCGGCGGTCGCTTCATGCACTTCGGCGAACGGTTGGACGAGGACCGCTGGAAAGCGCTCATGCGGCAAGCCTACGACGAGGGCATCCGAACGTTTCTGACGGCCGACGTCTACGGCGTCGGAAAGGCCGACGAATTGCTCGGCGAAGCTCTGGAGGGCATCGACCGCGACACCTATTGCCTCGCCGGCATGGTCGGACACGACATCTACGACGGACAGCGCGCCGGCTCGAAGGGCTATTCCCGCTTCACGGCTCCCGAACTGCGCGGGCCGGAGGGCTACGGAGAGTACTTGAAGCGGGCGACGCAGAAGTCGCTCGAGCGCCTCCGGACGGACCGCTTCGACCTCGTCATGCTGCACAATCCCGACTCGATCGGCTACTCGCATTCGGCCGTCTGGGAAGGGATGGCAGCGCTGAAGGAGACGGGACTCGCGTCGAAAACCGGCATCGCTCCCGGGCCCGCCAACGGTTTCGCCATCGACATGGCCTACTGCCTCGAGAATTTCCACGATCAGATCGACTGGGCCATGATCATTCTGAACCCGAACGAACCGTGGCCCGGCCGCTACGTGCTGCCGATCGCCAACGAGTTCGAAGTCGACATTCTCACTCGAGTGGTCGACTACGGCGGCATTTTCCACGACGACGTCAAGCCGGGGCACCACTTCAAGGACGGCGACCACCGCACCTACCGGCCCGACGGCTGGATTGAACAGGGCAACGAAAAGCTCGAGAAGATGCGACCGATTGCCGAGAGGCACGGCCTTACCATGCTTCAACTCGCCTGCGTCTGGAACCTGAGCCAGGCACCGGTCAAATCGGTCGGGCCGACGTTCATTCAGGAAGCGGGAGAGGGAGCCCGACCCATCGAGGACAAGGTGTCGGAATTCGCCGCCCTGCCCGAAGTCAAGTTGTCGGAGGACGAGATTCGGGAAATAGCCGAAATCGGAGACAACGAAGGCTGCATGCAGTTGAAGGGCGCCAGCGGTCGTCACGAAGGGGCCGATCCCCAGCCCGATCACTGGCCCATGAGGCCGGAACTCGAAACGGTGGCCGGCAAGTGGCAATTGGATCCCGCCTGGTGATTGCCAATCCGTCGGGAGGACCGTTTCCGCCTCCGCAAAGAAGCCCGGCAAGCCAGCAGACATTCATGGAGAACCTGACCGACACCCAAAGCCAAGCGGACTCCCGGAACCTCGCCATCGACCGCGTCGGGGTGAAAGACCTGAAATTCCCGCTTCGGATCCGGGACAAGGAGCGGGTCGAGCAAAGCACCGTCGCGACCGTCTCCATGGCCGTCGATCTGCCCAAGGAATACAAGGGCACCCACATGAGCCGCTTCGTGGAGGTGCTCAACTCCCACGGCCCCGTTCTCGACGTCCACACGATCTCCGGCCTGCCGGCCGAGCTGCTGGATCGACTGGATGCGCTGCAGGCCCACGTCGAGTTCCGCTTTCCGTTCTTTCTCGAAAAGCCCGCGCCCGCCACCGGCAAGGTGGGTCTGATGGATTACGAGGTGATCTTCGACATCGACACCTCCCGGGAGAAGCAGGATTTCAAGGTCACCGTGCTGGTGCCGGTGACGACGCTCTGTCCGTGTTCGAAGGCCATCAGCTCCCGCGGCGCCCACAACCAGCGCGGCGTCGTCACCTACACCGTGCGCTTCGCCGACGAGCCGATCTGGATCGAAGATCTCGTCCGCCTGGTGGAGCGCTGCGCCAGCTGCGAACTCTACAGCCTGCTCAAGCGCCCCGACGAAAAACTCGTGACCGAGCGGGCCTTCGACAATCCCGTCTTCGTGGAAGACCTCGTCCGCAACGTCGCCGCCGCTTCCGAAGCCCAGGAAGGCATCGAGTGGTATCGCGTCGAAGCCGAAAACTTCGAGTCGATCCACAACCACAATGCCTACGCGGTGATCGAGAAGAGGTGACAAGGAAGACTCGCCCCGCAACGGCGAGACGTTCCGCGTTCGTGTGAAGGAGAATCCCGGTGGGGAAAGTCGATTGCCGGCTTTCGATGGAACGGCCATTGCGGGATGCGGCGTTGCTCCCGCTGCGCCATTGGGTTACAATGATCGGATGAAGGAGGAGGAGTCCCTGCGGGAGCCGGTCAAGAAAACTTACGGCGGTTCGCTGTCCAATCTTCCACCCCTGCGCCGCCTGGCGATGCTGCAGCGCAACGCCGATGCCCTGCTGGGAAAGACTTGGCGGAGAAAAGACGATGGAACCCTCGTTCGAAAAACTTTTGGTGGCCCTCGCGGACGGTGAAGTCCGCTTTCTTCTCGGCAATGTCCGGTCTGAGCCCTTCTGAGCCGACGTTCTCTGCTCTTCTCGGCCCAAGGCGCAAGAACCGGCTGGAGCCAGGCAGGATTAAATTGTTCGAATTACCTGCGCTTCGAAGCCGCGCGCGGACTACTCGATCATCCGCTTGGCCAGGCGATAGCCTTCGCCGTCGGCGTTGTTCACCGCCTCGCGAAAGAGCCGGTCGACTTTCACTCGCGAGGCTTTGCAGAAATAGCGAACCGTTTCGACGAGGTCGTCCCGATCCCCTTTTCCGCTCTCGACGAGATGCTGGGCATAGGCCGCGCTGGCGGTCATGGCGAACAGTTCGGCGCCGGCCTCGACGAATCGGCCCAGGAGAACCTGCTTCTTCTCCAGTTTCGGTCCGTACCGAAGCATGGCGTGAAACAGCTTTCGGGCGAGCTTCTTGCTGAGGCGGCGCACCTCCCGCATGTCGTCGGCGAAGTCGGGGAGCGCGTCGGGGGTTCCGCGGAAAGTCGGCGTCCAAAGCTTCGGATACCAAGGAACGTAGAACCAAGCCGCCTTCAGTGCCGCTTCGAGGCGGACACTCGGGGACAGGGTCGTGTTCAGCACCGGGCCTCCGATCTTGAGATGGGGATCGAGCGCCTCCCGAGCGATGAGCAAGCGCATGATCTCGCTGGAGCCTTCGAAGATGGTGTTGATGCGGCTGTCGCGGAGAAACCGCTCCACCGGGACGGGCTCTTCGCCGCGCCCCTCGAGCGAAGCGGCGGTCTCGTAGCCGCGTCCGCCGCGGATTTGCATGGCGTCGTTGACGATCTCCCACCCGCGCTCGGTACCCCACATCTTGGCGAAGGCCGCCTCGATGCGAATGTCGGCTGTCTTGTCCCGGTCCACCAAGAGCGACACGTACCTCACCATGGCCTCGATGGCGAAAGTGTCCGCCTTCATCTTCGCCAATTTCTGCGCGATGGCGTCGTGGCGACCGACGGGAGCGCCCCACTGAACGCGGCGGCCCGCCCAATCGGTCGACCATTCGAGGCAGCGCTTCGCCATCCCCACGCAGGCGGCGGGCAAAGTGATGCGGCCGGTGTTGAGAGTGGTCAGAGCCACCTTGAGGCCCCTCCCTTCACCGAGGACGAGATTCTCCTTGGGAACGCGCACGTCCGTGAACTTGACGACGCCGTTGTAAAGGGCCGTGAGGCCCATGAAGCGACTGCGGTGGGTCACTTCGACGCCGGGCGTATCCATTTCGACGACGAAAGCGCTGATCTTCGGCCGGCCCGGGTCGGAGCCCGCCATGCGGGCCATCACCACGATGAGGCCGGCCTTCACGCCGTTCGTACACCACAGCTTCTCGCCGTTGACGACGTATTCTCCGGTCGCCTCGTCGAGTTCGGCGGTGGTTTCGATCTTGGCGGGGTCCGATCCGACGTTGCGTTCTGTCAGGGCAAAGGCGGAGATTTCCCCGGCCGCGAGACGGGGAAGGAATTTCTTCTTCTGCTCTTCGGTGCCGAAGACGAGCAGCGGTTGCGGCACGCCGATGGATTGATGCGCCGACAGAAGCGCGGTCAAGTTCCCGCAGTGTCTTCCGAGCAGCATGGCGGCCCGGGAATAGTTGGTTTGGGACAGCCCCAGCCCGCCGTATTCGGCCGGAATCTTAATGCCGAAGGCACCGAGTTCGGCGAGCCCGGCAATGACCTCGTCGGGGATCTCGCCGGTGCGGTCGATCTCGTCGGCGTCGACGTGGTTTTCGAGAAATTCCTCCAGCTGACGCAGGAAGGCGTCGCCCTGATCCTCGTCTTCGACCGACTGGGCGGGAAACGGGACGACGGCGTCGAAGGCCGGAGCGCCCATGAAAAGCGAGCTTCCCAGACTTTCTCCAAGTCCGGCCTGCACGCGCGAGGCTTCCGCCAGTTCGAGCGCGGCGCGCTCTTCGACGGACATCTTCGACATGTCGATGACCGATTGGCTGGTTTCTGAATCAGTGGGCTCAACGGCGGGTTTCATGGTGTTCTTTCGGTATGGGGCCGGACCGAGGCTCGGTCCGAGTATGAAAATCAATTCGTTTTGTTTTGCTCTCCGTAGGTCACGGGACCGCCTCGGAACGGCGCGAAGCCCGTTCCCAGGATCATGGCGAGATCGATGTCGTCGCCGTGCTCGACGACGCCTTCGTCGAGGCAGCGCCTGGATTCCTCGACCATGAGGGAAGCCAGGCGTTTCGAGATCTCGCTCGACGGCATCAAACCCGGCAGCGGGGTTTCGGCTTCCGCCGGCACCGCCTTGCCGTCCTCGTAGCGGTAGAAGCCGTGCCCCGTCTTTTTGCCGAGTCTCCCTTCCTCGACGAGGCGGTCCAGCACGGTCGGCAAGTCGAAACGGTCGCCGAAGGCCTCGCGCATCGTCGCGGTGACGTGAGCCGCAACATCCAGCCCCACTTCGTCGAGCAGGCGCAGCGGCCCCATGGGCATTCCGAACTCGAGCATGGCGTCGTCGACGGCTTTGGGAGTATAGCCGTTGTCGACGAGGCGCCCGGCTTCGATGAGATAGGGCATGAGGATTCGGTTCACGAGAAAGCCGGGAGAATCCTTCACCACCACCGGAAGCTTGCCGATCCCGCGAACGAACCGGAGAACGCGCTCGACCACTTCGGGCGAGGTCCGGTTCGTGACCACCACTTCGACCAGCTTCATCCGACTGACCGGATTGAAAAAGTGCAGACCCACGATTCGCCCGGGTTCGGTGACTCCGGGGGCGTCGCAGAGAGACGAAACGGGAAGCGCGGAGGTGTTCGTGGCCAGGATCGTTTCCGGGCTGGTCCGCCGACAAAGGTCGGCGAAAATCTTCTTTTTCACCTCGAGATTCTCGATGGCGGCTTCCACCACCAGGTCGCAGTTGAAAAGCGGCACCGGGACCTCCGAGGGGCTGACCAGATCGAGACGCCGGGACGCTTCGTGGGCGGTGAAAATCCGCTTCCGCACCGCTTCGTCGAACAGCTTCCTCACCGACTTCATCCCCGCGGCCACCCGCTCCGGATCGATGTCGCGGAGGACGACGGGCAGTCCGCGGGCGCTGAGCCACTGCGCGATGCCCGAGCCCATGACGCCGGCTCCGACCACCGCGGTGCGCTCGATCTGCGGAAGACTCGCCAGATCGACGTCGGGAGCATACCGAAATTTCTTGGCCCGCTCCTGCAGCCCGAAAACGCGCATCAGGTTGGCGGCGGCGTCCGTCCGGGCGAGCCGCAGAACCGCCTCGCGCTCTCGCCGCAGAGACTCTTCGATACCGCCGCTGCCGAATCGCGTCACCACTTCGACCGCTTCCTCGAGCGCCGGGTAGTTGCCGCGCGACTTTTTCAGCACGTTCCGCAGAGCGACCCGGCGGATCACCATGGCGCTCAGGGGATTGTTCGATAAAAACCGGGTCGGGCGCTTCGGAGCTTCCTGCTCGATGCTGTCGAGAGCCGCTTGGCGAAGCCGCTCCTTCGGGACCACCGCGTCGACCAGGCCCAGTTTCCGGGCGTGCTTGGGAGCGAGTTGCTTGCCTCCCAGAATCAGGTCCAGGGCCTTGGGCAGCCCGACTAGCCGGGGCAAGCGCGTCGAGCCACCCCAGGCCGGAAGAATTCCGAGCATCGTTTCCGGCAGGCCGATCTTCGTGGTCTTGTCGTCGCTGGCAAGGCGCCGGTCGCAGGCGAGAGCGAGTTCGAGCCCGCCGCCGAGGCAGGCGCCGTGAATCGCCGCGACCGTCGGAAAAGGCATCTCGGCAATCCGCTGGAAAACGCGCTGCCCTTTCTCGATGAGGCGTTCCAGTTCCTCGTCCGGTGCCTTGGCCAAGGAATCCAGGTCGGCCCCGGCAATGAAGATACTCGGTTTCGCGCTGACAAAAACGAGCCCCTTGACCCGGAGACAGAGGCTGGCGTTGAGCGCCACGTTCAGCTCGTTCAGAGTGGGTTCGTCGAAGATGTTGGCGGCCTTGTCGGGATGATCGAAGGTCACGACGCCGACGTTCGCTTCGGTCAAATCGAGGTGAAGCCGTCGGCTGGGTTCGCTCTTCGGTTTCGGTCCGGCGGATCCGTTTATCCGACCGGCTTTCTTGTGCAGAGTCGTGGGAGTCATGATTTTTCTGTTTCGATTAGAGAGTTTCCAGCCAGGCGGCTCCGCCCTGGCCTCCGCCGATGCAGAGACTGACCAAGGCGCGTTTGCCGTTGTGCCGATTGAGTTCCTTGAGGGCCGTCAGGACCAGTCTCGCGCCGGTGGCTCCGACCGGATGACCGAGCGCGATGGCCCCTCCATTGGGGTTTAGACGATCCTCGGGTATGGCCAAACCGTCGAAGGGCTGGGATTTCAAAAGTTCGAGAACGGCCAGCACCTGCGCGGCGAAGGCTTCGTTCACTTCGACCACGTCGGCCTCGTCGGGACGTAGTCCGGTCCGCTGGTGGAGATCGCGGATCGCGTAGGCGGGGCCGAGGCCCATCCGCTTCGGATCGCAGCCGCTGTAGGCGTAGTCGACGAGTCGTCCCAGTGGTTCGAAGCCGAGGGCCTCGGCCTTGGACTCCGTCATCACGAGGAGGGCGGCGGCGCCGTCGGTGATCTGCGAACTGGTGCCCGCAGTCACCGTGCCGGTGCCGCGCTCGAAGACCGGATTCAATTTCGCGAGGGCCTCGAGCGACTGGTTCTCGCGAACCCCGTTGTCGGTTTCGACATATCCCTTGTCGGATTTCTGAAGGTAGACAGGGCAGATTTCCTCGGCCAGAGCGTCGCGCGCGGCGGCCGCTTTCAGATGCGAATCCAGCGCGAACCGATCTTGCGCCTCGCGGTCGATGTCGAACTCGCGGGCGAGGACCTCCGCCGTCTGCCCCATGTCGAGACCGGACACGGGATCGGTCAGCCCGAGTCGGAGCCCGACGAGGGGCGCGAAGTCGGCAGGCCGGAAATTCAGGACCGCAGCCGCCTTGCCGCCCGCAGATTTCGCACGCGCTAACGCGGCGAATTTAGCGGCCGCGGCCGCTGAAAAGAGCATGGGTATGCGGGACATGTTCTCGGTTCCCCCGACGACGAACACCTCTCCCTGGCCGCTGGCGGCTCGTTCCGCCGCCGTGGTCAGAGCCTCGAGACCGCTGCCGCAATTGCGGTGGACGGTCATGGCGGGCGTCCGTTCCGGAAGCCCGGCGCGCAGCGCGACGACGCGGGCGATGTTCGCGGCGTCGGCCGGTTGGGAGACGCACCCGAAAATGGTCTCGTCGACGAGGTCCGGATCGATACCGGTCCGGGTCAACAGGGTTTGCACCACGGCTCGACCCTGTTCGGTCGCGTCGATGGAGGCGAAGTCCGTCCCCATTTTCAGAAAGGGAGTGCGGACGCCGTCGACGACGACGAGCGGGGCGCTGTTCGTGATTCTTTCGGAACGGTTCATGAGGTCAAAGTCGGTTCGGCGTTGAGTTCTTCGATGCCGGTCGCCTCGCGATGGTCGACCACCTTTTCCTCCTTGAGCGCGCGGCCGACGCCCTGCTTGTTGCGGAGCGTCCCGGCGTTGTGGAACTCGATCCGGTTGGGTCGGATTTCCGTGGCGACGAGAAACCGCTCCTCGATCTGGCGGGAAATTTCCTTGTGCGATTCCCGGGAACCGGTCGCGACGTGGACCACGATCTCGTCGCATTCGAGGGGGTCGTCGTTTCGCTTCCTCAGTTCGATCTGCCAGGAGCCCACCGAATCAAGATCGTCGAGCACGTGTTCGAGGTCGTTGAAATTCACCAGCGTGCCTTTGATTTTCCCGATGTGGAGACGGCGCACGTCGCTGACCCGGGAAATCCGGCCCATCAAGCGCGGTACGTTGCGCCCGCAGGCCGGGCAGGCTTCGTAGACCAGTCCTTCGGAGATCAGGTCACCGGTTCGGTAGCGCACCACGACGCTGCCGCGGCTATCGAGCGGAGTGAAAACGATCTCGCCGGGCTCGCCCTCGCCGACCACTTTTCCGGTGTCCGGATCCACCACCTCGACGATTCCGAGGTCCGGGTAAAGATGGTAGCCGGGCGGTTCGTCCAGTCCGCGTCCGGGGCATTCCGGCCAGGCCATTTTCGCCTCGGTGAAGCCGTAGGTCGCCATGACCTCCACGTTTCCGGATCCGAGTTCGGCGCAAAGGGCGCGAAGTTTTCGCCGGGTTCCCGCGGGCACCTTCTCTCCTCCGAGGACGATTCGACGGATGTTGGGGCAATCGAGGCCCTTCTCCACCGCGACCTGCAGGACGTGGTAGATGAAAGTAGGCATTCCGATCAGGGCATCGGGGTTGATTTTGCCCATCAGGCGCACGTTTCCCTCCGTGCCCATGACCTTGCCGCCGCCCGTCGAGAGCGTGAAGGTGTTGTAGCCGAGCCCGGCGTAGTGGGCCAGCCAGAACGCGAGGTGGGGTGCGAAGGGGAACAGGTTGATGTGGCGGAACTCCTTGCGGGAGTCGCACACCTCCATCATCCGGCGTCCCGCCAGGGCGAGATTGTCCAAGTCGTGCTGGGTGTAGAGAAAGGGCACGGGATCCGCCGAGCGACCGGTCGTGCTGGTCATGAGGATGGGCCGGTATTCGCGTTCGAAATCGGCCTTCACCCCGGCGGAACCTCGATACAGCGCCCGCAGGACGGTCGACGGCCGGCGCTTGAGTACGGCTTCGTCGGGAACGAGCACGAAGTCCTTGGTGGGGGCGGGAGCGCCGTCGGTCGAGGCGAAGGATCGCTTCGACGTGAAGGGGATCGCCGCCAGATCGTCGAGCGACCGAATGGATTCCGGATCGATACCCTCGCGGCGGAACAACTCGCCGTAGTGGGCCGAGAAGGGCACCACCTCGCGGGCGAGGAAGCGACGGAGTTTGCGGGCTTGGCGATCGCGGATTTCGTCGGCGCTCAGTCGGTCCCAGTTGGATGTGAATTTGGATTCGTTCATGCGCATGATCTGACCTCTCTGCTGCTTGGGGTTGGCGTTTCTATGTCAACGGAATTTTCCTCTTCGCTTTCGCTTGCGTAGAGAGCGAGGATCGCGGGCAAGGCCTCTTCGGCGGCCCGGCGACCGACTTCGATGTAGTGCCGGTGATTGTTGTAGTCGTGCCAGCGCGGACTCGTGGTGACCGCGCGGACGAGTACATCCGCGTTTTTCGCGCTCCGCTCTACGAGCCGCATCTGCGTTCCCATGGCGGCACTGCGCAAAATGTCGAGCAGGTTGCCCGGTGCGAAGTAGTTCAAGTGCGTATTGAGCAGCCTGAGAAAGCGTCTCCAGGGAGCGAGGTGGTGGTCCGGCGTCCGGGAACCGCGCAGCGAACCGACCGGCGGAAGCACGTTGACGGCGATGACTTTGTCGACAACGCCGTGCTCCTTCAGGTAGTTGACGGGCAGCGGGTCGCACACGCCTCCGTCGATGTACTCGACGCCGTGGCGAACCACGGGGGTGACAATCCCCGGCACGGCCGCGCTGGCGACCACCGCCGAGACGAGTTCGCCCTCGTGGAAGACCACTCGCTCCAGGCTTTCCAACTCCGTTGCCACCGCGTAGAACGGTATCTTCGTGTCGGCGAAAGTCCGGTTGCCCAGCGAATCCTCCAGTCGTTTCCGGATCCTGTTTCCGGCGATGAATCCGCGACGGGGCGGGAGCAGCGGGTCGATCAGCGCCCAGAGATCGCGCGGCGCGGCCAGGTCGGCGGCCAATTCCGCCAACTCGTCTCCGCGGAAGCCGGCGGTCCACAGACCGCCGACGTAGGCACCCATGCTCGTTCCGATCACGGCGTCGATCTCGATCCCGTTCTCTTCGAGCACCTGGATGACCCCGATGTGGGCGAGTCCCTTGGCGCCGCCCGACGAGAGCGCCAGGCCGATGCGGGGTCGGTCGGATCGAGGGGTGTCGGAGTCGAAGTCCCGTCGGGAGCGAAACGAGTCCAGAAACTGTAAAAAGGCTGCCATGTTAGTGTCGCGTTTCGGCGACAGGCAGCCTTTTGGGGGTGGTCGGTGTCCTCGGTTGCCCTGCGCCTGGGGCGCGTGACAAGGGGAAGGAGGCTCGTTGAGGAATCTCTATCTCGTTTTCCGGGGACCTCGAGCGAAATGCGGGCGGCGTGTCACCGAGGTTTGGGTTACTCTTCTTCTTATAGGGGTTTGGTTAAACTTCTGCGCTCCCGAGAGAACGCTGTATATACATAGACATATATCCCTGATTTATGTTCAATATGCGAGCTGGTGCTCCACGGCGATCGCGCCACGATGTGCATCGCCACCCACGACGGCACCTTCGTCGACTGGAAGCAATGGACGGCCCACAGTCACAATTCGGGCCGCACCTGGAGCCCGGCCGAGCCCGCTCCGGGACGGCTCCACGAGCGCACCTCATCCGCAATCACATCGGCAGGGTTGCCTTGCTCCACAATCCGAACCCGAAAACCCGCTCGCGCTCTGGATCAGCTTCGACGGGATGCGGACCTGGCCCTACCAGCGGCTCCTCCGCGACGACCTTGACGGGCGCTTCAACTACCCCGACGGCTTCGTCAGCGAAGACAAGCGGTGGCTGCATTTCGCCTTCGACCACAACCGCGACAAGGCCATCTACGTGGGCGCGCGCCTCCCGGAAACGCCCGCGCTCTGGGACGAAAGACGGACGCTGCCGAAGGCCGCCGACCTGCCCGCAATCGAGGACGCGGCGTTCTCCGTGATCAAGCCCTACGAGTTCGAGGAGGGTCGGCCTTTACGCCCAATAGGTCAAATCCGTAGGCGCGATCGGCGTGCTTCCCGATTGCCGGACTTCGGGTTCTCGTCAACGCTGATCCTCCCATGAATTCCAACGTCATTTCCCCAGCTTCTTCCGCTCCCCAGGGGACTTCCCGTTCCCCGGATCGACAACTTGAACCCGAAGCCGCCGAGCGCGGCGCGCCGGCACGGGCCGGAAAATCCCGAGTGCTCGCGATGTGGTTGTCGCCCGAGGCGGCACAGGGGCTGGTCGAAGTTTGCGGCAGCTACGCTCCGCGAGTCTTCGAATTCGACATTGTTCCGGTCGCCTACCTTGAAACGGAGGAGGCGTTGAAAACCGACAAGCTGATCTACCCGATCGTGCTGGTTGCCTTTTCGAAGGGGGATTCCGTTTGCCCGACGGCGGAAGGATGGCTGGAATCGTGGACGTCGGCGCACCGGGCCGCCGGAAGCCGGCCGATTATCGTCAGCTGCGAGACCCGCGGTAGCGAGATCCCCGAAGCCGGCGACACGCCGTGGCACTCGAGCCTCGATCGCCTCGTGGAAAAGTCGGGTGCCGCCGTGATTCGCGACACGCGGGTGCTTCGCCGCGGATAGGAGCGTTGTGAGCGGTGCTCCGTCGGTGGGATCAGGAGAGCCGCGCCTCGACCTCCCGCATGTAGCGGAGGCTGTCTTCGCAGATGGTCTCGACGCCGGGATCGTAGTTGAAGACTTCGACCGAGACCCAGCCCTGGTAGCCGATGTCTTGCAAGGCTTTGAAAATGGGATCGAACTCGACGTCGCCCATGCCCGG
>JBBDRG010000028.1:0-1446 GCA_040905585.1 Verrucomicrobiales bacterium
CGAGCCGTGGGCCTCGGACGACCGCCTGGACGCGATCCAGTACAATGTGGGCTGGGTGGCGATCGATGAATGGCTCAATTACACCCGGACTTTCCCCGCTGGTGAATACTATGTTTACGCCCGCCTCGCATTTGGAGGATCGGGACCCTTTGGAGCGCAGCTTGACCGGGTGACCAGCGACCGGTCTCAGCCTGACCAGACGACGGAAAAGCTTGGAACATTCCGTAGCAGTACCGCAACCGGCGGCTGGCAGAATTATGAATTCATCCCTTTGATCGACGATGACGGAAACCTTGTTAGCCTCGACCTAAGTGGAGTGGACACTCTTCGGGTAACTGCTGTGCAAGGCGGCTACAACGCGAACTACTACATGTTGGTGCCCGCCGATGTGGATCTCCCAAGGATCACGAACCTCACGGTCAGCAGCGGGGAGACGATCGACTCACGCGATGGCATTTCCTTCAATGTTGAATCGAATACGGGTGTGGCCCGCGAGGACCTCCGCCTGGTGCTCAACGGCGAAGACCTCACCGGAAGCGCTGCGATCACCGGAGACGAAAACGAGTGGTCGGTTAGTTTAAGCAACCTCGAGGAGGGAGCCAGCTACGAGCTGGAGGTCCACGCACTGGACGCGGATGGCAACAGCCAGGTCCTCTTCACCGGGCAGCCCTTTACCGTTTCGTTCGACACCCTGACGGTGATTCCCGCCTACCTGGCAACACCTCCAGGATCCGGCAGCGAACCCGGCTTCACGGTCCGCGTTCACAATGCGCGCGATGATGCCGGCCTTGCGAGCGATATTGCGAGAGCGGAAGCGCAACTCGCCGGTGAGCTTATCGACCCGGATACCGGCGAGCCCTATGTCAACCTGGCGATCGGAGAGCCGGGTGACCAGGGCGACGCCACATTCATCGAGACGGGAACGATCGCCTACGAGCAGGAGGGAAACGATGTCGGGGACTGGGCTACAGAGCCCTTCCCGGGAATCCCCGCAGGAGGCGTCGACCAGTTCGCCGTCGAGGTGACCACGTACCTCGAGCTTGAGGCCGGAACGCACCGCGTCGGGTTCCGTCACGATGACGGCTTCCGCCTGGCAGCAGGCCCCTCTTTCGAAGAGGACAGCATCGAATTGAATATGATCGAAGACTGGGACCAGGGAGGTCCGAGCGGAGAAACTGAATTCCTCATTGAGGAAGCCGGTGTCTACGCCATACGTCTTCTTCAGTACGAAGGCGGCGGGGGAGCCTCGCTGGTCTGGTACTCGATCGATGCCGAAACCGGCGACCAGATCCTGATTAACGACACGAGCGACGCCCGCGCCATCCGTGCGTTCCAAAACCGCGAGGGAGAGCCGAGCATTCCGGAACCCGAAGACGGCGTTCCCGCCCCGAGCATCGTGTGGGACGGAAACAGCCACGTGATTTCCTGGGAAGGAACCGGCTTCAC
>JBBDRG010000029.1:0-26053 GCA_040905585.1 Verrucomicrobiales bacterium
CCGTCATCTCACGCGAGGCCTCCGAGAATCGCCCGGAGGACGTGAATAGTTACAACGGATCATAATATTGTTCTTTCTTTGTTTTAAGTTTCAGATTCGACTTCCTAGTCGTCACCAAGAGAGGCGCAGCAACGGGGCCAACTCGTTATCAATGTTCACAACCGGCTAACTGTAAACATTTAACAAACCAAACGGATTCCCTGACGGTCGCGGCTTCAGCGCCACTCCATTTGCCTTTGCAAGGCCGGGCGATGCAAAATGCACGCGGATCCCGAACTCACGCCCATTGGCCGCTTTGGGTGGAAGCGGTCGTCCTGGACCGCCCCTTGCGCGGAAGCGGCCGCCGGAATCAACGGGGGCGAAGTCAGCGGGACACCTGGGAGCCCCGCGACTTCCTCGAAAGAAAAGAGCGACGCTTTCGCGTCGCTCTTCACCAATCCAACTGGATCGAAACAGTTGAAGTATGTTAGTCGTTGCGTGGTCTATTCAACCTCGGGCTGAGGTGCCGGTGCGGGCTCCTCTGCAGGCGCCGGCTGAGGCTGCGTTTCTTCCGCGTCGACATCGTCGTCGTCGTCATCGTCGGCGTCGTCATCGGGGGCGTTCACGTCGACCTTCGGGACGGGTACTTCCACCGTCTCTTCCTCCACGCGGACATCCACGTCCGCAGGATCCACGTCGTACTTGGGCACTTGGCCGCCGCTGGTTTCCACGTCGACGTCGGGAAGTTCGCCTTCCTGGGTCTTCTCCACCTCGCAGGCCGCGAGGCCGAAGGCAGCGGCAACAGCCACGGCTATAGTCAGGATGTCATGTCTTTTCATAGTATTGTTTGTTGTTTTGGATTGTTGGATTGTCGGATTGTTCGTTGGAATTGACCGAGAGATTCAAACATTGGCAGTGCTGGAGCCTCGAGTCAAAATAATGTACAGGGCATGGATGATTCCTGGAATGTAGCCCAGGACTGTCAATACGATGTTCAGCCAGAAATGGAGTCCCAGACCCACTTGAAGGAATACGCCCAAAGGGGGAATGAAGATTGCCAGGATGATCCGGATGACGTCTTTGCTGCTTTCTCTCATGATGGTTCGATTGGTTGCGCCGGTCACAGTCGCGAGATGCATTCCCTTTGCTTAACAATAGTCATAACCCGCTCGTTTCCACTACATTAGACAGTTACAGAACTCCGCTAAAACCGGCCGATGGAACGATTAATAATGCATTTTGCAAGAACTCGTCCCGCCGTCGTGCATCCCGCTAGGATTACCGCGAATTCCCGGCTAGGATAATTCCGTAGGCTCGCCGAGTCGCCCGCCCAAGAAGGCCCAATCTGCGGGGTACGGAACGGCGAGCCAGAATTCCCGACTCGCCGCCCGCGCTTCGCTAATACTGATCGTGCCTGGCTAGGCAGCCTCCCCAGCCTCCCGGCACAAATTCCGCTTGCCGGAAATGATCGCCAGAGCGCCGCACGCCACGAAATCCAACAGGCGGAAGTAGGTGGCGGGAATCGTTCTGTTCTCTCGCGCACGGCCTCCGGTCTGCATTTCGTTGAGCCAAGCGCAGGCTTCCGCGAAACATTTCAGCAGGGTGTCTAGGTAGTCGTCGACCTCCGCGAGGTTTCGCTCCTCCGAGACAAGGGCGAGTTCCAGCGCCCAGTTCGGCGCGTATGTGGCGAGTCCGTCGCGGTCGCCCCGCCGCTTCACCGTGCTGATCTCGTCGCGAATCTCGTCGACGAAAGCGATCGTGCCCAAAAGCGTATCGAGTTTTTTCTCGTCCCGAGTCTGGATACCAACGTATCGCATGGCAAGAACCAGGCTTTCCGCTGCCGTGTGCAATCGCTTTAGTTCGGCTGTAAAATCCATGGACACAGTCTCGACGGTTTGAGACACAGTCTCGACGGTTTGATACTCGCTCAGCATTTTCATGCTGCTGAGGCAGTGCAGGAGGAGTGCCAGCCCTGATCGCGGTATCGTAATCTGCTGGAAACCAACACGTTGAAATCCACCGTGTTTCCGCCGTGTCGAGTCCGCGAGGTGGACGCCGCATGCACTCTGCAACGGGCCCCGGCACCTTCATGCAAACCGCCCGACAGTTGCGCGTCCTGCTGACTCTGGCCCGCCCCCGGGCAGCGCGGACCGCGTTCAGGCTCGGGCGCGGGAAGCTTCGACTAGTTTCTGGATCTCGGAGAGCGTGGCAAAGGAGTTTTCCGTCAGAAGTTCGTCGTCGATGGTGACATCGAACTCTTGCTCGAGATCAAGAAGCAGGTCGATGGAGGCCATCGAGTCCAACCCGGCTTCGCCAAGACTCTGCTCCGGTCCGAGTACGTCGCGCGAGTTGAGAAACTTGAGATGGGGCCGTACCACCGCTTCAAGTCTGGCGATTGATTCTGCTAGTTCCATGATGGCGTTCTTGCTGGCTAGTCACTGCAAACAGGAATGGCCGGTGTTGAGCCTGTGGACCGCCAGAATTTCCCCGTCCCGGTGCAATACTTCGGCGGGACTGGGTCGGCTCAGAAAACCCGAGACGCTGGCGGTCGGCCCGTAGGCGCCGGTGTTGGGTATGGCGACCAGATCGCCAATTTCCAAGGTGGGGATTTCAATCCGCCGTCCGATACAGTCGAGCGGAGTACACAATTGCCCGACCACGTCGTAGACCGAAGTCGGATTCGATCGTCTCCCTGGCGAGACTTCGAGGTCGATCGAGAACCGAGGGATTCGCCCCAGTCCCGCCATGCCGCCCAAATGATGAATTCCCGTATCGAGGACTAGATAGCGCTTTTCGTCTTTCGAAACCTTAACATCCATGACGCGAGCCACGAGCGTTCCCGAGGGCGCAGCGAGGTAGCGACCCGACTCGAACCACCACTCGGCGTCGCCGGCCAAACCGGATTCGGCATGGAGTCTCTCCAAGCCCTCCCGCAACGGGCTCAGATCCGGGCCCTCGCCGACGTGGGAATAAGGCCACGGAAACCCTCCCCCGAAATTGACGATGTCCAGAGCGAACCCCAGCTCGACGCTAAGCTTTTCGGCAATTTTGACCGTCCGGGAAAAGCAATCCAGCAGGGCCCCCGGATCACCGATCTGGGTGCCCCAGTAGACGTGGACTCCCACGATGGAGACGGCGTCTCCGGCACGCTCGAGAATTTCGCGTCCCCGGCTGCGCAGTTCCTCTTCCTCGAATCCGAACTGGCTCGCCACGCCGGACATGGATAGTTTGGCCCGGGGTGCCTCGAGGGGGTTGATCCGGAGAAGCCCCTTCACGGTTGCTTCGTGTTCGGCGGCGGCTGAACGCAAGGTGGCGAGGTCGTGCTCGGACTCCACCGAGAAATGGCGAATCCCGGAACCTACCGCGAACAACAACTCCTCCAGACTCTTTCCCGGTCCGCCGTAGAGCGCGGTGGACAAATCGAACCCGGCTTCCACAGCCGCGGCGATTTCTCCTGCCGAGGTCAAATCCGCTTCGCAGCCGCCGGACTTCATTTCCGCGGCCACCGAAGGCAAAGGGTTCGACTTGAACGAATACAACAGCCGGGGGCTCGCGGAAACCGGAAGCAAGGAACTCAAAGTTTCGATCTGGCGCTCGATCTTCGCCGCGTCGTAGAGGTAGAAGGGAGTGCCGAATTCGGCCGCGATTCGCTCGAACCGGTCGAAGGATCCGTCGCTGTCGGCTGCTCGGAACGCGCCACCCGTCTCCGGTTCGGTGTCGGAAGTCTTGAGATCGGAAGCAATCATTATAGCTTTAGATCTCAATAACTTCCATATTTTCAATATTATCAAGCTTGATTGGCTGAAAGTTCGGAATTAGTGTCCGTCCGCGGCCGACGCGACCAGGCGTCTTCCGAAAATCCAACCCTGCAAGAACGTGGTCCCCCTTAGAAGCCTTCACCCTCGCGCTTTCACCCTCATTGAGCTAACGCTGGTGATCTCGGTTCTTCTCGGGCTCGTCTCGATCGGCTTCATAGGCGTGACGGCCTACAAGGAGGGTGCCAATCGGGCCATCTGCGTCCAAAACGCGGCCAACGCCCAGAAGGCGATGCGTTCCTACTCCAACTTTCGCGGCTTGGAGCCGGGTTCACCCGTGCCTAAGCTCAGATCCACTATCTTCGCCAAAGATGGCTTTATTCCGGTCGAACCGAAATGCCCGTCGCGCGGCGAGTACACCTACGCCAACGGCACCATCCCGCAGATCGGGACGCGGTTTCTCACCTGCTCCATCCCGGAGCACGAGCCTTCCGAGATCGCCGGGTGGTAGGCTTCGGAAAGACGGGGAGGACTAGGAATGAGGCGGATCCGTCCGCGACGGGGTCTGATCGTCGCCGGCATTGTCCCGCGCGGCAGGGTTGTTCTGCTTCGGTTCGTCGGACTTCGACCGGTCGTCGGTTCCGGCCGTCGCGCCGAGGGCGGGCGAGGCCATCACCGTGATACCAGCGGCTGCCGCAGCCTTCGTGAAAATGGATTGCTTGCGGCTCTTCGCGGCATCGCCGAACCGAGCCCGGCGAATGTTGAGCGAATTCTGCTCGTGGATCCGATAGACGATGTTCCGAACCTCGTCGTCGCGGAAAAAGGTTCCTCCGGTTTGGTGGATCCGGTTCCAGAGATGGTAGTCGTCGGCGCCCAGGCCGACGGCGCGTTCCTGGTAGTTTCCCGCGCGTCGCGCCGCTTCCGCCCTCATGAGCACGGAGGAGTGGGGCAGCATGTTGTCGTCGGAGTTGCCGGTGAACATGGTTTCGACTCCCTTGTTGGGCCAGTGAAGCCGGGGAGAAATTTCGCCGTCCTCGAGCGTGAGGAGAAGACAGCCGTAGACGTCGACTTTTTTCCGTTCGATCATGTGTACGGCGCGCTCCAAGTAGGTCGGCGCCAGCTGGTCGTCGTAGTCGAGCGGCTTGTAGAACTCGGTGTCGCACTCGGCCACCGCCTGGCGGTGCAGCCAGCTGCAATGCTCGATGTCGGGGGCCATGCCCGTGCAGATCAGGGGCACGCCGTAGCGTTTCGCCAGCGGCTCCGCGAAAGACCAGGGACCGTCCACGAGGAGCTTCACCTTGAATCGACGGTAGGTCTGCGAGGCGAGGCTGCAAACCGCGTCGTCCAGTTTCTCCAGATCGGTTCCCTGGTGAATGCGCAGCCCGACCGTGACCCGCGCCTCGGCATGGTTCAGGGAGGTGCCCGTCATCTCGCCGAGAATACGACTGTGGGCGCTGGCGTAATCGGCCCGGAGGGACAGTTCCGCCGCGGAAGCGAGGCAATCGACGCTCGAAAGCGCCGCGGCCTTGAGAAGCGCCTTCAGCGCCGTCTTCGCCAGTTTTTTCGGATTGGCGTTCCAGTCGATCACATACCCGTTGCGGCCGCTCTTGATCAAATCCGCGACGCCGCAGGTGTTGGTGACCACCACGGGGATCCCGCAGCTGAGCGCTTCCGCCGCCGTGAGCAGAAATCCTTCCTTCTCGCTGTTGCCGAGCAGCACGTGGCATCCTTCGAGGCGATGCCGGTAGTTGAAGGGATCGAAGTCGAGGGGCCGAATATCGAGGCGGTCCGCCACTCCGAGTTTGGCGGCGAGTTCCTTCACATTGGCCAGCGCCTCCGCCTGAGTCCGCTGCGTATACTCGAGGCCCGCCGTATCGGCCCCCGTCCAGGCGCGGATCACCATGCGGGGCTCGGCGGCCAGCAGGTAGGGAAGTGTCATGAGGCCCTTCGACTCCAGCGGGCGCCCCATCCAGCCGACGACCAACCGGCCTTTCGGATCGTACTGGCCTTTGGCGCAGGTGAATTCGGAGACCGGCGGCCTCAACACCCCGGCGACGCGGTGGTCTTTCTCCCTGGCCCATCCCGCGTAACGATCGAGCACCTTCTGGGAAACGCCCGCCACAGTCATTCCGCGGAGGTTGTCGTAGGCCCGATCGATGAAGCGCCAGCCGGCGTCGTCCCACGAATGCAGCACCAGCGAGGTCGGTCGGTGAGGCAGCCCGGTGAGGTCGCCGTAGCTCAGGAACCAGCTCGAAGGGTCGGCCGGTGCCTCCCGAGTCACTTGGCCGCAGGAAAACCCGTCCTTCTCCGCAGCCTCCATAAGCGGCATGTCGTCCGACTGCGAGTATAGCGTCGTCCGTTCGCGCACCCATTCAGGAAGGGCGCTGATGTAGCGCAAAACCGCCGTCTGGGCGCCTCCGAGGGCGAGATTGTGGGACACGAAGCACGGATTTACGCGGGGGAGATGATAAGAGGAGGCCATGTGGTATATTGTCTGATATGAAATTCGGGACGGCGCGGGAGGATTTTCCGGGTGGCTCAATGAACCACAGCTTGCCAAGCCTGTCTAACAATAGGCCCGGGGCCGATGCTCGCCCACGCACGTCCAACATCAATTCCAAGCACTAGACGTTCAAGTGACCTCATCAAGCCAGATAAACATCGAAATTCCCCGCTTTCCGCGATGGTTGGTCGGGCTGGCCTTGCTGTTCAGCGTCGCCTCGGCTCAGGAAACCGGGCACTGGGCGCTGAAGGAGCTGGAAAAACCGAAAATTCCAAGCGGAGTGAACCCAGTCGACTGGTTCATTCAGTCGCGACTGGAGGAGGTCGGGCTAGCTCAGAACAACGCTGCGGACCGCCACGCTCTTTTGCGACGAGCCACCCTCGATCTCACCGGCCTTCCGCCCACGAGGGAGGAAATATCGGCTTTCGTGGAGGACAGCTCTCCGAAGGCCTATGCCGCGCTCGTCGACCGGTTGCTCGCCTCGCCCCACTACGGAGAGCGCTGGGGGCGACATTGGCTCGACGTGGCCCGCTACGTTCAAGGAAGCATCAAGGTGCCTGGAATCGACCGCATCGACCTGGCCGAACCCTACCGCGATTACGTGGTGAGGAGTTTCAACGCCGACAAACCCTACGACCGCTTCATCGCGGAACAACTTGCCGGCGATCTCCTGGAATCCGACAGCGAATCGCGGGAGGACTACTACGACCGCATCACGGCACCCGCCTTTCTCTCGATCGGACAGTGGTTCGAGGAGTGCACCGATCCCGACAAACTGCGCCTCGACATCGTCGACGAACAGATATCGACGAGCACGCGGGCCTTCCTCGCCATGGATTTCGCGTGCTCGCGGTGCCACGACCACAAGTTCGACCCCGTTCCCACCCGCGACTACTACGCCCTCGCCGGCATTTTCCGGAGCACGGAAATCACCGAACATTTCGCCGAGGAGTGGAAGGATGGCCGTCCCCGCGCGATTCGGCCTCTCGCCGGCACCGAGTATTTCGAACGGACCGCGGCGATCGAGAAAGAGAGGCAGTCGCTGCTCCGCGAACGTTTCGACATTCTCTCCCGAACCCGGGACGAGAGACTCGGGGAGCCCCGAGCCGAGGCTGCCGAGTCCCCTCTTCCGGTCGTCGCCGCCTTCGAAGCGGAGGACTTCGCGGGCCACAAGAACCTGAAAACCGTCAGGCTCGGATCGCTGGAAGCGGTTGCCACGCGTCGCCGGTTGGACCAATGGGCGAAGTACCGCCTCGATATTCCGGAGCCGGGAAACTACACCCTCCTGGTTCGCTACGCCGCGCGCGAGGCTTCTCCCGTCGAGCTCGAACTGAACGGCGAGACCGCGTCCGACCGGGTCCTCGGCGAACCGACCTTCGGCGAATCGGCGGACCACTTACGCTGGGATCCGCTGCCTTTGAAAGATATCGAGGCCGGAACGCTGCACGTCCGCTTCAAAGTGAATCGACACGAACCGTTCCCCGTGCTGGAGGCCTTCAAGCTCGTTGCCGGCGAGATCGATTCCGAGGAACCCGATTGGCGGCTCGCCCTCGGGAAACCGACTCTCGAGGAGACGAAGTTCTTCCTCGCCGGGAAAGCGACGTCGCGGGTCTCGCAGATCGAGCGGTCGTTGGCCGAATTGGGAGAAAAGGTTCCGGAGGCCGAACTCACCCTCGCCGTCTCGGACACTCCCGCGCCGATCGACCTCGCCGTCCATGCGAACGGCGACGCCCGCTCGACCATAGGCGATCCGGTTCCCCGCGGCACGCCATCGCTCGCCGGACACCTGATCGAGGACGAGTTTCCCGTTCCCCCGGACGAGAGCGGACGACGTCAGTTCGCGGAATGGTTGATCCATCCCGATCATCCGCTCACGGCCCGCGTCATGGTCAATCGCATCTGGCACTGGCACTTCGGCACGGGGCTTGTCCGCACGGTAGACGATTTCGGCCTCCAAGGCGAAGCCCCTTCGCATCCCGAACTGCTCGATTGGCTCGCCGCCGAGTTCATCGAGAGCGGCTGGTCGATCAAGCACGTCCACCGCGCCATCATGCTCTCCGAAACGTATCGAGCCTCGTCCCGCAAGACTCCCGAGAACACGGATCTCGATCCAGACGGTCTCCTTTTTTCGCGCTTTCCCGCCCGCAGGCTGGAGGTGGAGGCCATCTACGACAGCATGCTGACGTCCATCGGCAAAGTCCCCCGCCAGGCCGCGGGCAGCGATCTCGACAACTCGAAGTCGAAAGACCGGGCGCTCTACATTCTGACATCTTCGCGATCGCCCCTCGGCCTGGGCGTCGAGATCCGGAAAATGTTTCCCTTGTTCGGGTTCGATCCCTCCGGCCGCCCCATGCACGCCCGCGACCGCAGCGCCACGTCGGAGCAGGCGCTGTGGTGGCTCAACAATCCGCTGCCCGGCCACTACGCCGAAAAGCTGGCCGAACGCGCCCTGGAAGCTCACGAGGACCCCGCCCGAAGAGTTCAGTTTCTCCACGAAACGACCCTGGGTCGTCCGGCGGACAGCGGGGTTGAAAGAGCCATGCTGGACTACGCGAACGCCGGACTCGACGACGCGGGTCTCTCGGAAAAAGAAGCCTGGACGCGGGTTTGCCTCGGTCTGTTTTCATCCAAATCCTTCAGTCGTCTTGAATAATTGCTGCTCCAGTCCCCTCTCGCGCCGCAACTGGTTGCGGGAAAGCTTCCTGGGCCTCGGCTCGATCGCGGCCGCCGATCTGATGTCGAGAAACGGGCTCGTGGCGGCGCCCGGTCGGACGGCCGCCCCGCCGCACCATCCGCCGCTAGCCAAGAGGATCATCTACATTTTTCTGGAAGGCGGGCTGTCGCAGATCGATTCCTACGACCACAAGCCGGCTCTCGACCAGTTCGCTGGAAAGCCGCTGCCCGATTCGATACGCCCCCCGAAATTCACCTTCGCCAAGCAGGGCACCGTCATCCCCTCGCCCTTCGAATGGCGTCACTGGGGCAAGAGCGGCACCTACGCCAGCGACTTGTTTCCCGAAGTGAACGGCCAGTTCATCGATGACCTCTGCTTCGTCCATTCCCTCAACCATTCCAGCAACGACCACGTGACCGCCAAGCGCGTGCTTCACACGGGCGTCCCGATCGAGGTCCGCCCCACCCTGGGGAGTTGGCTCGTCTACGGGCTCGGATCGATGAACGAGAACCTCCCGGCCTACATCGACATCACCCCGACGGATCCGAACCGACCCACCGGCTTCCTCCCGGCCACCTTCGGCGGGACCGCCATCGATCGCCCCCGGAAAAACGCCGACAGTCTGATGTGGGAGAATCTCGAAGCCGGATTTTCCGACCAGCAGCGCCACATCGATTTCATTCGGGAACTGAACCGCTCCCAGGAACCGGACGGCGAACTCGACGAGATGGAACTCGCCTTCCGGATGCAGACGGAGGCGCCGGAACTCCTCGATTTGTCGAACGAATCGACCGCGACTCGGAACCTCTACGGCATCGGCGAAGACCACACCGACGAGTTCGGGCAGGCGCTGCTTCTGGCCCGTCGATTTTCCGAAGCGGGCGTCCGCTACATCACGGTCAATCACGCCAGTACCCGCTACGGCAACCTTTGGGATCAGCATTCGGAGCTGGAGAAGGGCCACCGAGGGAACGCCAAGGCGGTCGACAAGCCGATCGCCGGTCTTCTTCGCGATTTGAACGTGCGCGGCATGCTCGACGACACCCTAGTGATCTGCGGCAGCGAATTCGGAAGAACGCCCACCTTCGAGTTCTTCGACGGCGTCACGGGCCGCCACCGGAACGGGCGGGACCACAACCCGCACGGCTTCACCAGCTGGTTCGCGGGAGCCGGAGTGAAAGCCGGCCACCACCACGGTGCAACCGACGACTTCGGCTACTACGCGGTGAAGGACAAGGTCGGCATTCACGATTTCCACGCCACCCTTCTCCACATCATGGGAATCGACCACGAAGCCCTGACGTATTTCCAGGGAGGCCGGGATTTCCGCCTCACCGACGTCTACGGCAACGTGATCGAGGATATCCTCGGGTGAACGAGGCGCCTATTCGGCGACCTGGTTTTCCAGCGCTTTCGCGGTCGAGTCGGCGGTCGTATCCGCTTCCAGAACGGCTCCTTTCAGACCCCCGGCGCGGGAACTTCCGGCGGTCAACGTGTCGGCGGTGTCGTCCGAATCGCTCTCGATGATGATGTCGTCGCCGTTTGACTGGAGCACAACGACACCCTCGGTCTTGTTGCCTTCCGTGGGAGCGAGAACTGCCACGAGGTTTTCAAGTTCCTTTTTCTGCTCCTTTTCCTGCGCGCAGACCGTGAGGGCGGAAACCAGCGCCAAGCCGAGTATTGATGCTGAATATTTCATTGTTGTCATGGAAAGGCCCCGAAAACCGGAGCCGAATTCGGTATTGGTTTCGGGTTCCAATGGGTTACCTTTTCGATGCGGATTTGGACGCGGACTCGTTCAGGTTTTCGAGCCGGGTAATGTGTTCGTTGACCATCGGCAGAAGTTGGTCGCGGATCATCGTTTTACACTCGGGGAGCACCTGATCGTCGTCCAAGGCGGCCTCGTAGGCCGACTGGCCCAGCTCCTCGCCCTGCTGCAGCGAGCGGATCGCGGAACTTTCGCCGAAGAAGTTCGCCGCCGCCTGGATCGCCTTGGCCGTGGCGCCCCACGCTCCCGATTCCGTCTGCGGAACCCCGTGCATTTCCAGGATGTTGTCTCGCAGAAGCTCGTCCGCCTTCTGGTGCTCGCTCTGGATGCGTATCAAAATGGCGATTTCCGGCTCTTCGGCGTATTTGTCGATGGCTTGGCCGTACGTTTCGACCGCGGATATTTCGCCGCGGAGGAGACTGTTGCATGCGTCGATGCAATGCTCCGTCATTGCCCGTTCCTTGGGATCTTTGCTAATAGTGCTCATGTTTTGAAAAGAGATAAGTATTCTCCCCGATCCAGCGCAGTTTGAGTGCCAGAGAGGGGAAATTCATTCAACAGGCTGGCGATCAAGCTACTGGAGACGCCGCCCGCGCCGAACGGAGCGGCGCCGGTCAGTGCAGGTTGCTTCCCGACGCGTGCAGCTTGCACGGACCATCGCTCACCTGCCAATGTCCTGGAGGGCGGGAAACTCGTTCCGCCACGCGAGGAGGATTTCTCGATCGAGCGTGGCCTCGCACACGCCCGCCTCCTCGCCCCCGTCGGCTAGGATTTTGCCCAGCGGATCGACGATCAGGCTCCTCCCCGGATACTGGTTCGCCGGGTCGGAACCACAGCGATTCACGCCGACAACGTAGGCTAGATTCTCGATCGCCCGCGCCCGCAGCAGCGTGATCCAATGGTCCACCCTCGCCGTCGGCCAACTGGAAATCACGATAAAAAGTTCGGCACCCCTCCCCGCCGCCGTGCGAAACAATTCCGGAAATCTCAGATCGTAGCAAATGAAGGGAGCAACCTTCCAGTCGCGGTATGGGAAAACCTCGATCTCGGTCCCGCTCCGAAAGTGGTCGGATTCCCTCGTGTAGCGGAAGGTCCGTATCTTCTGGTAGCGAGTCAGCTCCCCCCCCGACGAATCGAACGCGATCAACTCGTTGCGCCCCCACCCGTCGGCGTCCGCCCTGACGAGACCGCCCAGCGCCGCCCCCCCTTTCCTGTTGGCCAGATCCCTGAGAAATACCTCCGTCTCCGACGGCTCTTTCTCCGCGATGGCGGGAACATTCATGCTGAACCCGGTTCCGAACATTTCCGGCAACACGACGAGATCCGCCTGCTCGACACCGTCGAGAAGGCCGTCGACCATTCGGAAATTGGCGGCCCGGTCCTCCCAGGCGATATCCCACTGGCATCCGGCCACTTTCATTTCGATCCAAGAGGGTTGGGTCCCGCGCTCAACCCTGTTCGATTTGGACGCGGTTCCCGGTCTCCATCGACTCCAGGGCGGCTTCGAGGACCGCGATGATTCCGACGTTGTCCCGCAAGTCGGGGGCGATGCCCTTGCCGTCTCTCACCGCCCGAAGAAAGTCGATCACGGCGTGGGTGAAGGTGTGTTCGTACCCGATGATGTGCCCCGGAGGCCACCAGGCGTTGACGTAGTCGTGGCTCGGCTGGGTCACGAGAATATCCCGGAAGCCGGAAAGATGATCCGGATCGTCGCCGTCGTAGAACTCGAGCCGGTTCATGTCCTCCATGTCCCAGGCGATGGCGCCTTTCGTGCCGTAGACTTCGAAAGTGTGTCGGTTGCGCCGACCGGTCGCGTAGCGGGTCGTCTCGATCGTGGCGAGCGCGCCGTTCACGAACTCGCCCATCAGGTTGGCGGCGCATTCGACCTCGACTTCGCCGGTCTTGGACGGGTCCGACGCCAGTGGCCGCTCCCGGACGAACTGTTTCCCCTGGCAGGTGACGTTGGCGAAGTCGCCCACCAGAAAACGGGCCAGGTCGACGGCGTGGGAGCCGAGGTCCCAGAGCGGTCCGGCGGCGGCGGTTTCCTTGCGGAGCTTCCAGTCGAGCGGGTGGTCCGGGTCGACGAGCCAGCTCTGCTGGTAGGCGCCCCGCCAATGGCGAATCTCGCCGACCTCCCCGTCGTCGATCAATCTCTTCGCCAAGGCGACCGCCGGACAGCGACGGTAGTTGTGGTTCAGATAGTGCACGACACCGGCCTTCTCCACCGCGTCGAGCATGGCGCGGGCTTCTTCGGAATTCCTGCAGCCGGGTTTCTCGCAGAAAACGTGTTTCCCCGCCTCGGCCGCAGCGATGGCGGGTTCGGCGTGGAGATGGGTCGGCAGCGAAATGTCGATCACGTCGACGTCGTCGCGCGCCACCACCTTGCGCCAGTCGGTCTCGGTTTCCTCCCATCCCCATCGGTCCGCGAAGGTCAGAAGATCCTCCTCGTCTCGCCCGCAAACCACCTTGAGGACGGGCTTGAACGGCGGATCGAAGAACTTCGTGACCTGGCTCCAGGCGTTCGAGTGGGCGCGCCCCATAAAGCGATGCCCCAGAATGGCGATCCTCAATTCTTCCATGCTTCACGCCTAGCCCGACCGAAGCGGTTGCGAAAGCGAAATTCGGACGTTTTCGGGGTGAATTGCGGCGGTTCCGCACCATAATGGCAGTGGTTATGCCAGACCTCGCCGCCGACAGCCGAATCATTCGGGATCCCCTCCAAGCGCTCGAAACGCATTTCGGGTTCCGGGAGTTCCTGTCGGGCCAGGAGCCGGTGGTTTCGTCGCTACTGACGGGCCGGGACACCCTCGCCGTGATGCCGACGGGGGGCGGGAAGTCGCTCTGCTACCAGCTTCCCGCCATGGTCATGGAAGGCGTCACGCTGGTGATCAGCCCGCTGATCGCACTGATGAAGGATCAGGTCGACGGGCTGATGCGCAAGGGGCTCCCGGCGACGATGATCAACAGCACCCTCTCCCCCGCCGAGCAGTCCGACAGGCTGCGGGATCTGGCGGCGGGAAAGTTCAAGCTCGTCTACGTGGCACCGGAGCGATTTCGCAGCGGCCAGTTCATCCGCGCCCTCCAGCAGGTCCCCATCGCCTTGTTCGCCGTCGACGAGGCGCATTGCCTGAGCCAATGGGGTCACGACTTCCGTCCGGACTACCTTCGCCTTTCGGAAGCGCTCGACAAGCTCGGCCATCCCCAGACCGCCGCCTTCACCGCCACGGCGACCCCGGAGGTGCGGGCCGACATTCTCAAGGTGCTCAAGCTCCGCGATCCGCTCGTCACCATCAGCGGATTCGAACGGCCCAATCTCAGCCTCCGGGTTTCCCACTGCGACGGTCACCGCGACAAGTACGACCGCCTCGACAGACTCGTCGAACGCCACGGGACCGGCATCGTTTACTGCGCTACGCGGAAGCGGGTCGAGGAAGTGAGCGCGTCCCTGGCGGCGAAGAAAATCAAACTGGTTGCCTACCACGGCGGAATGGCTCCGCGCGACCGCGAATGGGCGCAGAACGTGTTTCTCGACCGCAGTTACGACGTGGCGGTGGCGACCAACGCGTTCGGGATGGGCATCGACCGCTCGGACGTCCGCTTCGTGGCCCACTTCGACGTGCCCGGCAGCGTCGAGGCCTACTACCAGGAGGCCGGTCGCGCGGGACGCGACGGGGAGCCGGCGGATTGCGACCTGCTCTTCAACTACGCCGACACCCGCACCCAGGAATTCTTCATCGATGGCAACAACCCCAGCCTGGAAACGATCGTCGATCTCTACACGGTCATGCACCGGCTCTGCGGCCCCGGCAACGAAGCGGTCACCGTTTCCATCAAGGAGATGGCCGACATGCTCAACGTCAAGAATTCGATGCAGATCGGAAGCGCGCTCTCCCATCTCGTCCGGTCGGGCTATCTGGAGCGTTTCGACGTGCCCGGCCAACGGATCCGGGGCACCCGGCTGAGCGATCCGGCCCGGCGCGAAACGGATCTCGAGATCGACGGCGAAGCCCTGCTTGAAAAGGAACGCCGCGACCGCGGCAAGCTCGAGGGCATGGTCAGATTCTGCTACGACCGGAACACCTGCCGGCAAAGCTGGATCCTCCACTACTTCGGGGAGTCGGAAACCTCGCCCTGCGGGAGCTGCGACGTCTGCGCCGAAGAAGTCATCGACGACGCGCGGGAGCCGACGGACGAGGAATTCGTGCTCGCGCGAAAAGCGCTCAGCGGCGTCGCTCGAACCTGCGAACGAACCCGCACCGGCGAGTGGGAGGGCCGCTTCGGCAAGGGAAAGATCGTGCAGATGCTGGTGGGCTCGAAGTCCCGGGAACTCGCCGCCGGCCGGCTCGACGAATTGTCCACCTACGGCATTCTCAAGGAGGAGGGCTCGGCCTACGTCTTCGCGCTGCTGGGCGAACTGGAAAAGGCGGGGTTGTTGATCACGAGAAAGACGCCCTACCCGCTTCTGGGGCTCACCCGGCGGGGCGGCGAGGCGATGCGCGGCAACGGCGACTTCAGAATGGCCTGGCCCGATCGGCAGCGACTCGCGTCGGGCGGCGGATCGAGCGAACCGGGTCGCGGGCTGGACGAACTGGCATTCGACACGGCCCTGTTCGAGAAACTGAAAGAGGTGCGGAAACGTCTCGCCACCGAGGCCGGGGTGCCCCACTACGTGGTCTTCGGCGATCAGGTCCTGGAATTCTTCACTCGCCTCCGCCCCGCCACTGCGGAGCAGGCGCTGAAAGTCCGGGGCGTGGGAAAGGTGAAGGCCGAGCGATATCTGGATCCCTTCCTCGAGGCCATCCGCGAGTTCACGGATTGACTCTTCTCGCGGGCATCTCCCGGGTGAACATGACCCTCGCGGCGAGGACTCCGGCGACGAAGCCGAAAAGATGTCCCTGCCAGGAAATCCCGCGCTGGCCCGGCACGACTTCCGCGAGCATGCCGCCGTAGAGAATCAGCGTGATTATCGAAACCACGATCCAGAAGGCCGATCGCTCGAAGACTCCGCGGGCAATGAGAAACCCGAAGTAGCCGAAAACGAGGAGGCTCGCGCCGATGTGGTTGGTCGAAGAGGGCCCGAGCGTCCACAACATCCCGCCGCCGACGGCCACGATGAAGAGAGAAGCGGTGACGAAAATCTTCCGGCCGCCGACAAGGACGACGCCTCCCAGGATCAAAAACGGCAGCGTGTTCGACACGAGATGCCCGAAGCCCAAATGGATGAAAGGAGCGAGAAACACGCCCGCCAGCCCCGGCAGGGTGCGCGGTCGAATACCGAAATGGTCGAGGAACCCGAAGAGGATCTGGTCGAGAATCTCCAGCCCCCAGAATAGACCGGCGATCCCGAAGAGCAGCGTCACGTTGTCCTTCACCGCAGCGACCAATTGATCGCGTCTGTGGTCGGTGGGAAGCGCCGGAGGTCGTGCCATAACCGGAGAAAACTACACCGGAACTCGAGAACGGCCGCTACAATCGACCGGAGGATTCGTAATCGGCTGGCTCCGTAACCCCGTACGGAAGAAAGCTGCCCCGCGACTTTCGCCGCGGGACAGCCGTCCACTTCTTGTTTTTCTCCTTTCGGAAAAATCGTTTCACTCGCGACCGTCGTCGTCTTCCCCGTCGCCATTGAGCGCGAGACTCTCGGGAGAACGGCGGCTGACCTTCGTCGCCTGAGTCTTCACGTTGATCAAATCCCACCAGGCGTCGCCGAGTTTGCCCTGCAACGGGCGGCTTTTGTCGCCGCGCACCTCGTCGACGCGGTCGAGCAGTTCCCGAGCGTCCTGGTGGATGTTGACCACCATTTGCGCGTCGTCGGGAGAAAGGCGACTCTCGCCCTCCGGCACTTGCGAAAGGCGTTTCTTCAGATCGTCCACGCCGGACATGATCTCCGCGATCCGACCTTCAAGCTCGGAGGAGGTTTCGTCGGAGACTTCCGGGGAAGGTTTGTCCGAATTCGCCTTCTTCGGCTCCGGCTCCACGGGCGCAGACGCCACGACGGCGTCGGGTTGGGGTTTGTCCTCGACCGTCTCCGGCTCCGGTTTGTCGGCGGACGTTTCCACGACCGTCTCCGAGGCTAGCTCGGCGTCGGGCGCTTCTTCGGGTTCCGGCGCGGCCGGAAAGGTCTCCTCGACGATCATGGGGGTGTTCAACGAGGACGGGATCGGCTTCGCGTCGACCGTCTGCGCAGTTTCCGGCTTCGGAGCTGCCTCGGTCGTCGCCAGCGCGCGCGCGCCGCCGAGGTTCGAATCGGCCCCGAGGCTTCGCTCGGAAACGTCCGCCACGGCCGGAGCCGCTTCCATCTCCGCTTTCTTGCCGAAAGTGTGCTTCGCCTTCCGTTCGGCGACCGGATCCTCGAAGGCGGGGACATCCTCGATCGGATGAGCGCGGAGGTTTTCGACCGGCGACGGATAAGGATCGCCGATCGGCGCCTTGGGGTAGGCGGTCGCCATCGGCGCATCCGCCCAAGGTTCCCGGGTCATCGGCTTCTTGGTGACGCCTTCTGTACCGGACTCCATCGCGATCGGGGTAATCAGCATCATGAGATGTTGCCGCGACCGGTCTCTGCGATGATTTTTGAAGGCGTGCCCGATCACCGGCAGTCTCCCGAGAATCGGCAGACCCTGCTCGACCTCGCTGTTCCGCGCGGCATCCAGACCGCTGATCGCGACGGTGTAGCCGCTCTTGACGGTCAGCGGCGCGGTGTATACCCGCGACGTGGCAATCGGGAAAGGATTGCCGTTGATGACCTCGGTCCCGACGATGTCGGAAACCGTGACCGACACGTTCAGGAGAATCTTGTCCCCGGCCATTCGCTTGGGAAGAATATTGATCACCGTGCCGATCGGGAGGTATTCGACCGACGACGTCTGGGTAGCTCCCGCTCCCAGGCTGGCGCTCGAACTGGAGCCGAGAACCGGCTGATTGATGACGCTGCGAAAGGAAACTTCGCGGTTGTCGAGAGTGACCATGCGAGGGTAGGAAACCGAACGAGTGCGGCTGTCGCGATAGAGGGCGCGCAGTTTCCAGTTCAAATCGCTGTAGCTCAGCACTGCGGTCGGAAGGGCGTAGCCCCCCGGGGCCGCGAGATTGAGAGGCCCGGAGGCATCGCTGAGGCCGATCTCCAGCCCGTTGTCGCCGAGAGCCCCGTCCCAGTTGATCCCGAAGTCCGTGCTGGGGTCGCGGCTGGTCTCGAGAAACTTGACTTCGACGGCGATCATCGGTTGAGGGCGATCGGCCGAGGCGAGGTAAGCCTCGATCCACTGGTGCTGCTGGCGGGTGGCTACCACGTAGATCGTGTTCGAATCGCTGTTCCAGATGACCTTGGCCTGCCCCTCGCCGTCGGCGCCGTTGCCGCCGGAGCCTCGGGGAGAGGAAGCCGTCGCGAGGTTGGGCTGCCCCTGAAGGGAACCGAGAGACAGCTGCGACATCGTGTCGACCGAAGCGGTCGGAGCGAACGTGGCCGTTCCGCCGGTGGTTGGAATGTCCAGAATGTTCTGAATATCCTCGAGAATTCTCGAAGGCTCCGTCACGAAAAAGTCGGGTGCTCCCTGGAGGTCGAGCCCGGCTCCGGCCGACCCGCCTCCCGCGCCTCCGCCCGCCCCTCCTCCCGAGGTGAGCCCGGCCTGGGTGTTCTTGGTCACCAGTTCCTGGGCATTGTAGTTGATCTCGTAGATTCGACCGATCAGCGCTTGATCGTTAGCCGGCCGCAGATACCAAATTCCGTTCTCGTAGATGAGGGAGACGCCGTTGGCCTTCGCCAGCGTTTCCAGAGCGGTGAAGGGGCTCGCATTGATGGTGAAGGTGACCAGCTTGTCCGTGTCGTCCACACCGTCGGGCAACCCGAAAAACCCGATTCCGGCGTCCTCCGCCATCAGGCGCATCACGTCGCTCAAGACGGCTTTCGAAAAATTGTACTGCCGCGGGGGAGCGTTGCGCAAGGGTTGGGCTGCGTTCTCGTAGTCCGGCGAGTTCAGCAGCGTCATCTGCTGCCCGATCTGGGCTTCGAGACACGGAGCCGCAAGGAGCGCCGCGAGAGAAAAAGCAAGAAGTGTGTTTTTCATTGGGTCTGTTTTTCAATAAATACCATATTCAGTATATTTCACAAAAATTAGATTTCAACATTAATTTTCATAAATATTAAAAACTTTCGCCTTTTCTTTTATGGGGTTTATTGTATTTTGATTCCCTTTAATTCTAAAAAGAGATCCGCAGGGCGTTCGTGCCAAAGCCAACCGCCCCCCGAAAAACGAATCATGGAAGGAATCGACGAAAGAAGTCCCCTGGGAAACCGCATCCTGCACCTCGCGCAGAAGCACAATATCAGTGACTTCTACGTCACGCCCTGGGAGCAGCTCTCCTATCGCAAGAACGGCGGGCTCGTCATCGATTCGTTCATTTACCAGCCCGATACCGCGCCCGAGGCGAAGCCCGGCACCCATGACTACGCCATGCAGATCGGTCCCCTGCGATTCCGCGTCAACCAGCTGACCACGCGCGGACGGCTTCGCTGGGTCATGCGCCTGCTGCCCAACCACATTCCCTCGCCCGAACAGATCTCCCTCCCGCCCCAGGCCTTGAAAGCCTATCTCGAAGCGGAGAACGGACTCTTCCTCGTCTGCGGCGCTACGGGATCGGGAAAGTCGACTACGATCGCCTCGATGATCAAGGCGAGAGCGGAACGTCGGCGCGAGCACATCATCACCTTCGAGGATCCGATCGAATACATCCTCCCGACCAATCTCTCTTCGCTGGTGACCCAGCGTGAAATTGGAACCGACGAACACGATTTCGCCCTGTCTCTGCGAGCCTCCCTGCGCCAGGCGCCCGACGTCATCATGGTCGGCGAGATCCGGGACGGAACGACCGCCGAAATCGCGCTCCAGGCTTCGGAGACCGGCCACGTCGTGATCGCGACGATGCACACCGCGTCCGCCTCCCAGACGGTGCAGCGCTTTCTCAAGATGATTCCCAGCGATCGGATGGAGAACGCCATGCTTTCCTTCGCGGACTCGATGCGGATGATTCTCTGCCAGCAGTTGCTCTTCGACGAGCATCAGGGACGCCGCTTTCCCGTCCACGAGATCCTTTTTCCCTACGATTCCGTCACCGGCATGATCCGTCGCGGAGACTTCAAGCAGCTCGAACACGAGCTCGAGACCGGGACCACCAAGGGCATGATGAGTTTCGAGCACTCCCTCAAAATGCGGGAATACGAGGGCTGGAGGTCCAGCGTTCCGCGCCGAACCGGCTTCACCGAACACGAAGTCGCCGAATACCTGCACACCGAGGCCCTCAACGAGTCTGAACCCCTGAACCGCTAATCCGCCATGGACCTAAAAAACATCAAGGAAGTTCTCAGTTTGGCCGCCTTCCGGCCCGAAGCGGACAATCCGAAATTCGCCTGGCCGCAACGCTTCCCTAAAATGAAGTCGGTCCTCCTCAACGTCGGCAGAGACAACTGCAGCTGGGCCTTTCTCGACCGCAAAGGCGCGGTGGAAAGTGTCGGGTCCGCCGACGGCGAGTTCGCGGACGTCGCCGCGCAGATGGCCGATCAGTGGCAGGCCGGCACGGAAGACGGCTGGGTCGGCGTCTCGGTCAACAACCGCTTCATCATCAGCCTCGAGCACAACCTCTCTCGCAAATCGGGCTGGGAGGAGGAACTCCGCCAGAATCCGAAGTCGATTCTCGGCACCAAGCACGACCGCACCAAGCGCTTCGCCATCCATCACAATCCCGAGACCAGCGCGAGCCTGGTAATGGCCTGCGACGATTCCATGATCAAAACGATCGAGGAAGGGATGCGGAGTCACAACCTCCGGCCCGCCCGCGTCTGCTGCGGTCTTTTCGCGATGACGGCGAATTTTCTGAACCGCGTCGACTCGGACAACACCCTGAAGAGCCAGGACCTGATCCTAGTCACCTGGCTCGACGGATCCCTCTGCGTACTCCGCCAGAAAAAAGGACAATGGCAGGACCTTCGTTGCCGAAGCGGCCTACCGCCGCAGGACGAGATGACTGTAAACCAGATGATCAAGCCCTTCGTCGAAGCGGCCGAACCGTCAACTCGGGTTCTCTTGATGGAAGACCGGAAGCAGGGCGGGTTCTCGCAGAAATACCTCCCGCTGTTCGGCAACCTTCACGTCACCGACGCGACGGAGGACCACAATCTCTGGAACATCCTCGGCAAGCACTGAGAATCCCGCCGATTCCCCATCCCACTCCCCCATGGACAACATCATCCACGATCTCAAGACCGAACGCCAGAACGTATCCCCCGGTCTTCCCGCGACCTACAAGCTGGTCCCGGTGGTCTTCTACGCCGCCGCGGCCGTCTCGGTTCTGCTGACACTGTACTTCTCTCTCAGCAAGAAGGCCTACCAATCCGCGGAGGCGGCCATGGCGGTGCGACTTTCCGAGGCACAGGCCGAGAAAAACGATCACCTAGCCGGCCGCGAGGCCATCGTCGCCGAAGCGCAGAAGGCCGAAGGCATCGCCAAGTGGCTCGAGGGCTGTCGGCCGCTTCAACCCGTTACAGTGGTGGTCGGCAGGAGCATGGGCAAAGACTCCACCGTCGCGGAACTCTCCCTCGACCGAAACCCCGAGATTCCCGCCCACACCTTCATTCAGCTGAAAATCGACGGCGGCGGCAGCGAACAGATCGAAAACACGCTCAATTCGATCTACGCCCTCAACTATCAAACTTACTCGGCCCAGCATGTCAAAGGGCGGAACTCCACCGACTTCCGCGGAACCCTGATCTACAGCGCCAAATAACTCCTTCCATCGAACCCTCCAAATGAACGACCACAAAACAGCCTGTCTGGTTCTCGCCTGCCTCGTCGCCGCGATGCTCTTCGGCGTGAACAAGTTGCGCAACTCCACCAACACCGCCCGCGAAACCGCCGAGGCCATGAGGTCCCAAGCGGAGACCGCCGAGCAGCAGGCGCAATTGGCCCAGATCCAACTGAAGACCCTCGACTCCAAAACGTCGGAGCTCCGCAGCATCTACAACGAGTGGAAGCCCCATTTCGACTCCTACCGTTCGCCCCAGGACGCCGAGCGCCGAGTCGCCGACGTCATCCGCGAAGGCGACGTGTTTCTCATATCGCAAAAATTCGAATCCCGCGAACTCGATCGGAACGCGATGATCTCGGACGCCCTCGTCGGCGATCTCGTGATCGAGGACGACTACGCCAAGACGCTCAACTGGCTCGGGAAGCTGGAGGAAGCGATTCCCAGCTGCCGGATCACCCGCTGCAATCTGCAACGCGGGGACCGGGGCAACGACGTCCATCTCGAACTCCAAATCCAGATCCCGGTGCTGGAAGGGTGATTTCCCTTTCAGGCTCCTCCGATTCCTCGTTTTCCATGAACCCAACTCAAATCATCTCGGCCTTTGCCGGCGCGGCCATGCTGCTCGTTCCATCCGTCCGGAGCCTCGCCCAGGAAGATTCCGGCGGTGCCTCCGGCAGTGCCCCCGGCGAACCCGGCGCAGCGGCAGCCGACTTCTCGCCCAGCCGGATCATCGAAATGCGGCCGTCGGAAAAGCGCCCGCTCGAACTAAAGTCAAGCGAGCGCAACCCCTACGCGCATCGTTCGGCCGAAAAAGAAGCGACGCCGGACGAAGGCGCGAACGACGAGGAGATCCAGATTCGCGAACGTCTCAGCTCGCTGAGCGTGACCGGACGCAGCCACGGCGCGAACGGTTTCCGCGTTCTGCTCGGCGACATCGTCGTGGAGACGGGCCGGCTCCTGCCCCAGCTTCTCGAAGACCAGACCGAGAATCTTCGTGTCGTCGACGTCGACGAGAACGCGGTGGTACTCGCATGGGTCGACCCGGACACAGGAGACCCGACCGGGAAGACGATGCAGATCACCTACGATCTTTCGCCCAGCATTGCCTACGCTCTTCAGGGACAGGAAAAGCCCGAGGAAGGATCGACCACGGCCCCCGTTCGCCGGATGGGAGTGATGCGGATCGGCCAGAATCGCGAAAAGCAACTCGCGAACGAAGCCAAGAACGATCCCGCGAAGCGTCTCCAGGCCGAACCTCTCCAGGCCGAACCTCTCCAGGCCGAACCGCTTCAGGCCGAACCGCTTCAGGCCGAACCCGCCCAGCGCGAAGGCTTCCACGCGGACAACGACACTCCTTAGCGAACCGGGTTTTCGAGTATGACAGTCCCCCGCCAAGATTCCCAAAAGGGATGGACCTTCGTCGAGATGCTGATCGCCGTCTCGCTGTCGGCCATTTTCATGGGCGCGGCCTCGCTCGTCTACAGCAGTATCTCCGCGAATTCGCAGCGCCTCACCACCCTGACGGAAGTGGAAATCGGCTCGACGACCAAGAAGAATTTCTACGATCAGTCGGGCGACTCGGTTCGCGTCTACACCGCGCCGAACTACGGCAAAGCGGCTTTGGCGCAGGAGTTCCGCGACCTCCTTCTCGACGACGCCAGCCGTTCGTCCGCGGTGTTCTGCCTGCCCCGGCAACTCGACAACTCGATTCGCCCCGAGTTTCTTCGATACGTCGCCGGCGACGACGGCAGTACGCTTCCCCGCCCCCGGCTGGACACCCCCGAAGCGTTCCGCCGTTTTCTCGCGGACGTCGAGCCGACCTCCGCCGCCATCTACGACAGCGCCATCCGCAACGTCCCCGACACCGACCGCCCCAATCTCTCGATCTACATGCTGGAGCCGGAAACGGACAGGGGCTACATCCGCGTCCGTTCCCTCTTCGAGATCGATCTCCTCGCCCCCGGCAACGTCGACGGGACCTACGCTTCCGTGCGCCGCTACCGCAACGGCTTGCTGACGCACTACTACGACGTGCACTACGAAGCGGGAGCGGGAGACGCCTTTCAGCCGCTGTTCGTCGTTTTCGAGCAAAGCTCCCGGGGGGCGGTGAACGAAGGTCCGGCCATCGATCGGTTCAAGCTGGCGGAGGGAAATCCCTTCTACCTCGTCTGGTTGCCGGACCCGGCCGTCAATCCCTTCCAGGCGGGGTCGCCGACCGCGTCCGATCCGGCGACTTCGCCCCGGGCCGCCTACGAGCACATGACCGGAAAAACCTCCTTCACCGTCGCACTGCCGATGTTTCCCAATCTTTAGGAAGAAGCATGATTCTTCAGACCGACAGAAAGCACGACCGAACGCGCCGACACGAGCGCGGGAGCATTCTCGTGATCTGCATGGTCCTGGCGGCTTTCGGTACGATCGGAGTGGCCGCCTGGCTCTCGCTGCTCGACGCCCGGGGCCACCAGGTCGAACAGAATCTGACCGCCCTGAAACGGCGGGCCCACTACAACAACGGCCGGGCCCTGGCGCACTTGGCCATTTACAAAAATCACCTCCACGTCGCCGAGGGAGTCGCCGCCGACGTCGTCTACGAAATTCCCGGCGGTCTCGGCAGGGCGACCGTCCGCGCCTACGACGGAGCGCCCTTGCGGAACCAAAGCTCGGTTCGCCGCTCCAAGATCGGCGCCGTCCCGCTCCGGAGTTTCAGCACCGATGTTCGCGTCGACCTTCCCGACGGTGCCGGGGATCGCGAGTGGCAGTTCCAGTTGAGAAGCTACAATCCCGTCCTCGCCGGGGATCTCCTCGTCATGCATCCGCTCGCCGACCCCGAGGACACCTCCCCGATGATCTCCGGCAACCTTGCCGTCAAAGGGCGGGCCGTGTTCTGGGACGCGGTGGTCCGGGACTTCACCGCCGGTCTCCGGGCGGACGAGTACCATCTTCCCGTCGACATCGCCGGGCAGACCAGCTTCGCCACGAGCGCGGGGGGAAGCACCTTGCCGCTGAACTATCCGCGCCCGCGCCAGACGACGGGATTCGCCGGATCGACCGACCCCTACCGCGGCGGGCTCGACATTGTCCGGAGCATCGACAATTCGCACAACGCCTACGCCACCCGCGTGCAGGCTTCCGGCACGTTTCTGGAATTGAACGGCAGCACGCCCTACGCCCGCGGAGACGGTCCCGACACCGAGCCGCCCGGACCGGGCAACAGCGACGATTCCAAGATCAAGCAGATCGATGAGGTAGCGGCGAGCGGGACCGGCCATGACTCCCTCTACAACCGCCTCTTGAACGCTCCTCGGCTCTCTTCGGACGTGATGGTCCATGCCGTCGAGACTCCCGCTGCGTTCCACCCGGGCAAACTTTACGAAATACTCGATGCGAGGCATCCGCTTCCCATCGACGTCCTGACCGCCGTCGCGGGCGAAACCACCGGCGGGATCACCGAGGAAGAAAGGGACGCCCTCTTTCGGAAGAGCAACGTCTGGATCTGGTCGAACGGCGCCGGCAAAATCGTCGTCTACCTGTGGTCCCCGAACCTGCAGCACCTGATCATGCGGGAGGTGACGGAACTCGTCCTCGAGGGCCCCGACGATCCCGCCGTGGCCGATTCCCTCTCCACCGAGTCGCCCGTCGCCCTGCTGGTGGACAATCCTCCGGGCATCGGGCTCGATCGTGTCGAGTTCAACGAGCAGAACAAGCGCCGCATCGTCCTGGCCCTCTCCACGGCATCCCCTGCTTCGGGAGACCCCGATCCGAATTATTCGCCGGACATGGTGTTCACCGGGAGTCTGCCTTTTCCCGACTGGAGAATGATTCTCGACCTGCAGAACACCGGTGCCGTGTTCGACACGACGGCGATCGCCGGAGCGACCGTCGTCGGTGGAATCCGCGCCAACCGCCCGCTCCGGGTGGCTGCCGGAAGGCTCACCCTCGAGCGGGAGTTCGATACCAACGAACTCGAAACGCTCCTGAGCCGCAACGCCTGGATCGAATCCTACCTGCAATGAATCTTCGGACCGACATCGGCGAACGCCGCCGCGCCTACACCCTAGTGGAAGCTCTCGTCGCCAGCAGCCTCCTGCTCATCGGCGTGTCCGCCGCCGCCTCGATGTCGCTGACGCTGCTGACGCAGGAGGAAATCAACGAGCGCTCCGTCAAGGTGTTCAACTACCTCGACAACGCGGCGCGCCTCTACCAACTCGGCGTGCCCGCGTCGGACATCGAGGACATCCTTCCCGTGGAACCCGGGGTGCAAGCCCTGACCACCGCCACCGGCACGACGACCGTACCTCTGCTCGGTCCGGTCGACGTGACCACCATGACGATCACCTACCTGGCTTCCGAGGCGCTCGAGAAAAACCAAGCCTCCGAACTCGAGTGGACCGGCGGGGACGTCGAAGCGACCCGCTCCGAAAGCGTCTCCCTGATCAGGGCCGATTCCTATATTCCCGCGGATCTTGACTCCGGTTCCGATTCCGATTCCGATTCCGACTCCGACTCCGATCCCTGATTCCTGATTCCTGATCCCTGATCCCTGATCCCTGATCCCTGATCCCTGATCCCTGATCCCTGAT
>JBBDRG010000029.1:26153-45942 GCA_040905585.1 Verrucomicrobiales bacterium
CCTGATCCCTGATCCCTGATCCCTGATCCCTGATCCCTGATCCCTGATCCCTGATTCCGACTCCTGATTCGATCCTGTTCAGCCTCCCGCCCTACCCTCTCAAGTCATGCTCAAGAAAGTAGCCCTGACAAATGTCCATACCGGTCGCAGGTCGATCACCATGGTCGACACCGATACCGACGAAAAAGCGCTCGTCGGTTCCGGAAAGACGGCCGTGGAAACCGCCGAGATCTCCGACATTTCCGGTCTCGACGAAACGATCCAGCGGGCCACGGGAAGAGGCAAGAACCTCGACGACCGCGTCGCCCTTTTTACCGGACTCGCCAAGTGCTTCGGCCGCAACATCCCCATCATCAAGAGCTTCCACCTCCAGGCCAACAGGGTGAAGTCCTCCAGGTTCCGCGGCATCATCGCGGACGTCGCCGACGATCTCTCCCAGGGGGAAAAGATCAGCGACGCCATGGCCAAGAAGTCGGATATTTTCACGCCCGACATCGTCGCCTTGATTCGGGCCGGCGAAGAGTCCGGACGCTTGCCGGAAATTTTTCGCCGACTCGGCAGCAGCCAGAAGAAGACCTCGCGGATTCTCAAGAAGCTCAAATCGGGAATGATCTATCCCGCCGTCGTCGTATCCCTCGGCATCGGCGTCGTCATCGTCATGAGCTTCACGCTCGTCCCGGCCATGACCAAGCTCTACCAGTCGCTCGATTCGGAACTGCCCCTCGCCACCAAGGGAATGATGGCGTTTTCCAACATCCTGCTCAAGCAGCCCTGGCTCGCGGCCCTGCCCGTGATCGGTTTGTTTTTCTTTTTCAAGAACTGGGGTCGCATCTCGCGGATCCCCGCCGTTCAGACGGCTTTCCTGAAAATCCCCGGCGTCTCGGGTCTGGTCCGGAAATCGGCCGCCGCGGTAGGATTCCGCACTCTGGCGCTGCTCATCGAAGCCAACGTGCGCCTCGGTTCGGCTCTCGAGATCACGAGCCAAACTTCGTGGCACCATCACTACAAGACGTTCTTCGCACGCGTCAGAGAGCACATCCTGACGGGTCTCACGCTGCCCGACGCGTTCCTCATCGAGTCCCACTGGCTCGGCGAGGATGGACGCATGATCTGCGGCCTCATGGAAACGGCGGCGGAAACCGGCTCCGGAAACGAACTGCTCAACGAGGTTGCGGAGGACTACGAGGACGAACTCGACACGGCCGCGAACCAGATCGACAAGCTCATCGAGCCGGTCACCATCATCGTTCTCGGTGCGATGGTCGGCCTGCTGATCTACGCCATCTACGCGCCGGTGTTCTCGCTCGGCGACGCGCTTCTCAAGAAAAAATAGGAGCCGACCGAGCCAAAACGGCAACACCCCCCACGTCGGAAATATAAATTTAGTTGTATTTATGGTTTTTCTTGAATATATTATTTTTGAGGAGCTCTTCCAGCAGCCGTTTCTCAAAACCAAACGACAACCACAACAGAAAATACCTCATACATAATAAATGAAACTCAGCACTACCACCCCGCGGAAAACCGGCTTCAGCCTGGTCGAGATGCTCGTGGTGATCGCCGTGATCGGCATCATCGCAGCGATCGCCGTCCCCAACATCGGCCGAATCAACGACTCGGCCAAAGACGCCACCTATCGGCGCAACGCCCAGAACGTGGCCTCGGTCTTCGCTTCGGCGCAGGCGGCCGGACTCGATTTCTCCGATGGGGGAAGCCGAAATGAAAGGGCGATCATCGAAGAAATCATCGCCGGAGGCACCGTCACCGAGGACGGGCCGTTCAAGGACACCTTCTTCGGCCTTCCCGGTCTGAACGTCAACGACGCCGTCAGCGAAACGGACGGCGCCGCCAAGTACCTCGAGTGGGATACAACCAGCAACCAGCTCCTCTACACCGGAGGTCAGTAACCGGCCGTTTCCTTTACCCTAATTCCAGGCGGTCGGCCGACGCTCCCAGGAGCGTCGGCCCTTCCTCCCCGCTTGACCCACACGATGCGATCGCCTCTCACACATTCGCGACGCCGCGCGTTCACGATGGTCGAGTTGCTGATCGTCATTGCGGTGATCGGCATCATGTCGGCGCTCGTCATCTCCGCGTTTTCAAACGCGGCGCAGGACACTCGGCGGGTCATCGCGAGGCAGCAGCAAGCCTCGCTACAGAGCGCGGTCAACGCCTGGGTCAATTCGACTTCGGACAAGGTCAGCCTTTCCGGCGCGCGTACGCTCTACAACGCGGCGGGCAGCAGCAAGGAGAGGCTTCAACTCGTCCAGGCATACATCGACGACGGAACGCTCGCCCATTTTCTCGCCAACACGACCAGCGACGGAGAGGTCAAGAGCGCGGCGCTCAAGAAGACGGACCAGTACCTTCTGCTGGGTCCGTGGGACGCCAGTTCCTATCCCAAGGTCGAACTCAAGTAACCCCATCCGGACTCAACCCATGACTTTCCACTTCCCACAACACCCGAAGGCATTTTCTCTCGTCGAGGTTCTCGCGGCCGTCGGCATCATCGGGATCATCGCCTTCCTCGCCATTCCCAACATCGTCGCCATCAAGCAGGACTCCGAGCACAACCTGGCCATCTCGCGGGCGGAGGCTCTCAACATGGCGACCGTCTCCTACATCCAGGCCAACGGACGCAACAACGTCGCTCCCGGCTGGACGTCGAAGAACAACCAGGAACGCTACGCCCTCCTGATTCCCTATCTGTCTTTCGCGCCGTCCGAAATCGTCGAATTCGCCCCGAAGGGCTACACGATCACGCTTCCCGAAAGCCTCACCGCGCTCAAGAAGTCCGTCCTGACGGATGCATCGACGGACACACCCATCTCCTACTGACCCCTTTTCCCTCTTCGCGAACATGCACTTTTCACACAAGCCACGACATTCCCGCGGAGCGTCCGCGGCTGCCATGTCCCTCGTGGAATTGCTGATCGTCATTGCCGTCATCGGAATTCTCGCGGCGATCGCGGTGCCCAACATCGGAAACGTGGTCCTCGGTTCCAAGCGAGGCGTGGCCGAGAACGTTGTCGAAACGCTCAACAAGGCCACCCGCCAATTCGGACACTCGCAGTGGGATCTCCGCACCGATCCGGTCGCAGGCTCCGGCGAGGACGAAATGCATTTGCTCCGCACCCTCCAGTGGCGCGAACCGGACGCTTCCTCCGGGGGCGAACTCAACCCGAAAGGTCCCTTCATGCGCCCCGACTGGAGCCCGTCGACCTCGACGAGCGACGAGGATTTCCGGGCCGAGTGGACGGGATCGTCCTGGAAACTCGTCGAGCCCGACGAAACGGGCGTCGGCCTCAAGCTCGTGTTCGACGGTTCCGACCTGGGCAAACCCTTCGTTCATCCGGCCGATTTCGTTCCCGCCGGCTCCAGATAAACGTGTTCTCGATTCTCCGATTCCGAAATGTCTTTACCCGCTCCAGTTCAAGCCGATCCCCTCAACCGCGTCGCCGCGGCGGTCAACGCCCCGTCGCCGGAGAGCACCGAAAGTTCCCTCGGCTCTTTCGCAAGCGGTCTCGGCGATTTGATGTCGCTGGAGGGAACCGCGGTGCAGTTCGGTCTTCTGCCCGTGACGCTTCCCCGCGAGACCTGCTCCGTGGAGGCCGAAAACGCGCTGCGGCGTCTGGGTCGGTTTCCGCGAACCGAGAGCCCTTGGCTCCCGGTGACGACGATCGGTCCGTGCATCGTCTTCGCCCATCACGCCCCCAAGTCCGAGGATATCTGGGGCGTCCCCTCCTGCTTCGCCGTCAAGATCGCGATTTCCCAGCAGCAATACGAAAACATCCGCAAGGATCTGGTGATGCGCCTCTCCAGCGCTCCGCTGCCCAGGGAAAACCCGCTGGAAAATCTCGCCGACCCCGGGATACCGGCCAACGACCTCGAGTCGGCCTTCAAGTGGTTTCTCGAGCACTATCCCTACGATTCCGACCAGATCGAGCGCCTCTCCATGCTCTACGCCGAAGCCGTCGACAAGGACGGGCCGCTCGACCGCGAAGGCTTCAACGGACTCATGCCCTCGCTCGGCGTGGCCCTCCAGTACGTCACGCAGGGCTCGTCGCTGCTCTGCTTCAACCCCGAAGAAGCGCCCAAGCAGGCATCCTTCCCGAGTTCCCTGCTCGAAAAGCACAACGTCTACCCGATCTACAAAGGAGAGCACAAGGTCTACTTGATGTCGGCGCAGGAAAGCAACTACACCTTCGAGGACGAATGGCTCTCCCATGGAAACGACGCCGTCGACTTCGTGACCGTTCTCGCCGATGAAAAGGTGATCCGCTCGCTCATCGCGCGAACGGAGTCGAAAGTGGCGACCTCCGCGGGCATCGAAGTCAAGAAGTCCACTCTCAGCCTCTCGGACACCGGCAACATCGTCGAGATCGAGCCGGACGACATGGCGAGCGTGAACCCGCAGAGCCTCAACCACAGCGCCGAAGAGCTGATTCACTGGGTTCTCTATACCGCCATCACCAGCCGCGCGTCGGACCTTCACCTCGAAAAATACTACAACGTGGCCCGTTTCCGGGGCCGGATCGACGGGAAGCTCCGCACTCTCTACACCGCGCCGGAGGAAATGATGCAGCGCTTCGTCGCGCTGCTCAAGAACTACTCCAACATGAGTCAGACGCGGCAGGAAGCCCTCGACGGCCGCTTCGGTCTGGCCATCGGCCAACGCCGCGTCGACGTCCGCGTCGCCGCCGTTCCCTGTCGGAACGAAATGCAGAAAATCATCATGCGTTTCCTCGACAAGCAGGACGGCCTCAAGGAACTCTCCGAACTCAATTTTTCGAAGCGGCAGAGTCTCATCGTGAAACGCGTGATGAGCCGCGACCAGGGACTGGTTCTCATCACCGGTCCGACCGGCTCCGGAAAAACAACGACGCTCTACGCGCTCATCAACAGCGTGAACGAAGAAGGCATCAACATCCACACGATCGAAGATCCGATCGAATACGAGATCGAAGGCATCAACCAGACGCAGATCGATCCGACCCACGACCTGACGTTCGGGACCGGCCTCCGCGCGCTTCTTCGATCCGATCCCGACGTCATTCTCATCGGCGAGTGCCGCGACGAGGAGACGGCCACTTCCGCCGTCCACGCGTCCCTCACCGGCCACCTCGTTCTCACGACCCTGCACGCGAACGATTCGCTCCGGGCGGTGTCGCGACTGCTCTCCATGGGCGTCGAGCCGCACCTCGTGGGCGATTGCCTCGCCATGTCCCAGGCGCAACGACTCGTGAGGCGCCTCTGCAACTACTGCAAGCGACCCGTCTCGCCGACCCCGCAGATCAACGAACTTTTCCAGCGTCAGGGCGTGGCCCGGGAGAATCTGCAAACACCCATCTACACGGGTGTCGGTTGCTCCGAGTGCGCCAACACCGGCTATACCGGCCGCGTCGCCCTCATGGAGATGACCGAAATGGGTCCGGAACTCTGCGATCTGGTCGAACGCGGAGCGAGCCAGACCGAACTAAAGAAATCCGCACTCAAGAACGGTTTCCAAACCCTCTACCAAGAAGGACTGACTCACGTCCTGGCCGGCGAGACGACCCTCGACGAAATCCAAAAAGTGAGCTACACTGCATTCTAATTACCATAATAACCATGAACACGATAGATAAAGCCGCCGCTTCAACCGGTACCGTCGAATCTCGAACGGACCGGATTCTGATCGTCGACGACGAGCCTCCCATGCAGATGCTCGCCTCCACCATCGTCAGTCGTCTCGGATACGAAAGCGCCACAGCGTCGAGCGGAGAACAAGCGGTGGAAGAGTACCGGACGGCCATGGCGGAAGGGAAACCCTTCGCGGCCGTCGTCATGGATTTGGCGCTCCCGGGCGGGATGTCGGGCCTCGAGGCCACTCTCGCCATCAAGCAGATCGATCAAGAGGCCAAAGTCGTCGTCAGCAGCGGCTACCTGGAACAAAACGCGCGAAACGCGGCTCTCGAGCACGGATTCGCCGGCATCCTTCCGAAGCCCTACACGGCCGATCGCCTGGCGTCCGAATTGCGCTACGTGCTCAAGAGCGCCGGCGGCTGACCGGGCTTTCATAGGGCATACCGCGCCGGGGCCGCTCGCTCCGGCCGTTCGCCTCCTCCGCCGTCCAATATTGGAGGAGGCGACAAGCTCTCGCGGTCGACGGCGGTCTCCCCTTCGCCCGCCGGCTCCCGCGCGGACGCGAATTACGCGGACGGCGGCTTGTTTCCGGGGCGAAAACCGACTAGATTCCGCCCTCTTCCACCCAGCCGGGCCCGAAGCCATGCCGAAAGTCTACCTGAAAACCTACGGATGCCAGATGAACGAGCGCGACTCGGAGCAGGTCGCGCAGATGTTCGTCGAGCGGGGATTCACGGTGACGCCCGAGCCGGACGACGCCGACGTCATGCTCATGAACACGTGCTCGGTCCGCGACCAGGCCGAGCAAAAGGCAATCGGGCGGATGAACCATCTTGGCAAGTACCGCCGCCGCAATCCCGACATCGTCTACGGGTTCATGGGCTGCATGGCGCAGAGCCGCGGCGAAGAACTCCTGAAGCAGGCCCCCCACGTCGATCTCGTCGCCGGCACCCAGAAGTATCACAGGGTCGTCGACCACGTCGTCGACATCATGCGCGCCAAGGAGGAAGCCCGCATCGACGACCTCCGCCACCCCGTCGTCGACATTTCCGAAGAAGAGGCTTCCCAGAACACGATCCGCGACCACGTCGACAAGGACCACGGCGTCAGCGAGTTCGTCAGCATCATGCAGGGCTGCAACATGAAATGCACCTTCTGCATCGTGCCCTACACCCGCGGCTCGGAGCGCGCGCGCCCCATCGCCGAAATAGTGGACGAATGCCGGCGTCTCGCCGACCACGGCGTTCGCGAAGTCACCCTGCTGGGCCAGATCGTCAACCTCTACGGCCGCCACGAATTCCCAAAAGTCGACGGCAAGAGCCCCTTCGTGCAGCTTCTCGAGGCAGTCCACGAAATCGAGGGCATCAAGCGAATCCGGTTCACCTCCCCCCACCCCATCGGCTACAAGGAGGACGTAATCCAGGCCTTCACCTATCTTCCCAAGCTCGTCGACCACGTCCATTTTCCGATGCAGTCCGGTTCCGACCGCATTCTCAAGAGGATGCACCGCCCCTACAAGACGGAGCGTTTCATCGAAATCTGCGAGCGAATGAAGGAAGCCCGTCCCGGCATCGCCATCTCGACCGACGTCATCGTGGGCTTTCCCGGCGAGACGGAGGAGGACTACCTGATGACGAAACGGGCCGTCGAGCGCGTCCAGTTCGACCAGGCCTACATCTTTCGCTACTCGCAGCGGAAAAACACGCCGGCGGCCGAGATGGATGGCCAGTTGCCCGAGCGGATCAAGGAAGAGCGCAACCAGGACCTCCTCGCCCTCGTCAACGAAATCGTCGAGCGGAAGAACGCCGAGCACGTCGGAACCACCCGGGAAGTCCTTTGCGAAGGCCCGAGCCGCTACAACCAGGCGCGCCTCTCCGGGCGCACCCGCACCAACCGGATCGTGATCTTCGACGGCGACGCCGAACGCATGGCCGGGGCGCTGTTCGACGTGAAAATCAACGAGAGCACCGGCCACACTCTCTATGGCGATCCGGTGTTGCATTAAGCGCGTTTGCTCCGAATCTGTCCGACTTTTTTCCGAATGCAGGCGATCTACAATCTGCTCTACGAGCCGGGGCTGCCGCTCAAGCTAATGGGCATCCTCGTCGGCGTCTGGCTGATTGCCTTCCACGCGGTCGCCCTGCTCAAGCCCGGCTCGGTCAAGCCGTGGCTCCAGCGATTCCCCCGCAACGAAAGCATCGGCATCGTCCTGGTCGTCGTCGCCTTCGCCTGGACCTTCGTGGTCTGGTCCTGCATGGACCTCGGCGAGTTCTTCACGATCAAGCGGCCGGTCCAGTTCGTCCTCGTCGCCGGGTGCATCGGCGTCATCGTCTACGTGAAGGAATTCCTTTCCGTCCGGGCGCTGGGATTTCTCATGATCCTCGCCGCCGCTCCCATCCTCGAAGCCGCCTTTCTCGAGGAGCCCCGAACCCGCTTGCTCATCGTCGCCTTCGCCTACCTCATCGCCCTCAAGGGCATGTTCTGGGTGGGAATGCCCTACCTCATGCGCGACGGCATCAAGTGGGGCCTCGCCAAGGAACCGCGCTACACCGTCGGCGCCGCCGCCGGGGCCCTCTACGGGGTCCTCGTCCTCGTCTGCGCCCTAGCGTTCTGGTAGGAAAAACTCCTTTTCCCGATCTTTATCTTTTTCCTTTTCCCGGGGCAATCGCCTCGGCAGACGGGGCTCCATCGCGAAGAAGGGAAAAAAACCCGTCGCGAAAACGACTTCGTGAAAGGACTGAAGCTTGATCTCGGCGGGATCTTCGCGACAATCACCGGGACATGGCCGCCCCTTTCATACACAAGGATTTCATGCTGCAGTCGCTGGCGGCGAAGGAGTTGTATCACGAATTCGCCAAGAACCAGCCCATCATCGATTTCCACAACCACCTGCCGCCCGACGCCATCGCCGAGGACCGCCGGTTCGACAATCTCTTCGACATCTGGCTCGCGGGCGACCACTACAAATGGCGGGCCATGCGGGCCAATGGGATTCCCGAAAGCCGCATCACCGGCGACGCCTCCCCCCGCGACAAGTTCGACGCCTGGGCCGAGACCGTTCCCCACTGCCTCCGCAACCCGCTCTACCACTGGACGCATCTGGAGCTCTCCCGGTATTTCGGATTCGACGGACTCCTTTCCTCCGACACCGCCGACGAAGTCTGGGAGACCGCGAACGCCAAACTCGCCCAGCCCGCCTACTCCTGCCGCGGCCTGCTGAAAAAAAGCAAGGTGCGCGCGCTCTGCACCACCGACGACCCCACCGACTCCCTCGAGCACCACCGGGCCATCGCCGACGACGAGGCCTTCGACATCCGCGTCCACCCCACCTTCCGGCCCGACGCCGCCCTGCGGGTCGACGACGCCGAGCACCTCAACGCCTACGCCGACACCCTCGCCGAGGTCAGCGGCGTCGACTGCTCGGACCTGGCCGGCTTCCGCGACGCCGTCCGGGCGCGCCACGACTACTTCCACGAGCTGGGCGGTCGCCTCTCCGACCACGGCCTGCACCATCTCCCCAACGCCGAATGCTCCGACGATAAAGCCGCCGCCATCTTCGACAAGGTCCGTCGCGGCACCCCCGCCGACCCCGCCGAGACCGAGGCTTTCGGCAGCCACATGATGCTCTTTTTCGGCGAACTCGATGCCGCCCGGGGCTGGACCAAGCAACTCCACCTAGGTGCCGAGAGAAACAACAACCGGCGGCTCTTCGATTCCCTCGGCCGCGACGTCGGCTGCGACTCCATGGCCGACGTCGATCAAGCCGTCGCCCTGGGCCGCTACCTCGACACCCTCGACCGCCGCGGTCACCTGCCCAAAACGATGGTCTACAACCTGAACCCGAAGGACAACTACGCCCTCGCGACCATGATCGGGAATTTCCAGCGCGCCGAGCCCGGCGAGCCCCCCTGCCGCCTCCAGCTCGGCACCGCCTGGTGGTTCCTCGACGCCAAGGAAGGCATGGAGTGGCAGATCAACACCTTCTCCAACACCAGCCTGCTTTCCCGCTTCAACGGCATGCTCACCGACTCCCGGAGCTTCCTTTCCTTTACCCGCCACGAATACTTCCGCCGCATTCTCTGCAACCTCGTCGGCCAGGACATCGAGAACGGTGAACTTCCCTGGGACATGGATCTAGTCGGCGGCATGATCCGCCGGATCTGCTTCCAGAACCCCGCCGAGTTCTTCGGGCTGGAACTCCCCTGAGCGAACAGAATCAACCGCCGCCGCCGCCCTCTCCTTTTTCATCAATCGAGGAGTTCAGGGGTTCAGCCTTTCAGGAATTCAGGTCCGGCTTTTGCCAGAGCTTCTCAACTCCTAAACTCCTAAACTCCTCAACTTCTCAACTTCTCAACTTCTTTACTCCTAAACTCTAGACTCCTGAACTACTTCCCCCCCGCTTCCCTGTTGCGCGCCCCCTCCCCTTCGCCCATAATTCCGCGGTGATTCTCGACCTCGACAAGTTCATCGCGAAGGAGCGGCCTTTCTGGGACGAGCTTTCCCGGCTGCTGCAATTGAGGGACGATCACCCGGAAAGGAGACCGCCGCTGGCGGAGGCACAGCGCTTCCACTACCTCTATCAGCGAACGTCGTCGGACTTGGTCAAGCTCAACACCTTCGCCGGCGAAGCGGCGACGACGCGCTTCCTCGAGCGCCTCGTGGCGCGGGCCTACAGCCGGCTGCACGAAAGCGGCGGGGAGTCCGTGCCCTTCCGCCCCTGGCGGTGGTTCACCCGCACGTTTCCGGCGACCTTCCGCCGTCACTGGATCGCCTTCGCCCTCTCGATGGGAACGTTCTGGATCGGGGCAGGTTTCGGCGCAGCGACTTTGAGTCTGAACCCCGACTTGAAGTCGGACTTCATTCCGCCCCAGTTCAGCCACCTCAACGAAAAGCCCTCCAAGCGGGTGGAGCGGGAAGAGATACAGAGCTTCGACGCCTTCCAGGGACGCCATGCCTTTTCGGCGCAATTGATGACCCACAATACGAAGGTCACTCTCATGACCATGGTGACGGGCTTCCTGTGGGGTGTGTTCACGTTCATCCTCCTGTTCTACAACGGAACGCTGATCGGCGTGGTGATGTTCGACTACATCTCCGACGGCCAAGGCGTTTTTCTGACCGCGTGGCTACTGCCGCACGGTTCGCTCGAACTCCCGGCCATTTTCATGGGCGGGCAGGCGGGAATCGTGATCGCCCGCACGATGTTCGGCTGGGGAACGAACCTGAAACTGCGGCAGCGCTTCGCCAGAATCCGGGGCGACCTGCTCACCCTGATCGCGGGAGCGGCTCTGTTCCTGGTCTGGGCCGGCATCGTGGAGGCGTTTCTGTCCCAGTACCACCGACCCGTGTTCTACCCGTGGAAAATCGGCCTCGGGGTCGTGCAATTGACCGGGCTGGTGCTCTATCTGACATTCTGCGGGCGCAAGTTTTCGCGGGCGAAGGCCGCTTCGTCTCGGAAGGCCGCTTGAAACATGCTGGGCCAGACCACATCTCTCGAGGTTCGGACTCCGGAAGGGGTGTCCTTTCAGATTCCGATCGCCAGTCCTTTCAGCCGCTGTCTCGCCCTGGCCATCGATCTCGCCGTCGTGGTTGCCTTGACGATTCTTTCGTTCCAACTCATCGGGTTGGTCCAGCTTTCGGTCTCGGGAATACCGGTGCTGGGCCGCCTCCTCGGCGACTTCGGCAACGGTCTCATGATCTTCCTGCAGTTTTCGATCGCCGTGCTCTACGGGATCGTGGCGGAGTGGCTCATGTCGGGGCAGACGGTGGGGAAGCGGGTCTTCAAGCTCCGCGTCATCGACGAGCGCGGGCTGTCGCTGGGATTCAAGCAGATCGTGATCCGGAATCTTTTCCGCCTTCTGGACATTCTCCCGTCCACCTTTTATTTGCTCGGCGGCTTTTCCTGTCTCGTCACCAAGCGCTGTCAGCGTTTAGGAGACATCGCCGCGGGGACGCTGGTGATCCGCGAAGCGGCCCTTGCTCCCCCCGCGCTGGATCAGGTGTCCGTCGAGGACGAAAACTCGTTCGCGGCGCTCCCGCACATCGAGGCCCGGCTGCGCCAGCGGACCACCCCCGAAGAAGCCCGAATCGCGCTCGACGCGGTCGTGAGAAGGGACGAACTCGAGCCCGGCCCGCGACTCGCGGTATTCGCCGAACTCGCGGACCATTTTCGGGAGATCGCCGAGTTTCCCGAGGAGATCACCGTCGGCCTTTCGGACGAGCAATACGTGCGCAACGTCGTCGGTTCGCTGTTCCGCCGCGCGGCGGCCTGACGGTCGCCGCTCGCCTTCGCCTCATTGCCTCATTGCCTCAGCGACTCAGGTCTTCCTGGCGCAGGACCTTGTAGCCGGCCTTCGCGAGGATGGACTGACCGAAATCGTTGTCCTCGACGCAGAGCGCGAGCGCGGCCTTTCCATTGGGATGGGTGAGCAGCGGGTAGATGAAATGAATGTTCGTCTCCGCCTTGAGCAGCGTGCTGAGGCAGTCCGGCATTTGCTCGGCGCCGTCGCGGAGTTCCACGACCACGAGGTCGGTAGTGTTGAAGGGAATGCCTTTTTCAATGAAGAGCGTCTCCACCGTGTCCGGATCGTTGACGACGAGCCGGACCACGGTGTTGTCGATGGAATCCTGCACCGACAGGCCGAGGACGACGACGTAGTTTCCGGACAGCAGGTTGAGGATGGAAACGAACGCGCCGGGGCGATTCGGAAGAAACACGGCGATTTGCCGGACGGCGGTTCCTTCGACGGTGTCGACAGACTGATCGCTCGGTTCCTCGTTTTCCATGATTTCTGATAAAGGCTACCGGCGGTTTCCGCGGAATACGTCGGCGTGTCCCGGCCGAAACCGAGCGTCCGCTCATTCGACGGTTACGCTTTTGGCAAGATTCCGGGGCTTGTCGACGTCGCATCCGCGGGCCACGGAAAAGTGGTAGCTCAGCAACTGAAGCGGGATCACCGCCAGTATGGGACTGAGACACTCGGTGACCTCGGGAATATAGATGACGTCGTCGGCGATTCGTTCCAGTTCGGTGGAGCCGCTGGTCGTGATCGCAATGGTGGGGCCTTTCCGGGCCTTCACTTCTTCGAGATTGCTGACGTTCTTGTCGTAGACAGAGTCCCTCGGCATGATGAAAACGCTGGGAACCTCTTCGCTGACGAGAGCGATGACGCCGTGCTTCAATTCGGCGCTGGCGTGGCCGCTCGCGAAGATGTAGGAGATTTCCTTCATCTTCAGGGCGCCTTCGAGCGCGGTGGGATAGTTGAACTGTCTTCCCATGAAAAGCATGGCGGGGGCGTCGAGATACTTCAGCGCGATTTGCCGGATGTGCTCGCTCTGCAGCAGCACCTCCTCGATCTTGGCCGGGAGTTCGCGCAGTTCCCGCAGCATGCGCTGGCCGTAGTCGAAGGACAAATGCCGCATCCGGCCGAGCAGAATGGCCAGCAGAGCCAGAACCGTCGCCTGCGAAGTGAAGGACTTCGTCGCCGCCACGCCGATCTCGGGGCCGGAATGGAGATAGCTGCCCCCGTCCGATTCCCGCGCGATCGAGGATCCGACCGTGTTGACGATGCCGAGAACGCGGTGCCCCTTGCGCTGGCCTTCCCGCAGCGCGGCCAGGGTGTCGATCGTCTCTCCGCTCTGGCTGATGACGAAAACCAGCGTGTTCTTGTCGAGCGGCGGGTTGCGGTAACGAAACTCGCTGGCCGTCTCCACCTCGGTCGGGATGCGCGCGAGATGCTCGATCATGTACTCCCCGACCATGGCGGCGTGCGAGGCGGTGCCGCAACCGCACAGCACAATGCGGTCGACGTCCCGGAGCTCTCGCGGCGTCAGACCGAGTCCCCCGAGAAGGGCGGAGGCCTGGTCGTCGACCAAGCGACCGCGAAAGGCGTTCCCGACCGAAACGGGCTGCTCGAAGATTTCCTTGAGCATGAAATGCGGGAATTCTCCCTTTTCCGCGTCCTCGGCGGTGAAATCGACCGTGCTCACCTCGTACTCCGAGCGATGGCCGTCGACGTTTTCGATGTTGAACCCGTCCTCCGACAGGGAGACCAAATCGTGATCGCGCAGATAGATCGCCTCGGTCGTATGCGAGACGACGGCCCCGACGTCCGAGGCGAGAAAGTTCTCCCCCTTTCCGAGGCCCATCACCAGCGGGCTGCCGAGCCGAACGCCCACGAGGAATTCCGGAATGTCCGCGTGCATCGCGACGATACCGTAGGTGCCGGAAACCTGCTTCAGTGCTTCGCGCATCGCCCGAACGAACCGCCGTCGCGGTTCGGATTCCTCGCTCTCGTCGTAGCATCGACCGACAAGATGGGCGAGAACCTCGGAGTCGGTCTCGGATTCAAAAGCGTGCCCGTGTTCGAGCAACCGGTCCTTGAGCGTCTGGTAATTCTCGATCACGCCGTTGTGTACCAAGGCAAGGCGACCGGAGCGGTCGGAATGGGGATGGGCGTTTTCGTCGGAGGGCTGCCCGTGGGTGGCCCACCGCGTGTGGCTGATTCCGCAAGAAGCCTCGACCGGACTTTCAAGCATCAATTGCCTCAGGTTGTCCAGACGCCCACTCTTCTTCCGCGTCTCGATCGTGCGCGAGCCGTTCATCACCGCCAGACCCGACGAATCGTACCCGCGGTATTCGAGGCGGCTCAACCCGTCGAGCAGAATCGGAACTGCTGCGGACTTTCCCACGTATCCTATGATACCGCACATAAGTTCTCGTAGTCGAAAAGGGTGGATCGTAGGTTCGAATCGGAGCATTATCAAAAACATTTGTCATCAAAACGATCCCCTTCCCATGAATCTGCCCTGGGATGACGGCTGAACGGAACGCAGAAGAATCTCTCGATGAAATCACTCAAAAGCACCTTGGCAATCATCATGGGGGGCGGACAGGGAACGCGCCTGTTTCCGCTGACCCACCAGCGGTCCAAACCGGCGGTTCCGCTCGCCGGCAAGTACCGCATCGTGGACATCCCCATCAGCAACTGCATCAATTCCGGCATCCGGCAGATGTACGTGCTGACCCAGTTCAACAGCGAATCTCTCAACCGGCACGTCACCAGCGGCTACAAGTTCGACCACTTCGGGGAAAATTTCGTGCACGTCCTCGCCGCCCAGCAGACGCCGGGAGACGACAACTGGTATCAGGGAACGGCCGACGCCGTTCGGCAGAATCTCAGCTACTTCCTCGAGAGGCCCTACAAGCACTTCCTCATTCTCAGCGGCGATCAACTCTACCGCATGGATTATCGCGCCATGCTGAAGCAGCACGAGAGGACGGGTGCCGACCTCACCATCGCGACCACTCCGGTCGAGAGGGAGGCGGCGCGCTCCTTCGGGTTGATGCATACGGACAGCAAGAACCGCATCACACGTTTCGAGGAGAAACCCGGAGACGACGACGCCCTCCTCGACGAACTGAGCATGCCGTCCGCCCTTCTCGAAGTCGCCGGCCTGCCGAAAGACGCCGAACGTTTCCAGGCATCCATGGGGATCTATCTGTTCAACCGAGGCATCCTGGAGGAGGCCCTCGAGAACGAGGATCCGGACTTCGGAAAACACATCATTCCCGGCATCATCGCGAAACAGGAGGTCTTCACCCACGTCTTCGACGGATACTGGGAAGACATCGGCACGATCAAATCGTTCTACGAAGCGAATCTGGAATGCACCAAGATCGTTCCCTCTTTCAACTTCTTCGATCCCCACAACCCGATCTACACCCGGGCCCGGCTTCTCCCCGCCAGCAAAATCAACAACGCCACCATCGAAGAAGCCCTGTTGTCGGACGGCTGCATCATCACCGACGCCTACGTCCGAAGTTCCATCATCGGCCTGCGATCCGTCATCGAGTCGGGCTGCGAGATCACCGAATCCATCGTAATGGGATCGGACTACTACAACGAACTCCAGATTTCCAAAAAATCGAAACTGACCGAACGTCCCATACAAATCGGGGAAAACACCAGGATCCACCGCGCCATCATCGACAAGAACGTGTCCATCGGCAAGAACGTGGTGATCCACCCCGGCGACCGGGTGGACGAGGACAACGAGTGGTGCCACATCAGGGACGGCATCGTGGTCGTGCCCAAAGGAAAGATCATCCCGCCCGACACGGTCGTGTGAGAGAGTCAACCCTGTCGGGCGCCGCACCCGACCCGGCCGGGTCTTCCGTCGGACGCTCCGTCACGGCGCTATAATGCCGTCGCGGGCGATTGTGACGACTTCTTCGCTCCGCAGGTCCTTGATCACCACTCCGTTGGCGCGAACGTCGAGAACCTGATAGTCCGTCGCTCCGGCGCCCGGCTGCGACGTGCTGAAGACATCCCCCGCTTTCACCACGTAGCGGTACTGGCTGTTCGGGGCGGTGAGAATGGCGTAGGTGTCGGAGGACTGCCCGGCCACGTCCTTGACGAGGAGGTGGGTCGCCCCGTTCCCGGTGTTCTCGACCGTGACGCGGGACACGTCGACCATCCTCCCCTTCCCTTCTTTCGAGCTGACGAACTTGCTGGCGACTTCCTTGACCCGGTACGGCGTCCCGGGAACGAGCGATCCCGTCGACACCAGCACCGACTCTCCCGACTCCCGGTCCAGGCGCCTCATCGCGGCTTTCTGTCCGTCGACTCCGTCAACCACGATTGGAAGCGGTTCCTCGTGGTAGGCCGCCAGAATCATGGATTTCACCGGGGCCTGCTTCGGACTGCTCGACTTCAAAGTCGATCCGCTCAATGCCACGATCGGTTTCGATTTCGCCAGCCGCCGGGTCTTCCGGGCGTTGGCACGAGCGGTCTTGTCGCTCGAAACTTGAACCGAACGAGCAATCTCTTGCTCGGCGACTCCGACCGACACCGGCTCGGCTCTCGTCATGGGCTCGGTCAAAGGCTCAGCCCTCGCCACCAATCCGGTCGTCGACGATTCGGTAGTCGCCGCCGATTCGGTGGCCGCCGCCGTCGAGGCCGATCCTCCGCGATTCACCGACGCGACAACCACGCCTGTCTCGGCACGCAATTCGTCGGTCTCCGCCGTAGGCTCGTCGAGCAATTCTTCGACTCCGCCCTCGACGAGTGCCCTTTGCGCTTCCTCCATTTCTTCGACAATCTCCTCTCCCTCCGGGCTCGAGCCCCAAGTGTCCGGATGGAGAATCAAATCCTTCATCTCGGGAAAACCGGCCTCTTCCGCGAGGTTGACGGCCGTGCGGTCGCTCCCGTCGACGGCGTAGGGATTGGCCTGCTTCTGCAGCAGCACGCGGGCCACTTCGATCTTCCCGCCCTCGGCGGCGATCATCAGCGGGGTCTTGCTCTCGGGGCTGCGTGCGTTGATGTTCGCCCCTTGGTTGAGAAGCGTATTGATGACTCGGGCGTTGCCGCTGAAACTGGCCACGAGCAAGGCGTCGTCGAGTTCTTCGAATGAAGCTTCTCCCGCCAATAGCGAGACCACGCCTGAGTGGCCGTTGTAGGCGGCGATCGAGAGGGCGCTCCAGCCTTCCGTGTCCGTCACGGAGGTGTCGGCACCACGACTGATCAACATCCTGGCCACCTCCTCGAAACCCTTGGCCGAAGCCGAAAGGAGAGCGTCGCGGCCCACTCCGTTGACGTGGCGCGGATCGGCGCCGAGGCCGAGAATCTTCTCGACCGTACGGGCGTGGCCGCTGCCCGAGGCCTTGATCAGAGCCGTGTTTCCCGTTCCGTCCACCGCGTCGATGTCGAGCCCGGCTTCGACGAAGAGATCGACGCCTTCCGAATCCCCGGAACTGGCCGCCACAAGCAAGTCCTCGACGGCCAGATCGTAGCCCTTTCCTTCCAAGCTCTTGCGTACCTCCTTTTGCGGGTCGCCGCAACCGGCCAGGAAAAGAGACAGGACTAGAGCAATGCTGGATCCTCCGATAATCTTAGAAATTTTCATAAAACAACTGAACCTGACAATTCAAACTTTATGCATTCTGAACTCAAAAGCTGAATATGACAATGATTTGTTTTATAAAAATTAACTTTCCGGCTTTCTTAGATTTGTCGTTTGGCACCCATCTCCGCTTCCGGTTGAGAGTGCCGGACGCCGTGGTTAAGCTGACGATTTCGAGTGATGAAAGCGGACGTTCTCATCGTCGGCCAAGGATTGGCGGGCTCTCTCCTGGCCTGGCAGTTGCTTCGGCGAGACCAGCGAATTCTCGTGGTGGACCGGGACGAAGCCGTGACCTCGTCCAAAGTCGCCGCAGGGCTCGTCACCCCCTTGGCGGGGTCGCGGTTCAACCTGCCGGGCGGCCTGGAGGAACGGCTCCTCCACGCGAAGCAATTCTACTGGGACATCGAAGAACTCACCGGCGAGCGCCTTTTCCATCATCGGAAGATCGCGAGACTTTTTCGCTCTCGGGAGGAAGGGAAACTCTGGAATGAACGTCTCGCCAAGGAGGGAGAGAGCCTTCGGCGGTACGCCGGTCCACTCTCCATCGACCGGAACCGTTTTCACCTGCCGCACGGGGGATTCGAGATGAGCGGCGGAGGTTGGCTGGATGTCCCGCACTTTCTCGAAGTCACCCGGCAGCGTCTCATCGAGAGCGCATCCTACGCCATCGGCCGCGTCGGATCGGACGAAGTCCACGCCACCGGCTGCGGAATCCGATGGAAGAACGTCGAGGCGGGCAGCGTGGTTTTCTGCGAAGGATGGCGAGGAAACCTGAACCGGTTCTTCGAATGGCTTCCGATGAACCCGGTGCTCGGCGACATTCTGGACCTTCGCCTGCCCGAACTGCAGGACGAACAGCGAATCGTCAGCAAGGGCGGGTGGCTGCTGCCCTTGGGTGGTGGAAACTTCCGCGCAGGGTCGACCTACCGGCACGACATCGCGGAAGAGAGTCCGTCCAAGGAGGCGAAGGAGGAGATCACCGAGAAACTGTCGTCGATCACCCCGCTGCCGTTCGAGGTGACGAATCACCGGGCGGCAATCCGTCCCGTCATCAGACGGAGTCAAATTTTCATGGGAACCCATCCCGCTCGTCCGAAGATCGGGTTCTTCAACGGGCTCGGGTCCAAGGGGGTCCTCAACGGTCCCTGGCACGCCGGCAAGCTGGCCGCCCATCTGGTCGAGGGCGGGCCTCTGCCGGAATCGGCGGATTTGCAGTCCAACCTCGTTTGACCGGTTCTTCGATGAAATCCGTCCCCCGCCTTCCCAGGGTCACCGAGTTGGCCCACGAACTCGTGAGGCCGTTCCTGACTGCGGGCGACGTTGCCGTGGACGCGACCGTCGGCAACGGCCACGACACTCTGTTTCTGGCGGAGTGCGTCGGGAAATCGGGCCGGGTGGTCGGTTTCGATATCCAGCGGGACGCCATCGAGGCCTCCCGAACCCGCACCGTCTCGCACCCCCAAGTGGAATTGCACCGGGCGGGACACGAGACGATGGATCGATACGTTGACGGGGAGATTCAAGCCGCGATGTTCAATCTCGGCTACCTGCCCTCCGGCGACAAAACGCTCACGACTCTTCCCGCCACCACGGTAGCCGCCTTGACTCTCGCTTCTCACCTGCTGGCAACCCCGGGCATCCTGACGATCGTCGTCTACCCCGGACACGAGGGAGGAAAGGCGGAGGCCGAGGCGGTGGACTCGTGGGTGAGTTCCATCGATTCCTCCGACTTTCTCCCGGTGAAATACGAACTCGTCGATCCGAGCAACCGCCATCCCTGGCTGGCCGCTGTCGAAAAGCGGGCGAGGAGGTAGTCAGGGAGCAATTTCGGCAAGCGTTTCTCCACCTTCGCTGTCGTCGTCTTGCACCGCTTCTTGTTCCTCGTCTTCTGCCTCATCCTCCTCCTCGTCGTCGTCTTCCTCCTCGGCAAGAATCCGCTTCTGGATCTCCAGCACGTCTTCGCCAAACATCACGTCCACGGCCAGGAAAGCGCTGGTATCGTCGACCACCTCCACGATCAGACCGGAAGAATCGGGTTCAGTAACGTCGAACACGCTCTCGCCCTCCGGTCCGTACTGGTCGTAACCTTCGTAGTGGAAAACGGTCGGATTGAAGCCGGTATAGAGAGGTTCGAAGCCGGTATAAAGGTCTTCCTGCTCTCGCCGATCGTCGTCCCGAGTCCGATCGACCGGAAAGAACGCCCGGAACCCCGCGAAGGGATCGAATTCTCCCGAGGCCGAAGTACCGTCCAAATCGCCGA
>JBBDRG010000030.1:0-43619 GCA_040905585.1 Verrucomicrobiales bacterium
TGCCGTTCCTCCAATCAGATTTTGCGTTTCAGAGTTTTTCAACAGTCTCCTAAGATGTGAATACCACGCTGCGCGCCTTCATCGCTGTCGAGCTTTCCGCCTCCGCCCGCGCGGCGGCGGCGGCGATCGTCGGCGGCCTCCGGGAACGGACCGGGCTGGAATCGGTCCGGTGGACCGATCCGGAGCGCTACCACGTCACGCTGCGTTTCATCGGAGTGATGGGACGGGATCTGGTCCCCGCGCTCGGGGAGGCGCTGGAAGAGCGGCTGGCAGGGGTGGATCCGTTTGGCGCGGCGTTGAACGGGGTGGACGGGTTTCCGTCGCGGGAGCGAGCGAGGGTGGTCGTGGTTTGAGGCCGGAGAAGCGGTTCCGGGACTTGGCGGGCAAGGAGACTGTTGAAAAACTCGGCGCGCCGAGCGGCAAGTCATTTTGTTGGCTGGCACGGCGCGATGAGGAAGCGGTGCGAGCACCGTGACTGAATCGCAACAAAGCCAGACGGCAAAAGGGCTGCCGCCCGAAGGGACCGGTTGGAAAACACCGGGCGAAGCCGCGATTGAAAAAACGTAGATTCATTCAGGTCTCGGCGTGATGGTCTTTTTCAACAGTCTCCAAGGTGGAGGAGGCGGTCCGCTCGGTGGGGCTCGCCGCGGAGACGCGCTCGTTTCAACCGCATCTGACGCTGGGCCGTTCCAAGCGGCGACCGGTGGGTCTGGACGAGGAGCGGCGCAGGGCGTCCGGCGACTTCGCCGTGGACGAAGCGGTGATTTACGAGAGCATTCCGGGCCGCGACGGGCCAAGGTACGCGACGCTGGTACGGGTTCCGCTGGGCGGTTCGGCGGACGGACCGGGGGAACCTCGGCCACGCTAAGAGACTGTTCTAATTCGCGAGCAGTTCCCGCGCCTTGGCAATCACGGCGTCGGCTTGATCCGCGGCGCCGGGGGCGGCGCCGCGGGCCAGTTCGGGTTTGCCGCCGCCCTTGCCTCCGGCCACGGCGAGGGACTCGCGCACGATGTCGCCGGCTTTCCACCGGTCGGTGAAGTCGGGATGCACGACGACGCCGAAGTGGAGGGTGCCGTCGGCGACGAGGCCGAGGGCGACGGCGCCGGAAAACTGCCGGGCTTTGACGACGTTGAGGGCTTCCTGCAGGAGGGCGGGGGAGTCGCCGGGGAGGATGCCGGCGAAGGTGCTGTCGCCGTGGTCGACGAGGGTGTCGTCGTACCATCGGGAGGCGAGGGACGCGGCGGCGCCGGCGGACGCTTTCTTGACCGCCTTGTCGGCTTGGGCGGCGGCGGCGGCGACGGCGTCGCGGCGGGCTTCGAACTGCTTGAGCAGGATGTTGGCCTCGCCGGGTTTCCCGCTGCCGAGGGCTTTTTCGATCTGTTTGGAAAAGTTGTCGGCCTCTTCGACGGCGAGGGGTTCCTTCTCCATCGAGACGAGTTTTTCGTTGGCGGCCTTGAGCTTCGCCTCGGCGTCCTCGATGTCCGCAGCGACGGCGGCGGCCTGGTCGGCGATCAGCTCGCTGGCAGCGGCACCGCAGACGGCCTCGATGCGCCGGATGCCGGCGGCGACGGCGCCTTCGCTCTTGATCTTGAAGTAGCCGCACTCGCCGGTGGAAGCGACGTGGGTGCCGCCGCAAAGCTCCATGGAATAGCCGTCGTAGGCGCCGCTCTTCCCGCCGATCTGGACGACGCGGACCGTGTCGCCGTATTTGTCGCCGAAGAACTGCATGATGTCGGGGTGGTCCCGGATCTCGGCGTGGGGCACCTCGGCGACGGCCACGGGGTCGTCGGACTGGATGCAGCCGTTCACTTCGGATTCGATCTGCCCGATCTGGTCGGCGTCGAGGGCGGTGGCGTTGAAGTCGAATCGGAGGCGGTCGGGGGCCACGAGGGAACCCTGCTGGGTGGCATCGGGGCTGACGACCTGGTGCAGGGCCCAGTGGAAGAGGTGGGTGGCGGTGTGGTGCTTCTCGATCTCGCGGCGACGGGCGGCGTCGATTTTCAGGGTGACTTCCTTGGCGTCGGGGCCGGGTTTTTCCGCCACCTGCAGGACGGTGGCGTCGCCGACGCCGAGCACGCGGGTCACCGCGACGGTTTCGCCGTCCGCGGTCATCGTGCCGAGGTCGCCGACCTGGCCGCCTTTTTCCACGTAGAAGGGGCTGCGGTCGACGACGGCGAAGGTGCCTTTGTCGTTCTCGATCCATTCGAGGACGGTCGCCGGGGTCTGGTCCTTGTCGTAGCCGACGAACTCGGTCGTCGCGTCGGTGTCGATCTCCACGGCCGCGACCACCTGGGTCTTCCGGCCTTCGCCGCCGGTGTCCTTGTGCGCGGCGACGAGGCGTTCGACTTCGGCGTCGTCGGTGTCGAGCGAGCGCTCGTCGAGGAGAAGCCGGGTCAGGTCGGTGGGAAAGCCGTAGGTTTCCCAGAGCTTGACCACCGTTTCGGCGGGGAACTTCGATCCCTGGCCGACCTCGGAGGCGGCTTCGTCGAAGAGCTTGAGACCGCGGTCGAGGGTGCGGTTGAACTGTTCCTCCTCGGCGAGCAGGACGGACTCGATTTTTTCCCGCCGCGCTTTCAGTTCCGGAAACACGTCGCCGAATTCATCGATCAGCACCGGCACCAGGCGATGGAGAAAGGAGGTGTCCGCGTCGAATCCGAGCACTCGCCCGAAACGCACCGCGCGGCGCAGGATGTTCCGGACGACGTAGTTGCGCCCGCCGTTGCCCGGATCGATCCCGTCGGCGACGGCGAAGCTGACGGCGCGGACGTGGTCGCCGATGACCCGGAAGGATACGTCGACCTGTTCCTGTTCGGAGAGGCCGTGGCGCTTGCCGCCTTCGGGGACGGTGGAGGCGTAGGACTTCCCGCTGAGTTCGGAGAGCTTGTCGAAAAGGGGGGAAAAAACGTCCGTGTCGTAGTTCGACGCGAGGGTCGAAAAGTCCGTCAGCCCCTTCGTGCCCTGGATGATCGCGCAGGCGCGTTCGAAACCCATGCCGGTGTCGACGTGGCAGGCCGGGAGCGGACGGAAGCTGCCGTCCTCGTTCGCGTTGAACTGGATGAACACGAGGTTCCAGATCTCGATGCAGCGGGCGTCGTCGGCGTTGACGAGACGGCCCTCGGTGTCGCCCTCGGGCGTGAGGTCGATGTGGACCTCCGAAGACGGTCCGCAGGGCCCGGTGTCGCCCATCATCCAGAAATTGTCCTTCTTGTCGCCGTCGACGATGTGGACCCCGGGGTCGAGCCCGGCCTTTTCGAAGAGGGCGGCCCAGAGGTCGTGGGCCTCCCGGTCGAACTCCGCGGGGTCGCCCTTTCCGGGGGCGTAGACGGTGGCGTAGAGGCGCTCGGGCGGCAGTCCCCATCGCTCCACGAGAAGTTCCCACGCCCATCCGATGGCCTCCTCCTTGAAGTAGTCGCCGAAGCTCCAGTTGCCCAGCATCTCGAAGAGCGTGTGGTGGTAGGTGTCGTAGCCGACATCCTCGAGATCGTTGTGCTTGCCGCCCGCCCGGATGCACTTCTGCGTGTCGGCGGCGCGCGGCGGCGACCAGGGGGCGGCCTCGCTGCCCAGGAAATACGGAATGAACTGGTTCATCCCCGCGTTGGTGAAAAGCAGGTTCGGCGACGTCGGCATCAACGAGGCCGACGGCACGACGGTGTGCTTCTTTTCCTCGAAAAAGTCGAGGAAGGATTGCCGGATTTCACGCGAGGTCATAATAGGGCGAGGACGGTAGCGCGGCGCGGCCGGGACGCAAGCGCCGGTGCCTCTGCGCCTTCGAGCCTCTGTGCCTGACCACTTCGTGCCTTTGTCCTTATCCCCCCAACTTCCCCTCGATCAGCTTCTCCATCTTGACGATGTCGGCGGCGAATTTCCGGATGCCCTCGGCGGTCTTCTCGGTGGCCATGGCGTCTTCGTTCAACAGGAACCGGAACTTCGCCTCGTCGAGACCGTCGATCTCCTCGACATTCGCGTTCTCGGCGGCTTCGGGCTCGAGCTTTCGCTCCACCTCGCCTTCGGTGTTGTGCAGTTCCTCGAGCAGATCGGTGCCGATGGTGAGCAGATCGCAGCCCGCCAGCTCGATGATCTGGCTGGTGTTCCGGAAGCTGGCGCCCATCACCTCGGTGTCGAAACCGAACTTGCGGTAGTACTGGTAAATCGTTTTCACCGACTGGACTCCCGGGTCGTCCGCCCCGGTGTATTCCCGGCCCGTGTCGGCCTTGTACCAGTCGTAGATGCGGCCCACGAAGGGCGAGATCAGCTTCACCCCGGCCTCCGCGCAGGCCACCGCCTGCGGCAGGGAAAACATGAGCGTCAGGTTGCAGTTGATCTTGTCTTCCTGCAGCTTCGCCGCCGCCCGGATGCCTTCCCAGGTGGAAGCGACTTTTATCAGGATCCGCTCCCGGTCGATGCCCTCGTCCTCGTAGAGGTTGATCAACTGCCGTGCCTTGTCGATCGTCCCGCTGTAGTCGAAGGAGAGACGGGCGTCCACTTCGGTCGAGACCCGGCCCGGCACGATTTTCAGGATCTCCTCGCCGAAGAGTATGAGGATGCGGTCGCTGATCGCTTCGACCAGTTGCCCGCCTCCGATGCTGGTGTGGTCGAGATCGGCGATCACCTTGTCGACCAGATGCGCGTACTGCTCCTGCTGCGACGCCTTGAGAATCAGCGAGGGGTTCGTCGTCGCGTCCTGCGGCTGGTATTTCCGCATCGTCTCGAAGTCGCCCGTGTCGGCGACCACGGTGGTGAATTGCTTGAGTTGCTCCAGTTGATTGGCCATGGCCGAAGCTCGTTGATGTTGCTTGCGGCGTCCAACCTTCTCTCCCCGAAATTCGACCATTCAAAGAGGGTTGGGTCGGCCCCCCAACCCTGTTCGCTCCGGGAAGTGCGCGGGATTTTCGGTGGAAATCGGGTCGCGGCAGGAATAGCCTTGGGGGATTATGGCAGCACCGGTTTTCGAAATGGAGAACGTCACCGTCCAGCGGGGCGGGAAGAAAATTCTCGACGGCATCGACTGGCGGGTGGAACGGGGGCAGCACTGGGTCGTGGTGGGGGGCAACGGCTCCGGCAAAACTTCGGTGCTCAACGTGCTCATGGGCTACCTCACCCCGACCGAGGGCGAGGTGCGGATGCGCGGTCGCGGCGACGCGGTCAATTCGGGTTCGCAGAACTGGGACGACTGGCGCAAGCGGATCGGCTTCGTCAGCAGCAGCATTTCGCAACTCGTCGAGCCGGCGGAGACGGCCGTGGAAATCGTCCTCGCGGGCCGCCACGCCATGGTCAACTACTGGCAGAGAACAGACGATCCGAAGGAGATCCAAGCGGCCGAAGCGGCGCTCGAAAAAGTCGACTGCGGCTACCTGCGCGACCAGCCCTGGGCGATCATGTCGCAGGGCGAACGCCAGCGGGTGCTCATCGGGCGCGCCCTGATGGCCCCGCGAATGGACATGCTCGTGTTAGACGAACCCTGCGCCGGACTCGACCCGGTCGCCCGGGAACACTTCCTGGGCTTCGTCGAGGAATTGACGCGGAAGGGCTCGTTCCGGTCGCTGATTCTCGTGACCCACCACGTCGAAGAGATCGTGCCCGCCATCACCCACGCCATGGTGCTCAAGGACGGCGGCGCCGTGGCGCAGGGAGAAAAAAGGCGGGCGCTGAACTCGCTGAGCCTGTCGAGGGCCTTCGACAGCGAGTTGAAGCTGCGCTCGCGGCTGGGGCGTTACCGGCTCTACTACGGCGACGAATTCGTGCCCGACGGCGGCCAGGTGGTCTGAGGGGGTGTTTGTTCCGGAATTTTTTGAGGGGGGCGATTCAAAATCTATCAAAATCGTGTCGCCCGTCCGCTAAACCCACTGGGGAGCAACCGCCTCGGATGTGGTATGGTCGGTAAACAAGAAATGCTCCATCAAGCAGAAAACGAATTTCTCAGATGATCCCGCAACCGGTCGCTTCAGGATGGTGAGAGGAAGGGCGCCGATAAAAAATGGCATGGTGGTCGAGGTCAGTGAGATCAGTACGAATCGCTAGGCTACCAATCATACTTCGAGACCATGAAGAAAGATCTGACCAAGAACCGAAACTCTTCGATCACACGAGTTCGCCCGATCCTTCGAAGCCTGTTCTCAGACCCATCCCGGTCTTCGGTTCGGCTTCAGAATCTCATCCGAGTGTCCACGACGAACCCCGTGTTCCGTGATCAGATTTCTGCCGACGTTGGGACGATCGAGCCATGGTGCAGGTCGACACGAAAATACACGGACAGGGTTCTCAATCGCGAGATCGATCTTGAAGGCGCATTCGAGTGTCCAGTGCCGCCACCGGAGCCGTTTCTGCGTTGGCTGATCGACAGGTCCGATCTTCTCGCACCACACTGGCCGGAATCGAGAAAAGGAGTGAAGAGGGTATTCGGAGAGAGCACTCAACGCCTTCGGGATGCCATGATCAACTCACCCCACACCGAGAAAGGCCTTGAGGTAAAGAATCTGGCCCAAGCCGAACTTCTCTCAAAAGGGATCCTGAAATCTCAGCGAAAGTGGTGGGCATTCGAAGGTTACACCGAGGTCGACTGCCTGATTGAAACCGACAAGCTTGTTCTTTTCGTCGAAGGGAAGAGAACAGAGCCGATCAGCGCAGCTACAGACTGGTATCCGCAGCGGAATCAAATTGCCCGAAATCTTGAGAGCGCTCAGGAATTCGCGATGATGAAGGGCAAAGAGTTTGCCGTCCTCGTAGTGGCGGAAAAGAAATCGTTAGCTTTGGAAGTTGCTACAGGCTCCGAGGCTCTCCGCCTTGGCCTTCCCCACCTCGATAAAGAGCAGGCTGACGAAATGCTCACACGTTTTCTCGGTATCGTTCTTTGGGAGGATCTTCGAGATCCCCTTGAACTTGGTCAGGGTGTCTTCCCGAATGTTTCATCAGAGGTTCTCTGAGAAACAGCAAAGACGGACTTGGACGGGTACCAGTTAAAAATTCCTGATTTCCATCTATTTCCGGACCGCCTTGGGCAACTCGTTCACGGGTTTGGATTCGAGAACACGGATCTGCCTCGATGAATTGGCAGCGCTCCTCGTTCCCAGTTTCTCCACGATCCAACTCTGCCTCATGGTCGTCTCCGCGTGGACGCGCAAGGCTACCGCCGGCATCCGGAATAGCTCCCGCACACCGAACCGATTCAAGAATATTTTTATCCAGCCCCCATTCCGTGTTCTCGTGCGCGTTTTTTTCTTCTTCGCTTTGTTTCGGATTTTGGTGTCGCCCGTGGTGAACCAGGCCCCTTTTGCCGTGATCCGGCAGTCGACCGGCAAAATCTCGGGTGCGTTTCGAGGCGTTTCGAGGCGTTTCGGAGGTCCCTGCCGAAATCTCCGCCACTGCCCCCGGGGGACTCGCCCCCATCGAGATATCCGGAACCCCAACTCACGCGGCAACTCCCGCTTCCATCGACCTGGATAGACGCACGCATCTCCGGAAAAACCTTGCCAAATCGGGGCCTGGCGGACATTCTTGTCGATGACCGCCTCGCGTGATATCGCTTCGCGAGACGATACGAATAAAGACTGTTGTGCGAAGAAATATGTTTTACATCGAACCCAGCTCCAAAGATATAAGCATGGCGTTGGATTCGTGGAAGTGGCTCCCGCTCGGCCCGAAACATCCAATCCTCGTAACCGCATTTGGTGATATCTTTCTCTCCGCACCGGACGGGATCTGGTTTCTCGATACACTTGAGGGAAACCTGAATCGAGTCTGCGACACGAGAGAGGAACTCACTGAGATCCTTCAAACCGAGGATGGAGAGAATCACTATCTCTTTGCCGGATTTGTGGAGCGCGCGCACAGAGAAGGAATGCTTCTCCAAGCAGATGAGTGCTACGACTTCAAGATTAATCCTGTGGTCGGAGGGGCGATTGAGTTCGACAACCTTGAGCCTAGGAATTTTGCTGTTGCGGTGAATATGGCCGGGCAGCTTCACGAACAGACTCGGAACATGCCCGAAGGGGCCAGAATCTCTGGGTTCACAATCGATTCCGAATCCTAACCGGCGCACAACAAGACGAGGCAGGGCAATCCACTACCCGCTCAGCAGTTGTTACCAAAATGAACTTCAAAATCAACCCTGACATCGAGAGCGCGCTCCCCGGTAGTGGATCGCCTGCTCTTTGACGTTCGGGCAAAAAATGAGTGATTCCGACCCTTTTGAAATCTCCTACTTGCAGCGAAGGATGGCTGAACTCGTCGAGAGCGGGAATACCGCATACTGGAGTGCCTTGTTGACGATGAACACCATCTTGATCGCGGTATTCTCTAGCGCCACAGTTCTCACCCCCTCCCAACTGCAGCCTTGGCTTTTCGGTCTTGTGGTTCTGTCCATAGTCTCTGCGGGTCTTATGCTCTGCAACTTTCAGTCCACCCGAAATCAACACAAACTCGTAGGTTGGCTTGCATTGAGTGACCCGAGTGCGTTCACGGACGAGGAGAAGCAAGAATACAAAACTGGAGCAGACAGGTATCACCGGAATTTGATCCGCCGAGAGAAGATTGTTCTTTGGATATTCGGCCTCCAAGCTGTCGCGATTTTAGCGATTCTCTACATTTCCCTGAATTTCACACCAAACTAACACGGAGGCCCGAACAAGGCGTCGCTCTCAACGCCTGCCCCGCCGCGAGTTCAAATCCGTCATGACCATTCAACCCTCAACCCACAGTCGAAGCCTCGCCCCCGGTCAGGCGCGGGGAGCTCGACGTTCTGCCTGAAATGGAAGCCGGGCTTTTTACGAATTCGCATTTTATGCGAATTCCCGTTATCGGATCTATCAAATTGATACAGAAGTAAGATTTTGCTACAAAATCATTACGGATTGAAGGAATTCCTCCAATAAATTTACGAATTTTAGAATCGGGACCGGCCGCACGGGCGGGGGAGTTCCCGCTTTCGCCGCCCGGAATTCAGGGTCACGGCCAGTGTTTCCGGGCCGCGCGCTCGTACCGGCGGTGGTCGCGGAGCCTTTTGTCCAAGCGCTTCTTCAATCGCGCTTTGGAGGAATCGGACGCTTTGCGCCCCGCCATGCGAATCGTCGTGGCGGTGATCAGCTTGACGAGATCCTTGGCGTCCGCGAGCGAAACGAACTCCTCGGCGATGCCCTTTTCGGGGGGGCAGTTGTGGTAGTTTCCGAGAACGATGGAGATCCCGGCCGCGGGCACGCCGTGGAGATTCATGGCGGTGGCTTCGCAGGAGCCGCCGTCCAGCAGGGCTCGCTGACGGGAAATCTTCGTCTCCGCGGCGGCGTCGACCAGTTCGGCGGTGACGGCGTCGTCGAAGACGCTGATGCGGTCTCCGACGCGGATCACCGGTCCCTTGCCCTGTTCGGCACCGCCGCGGGCGGCGCTGGTTTCGAGGGACACGAAGCAGACGCCCTCGGGCAATGGCCACTTTTTCGCGAGTTCGACCGCTCCGTTGAATCCGACCTCTTCGGAGCGGGTGAAGATGCCGTAGACGGACGCCTCGGTCTGTTGCGCCTCCAGCTCCATGAACATGGCCACGATGGCGGCGCAGCCGACGAGATCGTCGCAGGCGCGGGAACGAACGATGCCGTCCTCCAGTTCGAACGGCTTCAGTTTCCACATGCCGAAGTCGCCGAACCATTCCACCGGGTGGGTGTCGAGTCGGTCCTCGGGCACGCCCCCGAGAAATTTCTCTTTTCCCCGAAACTTCACCCATCCCGGGTGATCCATGTGCGCGCCGAAGGCGAGGCGGGGCTTTTTCAGGCCGCGACGGTATCGGGCGACGAGGTTTCCGTAGTCGTCGGCATCCACGCTGACGTGCTGGAGCGGTTCGAGCCGTTCCCGGATCGCCTCCGCCACGCGGTATTCGTGGAACGGCGCGGTCGGGGTGGAGAGGATCCGCCGAAACAGCGAGACGAAGGTCTGGTGGTGCATGGCGGGCGAGGCGGGGGAAACACGGGTTGGCAATCCGAACAAAACTGGCTTATTCCTCGGCGATGTCCACTTGGAAGAAAATCCGCTACCGGCTCGAGTGGCTGGGAGTGAAATGGCTTTATTTCTCCATACCGCTCCTTCCCCGCGGCGCGGCGCACCGTCTCGGACGCGGCCTCGGATCGCTCGCCTACCTGGTCGACAAGCGCGGCCGCAGCACGGCGACCGAGAACCTGACGCTGATTTTCGGTGAGGAGAAGGACGAGGCCGAGATCCGTCGACTCGCCCGCGATTCCTACCGCAGCTTCGCCCGGACCGTGGTCGATCAGTTCTGGAGCCGCCGGCTCGACGCCGGAAACTGGACGACGTACTGCGACTTGCAACTCGAGGACCCGGAGGTGGTCGAAGCGGCCCGGGAGACCGGCGCGATCTGGGTGACGCCGCACTACGGCAATTTCGAATGGATCGCCCTGTTGATGGGGTTCCGGGGCTACAAGTTCACGATCGTGGCGCAGGACTTCAAGAACGCCAGCCTCACCGACATCTACCGAAAGAACCGCGAGACGTCGGGGCACGAGGTCATTCCGCAACGCGGCGCCATCAGGCGGTTGCTCAAGAACCTGAAGCGCGGGGGGCACGCCGCGTTCCTCAGCGACCTGACGATCCGCCCCTCCAAGTCCGCCACCATCATCGAGTGCTTCGGCAGGAAAACCTGCGTCACCGCCATTCACGCGGAGTTGATGAAGCGCACCGGCGTCGCCGTCATTCCGGGCATTTGCATTCCGCAGCCGGACGGCACCTATGTCATGCGCGGATTCAAGGCGCTCCGATTCGGACCCGAAGACACCGACCAGAGCATCGCCCAGGCCTGCTGGAACGTCTTCGAGCCGGTCATTCGCGAGAACCCGGCGCCGTGGCTGTGGATGTACAAGCACTGGCGCTATCTGCCGGAGGGAGAAGAGGAATATTATCCCTCCTACGCCGGGAAGAACGAACGTTTCAACCAGCTCCGGGAACGAGTCGGCGTGTAGGAGGCTGTTGAATCCTCCGGCCCCCGCGGTTAGGCTTGGCGCCGGATGCCGCGTCCACCGCTCGCGGGAATCGCTCAGTCTTGATATGAAGATCATCATAGTCGGCGCCGGCGAAATCGGCACCCATATCGCCCTCAGTCTGGCCGAGGAACAGCACTCGATCGTCGTGATCGAAGCGAACGAGAGCGTCGCGCACGTGCTCAACAACCGGATCGACGCGAGGGTGATGGTGGCCGACGGCGTGTCGACGACCACGCTCATCGACGCCGGAGCCCCGGAGTGCGATCTTTTCCTCTCTCTCACAAGCGACAACAACATCAACATCGTCTCGGCCTCCGTTGCCAAGAAGCTCGGTGCCGCCAAGACCATCGCAAGGGTTCATCCCGGTATCCAGCGGGAGAATCTCTTCCTCGACTACGGGGAGCATTTCGGGATCGACTATCTCTTCAGTTCCGAACGCCTCGCGGCCGTGGAACTGGCCAAGCACGTGCGCAATCCCGAGGCCGGCATGGTCGAGGAGATCGCGAGAGGCTACGTGGAGGTCCAGCGGGTGAAAGTCTCGGCGGACAGCAAGATGTGCGGAAAGCCGCTGAACGAACTGCAGTTTCCGGCCCGCGCCCGCGTTGGAGCGATCACCCGGGGAAAGAAAACGATCATTCCCGGGGCGGCGGAAGTGCTGGAAGCCGACGATCTGGTGACCCTCTTCGGCGAACCGTCGCGCCTGAACGAGACCGTGTTGCAACTGCAGAACCGGAAGGGCCGGGACTTCGAGGCCAACATCGTCATCTTCGGTGGCGGCGAATACGGATTCTCTCTCGCCCAGACGCTGGAGAGCTGGAACTGCCGCATCCGCATTTTCGAGGTGGACGCCGCCCGGTGCCAGGAACTGACCGACCAGCTGAGCGGCGTGACCATTCTCAACATGGACGCCACCTCGCTCGCGGAAATGAAGGAGGAGCGCATCGGCGAAGCGGACTTCTTCATCGCGGTCACCAACGTCGACGAGGACAACGTGATGACCTGCCTGCAGGCGCACAGTCTGGGCGCGAAGTACTGCCTGCCGCTGATTCACCGGGCCGACTACGCGGACGCCATGACGGGGTTCGGCCAGAAACTGGGGATCCTCGCCGCCGTCAGTCCGCGGGACGCGAGCCGCCAGGATCTGTCCCGCTTCATCACTTCCGATCGCTTCCACCTGCTGCAGAAGCTGGAGGGCGTCGAACTCATCGAAACGACGGTCACCTCCGCCTCCGAGGTGGCCGGAAAGCGGGTGCGGGACATCGAGTGGCCGAACGACTGCGTTCTCGTCGCCTTGCTCCACGGCACCCAGGGAAGGGTGCCGGCGGCGGACGACGTCATTGGGGACGGGGACAACCTCTACGCCGTCGTCAGCCGCAAGGCGAAACGCCAATTCCTCAAACTGGTCGCTCCCTGATGAATTTTCGGATCATTGCCAAGACGCTCGGCGTGCTCGCTTGTCTCGCTGGTTTGGCGATGGCGGCCTGCTGGCTCTACGCCGAAGTCTTGTGCCGAACCGGCCCGGGGCCGGCGACCGATCTCGAGACGAGCGCTGCGCGAGCCTTCGGCGTCGCGACCGGCATCACCGTGGCCTTCGGCATCGTCCTCGTTCTGCTGGGGATCGGCGTGCCGCACGAGGTCTTGAGACGCGAAGCGATCGTCATCGTGGGGTTGAGTTGGATCCAGGTCGGTCTTCTCGGCGCGCTCCCGTTCTATCTATGCGAGCCGGGCCTGCGACTGTCCGAATCGATCTTCGAATCGGTTTCCGGATTCACCACCACCGGTTCGACGGTGATGAGCGACATCGAGAGCTTTCCCAAGGCCCTCCTTCTGTGGCGCTCCGTGACCCAGTGGCTGGGCGGCATCGGAATCCTCGTCGTCTTCGTGGCGGTGCTTTCCTTTCTCGGCGTGGGCAGCCGTTCGCTGGTGCAGCAGGAGTCGAGCATCAACATCTCCGACGCCGGCGCGGCCCGGATTCGGGAAGTCGCGTTCGCACTCCTGAAAGTGTACCTCTCCCTCAGCGTGGTGTGCTATCTGGGATTGCTCGCGCTGGGCATGCCTTCGTTCGAGGCCGTTTGCCACGCCATGACGACCATCGCGACGGGTGGATTCAGTCCGAAGAACGCGAGCATCGGCCACTACGAGAATCTATGGATCGAACTCTGGATCGTAATTTTCATGTTTGCCGCGTCCATCGGCTTCATGCTCTACATCTTTCTGTTGAACAGGAACTGGTCGAGGCTTCGCTCCGAGGAGGAAGCCCGCTACTACCTGCTCCTTATTGTCGCGGCGATCCTCGCGATCGCGCTCGACCTCCGCTACGACACCGACGACCACACCTACGCGCAGGCCCTCCGGGGAACCTTTTTCAACGCCGTGTCCATCGGTTCGACCACTGGTTTCGCTGTCGCGGACTACGATCGTTGGCCTCTGTTTTCCAGGATGCTGCTCATGGTCATGATGCTGATCGGGGGCTGCGCCGGGTCCACCGCCGGGGGCATCAAAATGAACCGGATCATCCTTTTCGGAAAAATCGCGTCCAGCGAGCTGGTGCGCTCCTTTCGCCCCCATCGGGTCGTCCGCATCAGGCTTAACGGGGCAGCGCCAGACGAACGGGTCTTCATGACGGTGTCCCTCTTCATCGCCATGGGCTTCGCCATCGCCGCCGCCTCCGCAATTCTCTTGACCCTGCTCGAGCCGCAACTGGATATCATCTCCGCCCTCGGCTGCGTCTTCGCCACGCTTTTCAACATCGGCCCCGGGTTCGAAGCCGTCGGGCCCACCGACAATTTCGGCTTTCTCGGCGCGGACACCCAGCTCCTGCTCGCCTTCCTCATGGTCCTGGGGCGCCTCGAATTTTTCGCGGTTCTGGTGTTGTTCGTTCCGTCGCTTTGGAAAGCCTACTGAGCGATGTCCTCCCTGGCCCAGACCGCGACGCTCGACGCCTCCCTGGAGAGTACCGAACTGATTCGCTTCGACCGGAAGACGCGGGACGGGCTCGAAAAGCTCGGTCTCTTCACGGTCGGGAACCTGCTGAGCCATTTCCCGCGCCGGCACGAAGACCGTTCGCACTTCGACCAATTCCCCGAGAACGCGACTCCCGGCCCGGTTTGTCTGCACGTCAAGGTCACCGACACGCAAAGCCGCTTCGGTCGGGGGAGAGGGCGCCGGTTTTTCGAGGCCACCGTGGAACCGGCGGGAGGCGACATGCTGGGCAACCGGATCGTGCTCCGCTGGTTCAACCTTCCCTACATTCAGAAAATCATCACCGTCGATCACGAACTCGTCATATACGGCCAGCCCAAGGAGAGCGGTCGGCGGGTGGTCGTGGACCACCCCGATTTCGAGATTGTCGAGGGCGACCTCTCCAGCGCGGAAGCCCACATGGGCCGGATCGTGCCGATCTACCCGCTCACCGCCGGCCTCGCCCAGAAGTCCCTCCGCTCCCTCGTCTATCCGATCCTGAAGCGGATCGACGACGAAAGCATTCCCGAGTGGCTGCCTCCGGGTGCGAGCGACACGGGACTCGACCGCGCTTCCGCCCTTCGGCAGATCCACTACCCTGACTCGTTGGAGTCGGTCGAGTCGGCGAAGCGCTACCTCGCCCTCGAGGAATTCACCCGGCTGCAGCTCGTCCTCCAGCGGAAGCGGGTCGATTTCCGAGCCCGCGGGGGTCGGCCGCATTGCGGCCCGGGAGACCTCTTCAACGACTTTCTCGAACGGCTCTCGTTCGAGCCGACCGGCGCCCAGTGCCGCACGATCGACGAAGTCCGACGCGACCTGTCCTCCGACCTCCCCATGACCCGACTGCTTCAGGGAGACGTCGGATCGGGAAAAACGCTCGTGGCCGCGGCGGCCATCCTTCTGACCGTCGAGGCGGGATTCGACGCCGCCCTCATGGCGCCGACCCAGATTCTCGCCGAGCAGCATTTCCGCACCTTCCGGCTCTGGCTCGAGCCGCTGGGCATCGACGTTCGGCTCAAAACGGGCACGCGCGAGACGGGAGGCGACCTGCCGCTTTTCGCCGCCGCCGGCGGAAACAAGTACGGCGCTCTCACCATCGGGACGCACGCCCTCGTCCACGGCGGCGGCGAGTTCGAGAACGGGCTCGGCCTGGCCGTCATCGACGAGCAGCACAAGTTCGGCGTCGCCCAGCGCCAGGCGCTGATCGATCGCGGCGACTTTCCCGACGTGCTGGTGATGACCGCCACGCCGATCCCGCGAACCCTCGCGCTCGCCTTCTACGGAGACCTCGACGTGTCCGTGCTCGACGAACTGCCGAAAGGGCGCGGGAAAATCGTCACCGGCGTTCGCCTCTCCAGCCAGACCGACCAGGCCGCCGAATTCTTGCGGGATCAGCTGCGGGCGGGGCGGCAGGCCTACATCGTGTACCCGCTCATCGACGAGTCCGACAAGACGGCGGCCGGCGCCGCGACGGTCGAATTCGAGAAATGGCTCGAGCGGCTCTCCGGTTTCGAAGTCTGCCTCGTCCACGGACGCCTCTCGTCGGAAGAGAAAGACGCGGCCATGGAGCGGTTCCGCACCGGCAAAGCCGACGTGCTCGTTTCCACCACCGTGATCGAAGTCGGCGTCGACGTTCCCAACGCGAGCGTCATGTTGATCTACAACGCCGAGCGCTACGGTCTCGCCCAGCTCCATCAGCTGCGCGGGCGCATCGGTCGCGGCGAGCACAAGAGCTTCTGCGTTCTCATGATCGAGCCCGAGCAGAGCGAAGCCAGGGAGCGGCTGAAAATACTGGAAGAGACCCGCGACGGCTTCCTGATCGCCGACGAAGACCTGAAGCTCCGCGGTCCCGGCGAAGTCCTCGGCACCCAGCAAAGCGGCCTGCCTGCTCTCGCCTTCCCCGAATTCCTGAGCGACGCGAAACTCGTGCAGCAGGCCCGCCGGATCGCGGAGGGGATGCTGGGATGAGCCTCGGCTCCGAAGCGGGCTTCAATCGCCTCGCCCGAGATCGAATAGAACTCGCTATGGGTCACCCCGGTGCCGGCGCTCATCAGTTGGATCTCGCCCGGCTTCAGGACGCGGCGGTTTCCCAGGCTGTCCTCGTGGGCGAGGGCGCCTTCGATCACGTAGCTGAAGATTTCCATGTCTCGGTGAGGGTGGGTGGGAAATCCCCCGCCGGGAGCGATTTTGTCCTGATTGATGACGCGAAGCGACCGGAACCCCATGTGTTCCGGGTCGAAGTAGTCCGCGAAACTGAAGCTGAAACGCGTGTCCAGCCAGCCGTGGTCGGCGCCGCCCCGGTCCTCGGATCGGCGAACGGTGATTGTCGGCGAGGTCGCGGTCATATCCATTCGTCGCCGGATTCTCCGCGACCTTACGATCGGTCTTGCCGTCGGCCTTGCCGTTACTCGGCGGGCCGGGACAGGTCCACGCAGACGAGTTCGCGGTCGTTCCGGGCGAAGATCCTGGTTCCCGCGAAGGCGGGGTGCGACCAGAGCACGGCGCCTTCGGGACGCTGCTTGAGCGGCGTGGTCGGCTCGAGGAGACGGGCGCGGTCGATCTCCTCGTAGCCGTCCGGAGTGAGTCTCGCGACGACCAAATCACCGCGTTCGCTGACGATCCAGGTGCGGTCGCCGTTTCTCACCATGAAGCCGGTTCCCCAGCGCCCTTGGGGGATCGCCTCCGTGTTTTCCCAAACGCGCTCGCCCGTCTCCGGATCGAGGCAGCGCAACTGCCCGTAGCTGTCGATCCCGTAGATGTAACCGTCGTGAAAATAGGGCGGGCTGATCATGTTGTGAATGGCCTCGGTTTTTCGCTCGTTGATGCCCTGGCGATGCCAAAGCTCCTTCGCCGCCGGCTCCGATTGGTCGAGTTCGACGAGGCGGGAACCTTCCTGGAAGGTGGACAGAAACATGAGGGTGGCGTCGTGGTTGAAGGCGGGGCCCGGAACGTTGATGGGCCATTTGCCGAAGGGCGTCGCGACTTCCCAGTGCACCTCGCCGGTGGCCGGGTCCATCCCCGCGACCCGCTCGCCGGTCCAGACCACCAGCACCCGCTCGCCGGCCTGCTCGATCACGACGGGCGACACGTAGGAGGCCTTGTCGTCGAACGCCCGCCAGACTTCCTCCCCCGTCTTCGTATCGAACGCGACCACGCAGGCGCCATCCTCTTTCGCGGCCGCTTGCACGATGACGCGCGAGCCTTCGACGAGAGGAGAACTCGCCAACCCCCAGATGGGCATGTCTACGCGGTACTCGGCGGCGAGGTCTTTCGACCAGACCGGGTTGCCGTCGGAAACGTCGAGGCAGTGAAGGTGACCCATCATGCCGAGAGAGAACGCCTTGCCGTCGCGGATCGTCACGCTCGACCGCGGTCCGTAGGCGTACCCCACATCGGCGTAGGGCGCCGCATACGAAAAGGCCCAGTTCCGCTCGCCGGTGGCGCGGTCGAAACTCAGGACCCGCTCGACGTTCGAATCCTCCTGGTCCGCTTCGCCGCGGTCCATCAGGTAAACCGCGTCGCCCGCCACGGTCGGACCGCTGTACCCCGCCCCGACCGGGCTCGACCAGACGCGGGGGAGGGGATCGGCGAGCCCGTCGAAATTCTCCACCAAGCCGTCCGCGTTCCAGATCCCGGCTCGCTCGGGGCCTCGGAACTCCGGCCAGTCGGTGCCGGAAGAACGCTGCAGGTTGCCTGTCGCCACGAGTGCCCCGAGGCACCATGCGGCGCCCCTCGTTGTCTGAAAACGGTTCATGGAGACAAATCTACCGTGCTCCGGATCGCCAGGCCACGGGAAATTGCTTCGACTTGGCTCGCGGCCTGACTCCCGCTCGTTTCCGCTTCGGGCTTGTCCTCCGGAGCATTCTTCGAGAACCCCTTCGGCGGAAAACCGATCCCGGACAATTCAAACGGGAACTCCCACCAACAAGAAATACTACAAAGGTCCCTTGTAGAGCAAGCTATACTGGGACGGATACAGGAAGCTATTGAAACATTCTTAACCGCTCGAATTATCGGTTTCGAGGCGCGCCCGTTGGCGGTAGCTTGAGACCTTTGGCATCGTCCACATTCGCCCCGTGTCTTTTCGAAACAAACTTCAGATCCTCCTGGTTCTTCTGGTGGGCGTCAGTTGCGGCCTGGTTCTCTGGCTTAGCCTGAGAAAAGCGAACGGACTCGCGTTCGAACTCGTCCAGGAAAAGGTGCTTTCCATCGCCGTCAGCACGGCCCCCCGAATCGACGGCGACCGAGTCGAGGCACTGGTCTCGCCGGACCAGACCGGCTCGACCGATCACGCCCTGGTGCGCGAGACCTTGCAGGAGGTCGCCGACGCCAACGCCGTCGGCGCCCTTCCCGTTCGGTTCATCTACATCGTGCGTCCGCGCGAGGAGGGGAGCTGGGAGTACGTCGTCGGCGGCGCGGAGAAAGACGAGGACGACAAACCCCGTCTCGGCGACGAGGTGGTTTTCCGCCCCGGAGCCGGGAAGCCCGCGCGGACGGTCGCCCGCGTCGGCGACCGTTTCGTCCGCGATTCGCTCGGCACGACGCTGTCGGCCTTCGCTCCCATCCCCAATGCCGCGGGCGAACCCGTGGCGGTGCTTGGCGTCGACATCGCGGCCGAGCGAATCCTGGCCATGCTCCGCAAGCTCCTTTTCGCCGGGCTGGCGGCCCTGCTCCTCGCGCTGGTTCTCGCGGCCGCGCTGGGCACTTGGTTGTCGAGGAAGGTGACCCGTCCGCTGACCGAACTCCGCGACTTCGTCCGAAAGCTCGGGCAAGGCGACTTGTCCTCCCGGCTCGAGGTCAAGACCAGCGACGAGTTCGGCGAACTCACCCGCGCCGCGAACTTGATGGCCGAAAGACTCGAGGAACGGGAATCGCTCAAGGGCACGCTGGTCCACTACGTGCGTTCTCAGGCGGCGGATTCGAAGCTCAGCGATCCCGAGACCGGCGAGAGAGTCCGCCGGAAAATCACGGTGCTGGTCGCCGAACTCTGCGGATTCGACCAGTTGTCCTCGATGCTCGGAAACGAGCGCGTCTTCGCGCTGCTCAACGAGTATTTTTCCACCATGATCGACGTGGTGCTGCGCTACCGGGGATCCTTGGAGAAATCTTCCGACCGGAGCGTCATTGCCGTGTTCGGTTCCGCCGCCGACGATCCGCACCAGGAGCGGGAAGCCATGCAGGCGGCGCTGTCCATGCAGAACGTGCTGGCCCAACTCGTGCACGAGTGGAACATCCAGACGAGTGTCCCCGTCTCCCTCGAGATAGGCATCCACACCGCCGATGCGCTCGCCTCGACCCTCGGCAGGCAGGATCAACTCGACTTCGATTCGGTCCGTCGAGTGATCGAAACCGCGACGGAAGTGAAGGACCTCGGCCGCAAACGGAACAATCGGCTCACCGTCTCCGAGGCGACGGCCGAGAACCTGCACCACGCTTTCCCGCTGGAAGCCGTCGTCGACGATACGCTCGACTACGCTGTCTTCCGGGTCGAGATGCCGAAGCCGACGCTTCGATAGACCGGGTTTTGTCAGCGATCCAACCCTGTCGGCTTCCTCCCTATTCGGCCTCAGGGACCGGTCGCCGATACCACATGCCGCAGAGTCGTCGACTGCGGGTGGCCCACGGGAGGAGGAATAGAATGCCCAGTTGAAGAATGAAATCGCCATTGGAAAACCAAGCGGACTTTCTTCCCGAAGTGACCACCGGCGGTTCGGCGATGATACGGAACCCCAGCCCGCGCGGTTTCCCCCATTTCTTGAGGCGCTTCGCCAACCAGACCTCCTCGCCCGCGTAGACGGACTCGTCGAACCCGCCGACGGCGTCGAAAGCGTCGCGACGGCAGTAGAAGAAGCTGCCGGCGGCGTAGCCGAACTTTGCCGCGACGTGGTTCCAGAAGCGTACCAGCCAGCCGACGATGCGACTGACGGACTGGTCCATGACGAGCCGCGCTCCTCCGGCGACCCGGTTTCCGAAATCCAGATCGTCCAAGGCTTCCCGCAGCACGGCCGCCGAGATCCGAGTGTCGGCATCGACGAAGACCAAGCGGGCGGCCTCGCTGTTCCGGGCGCCGGCGTTTCTCGCCAGTGCGATCTGGTTGTGGGGCTCGAAGACCACCCGGTCCGCGCCGCTCTCTGCGGCGACCCGGGCCGTTCCGTCTGTCGAGTTGTTGTCGACCACGATCAGTTCTCCCTCCAGCGGAACTTCCGTCATGGCTTGGCGGGCGGCCGCGACGGTGCCGGCGAGGTAGGCCTCCTCGTTGAAGGCCGGGATGATGATGGCGTAGTCGGGCATGCCGGGCTGAGACTACACCGAAAACGCCCTCGGAGAAATCGGGATTGACGTCCGTTGCCGGATCCCTCTGAAAGGGGCAAGGTAAGATATCCGATGTCCGACGTCACCCAGCCAAGCAAGATCATCCACGTGGACATGGATTGCTTCTACGCGGCGATCGAGTTGCGGGAGCGGCCGGAACTCGTCGGTCGGCCGGTCGCGGTCGGAGGCAGCAGCGGCCGCGGCGTGCTGACGACCTGCAACTACGAGGCTCGGAAGTTCGGCTGTCACTCCGCCATGCCCGCGTTCAAGGCGATGCGCCTCTGCCCCGATCTGGTCATGCTGCCGGTGCGCTTCGACCTCTACCGGAGCGAATCGGCCCGGATCCGAGAAATCTTCGCGGAGTTCACCGACCTGATCGAACCGCTCTCGCTCGACGAGGCCTATCTCGACGTCTCGCATCTGCGGTCGGAGGGCGCCTCGGTCGCTTGGGAGATCCGAGAGCGCATCCGCGAACGGACCGGGCTGACGGCCTCCGCCGGTATCGCCCCGAACAAGTTCCTCGCCAAGATCGCCAGCGACTGGAGAAAGCCGGACGGCCAGTTCGAGGTTCGCGAAGAGGGGATTGTCGAGTTTCTCGAGAATCTGCCCGTCGAGAAAATATGGGGGGTGGGAAAGCGCACTGCGGAGAAACTGCACGAGGCCGGCATCAGAACCTGCGGCGAGATGCGCCGGCGCAGCGAAGTCGAACTGGTGCAGCGCTTCGGAAAATTCGGCAGCGGCCTCTTCCGGCTCTGTCGCGGCATCGACGAGCGGAGCGTCAACCCCAACCGCGAGCGGAAGTCGGTCAGCAACGAACGCACTTTCCGCGAGAACCTCGTCAGCGCCGAACAGGGGCTCGAGAAGCTCGGGGAGATCGTCGACGAACTCAGCGACGACTACCACGGTCGCCACAGCGACCGGGACATTCGGGAATGCGTCGTGAAGCTGAAGTTCGAGGATTTCCAGATCACCTCGGCCCAGCGCGCGTCCGAGACGATCGACCCGGGACTGTTTGACGAACTGCTGGCCGAAGCCTGGGAACGCGGCGAGGGGAAATCGGTGCGGCTGATCGGAGCGGGCGTGCGATTCAAACCGCTCGCGAACGGCACGGCGCGTCAGATGGAGATGTTCCAGACCGACGCGTAGTTCACCCGACCACGGTCACGGTCGGGCAGCGATCGAGCGGTGAAGGGACGCCTTGAACGAATCGGCGTTCGCTCTATCGTTGGGCCGCATCGCGTATGGATTATCTGGAAAAAGCCCGGCGGGTCATTTCGTTGGAGATGGAGGAACTCGGCCGCTTGGTCGCGCGTCTCGACGACTCGTTCATCGTGGCGGTCGAGACGCTCAAGACCACGGTCGAGAACGGTTCCAAGATCGTCGTCGTCGGCGTGGGGAAATCCGGGAACGTCGGCAACAAGCTGGTCGCCACGTTCAACTCGACGGGAGCGGCCGCGACGGTGTTGAACTGTCAGGACGCCCTGCACGGGGACCTCGGGCTCGTCCATGCGGGAGACACCGTCCTGGCCCTCAGCTACTCCGGGGAGACGGCGGAACTTCTCAGTCTGCTTCCCCATTTGAAACGCCGCCGCATCCAGCTGATCGCGGTGACGGGACGTCCCGGCTCCACCCTGGGCAAGGCGGCGGACTGCGTGGTCGACATCAACGTTTCGCGGGAGGCCTGCCCCCTGAACTTGGCCCCGACTTCGAGCACGACGAACACGCTCGTGATCGGCGACGCGCTGGCGATGGTGCTGCTGGAGGCGCGGGGAGTCACCAAGGATCAATTCGCGGAATTCCATCCCGGCGGCTCGCTCGGTCGGGCTCTCCTGCTGCGCGCCGGCGACATCATGCGCACGGGAGAAGACTTCGTCGTCGTTTCGCCGACGGCGTCGGTGATGGAGGTGATTTCAAGAATGACGGCGGCCCGGGCCGGTGCGGTGGTCGTCGTCGACGGAGACGGAAAGCTCGCGGGCGTCTTCACCCAGGGAGACTTCGCCCGTTCCTTCCAAAGCGAGCATGCCGGAATCGGCGCGACGGAGGTGGGCGACCTGATGACGAACAACCCGATCAGCGTGCGCGAAGACAAGCTCGCGGGCGAGGTGCTGAGGATCTTCGAGGAGCACCGCATCGACGACCTCGTCGTGGTCGACGCGGAGGACAAGCCGCTCGGGATGATCGATACCCAGGACCTGACGAGGTTGCGGGTCGTCTGACCGGGACAGTCTTTATTTTTATCTTTATCTTTATCTTTTTCCTTTTCCCTTTTCCTCCCGTTCCAAACCGACAAAGAAAAAGAAAAGGAGTTATTCCGGCCAAGTCGTCAGTAATAGCTCGACGTACTCTTCCGCTTGCAGCGTCGAGGCGTCGGCGCCCGCCGGCACGATGAAGAAGTCGCCTTCGCGGAACGTATCGACCTCCGGCGGGACGGCGGTGCTCGTCACCGCGCCCATCACCACGGTGACGATGGCGAATCGACCCGCCGTCGTCGTCTGGATATCGTCGCCCGGTTGAAGGCCGTGCTCCTCGATTCGGAAATGTTCGCATTCGGTCAGGAGAGCGTCTTTGGGAGCGTCCATCGTCGGTTCGACGTCGTCGAAGTCGATGCACTTCAGGGATTCCTCGACGTGAAGCCGGCGGGGCTTTCCGTCCAGTCCGACGCGATTCCAGTCGTAGACGCGGTAGGTGGTGTCGGAATTTTGCTGGATCTCGTAGATCGTCAACCCGGCCCCGATGGCGTGGAGTCTGCCGCTCGGAATGAAAATGTGATCGCCCGTCTCCGTGGGAATGGCGTGAACGCATTCTTCCGCCGTCCCTTGTTCGAGCGCTTCGCGAAAACGGTCTTCCGTGACGCCTTCGCGCAATCCGGCGTAGATCACCGCGTTCGGTTCGGCGTGGGCGACGTACCAGACCTCGGTTTTCGGTTCGCCGCCGAGTTCCGCCGCGACCTCCGCCGGTGGGTGAACCTGCAGGGAAAGCCGCTCGCGGGCGTCGAGTATTTTGCAGAGCAGGGGAAAGCGATCCGCGTCCGGTGCCTTTTCGCCGAAGACGGCGGCCCGGGAATCGGGATCGGACCACAGCTGGGAGAGCGTTTTTCCTCCGAAACGGCCGCCCTCGACGAGCGAGTCGGCCTCGTCGCGGGCCGAGATCTCCCACGATTCCCCGAACGGGGCCTCGCGATCGGGCAGGAGCCGACCGAACCGCGTCTCGAGGGTTCGTCCTCCCCACACCCGCGTTTGATAAATCGGCTCGAATCGAATAAATGGTTCCGTGGCAGTGGACATGAGACAGAATGGTTTGCTAGTGATACAGTGAAAAGCAGAAATTCTACGAAAGGCCTCGGTTTTGGTCGAAACGGCAAATCATGAACCCTGAGATTACGGAACGCTTCGACAGTTTTATTCGTCAGCGGGGCATGCGGCGGACGGCCCAGCGCGACGTTATCGTCGAGGCGGCCTTCGCCAGTGACGATCATTTCACGGCGGAGGAGTTGCTTAAAAAGGCCCAGCGGATCGACCCGAAGACCTCCCGGGCCACTCTCTACCGCACGATCACTCTTCTGCTGGAATGCGGCTTGCTCCGGGAAATCGACCTCGGCCGGGACGAGCGGGTCTACGATCCGAATTTCCTCGAATCGCCCGACCACAACCATCTCATCTGCATCGATTGCGGCAAAGTGATCGAGTTCGAGGACGACAACGCCGGGCTCCTCATCGACTGCATCACGCGTCGCCTCGGATTCCGGCCTTCGTCCAAGTCGATGCGCATCGAAGCCTGCTGCGACCGGCTCCGCTCCGACGGCGTTTGCGAGAATCTATTGCAGATGCGACTCGGCAAAACGCAGGCGCCGGAGAATCGCGGTTGAATTTCCCATATCGCGGCGCGAAGGCACACTCATGTGGAAAGGCAGATTCCAAACCGAGACCTCGAACCTGGTGCAACGATACGGAGAATCCATATCGTACGACTGGCGGCTCTACGCCTACGACATCGAAGGCTCGATCGCCCACGCCGCGGCTTTGCAGGAAGCGGGTATCCTGACGAAGAACGAGGAGCGGGCCGTCGCCCGCGGGCTGCGCGAGATCAAACGGGAAATCGAATCGGGCGAATTTCGATTCAAGACCAGTCTCGAAGACATCCACATGAACATCGAGTCGGCGCTGACCGATAAAATCGGCGCCGCCGGAGCCAAGCTGCACACCGCCCGCAGCCGCAACGACCAGGTCGCGCTCGACATGCGCCTGTACTGCCGCGCCGAGTCACAGGCGATCTTCAACCGGCTCAACCTGTTGCAGAAAGCGCTCCTGAAGCTGGCGGTGAACCACCCCGACGCGGTGGTGCCCGGCTACACGCACCTCCAGCGTGGGCAACCGGTTCTGTTCGCCCACCATCTGCTCGCCTACGTGGAGATGCTGGAGCGGGACAAGCATCGGATTCGCGACGGCTATCAGCGGATCAACGTGATGCCGCTGGGCTCCGGGGCGCTGGCCGGTTCCACCATCGTGCTCGACCGGAAACTGGTGGCCGACAAGCTCAATTTCCCCGCCATCACCCAGAACAGCATGGACGCCGTGAGCGACCGCGATTTCGTGGCCGAGTTGCTGTTCGGCATCTCGCTGATCGGCGTTCACCTTTCCCGGCTCAGCGAGGACGTGATTCTGTGGGCCTCCGCCGAATTCGGCTTCGTCGAACTCGGCGACGCCCACACCACCGGATCCAGCCTGATGCCGCAGAAGAAGAATCCCGACGTCGCCGAGTTGACACGCGGAAAGACCGGCCGGCTTCTGGGAAATCTGGTTTCCCTTCTCACGACGCTCAAGGGGCTTCCGATGACCTACAATCGCGATCTCCAGGAAGACAAGGAACCGCTTTTCGATTCCGTCGACCAGATCAAGCTGGCTCTCGACGTCTTCGCCGAAATGACGGCGGCCGCCAAGGTCCGGGAAGACCGCACCCTCAACGCCGCCGGCGATCCTTTCCTCCTCGCCACCGATTTGGCGGATTACCTCGTCCTGAAAAAGGTGCCCTTCCGCGAGGCCCACGAGATCATGGGGAAGCTCACCGCCTACAGCATCCAGGAGCAGCGGGGCTTTCCCGACTTGTCGCTGGAGGAGTTCCAGCGATTCTCGCCCGCCTTCGAAGCGGACGTCTATCGCGCCCTGGACGTCACCACCGCGTTGAAGGCCCGCAAAGCCGTCGGTGCCCCGTCTCCCGCGAACGTGAGCCGCCAGATCGCGCGGTGGCAGAAGCGTCTCCACTCGTCGGCGACGCTTCAGTAAATTCTTTAGACAGAAAATCCTCCGGTTCGCGCTCTACCGACGAAGACAAATGAGCGAGGAACCCGAAGATTCGTACGACGCCCGGTCTGATGCGGAACTGGAGTCGCTGCTGAGAAAACTCGAGCCGACGGACTTGAGCGCCGACTTCGTTTCGGAATTGCGTCGCGATCACGCCCGCATCGTTGCCAATGCGGCCCACGATCCGCTGCGGCCCCAATGGCGCCGGGTCATTCCCCTCACGATCGTGAGTTGCCTCGCCATGATCGGTTACGGGCTGTTCCAGTACGGACCCGACATCCCCGGGGACGAGGCGGCGGTGGTCGAAGCGTCGTCGACCGGTTCGGATCGGACAAGGACCGTCCCTGCCCCGGGCGCTCCGGGATTGGATCGATTCGTTCCCGTCTCGGCCCAAGGCTACTTGATCGACAGTTCTTTCGAAGGCGTGATCGAAACCGAGGACGGCCCTCGGCGGAAGGTAAGGCGTAACTATCGGGACGCCTATCACTGGCACGATCCCGAAACCGGAACCAACATCCGGTTTTTCCAACCGAGAAACGAGGAAGTGATCGTGCCGCTCCGCACCGACTGACAACACCAACCCCAGAAACGACGACCATGAAACTTCCCCACACCTACATTGCCCTCGCCGCGGCTCTGCTCGTGGCGAACCCCTTCGCTCTCGCCCAGGAGGAAAAGAGGGGCGACGCCCCCCGCGACGCGGATCGGCGCGCCGAGGCCGACCGCGCTCCCGACAAGCCCGATCGACCGAAAGCCGAATCCAGACGCGATGCCGCAAAACCGAAACCGAAACCAAAACCGAAAGCCGAGTCCCGAACCGATTCCCCGAAGCCGAAGCCGAAGCCCGCGAAGCCGGCGAAGCCGGAAGCGGAGAAACGGACCTACCTCGGGGTGGCGACCTCGCCGGTTCATCCCTCCCTGAGCCAACACCTCGGACTCGACGAGGGCTTCGGCATCCAGGTCGAACAGGCGATGGAGAAGTCTCCCGCGGGCAAGGCCGGATTGAAAGCGAGCGACGTCCTCGTCAAGCTCGACGACCAGTTGTTGACCAGCCCCGAGCACCTCTCCCTGCTGGTCCGCAGCAAGGAAAGCGGAGACGAGATCACGCTCACGCTGATTCGGAAGGGCCAAGAGCAGACCGTCGACGTGAAACTCGGAGAAAAGGAAGAGTCCGCGTTTTTCACCCGGCCTAGAGGCGGTCCGGGTCCCCGTCACTGGCACGAGCCCCTTCAGCGCAAGCAGGACTACTGGCGCGGATGGATGGAGCGAAACCGTCCGGAGACGCGCCGGGACCAAGAGCACCGCGGGCGTCGGCACGAGTCCGCTGACGACCCGAGGAAAGGGCGGCAGCATCGCCCGGCCGAAGAAGGTCGCCCCGCCCGAGGGGGGGGCGCGGAAAAACCGACCGGCCGTCCGCCCGCGGTTTCCGTGCAGCCGGGCTTTCCGGTGAAAATTTTCGGTGCCGAGGGCATCGTGAAAATCGACAACGATCACGGCGAGCTGACCATCGTTCGGGAGGACGGCGACCACCGCATCGAGATCAAGGACGAGGACGGCGAGGTGGTGCACGAAGGCGCCTTCGATCCGAAGCAAGGGGTCGAGGGGCTTCCCGGCCCCGCGCGGAAGCAGCTCGAAACGATGAAGCTCGACAACCTCGAGATTCTGGCTCCCGAAGCGCCGGAGAAAGATCCCGAAAAAACGATTGGGCCGTCGAACGAGGAGGACGCCGACCGCGGCAACTCGCCCGGCGTTCCTCTCTGAGCTCTGAGCGAGAAAAGGGAAGGGTCCCGCCGGAAGGGCTCCCGCCTTTTCCGATCCCGTCCCGCCACCAACGACGGATCAGTCCGTCACCACGTCCGGCCAGTCGGTGTGGAAAAACTCGCCTTCGGGTTTGTCGACGCGCTCGTAGGTGTGGGCGCCGAAGAAGTCGCGTTGCGCCTGGAGCAAGTTCGCCGGAAGCCGCTCCGATCGGTAGGAATCGAAATAACCCAGCGACGCGGAAAACGCCGGCACCGGAATCCCGTTGTTCACCGCCAGAGACACGATCGACCGCCAAGCCGACTGGTTGCGGTTGAGGACGTCGACGAAGAAGGGATCGAGCATCAGGTTGGTCAACTCGGAATCCCGCTCGAAAGCTTCCGTGATGCGGTTGAGGAACCGCGCGCGGATGATGCAGCCGCCCCGCCAAATCCGGGCGATCCCGCCGAGGTCCAGGTTCCAGTCGTGGCGTTCGCCCACGGTCTTGATCAGGTCCATGCCCTGCGCGTAGCTGACGACTTTGGAAGCGTAAAGCGCGTCGCGAACCTTTGCGACGAGCTCGTCTCTGGGGATGTCGATTGTTACCTCGGGCTTGTCGAAGACCGGCGCGGCGGCGACTCGCTGGCTCTTGATCGCGGAGAGAATCCGCGCTTCCACCGCCGCGTTGATGGTCGAGGCGACCACGGCGTTGTCGACGGCGTTGAGAATCGTCCACCGGCCCGTGCCCTTCTGACCGGCCCGGTCGAGGATCACGTCGACGATCGGTTTCCCGGTTTCGGGATCCTTCTCTTCGAAGATCTTGCTGGTGATCTGGATGAGGTAGCTCTCGAGTTCTCCCTCGTTCCACTGCGAGAAAACCTCGGCCGTTTCTTCCGCCGTAAAACCCGCCGCCTTGAAAATCTGGTAGGCTTCGCAGATGAGCTGCATGTCCCCGTATTCGATGCCGTTGTGGACCATTTTGACGTAGTGCCCGGCACCGCCTTCGCCGATATGGGTCACGCAGGGTTCGCCGTCGACCTTGGCCGCGATGGCCTCGAAGACAGGCTTGATGACCTCCCAGGAGGCTTTCGGTCCGCCCGGCATGATGGAAGGTCCCTTCAGGGCGCCCTCTTCGCCGCCCGAAACCCCCGTGCCGATGAAGAGCAGCCCCTTCTCGGCGAGTTCCTTCGCGCGTCGATCGGAGTGGATGAAATAGGTGTTGCCCCCGTCGATGATCAGGTCGCCCTCGTCGAGCAGGGGCACCAGCGAGTCGATCACCGCGTCGACCGCGTCGCGGTCGTTGAGGTCCGTGCCCGCGGTCGACTTGACCATCATCATGATCTTCCGCGGCCGTTCCAAGCTGGCGACGAAATCTTCGAGCGACTCGGCGCCGTAGAGATTCTTGCCGGGATTGGCTTCGATGAATTCCTTCATCGTCGAGGTGGTCCGGTTGTAGACGGAGGCGCGGAACCCGCGACTCTCCACGTTGAGAACCAGGTTCTGCCCCATTACCGCGAGGCCAATTAGTCCGAAATCGCTTTTGCTCATTGAAATGCTCCTTAGAATGTTGGACCCCAATCCTACTCACGATTCGGCGATGGCAAGAGCTCTTTTCATCGCGTTCCACCCGGACTCTTCATGACTCGCCCCCGTTTTGCCTGTTCCATCTCCGATCGGCCCGTCGGGGAAATCGAGGAGGAGTTCGAGCCATCGACCCTCTACGGCGCCGACCTTCGCTTCCACGGGGTGGTCCGCGACAGCGAGGAGGGACGCGACATTCAGGGGATCGAGTACACGCACTACGCGGAAATGGCCTTGCGGGAAATGGACCGAATCGGCGAGGCCATGCGGACGGTGGTCGACCACGTGGCGAGGGTGCACCACCGCGTCGGCTTCGTCGCGGTCGGCGAGGCGTCCATCGTCATCCGCGTGCAGACCGTCCACGGCGCGGAGGGCTTCGAACTCTGCCGCGAGTATCTTCGCCGGATCAAGTCCACCGTGCCGATCTGGAAAAGGCCGGTTTTCTGCGACGAGCCGGAGGCGGAAGAGAAGTGAGCCTCTCAATCCACCCCGTTCGACACCGAATTCCAGATCCCGAATTTTCGGCCGAGACGTAACGATTCCTGCATAAAACATGCATGCCCTCCAGATCTCGTTCGTTTTCACGAGTCGAGTCAGGCAAGGCTCAAACCAATAAAAAACCAAGATCTATGAATAAAACTGGAAAATTGACAATGATTGGAAGTGCAATCGCCCTCTCCACCCTCTCGATCTCATGCACCCCGGGCGAACGGGGAGCCCTCACCGGAGGCGCCATCGGTGCGGGAACGGGAGCCTTGATCGGCGATTCCACCGGAGCTCTCGTCGGCGGGGCTGTCGGAGCTGTCGCCGGATCCGAGATTTCGAAGCGGCGGGCAGCTCGCAACCGCTACTACGGCAGAGGCTACCGCAGAGGCTACCGCAGAGGCTACTGACCATGAAACTTCACGGAGTCCTCACCACGACGGCCGCGGCCGTCGGATTGACGCTAACCGCCGTCTCCTGCACCCCTACAGAAGAGGGTGCCTTCGTCGGCGGTGCGCTCGGCGCAGGCGTCGGCGGTGCGGTGACCGACAGTGCCACCGGGGCCGTAGTCGGCGGTTTGCTGGGCGCTGCCACCGGCGCGGCGATCGCCGACGATCGGCGGCACCGCTACGGGCGCTACGGCTATCGCGGCAGGTCCCACCACTACTACCACCGCCGCCCGGTGTATCACCGCCGGCCAATCTACCATACCCGTCGCGGCCCTCGCGGATGGCATTACTGAGCTTTCGGGCTCGACTGTCAGGAGGATTCTCCTGAAGCTAAAGAGCGAGAGGCAACCCCTCTCGCTCTTTTTTCACACGCGGCGCGCGTCATACGGCGCGCTGCTTGAAGAATACCGTGCCGAGCGGGGGGATTTCGACCTGGATCGAATGCTGCCGCCCATGGGACTCCTGGTCCTGGCTGGGAATGCCTCCGGCCGAACCGACGTTGGAGCCGCCGTAGATCTCCGAGTCGGAATTGAAAATCTCCTCGTAAAAGCCGGCGGCCGGCACCCCGAGACGGTACCCGGGGCGGGGGACCGGCGTCGCGTTGACCGCGACGACGATGGTTTCGCCGGCGCGGCTGCGTCGAACGAAGGTGAAGAGGCTGTGCTTCGCGTCGCCGTGGTCGATCCACTCGAAACCTCCCGGTTCGTGGTCCAGTTCGTAGAGAGCCGGCTCGGTGGTGTAGAGACGGTTCAGGTCGCGAACAAGCTTTTGAATGCCGTTGTGCTCCCCGTATTGGAGCAACTGCCACGGCAGGCTCACGTCGTGGTTCCATTCGTCCGACTGGCCGAAGTCCATTCCCTGGAACAGCAGCTTCTTGCCGGGGTGGGCGAACATCCACGCGAAAAACATCCTCAGGTTCGCCATTTGCTGCCAGCGATCGCCCGGCATCTTCTGAACGAGCGAGCCTTTGCCGTGGACGACTTCGTCGTGGCTCAACACGAGGACGTAGCTCTCGTGGTAGGCGTAGATCATCGAGAAGGTCGCCATGCCATGGTGGTATTGCCGATGGATCGGGTCGTGACTCATGTAGCTGAGAGAGTCGTTCATCCAGCCCATGTTCCATTTCAGCCCGAATCCGAGGCCGCCGTCCGCGACGGGGCGCGAAACGCCCGGAAAGGCCGTCGACTCCTCCGCGATCGTCACGATGCCGGGATTTTCCTCGTAGCAGATCTGATTGAGCTCTTTGAGGAACGCGATCGCCTCGATGTTCTCGCGGCCGCCGAAGCGGTTGGGAATCCATTGGCCCTCCTCGCGGGAGTAGTCGAGATACAGCATCGAAGCCACCGCGTCCACGCGCAGTCCGTCGATGTGGAACTCCTGGAGCCAGAACATCGCGTTGCAGATCAGGAAGTTGCGGACCTCGTTGCGGCCGAAGTTGAAAATGTAGGTTCCCCAGTCGGTATGCTCGCCCTGCCGCGGGTCGGCGTGCTCGTAGAGGGCGGTTCCGTCGAATCGACCGAGGCCGTGGGGATCCTTGGGAAAGTGGGCCGGCACCCAGTCCACGAGCACGCCGATGCCCCGCTGGTGACAGCGGTCGACGAACCGGCGGAATTCGTCGGGGGTCCCGAAGCGGCTTGTCGGAGCGAAGAACCCGCACACCTGGTAACCCCACGATCCGTCGAAGGGGTGCTCGGCCACCGGCATCAACTCGATGTGCGTGTAGCCCATGTCGACCACGTAGTCGAGCAGCTCGTCCGCCAGCTCGAAGTAGCTGAGAAAACGCTCCTTTTGTATCTTTTCGTCGAATTTCCGTTTCCACGATCCCAAGTGGACCTCGTAGATCGACATCGGCGCGTGGTAGAGATCGTGCGCCGCGCGCTTTTTCATCCAGTCGCCGTCCTGCCACTCGTAGCGCCCGAGGTCGTAGATGATGCTCGCCGTCTCGATGCCGTGCTGGGAGAAGAAGGCGAACGGATCGCTCTTGTTGAAAAGATTTCCTTCCGCTCCGACGATTTCAAACTTGTAGTGGTCGCCGGTGACCAGGTGCGGAACGAAAATTTCCCAGATCCCGTTGTGGTTTCTCATGGGCAGGACCCGCCCGTCCCAGTGATTGAAATCCCCCACCACGCTGACTCGGTGGGCGTTCGGCGCCCACACCGCGAAGGAGACACCGTCCACGCCGTCCTTCGTCCTGAAATGCGCGCCCATCGTCTCCCAGAGGCGGCGATGATTGCCCTCGCCGAGGAAATGAACGTCCTGCTCGCCCAGCACGGGACCGAAGGAGTAGGCGTCGGCCTGCGGCTCGGTCACCGCATCGCCGAAGCGGTAGCGCAGACGATAGGTGAACGGTTCGGCCTTCTCGGGAAAGACCATTTCGTAGAACCCAACGGGATCGATGCGCTTCATTTCGGCCTCCTCGTCGTCCCCCGTGACGACGAAGACCTTGGCGGCGTCGGGGCGGAAGACGCGCAGCACCATTCCTTTCCCGGCGGGGTTCCGGTGAAGCCCCAGGAAGGAAAAAGGATCCCCGTGGGCGGCTCGCTTGATCTGCGAAATCTGGTTTGGATCCGAAGGGCGGTTGCTTGTGTCTGGAGGCATCGGGGTTGAGTGTAGCCGAATTTAATTTTTTCTAAAGCGAGCGGCGGAAGTTTCGTGGCTTGCCTCGTACCGCGATCCAAGCATTTTCAGTGCCATGCCCCGACCACCCCGGAAATTTCATCCCGACCCTTTCTCCTACCACGAGGAAATCGAAGTGGAGATCGAGTCTCTGACGAATCTGGGGAGCGGGGTCGCGCGTGTGAACGACTGGGTCGTCTTCGTACCATACGCTTTGCCGGGCGAAACGGTTCGCGCCAGGGTGTACCGGAACACGCCCAGCTACTCCGACGCCGACCTCGTCGAGGTGCTGATCCCCTCGCCGAAGCGGGTCGTGCCCCGCTGTCCGCTCTTCGGCCAATGCGGGGGGTGCCAGTACCAGAATCTCGACTACGAAGCGCAACTGGACTGGAAGCGCGACCAGGTGGCCGAGTTGCTCCGGCGAATGGCCGGGATCGAATTGCCGGTAGAGCCGGTCCATCCCTCCCCCGAGACCTACGGCTACCGCTCGAAGATCACCCCGCACTTCCAGAGGCCGCGCGACGGAACCATGGGCCCGATTGGCTTTCTGTTGCAGGGACGCAGGCAACAGGTGCTCGACGTCCCGCACTGCCCGATCGCGTCGGACACGATCAACGAAAAACTCCCCGAGGTTCGCCGCGAAGTGAGGGAGAACGCGGCCCGCTACAAAAAAGGGGCCACCCTCTTGCTGCGCGACTCGCTCGACGGCTACGTCTGCACGGATCCGACCGAGATGTGCGAGCAAATGGTCGGGGACCTCCGCTTTTCCTTTCACGCGGGAGAATTCTTTCAGAACAACCCGGGCATCCTTCCCGCCTTCGCCCGGCACGTCCGGGACGAGGCGCTGGGAGCCGGCGGCGTCGCGTCTCTCGTGGACGCCTACTGCGGGTCCGGGCTTTTCTGCCTGACCGCGGCGGACGCCTTCCGGGAAGTCGTCGGGATCGAGATCAGCGAATCCTCCATCGACTGGGCCCGCCGCAACGCCGAGCAGAACGAGATTGCGAATTGCCGTTTCATCCAGGGAGACGCCACGGACATCTTCGGCGAAGTCAATTTCGATCCCTCCACCACCGCCGTCGTCATCGACCCGCCGCGCAAGGGCAGCAGCCGGGAGTTTCTCGAACAGCTCCTCGCCTTCGGCCCCGCCCGGGTCGTCTACGTGAGCTGCAACCCCGCCACCCAGATCCGCGATCTGGAGCAAATGAAGGAGCAATACGAAATCACCAAGATCCAGCCCTTCGACCTGTTCCCGCAGACTAGGCACTTGGAGTGCGTGGTGACCCTGGAGCGGCGGTGTCCGCGGTGAATCCGGCGAGTTTTCAGACCGGATATCTACGGCGAGGAACGGAAGGCGCAGGGTTGAAAAGCCGAATATTTCGCGGTTAGGTGACATTTTGATCAGGTCCCGTTGAATGGATGACACCGAGAAGCTCTTAGTGGAAAATGTGGGAAAATCCGTGACCGGCGAGGAGTTGAGTTACGTTGCCAACAGCACGGAATGGGCTCGTCGGACGAGAGAACTCAGGACCGAAGAGGGCTTTCCGATTTCAACGAAAATGTCCGGCAATCCCTCGCTGCCCGTTGGCGTTTACGTCTTGGAGCAAGATCGCCAAACCCCGAAGCATGATCGGCACATCCCGGAACCCGTGCGGCGGCAAGCTATTGCGGACCGGGTATACGAGATGTGGGCCGTTTCGGAAAACTTGATTTCCGATAGCTGTGTCTTCAAGGAGGGGGCGGTGAAATACGAAGCCTCGGGCGAGGACGCGCTCCCCATTGCGAGAGGCCCAAGTTAGACCGCGAAATTAGGCGGCAACCTCTCTTCTCCTCGAATCAAACTTTCACCGCCGCGCAAGGGCAGCAGCCGGGAGTTTCTCGAACAGCTCCTCGCCTTCGGCCCCGCCCGGGTCGTCTACGTGAGCTGCATCCCGGCCACCCAGATCACTCACGCTTTCCGAAAAAGAAAATGCCCGGTCGGGCGAAGCCTGACCGGGCATTGATTTCGAGGGTTGAAAATTCGGCTTAACGATTATCAATCGGGAAGCAGCACGTTGTCCTGCGAGGTGGCCAGCCAGCCACCGCTGGACTTTCCTTGATCGTCGGTTTCGCGCTCTTCGAAGATGTTCTCTGTTTCGCCATCCCTACTGCGGATCGTCGCGCCGGGCTCGGAGGATGTCAGGTTTTCTTCCGTGACGTGACCGCCCACGAAGCCGACAATGGCTTTTCTGGAACCCAGCCACGGGTGGAATTCTCCGTATTCTCCCGGTCCGTCCATCAGGCCGTCCGCCACGAGGGGAGACCGGCTGTAATCGGTGTCAGTCAACCCCATGACGTAGCAAAAGACGTTTTCCTCGTTTTCGAGTTCGCCGTCCTCGCGGGGAGGCCTTCTCCTGTCCGGATCCTTGGTCTGGGTCCAGAAGATGTCCTCTGCGTCGATGTAATTGGGAATCAAGGCGTTGAAGGCTTCTGTCGAGGTGCTGAACTCTTCGTCTTCTCCTCCTCCAGCGCTGTTGTCCGCGTAGGGATCCCACGCCGGGAACGAGTCCCAGTCTTTCGCGAAAGCGATGCACGCGGTCACGATGCTTCTGACGTTGGATACGACTTTGATGCGCTTGCCCCGCTCTTGGATCCCGTTGTAGGCCGGCATCGAGATGCTGGCGAGAATGCCGATGATCGTGATCACGATCAGCAGCTCGATCAGGGTGAATGCGCCGTTTCTACTGGCGATTTTCTTCATGTTGTTCATTTTTCTTTTTATTAGGTTATGATGTGCCGACGGGCATGGACCCGGAGGCGTATTTAATGCTGGCGACGACATAGTAAATACCTCGCCACCGCCCAAAGGATGGCATTTTTCTGATAATTCGACAAGAAAAATAGCATTTCAGAGTGATTTTGCCCGTGATTGGGGCTATTCGAGACGCATGACGGCGCAGATTCCGATCGAGGACAATTTCGAGGACATTATCGCGAAATCCATGCGCGGAGGCCATGTCTCCGAGTCGGAACTGGCCGTGAAGACGGGCGTGGCTCCGGACGTGCTGCGCCGGCTCTGCCGGGGGGAATTCTGCGATGAACCGGCCTTGCTGAAGGTAGCCGGGGTCCTCGGGCTCGACCCCGAGGCCTTGACCATGGCGGCGTCCAGGGTTTGGCGGCCAAAACCGGTCGAACTCGAAGGATTGGCGGTTTTCAACACGCCCTACCGCGACATGCGGGTGAACGCCTTTCTCGTCCACGATCCGGCGTCGAAGGAAGCGGCCGCCTTCGACACGGGGACGGACAGCTCGCTCCTGACGAAGCACGCCGCCGAATCGGGCCTTCGGATCGAAAAAATCTTTCTCACCCACACCCACAACGACCACATCGCCGACCTCGACCGTCTCAAGGAGGCCTGCGAACCGGTGCGCGTTTTCTCGAACGCCGCCGAGCCGTGGCCGGGAACGGAAACGTTTTCCGAAGGGGACGAATTCTCGATCGGGTCTCTCTCCGTGAAAACCTTCACCACCAGCGGCCATTCGCCGGGCGGGACGACCTATTTCATCGAGGGGTTGGCCCGCCCCGTCGCCATCGTCGGGGACGCCCTCTTCGCTGGTTCGATGGGCGGGGGGATGGTGTCCTTTTCCGACGCGCGGAAGAACAACCGCGAGAAAATTCTCACCCTGCCTGACGACACCGTCGTCTGTCCGGGGCACGGGCCCACGAGTTCGATCGGCGAAGAAAAGCGGAACAATCCGTTCTTCGCGGGGGAGTTCAAGTGATGGCGGCTTCCCCCCGCTTGATCCTCGCGTCCGGCTCCCCGCGACGAAGCGACTTGCTCCGCGAGGCGGGATTCTCGTTCGAAACGATCAAGCCCGAAGTCGAGGAAATCGAGGACGACGCCGTTCCCGTCCATGATTTGACCGCTATGAACGCCCGCCTCAAGGCCGATGCCGTGGCGCGGGATCGGGATCGGGAAGACGCCGTGGTCCTTGCCGCCGACACGCTGGTGCTGCTGGGCGACACGGTGCTGGGCAAGCCGACCGATCGACCGGACGCCGCCCGAATGCTCGCCGAGCTGAACGGGCGAACGCACCAGGTTTTCACCGCCGTGGCCATTGTCCGAAGGAGTCATGAACTCGTCTGCGAACTTTCCGTCGCCACCGAGGTGGTCTTCAAGAACCTCACGGACCGCGAGATGGCGGAGTACCACGATCGGATCGATCCGATGGACAAGGCGGGGGCCTACGGCGCGCAGGACCACGGAGAATTGATCGTGGAGAAAATGTCCGGCTCGATGACGAACGTGATCGGTCTCCCCATGGACGAAGTCGTCGCGGCGCTCGCGGCGTGGTTCGGGATCACTCCGGAGACGTGAGGCCGAGGTGCTTCCCCCGGTAGGCGCCGCTCTCGATCCGGCGGATCCACTCCGCGTTCTCCAAGTACCAGCGCACCGTTTTCTCCAGCCCGGTCCGAAACGACTCCCGCGGCGCCCACCCCAATTCCGTTTCGATTTTCGAGGAATCGATCGCGTAGCGCCGGTCGTGGCCCGGTCTGTCGGTCACGAACTCGATCCACTCGCCGGCGCTCCTTCCGGCGACGGAAGGCTCGAGCGCCGTCACCACCTCGATCAGCGCGTCGACCACGTCGAGATTCTTCAGCTCGCAGCCTCCGCCGATGTTGTAGACTTCGCCGGGACGTCCGCGGACCAGGGCGAGAACCAGCGCGCGGCAATGATCGTCGACGTAGAGCCAGTCGCGGATGTTCGACCCGTCCCCGTAGACGGGCAGCCGCTCTCCGCGGCGCATTTTGGAAATCATCAGCGGAATCAGCTTCTCCGGGAACTGGCGGGGACCGTAGTTGTTCGAGCAATTGGTCGTGATCACCGGCAGGCCGTGGGTGTGGAACCAGGCCCGAGCGAGGTGATCGGCCGCGGCCTTGGAGGCGGCGTAGGGACTGTTCGGCGCGTAGGCGGTGGACTCGGTGAAAGCGGGATCGTCCGGCGACAGCGACCCGTAGACCTCGTCGGTGGACACATGGACGAAACGGAACTCGTCCAAGCCGGACCCGCCTTCGACGCGTTCCCGCGAAGCTTCGAGAAGGCGTTGGGTGCCGAGGACGTTGGTTTCGACGAAGGCAGCGGAGTCCTCGATGGAACGGTCCACGTGCGACTCGGCGGCGAGATGCATCACCGCGTTGATCGATTCCTCCCTCAGCAAGGTGGCAACCAGCGCCGAATCGCCTATGTCGCCCTCGACCAGTCGGTGGCGCCCGTCGTTTTCCAAGCCCCGAAGATTCTCGGGATTTCCCGCGTAGGTGAGCTTGTCCAGCGTGACGACCCGTTCGACGTCGATCGCCAGATCCGAGGACGCCTCGCCGAGAAGGTAGCCTACGAGGTTCGAGCCGATGAAGCCCGCCCCTCCGGTGACCAGGATGCGATAGGCCATGTTGCGTGTGCCTTGGGAGATTAAGCTCGCCTGTCCTCCTCGGCATCCGGAGATTCCAGGAAAAGGATTCCCTCGCGCCTCCGCACGTGGATTCCCCCGGGCAGGCTCGCCTTCGCCGGACGGCCCGTCGAGAGGAGAACGTCGACGACGCGGGCCACCTCGGCGTAGCCGCCGTTCGGCACCCCGTTCTCCCGCAACCACCCGAGGAGCAGCCGATCCCGCATCGCCGTCTCCATTTCGCGGAGCGCCTCCACGCCGAGGCCCTTGCCTTTCCGCGGCAACGCGTCCGCCATCGCGTTCGCCCAGTCCTCGTCGCGGCGGGCCAGTGCCGCGTGCCGCAGCACCGCCGCCCGCACGTCCCGCTCGAAGACTTCGTTGATCACGGGGACGAGCCGGTGCCTCACCCGGTTCCTCAGCGCGAACGCTTCGCGATTGGATTCGTCTTCGCGAAACGGTACCTCGTGCTCTTCCGCGTAGGCGACGATTTCCGCCCGCCAGACCGAGAGCAACGGCCGCAGGATTTCCAGCTTTTTTCCGTCGATCGTCCGCGCCGAACGCGCCCTCATGCCGCCGATTCCCCGCCTCCCGCTTCCCCGGAACAGATTGATCAACACCGTCTCCACCTGATCGTCGGCGTGGTGCGCCAGGAGAACGCGGCCGCAGTCGTGCTTGGCGGCCGCTTTCGAAAAATGCCCGTAGCGCACCTCCCGGGCGGCCGCTTCGAGCGATAGCTTCTTTCTTTTCGCGAAGCCCCGAACGTCCACCTGGACGCATTCGATCTCGTAACCGAACTTCTCCACCTCGCTGCCGACGAACGCCTCGTCCGCGTCCGAAGCCTCTCCCCGAAGCCGATGATTCACGTGGCAGGCGACCAAATTTTCGTAGCCGTATCGGTGCAGGAAGTGCAGGAGCGCCATCGAGTCCCGTCCCCCCGAGACGGCGATCAGGCAACGCTCTTCCCTCGGCAGCCACTCGCGCAAAGCTGTCGCAAACGATTCGTCGAGCTGTGGCTTCTCAGGCACGGTCCAGGCCCCATTCAACAGGGTAGAATGGCGGAGTCAACCCTGTTGGTCGATCCGTTTCCCCGCTTGCATTCTGGCGTTTCGCGCGGTCATTCCACACAAACATGTCAGAGCTCGAATCACAGATATCCATCACCCCGGATCGGATCCGCAACATCGCCATCATCGCGCACGTCGACCACGGCAAAACCACGCTCGTCGACCAGATGCTGAAGCAGGCCGGTTCGTTCCGCGACAACGAGATCGTGGCGGATCGGGCCATGGACTCGATGGATCAGGAGCGCGAACGCGGCATCACGATCAAGGCCAAGAACACGTCCATTCGCTGGAAGGACAACATCATCAACATCGTCGACACCCCCGGCCACGCCGATTTCGGCGGCGAGGTGGAGCGCGTCATGAAAATGGTCGACGGCGTCATGCTCGTCGTCGACGCCTACGAGGGGCCGCAGGCGCAGACGCGGTTCGTCCTGAAGAAAGCGCTCGCCGCCGGGCTCACGCCCATCGTTTTCGTCAACAAGATTGACCGGCCCAGCGCGGAGCCCCTTTTGGTTCACGACCAAGTGCTGGAGCTCTTTCTCGACCTCGACGCCGACGACGAGCAGTTCAACGCTCCCTTCCTCTACGGCAGCGCCAAGAACGGCTTCGCCGGGAAAAGCCACACCGCCGAAAGCGGCGACATGTTCCCGCTCTTCGAGGCCATCATGGAGACCATCCCCGCTCCCGACGCCGACCTCGAGGGCGATTTCAGAATGCTCGTCTCCAACATCGACTGGTCGGACTACGTCGGCCGCATCGCCATCGGTAAGGTCCTCTCCGGCAGAGTCGCGATCGGCAGCAACGTCTGGCGCCTGCACCTGGGCGAGAAACCCCAGCGGGCCAAGATCAGCAAGGTCTTCGAATACAACGCGCTCGCCACCAGCGAGGCCAAGGAAGCGGGTGCCGGGAACATCGTGGGACTGGCGGGCTTCGAGGACGTCGACATCGGCGAAACCATCGCCATCGACCCCGAATCCGAGCCGCTTCTTTTCGTCGAGATCGATCCTCCCACCGTGATGATGTCGTTCGCCGTCAACGACGGTCCCTTCGCCGGGACCGAAGGAGACCGCGTCACCTCCCGCGAAATCCGCGACCGGCTCATCCGCGAAGGACGGACCAACGTCTCCATCAAGGTCGAGGAGACCGACAGCGCCGGCGAGTTCAAGGTCAGCGCCCGCGGCGCCATGCAGGTCGCCGTCGTCGTCGAGCAGATGCGCCGCGAAGGCTACGAAGTCCTCGTTTCGCGGCCCACCGTCATCAAGCGCGAAATCGACGGCAAAATGCACGAGCCGTTCGAAACGCTCTACCTCGAGGTGCCCGACGATGCCGTCGGCAGTTGCATGCAGACCCTCGCCAACCGAAAGGGAACGGTCGAGGCGATGAGCGCGAAGAACGGGCGCACCGAAATGGAGATCACCATTCCCACCCGGGGCCTGATCGGGTTCGAGTTCGAGCTTCTCAACCTCACCAGCGGGGAAGGGCTCATGTCGCACCTGTTCAAGGAATACCGTCGCGACAGCGGCGACTTCCGCACGCGCCACACCGGCACCCTCGTTTCCATGGAAAGAGGCGAGACGATGACCTATTCCCTCATGAACATGGAGACGCGAGGCAAGCTGTTCGTCGGTCCCGGCGAACAAGTCTACGAAGGCATGATCGTCGGCGAGAACCCCCGCACCGACGACCTTCCCGTCAATCCGACCAAGGCCAAGCACGTCACCAACCACCGCGCCGCCGGCAGCGACAAGACGGTCTCGTTGACGCCTCCCACCAAATTCTCCCTCGAGCGCGCCATCGAGTACATCGAGCCCGACGAACTCGTCGAAGCCACGCCGAAGAACATCCGCCTCCGCAAGCGGATTCTCGACAGCAACGAGCGCAAGCGAGCCGCGAAGCGTGCGGTCGAGGTGTAGGACCCGGAACAAGCCGCGGGAACGGGCACGCTGGCCGTTTTGATTCGCTCATTCCGAGGCTGTCCGCTCCGGCTTCGTCTGCGTGGCTTTTCGTACTCCCGCGAAATTCGGAGCATCGCGCCCGCCGCCGCGGCAGCGTCTTGGAGTGCGGGCAGTCCTCTGCCGCTTTTCGAATCGCCCGACCTGCCGGAGCGGTCCCTCGTCCTCCGGTTCCCGGCGAACAAGACGATCCGCGGGTTTCGCCGCTTCGGAAAACGACGGTCAACCGGCGGCCCTCACAGCGACTTCAGGTACTCCAGCACGGCCCGTCTCTCGGCCGCGGTCAGCTTGTCGCCGTAGAGGTGGCCGGCCGCGGAGTGGCCGGGCAGGGAGGTGTCGTAAATGTGCTTGTGCCCGCCGGCGTTTTCCTCCTCGAATTTCCATCCGACGCGCTCCAGGTCGTAGTCCCCCGACTTGAAGGACCGCCGCCAGTAATCCGGACGCTCGCCGGAGTCCAGAAGCGCCGCCAGAGTGGGCACGGAGCCATTGTGGAGATAGGGCGCGGTGGCCCAGACGCCGTCGAGAGGCGGGGCCACGTAGCCGGGCTCCGGTTCCAGGCGCGCGGCGTGATCCCCCTGACCGAACCAGCTTTCGTTGTAGATGGCGAGGTGGGCCTGGTGATCCTGCCGCGCGGCGAGCGCCAAGGCGGGGTCCGTACCGATGCGGTCCAGATGAACGAGTACGTTCGGATAGCTCGGCCGCTCGCCGTAGCGGCCGTGGCAGGAGGCGCAGCGACGCGAAAACACCTCTGCGCCGCGGTCGCGCAAGGCACCGTCGATGGAGCCCGGGAAGGACGGGGGTTCCAGCGTGTTCAGAAAGGCGAGCACGTCCACGAAGCGCTCGTCGATTCCGGCGGCTTCCGAGTCGTCCCGCAGGGTCATCAGGCTGGAAGCCATCATGGTGCGGGCGAAGTCGCCCCGTCCCATGCCGTTGTGGAACATGGCGTTCTTCTTGCGCAAGAGCCACAGGGCCGGGACGTCGCTGGGGATGACCTCGTCCTCGTCCGGCAGCGGCAGGAGCGGCTCGTCGCTCCATTGCAGGGTGACCGGATCCCGGTGCGCGGCCAGCACGTAGGCCAGCTTGATCGCCGGATTGGTTCCTCTGACCTGCGTGCGGATATGCGGACTCACGGTGCGGATGACGTCGCGGAACGGCGCGAAGGCCTCCCGCGGCGCCGGATCGAGGACGCCGGTGACGCGCAGCATCCGGTCGACGAGGTTGGCAGTGGCGGCGGAGTCCTCGGTGAAGTCGCGCAGACTGTTGCCCAGCCCCACGATGTACTGGCCGTTGATTTGCTGACCGTGGCAGGCCAGGCAATTGGCCGTCACCACCGTCTGGCCGTTGGGGGCGCGCACCGCGGTGACGGCGGGCGGCAGGGTGGCGTTTTCTCCCTCGCGACCCAAGGCGTTGCGCGAACTTTCGCCGCGGATGGCGCGGTACAAAGCCAAGGGAATGCCGCTGCTGAGGTAGTCGCCGTTCACGAGGTAGTCGCGGCCGCGGGTCGGATCGCCGGAGCGTTGCGCGGAAGCCGGCAAGCGCATCTTGCCCGCCTCGTCGAATTCGCTTTCCGCCGCCGCCGCCGAGGCGAGGGCGGCAAGCCAGGCTGCCGCCAGAAAACCGAGAAGACCGCGACTAGGGGCCGAAACGAATCGCACGGGAAAGGGGCGCATTCGTACCGCTACCTGTTGCCGGCGAGCGGGTCAAGCGCGGCGAGCGCGAAAGCCGTCGGGTCACAAGTGCGCGTCGAACCAGCGACCCATGCGATGGATGTCCAGCGGCATGGTGAGCCAGCCGTGGCTCTGGTTCTCGCGGACGAAAAGCTCCACGGTGGCGCCGACCCCGGTGGCCTTGTCGACGAACCAGCGCGATTGCTCCAGCGGCACCAGCGTGTCGGCGTCCCCGTGGAAAATGAGAATCGGCGCCTGTTTCGCATGGATGTGGTGGATCGGCGAAATGTCGCGTCCGATCCGCTTCCACTTTTCGAGATCGCTCGCGTCCGGTCCGAACGCGTCGACGAAGCTTTTCGGCGGCCCGCCGTCGCCGGGATTCTCGGTCGAGGAACCGAGATTCAGCAAATCGGTCACGGGAAAGAAAACGGCGGCCGCCTTGACCGCGCTGCTCTCGCGTCCCACGGGGTCGGCGGATTCCGGGTCGCCCGGTCCTCCCCGGGTGGCGAGCATCAGGCCGAGGTGCCCGCCCGAGCTGCCGCCCACCACGCCGAGCCGCTCCGGATTGACCCCGAGGGATTCGCCGTTCGCCCGAATGAAACGCACCGCCCGGTGCATGTCCCGCTCGATCTCCATGACCGTCGCCTCCGGTTGCGAGACGTGGGAAACCGCGAGGATGGTATAGCCCCGCCGGAGCAGGGGTGCGACGAGCCAGACCTTGTCGGAATCGGGCTTGGATCGCCAGCGTCCGCTGAGAACCAGAATGACTCCGAGGCCGTTCGGGTTGCCGGGCCGAATCGCGTCCAGCGTCAAATCCCGCCCGTCCCGCCGCGCGTAGACGAGATCCTCTTCCCGCTCGACCGGAGGATTGAAATACCAGAGCAAACTCCCCACGGCGAGCACGAGCACGAGGGCCGTCCACCCCGCGGTTTTGAGCAGCAGGAGGAAGAAGCCTCGACGGTTGAACGATTTCGCGGTCATGGACGGGGGACAGAATAGCAGCGCTGCCCGGATTTGCGAAACCGAGAAACGGCGCGACCGATCTGCCCGACAGGGCTTACGCATGAGAAGTGAGGGGTATTATTGATAGTAGGGAAAATCGGAAG
>JBBDRG010000031.1:0-1318 GCA_040905585.1 Verrucomicrobiales bacterium
GGCGACGCTCCCGAGCGCCAATGTGAGCGGGAGCAGGTCCGAAATCCTCACCCCCTGATCTCCCCCATGCGCGACGACCAGCACCGGAAGGCTCCCCGGCGCCGCACCGTCGGGCGTGATCACGGCGCCGTAGTGACGCCCGCTCTCGATTTGGTGCGAGACCACCCGTAGCGTCGCCAGAGTCCCCCCGAGGATGGCAAGCTCCGACTGCTCGACCCTGGAGTCGACGGGCGCCACGTCGCGGGACGCCCACTCTGCCCTGACCGCCGCAATCTCATGCGGAGTCGCGGGTGCGAAGAGCGCGTCGACGTCCGGAGCCGGATCGGGGTCCGGCTCCACGCCGGTTGGCACGGGCTCGTCTCCGCACCCCGCGATGAGCAGCCCGCACAGGAGCCAGCCCACGGAGAAGAGGTGCCGAAGCGGGCGGTCGGTCGATGGGAGAAGTGTCAATCGCATGGCGACCCTCCTGAAGATTTGGACCCTCGGGGCGCCGCGACACCTGACGCGACTTCTAGGCGGTGCGGCTCCTGTCCATGAACCAGAAAACGGCTTCAATCATGGGGTTTCGACCCCTGATCCCCGGTTATCGGACGAGGTATGGAAGTTGCTTTTTCTACTGGTAGAACGCTCGCTCACTCAGTAGGAGAAGAAACATGGCTACGAAAAACGAAACGCTGGTAACGGGAGTATTCAATACTCGGGTCGACGCGACCCGGGCCATTCAGATGCTGGAAGAGAAGGGTTTCCAGGATAGCGAGATCAGCCTTCTGATGTCCGACTCGGTGGGCGAGGACTTCCAGATCAAGGACTCGTCCAAGATGCCTGAGGGTCTGGCGGCCGGGGCCACGGCCGGCGGGGTGATCGGCGCCCTGGTCGCGGGTCTCACGGCCGTCGGAACGATCGCTACCGGAGGCGGACTGCTCATCGCGGGCCCGCTGGTGGCCGTTCTTGCCGGTGGTGGCGCCGGTGCAGGTGTCGGCGGAATCATCGGCGGCCTCACGGGCGCCGGAATGACCGAGCACGAAGCGAAGCTCTTCGCCGACGAAATCGAGGACGGAAGGATCCTCGTTGCCGTCCATTGTTCGAGCGACGAACGGAAGGACACCGCCGAAGACGTGTTCGAGGTCGCGGATGGAGCCGTCTCCGTCGAGTGATCCCACGCTGTCGACACCCCCGTCCTGGGACGGGCCGTCGCGCGCGGCCCAGGACGGTCCCTCGGCCCACACTCGGGCCAACTTCAAACTGAAGAACAGGAGCTTTCCGCATGTCCATCGCCAAAGTGATCGAAGTCATCGCCGAGTCCGACCAGTCGTTCGAC
>JBBDRG010000032.1:0-42551 GCA_040905585.1 Verrucomicrobiales bacterium
GGGGTCAGGGGTCAGGGGTCAGGGGTCAGGGGTCAGGGGTCAGGGGTCAGGGGTGGAAGTTCCGGCCGAGGACTCGACCTAGCGGACCTCGCTTCGGGTCCGCTCGCCGTCGACGAGCCGCCAGACGCTTCTGGGGTTGGCGTTTTGCAATTCGACGGGCAGCTGGTCCTCGGGCCAGTCCTGGTAGCAGACGGGACGGACGAAGCGATGGATCGCCCGGGTCCCGATGCTGGTGAAGTGGCTGTGGGTGGTCGCCGGGTAGGGGCCGCCGTGGTGGATGCCGTGGCACACTTCGATGCCGACGGGGTAGCCGTTGAAAACGAGCCGTCCCGTTTTTTTCTGCAGGACGTCGACGAGTTCGGCATAGGCGCCGAGATCCTCTTCCGTTCCGTGGATGGTGGCGGAGAGAGAGCCTTCCAGCTTCTCGGCGACGGCGACCATGTCGGCGACGTCGCCGCAACCGACCAGGGTCGATACCGGGCCGAAGAGCTCGTCCAGGAGGGTTGGGTCGTCGAGCAAACCCCGTTGGGTGGTGGCGAACAGGTAGGGGGCGGCTTCGGCGCGTTCGTCGCTGGGTTCGGCGCCCGACTTGCCGAGGAGTCGGAGCGACTTGGCTTCGAGGTGCCGTTCGATGCCGTCGCGGTAGGCGGCGTGGATGCCGGCGTGCAGCATGGTGGCGGGAGCGAAGTCGGCGATTTTCTCGCCGACCGAAGCGGAGAATCGTTCCCAGTCTTCGGACTCGAGCCCGAGGAGGAGGCCGGGGTTGGTGCAGAACTGCCCCACGCCGAGGGTGAGCGCCTGGACGAAGCCCTCGGCGATTTCCTCGGTGCGCTGCCGGAGCGCGCCGGGCAGCAGAAAGACGGGGTTCACGCTTCCCATTTCCGCGTAGAAGGGGATGGGGCGCGGCCTGGAATTGGCGATGTCGAAGAGGGCGCGTCCCCCCGCGAGGGAGCCGGTGAAGGCGGCCGCCTCGAGGCCGGGATGCCGAACGAGCGCGGTGCCGACCTCGACGCCGCGGCCGTGGACGAGGGAGAAAACGCCTTCCGGCATGCCGGTTTTTTCGGCGGCTTTCAGGATGGCGCGCCCGGCCAGTTCGCAGGTGCCGGGATGTCCGGGGTGTCCTTTGATGACGACGGGACAGCCGCAGGCGAAGGCGGAGACGGTGTCCGCTCCGAGTACCGAGATGGCGATGGGAAAATTGCTGGCGCCGAACACGGCGACGGGCCCGACCGGTTGCAGCAGGCTGCGAACGTCCGGTTTCGGGAGGGGGCGACGGTCGGGATCGGCCAGGTCGAGCCGGGCGTCGACCCAGGATCCTTCGCGAATGTAGTCGGCGAACTGTCGCGCTTGGTTCACTGCGCGGTCGCGTTCCATCGCGCAGCGGGGGAGGGGATGGGCGGTTTCGGCCGCGGCGCGCTCCAGCAACTCGTCCCCGAGGGCGAGCGTTTCCTCGGCGACGGCGTCGAGGAAGTCGGCCCTCGCTTCGGCGGGCTTTCGTCGAAACGAATCGAAGGCTGCGACGGCCAGCTTCACCGCCGCTTCGATTTCGTTTTCCGTCGCTTCGCGGTAGGCGGGTTCCAGGGTTTCGCGGGTGCTCGGGTCGACGCCGTAAAACGTTTCGTCGGATTCCGCCGACTCGCGAGGGCCGATGAGTTGTGTGCCGGTCAGGGTCATGGCGGGGTCAGGCTTCGAGAAGGGTTGCGGCGGCCTTTTTCACGAGGGCTCTCTCGGCCTCGGAAATGTCGCTCAGGAGCGGCAGGGCGGGTCCGGTGTCGGCGATGCCCGCGAGCGCGACGGCTTCGTGAAGGACGCGGACGGGATGGATCGCGTTGCGGAGATCTTCGAGCGGGCGGAAGAGGGCCTGGATTTGCCGGGCGCGGTCGAGATTGCCTCCCTGCACCGCTTCGAGCAGTTCGTGGCTCAGGTCCGGCCGGATGCAGACGCAACCCGCGGTGAAGCCGTTCACTCCGAAGTCGACGAGGTGCTTCACCACCGGTTGCTCGCCGATGCCGCTGACGACGATTTTGGGATCGACCTCGTCGAGCAGTTCGGCGAGGTAGGGGTCGTCGGCGGGATCTTCGCGGACAATGGCGTATTTGATCCAGGAAACGAGGCCGTCGTCGACCAGTTGTCGCGCGTCCTCGATCGCGATGAAGCCGTCGTGCTTGATGTAGAGAACGATGGGCTTGCCGACCTTTTCCACGAAGTGTCCCAGTCCCGTGACGATGCCGTGGGAAGTCGTCAGGCCCTGCTGCGGCAGCGCCATGACCGTGGGGTAGTCGGTGTGTTTCAGAATGTCGGCCTGGTCCATCATGGTGCCGTAGGCGGGCCCGACGGACGGGATCACCAGCGTGTCCGGCGCCGCGATCTCGGCGAGTTGGCCGAGGATGGATTCGTATTCGCTCAGGGCGATGTGGTAGAAGTTCGCGTTGCCCCCGTAGAGGAGGGTGGAGACACGCCCCGCCTCGATGTGGCGGACGATTTTCTCGTTCTCGGCGCGATGGAACCTGAGGTCGGCGTCGCGGGCCATCGGGGGGACGGCAATGACGGACTTGGCGAGATCGCCGGGGGTGACGGGACGGATTTGCATGGGGGGAATCAGGGAAGGTATTTACTACGGCGTCGATCGGGGCGCGGTTTTCTTCGGACGAAAGCCATCGCGGGGGGCGGGCGGTCAGGCTTGCGTCCTGAAACCGCCGCGGACTTCGCCGGCCTCCGTCGCGCCGAAGTTCGCGGCGAAGGCGGGGGCGAGCGGTCGGCTGTTGGGCATGCTGAGCCAGACGCGAAAGAGGCAGCGCTTTTCGGCCGGATCGTCGGAGTCCTCGAAGGCGGAGCGGCGGTGAAGGGTGACCCAGTTGTTGAGCAGCAGGACGTCGCCGGGTTCCTGGCGGAAGTGGACCGCCCGTCCGGATTCGTCGGCGACTTCTTCGAGAAAATCCATGGCTTCCTTCTGCTCCGGCGACAAGTTCGGCAGGTCGGGATCGGCGTCGGCCCGATCGATCAGGACCCGCAGGAAGCTGCACGCGAAGTGGCCTTCGCGAAACGAGAAGACGGGTTGTTCGCAGTAGGCCTGCTCGTTTCCCAGGTCCACGCTGTGGCGCTTGTAGAGGAAAGGCCGCATCAGCACTTCGAGCAGATCGGGGCGGCGGCGGGCGACCTCGTTGTAGAGATGCATCGAGCTGACGATCTCGTTTTCGCCTCCGGTTTTCGCCTGCCTCCAGCAGAGGAAGGCAATGACGTCGCACCGGTCCGTGTGGAAGGAGAGTCTCTTGCTGGTGTTGGGTCCCCTGGTGCGGGAATCCTTTTCTCCGAAGCCCGCGTCGGAAACGTCGAAGACGGTCTCGCCTTTTTCGTTCTGGGAAAGCCGCGTTCCGAGGGACGTGCACCAATTGCGGAAGGATTCGCGAGCGCTGTCCTTGTCGTAGCGATCGATGGGAAAGCCGCGCAGGAGCAACGCGCCCGACCCGTGCTCCAGGCGCTCGCGAATGGCGCCGGGGTCGGAGGTAGTGAAATCTCCCGTCCAATCGTCGCGGTGGACGAGTTCGTCGCCTTTCCAAACTGCCGGATGCTCCAGGATCTCGCTCATTTCTTTACTCCGGTCTTGGGATCGTGCCCGGGCGGATCGAAACGGTAGAGGCGGAGATCGTCGCCGGACGCCGTTTTGTAGACGTCGACCTCGGCGCCCGGAAGGGATGCCGGCGTCGTCTCGGCGAGGAGGGGCGTCTGGATTACCGCGGCGGCGACCAGCGGGACAAGGGAGATTCTCGACATGGTACCAGACTAGCGGAGTCCGGCGGCGTTTCGAGTGCAAAATCGCGTGCCCGGCCCGGCTGCCTCGAACTTGCCCTGTCGCTTTCCCTTCTCCGGTTCTATGCTCGCCGCGCCGATGAAAGAAGGTGCCCTGAAAAACGAAGCCGTCGTTTCGATTCGGCATTTGCTGGGTTTGTTCGCGGGCGCGTTGTGCATCGCGTTCGCGCCGATCTTCGCGGTGATGAGCGCCACGGGCGACGGGGCGGTCGGCATGTGGGACGCGGCTTTCTGGCGCGTCTTCATCGGTGCCGGCGCGCTCGGGCTGCTTTTCGGCATGAAGCGGCAACGGCTGCTCCCGGTCCGGGGCGATTTTCGTGATGGTCACGTCTGGCTGTGGTTGCCGGGCCTCGTGTTCGCCGGCGATTTCTGGGCCTGGCACTGGTCGTTCGAGCACACGTCGGTGGCCAATTCCACCTTGCTCGCGAATACCGCCATTCTCTGGGTCACGCTCTTCGCCTGGCTGGTGTGGAAGGAGCGGATCACCCGCTTGTTCACGGTCGGGGCGGTGCTGGCCTTCGCGGGAATGGCGATCCTGATGCTCAGTTCGACCCGGCGGGAGCCGCCGACGGCGGGCAATCCGGTCTTCGGTGACTTTCTGGCCTTGCTGACCGCGGGTTTCTACGCCGCCTACCAGCTGTCGATGAAGCGGTGTCGCCGCTCGCATTCGGCACCGGTTCTGATGTTTTGGGCGAGCGCGGTCGCCGCGGCGGTGTTGTTGCCGTTGGCCCTGGTGCACGAGGATCCGTTTTTCCCGACCGCCGCGGCGAAGTGGCTGCCGCTGATCGGACTCGGCGTTCTCTCCCACGCCTGCGGGCAGGGCTTGATCGCCTACGGGCTCGGCGGCGTGCCCGCGAGTCTCGCCTCGGTCAGCCTGCTGGTCCAGCCCGTGGCGACCGCTTTTCTCGGGGTGTGGATCCTCGGGCAACCGCTGGTGCCGTGGCAGGGAGTGGGCGCCGTCGTGGTGGTGATGGGGCTGTTCGTCGCGGTTCGCGGAAATCTCCGGAAACCGATCGAGGCCCCACCCGTGTAGGAGACCGCTGTAGAATTCTGGAATGGACAACTGCGAGTCATTGACCCGCAGCCGGGGCGACGCGACGGCAATGCGGGCGTGCTTCGTGAGTGAAAGACCATTCTTGGGGAGCCCGGGGTGCCTCGGAAAGCGGCAGAGGACTGCCCGCACTCCAAGACGCTGCCGCGGCGGCGGGCGACGTTCGAATTTCGCGCGAGCGTCTTGGAGTGCGCCGGTCTTCCGGGGGCTGGCCTCCGGGGGCCGGTCCCCGGAGCTTTGCCCGAATTTTGCGTTTCGGAATCTCGAAGCCGCCGGCGGTCGAACCCTTCGCCGCGTCACTGTTCCCGACCCAGAGGGTGGTATTTGCGGATCCAGGGATCTTTCTGCTTCTCCAGCCTGGTCATCATTTCGGCCACCATTGCATCCTGGATGTCGGCGGTTTCGGGATCGTCGGCGAGGTTCTCCGTTTCCCACGGATCGTTTTCGAGATCGTAGAGTTCGAGCCGGGGGCGGTGGAGAAACGCTTCCACCGGTCGTTCTCCGATGTTCTCGTCTCCGCGGTTTCTCAAGTCTACCCAGGTTCGTCTCTGCACCGCGTCGATGGGGAGCGGGTATTCCGCTCCGGGAGTCACGTTCCAGATCAGCTTGTGGCGTCGGTTTCTGAGGGTTCGCATGGGGTAGTAGGCGAAGATGTCGTGGGCCACGTGGCTGAGCAGGACGTCGTCCCAGTTTTCCGGATTCGAGTCGTCGAGTACGGGCAGGAGGCTGCGTCCGTGGAGGGGATAGTCTTTGAAGGCGACGCCGGTCCAGTCGAGAATGGTCGGCGTCAGGTCGGTGAAAGCGACGAGCGCGCGGTTCGGAGAAGCGGGGGCTTCCAGGCCCGGCTGGCGGACGATGAAGGGAACGCGCACTCCCGGCTCGTAGTGGGTGCCCATGGCTCCCGGTTCCGAGGTGCCGTGATCGGAGATGAAAATGACGAGCGTGTCGTCGCGGTGTCCGCTTTTTTCCAGCGAATCCAGAACCAGGCCGACGCCGTGGTCCATCCGGCTGATCTGCTGGTAGTAGCCCGCGATGCCTTCCCGCACTTCCGGGGTGTCGGGGAGAAAAGGGGGGACGACTGCGTCTTCCGGCGCGTAGTCGAGGGGTTCGTAGCCATTGGTTTTCTCCTCGATTCCCCAGCCGGGGCCGTCGATGGAGACCGGGTGGGGATCGTGATAGGACAACACGAGGAAGAAGGGATCGTCTTCCCGAAGGAACGTTTCCGCTTCCTTCGCCATGGCGATCACGTTCCGAGGCTGCACCCGGGGTTTGAAGTCGATCGGGTATTTTTCGAGAGGCTTGACGTGGTCCTTGCCGATCAGTCCGGTGCGATAGCCGTCTTCCTTGAGCATCGCGAACACCGTGGTGACATCCTCGCGGAGCTGCTGGTTGTGCTCGCGGTGGGGGTGGGCGTACTGGCCGTTCGCGTGCGTGAGCAGCCCTGTGTACATGACGGCCCGGCTCGGCCCGCAGGAGGCGGTCGTGGCGAAGGCCTGCTCGAAGCGCACCCCCTCGCTGGCGAGCCGGTCGATGCGCGGCGTTTTCACCACGGGATGCCCGTAGCATCCAAGGTCGGTCCACGTATGGTTGTCGGAGATGAGAAGCAGGACGTTGCGTTTTTCGGCGCCGGACAGTTGAAAGGCGGCGACGGAGAGAGCGAGAACGACGGGGAGGGTTTTCATAAGCGATAAGCGGGATCAGAGACGGAGAAAGACGCGGTTGCGGTACATCCACCAAAGGACGAGCCAGAAAAGGGCCGCCATGAGGCAAGCCTGGACGACGTGCCCGTGGGCGCCCTCGAACCAGGCGTCGGGCAGATGTCGCTTGAACGCGGCGGGGACGCTGCGGCGGCCGGTCATGCCGAGCAGATACATCGCCAGCGGGTTGAGACCGACGACGACGAAGGGAAAGACCCAGCTCCTCGACTTTTTCACGTCGATCGCCCAGTAGAAAAGCGCGAGAAGGGCGAGCACGTAACCGCCGCTGTAGAGGGTCCAGGACGGCGTCCAGATTTTCTTGATCACCGGGCAGAGGGTAAGGCCGGCGACGGCGCCGACGACCAGACAGGCAACCGCCGCGACGCAGAGTCGTCGGATTTTCGCGGACTCGGTCAGGGTCTCTTCCTTGAGCAGTTGCCCGCTCATGAGCCCCATCAGCATCGTCACCAACGAAGGAATGAAGTTCAGCGTAGCGTAGGGATGGCCGGCGAAGGGTTCGGAGCGGGGGAAGAGGTTGAGGAACCACAGATCGAACTGCTGGGGAAAACTCGTCCCGTTGGCGAAATGGGCCGCAAACGTTTCCAAGCCCGGCGGCAGCAGGACGAGGAGGAAATAGTAGGCCAGCAGCACGGTGCCGCCGACCGCGAATTGCGTCCGGAATTTTCGTCCCGCGAGGAAAAAGAGGAATCCGTAACCGAGGCCGATCTGGCTGAGGACGTTCGTGAAGATCCAGTGGGTTTCCGGCCTTCCCAGCGATTGCAGGAAAACGCCCAGGAGAACGAGGAGAAGCGCCCGCGTCCAGGCATGCCCCATGCGGCGGCCGTAGCTCTGGCCGAGCCGGGCCCTTTTCGCGTAGGAGAACGGCATCGAGACGCCGACGATGAACATGAAGGCCGGTTGGATCAGATCCCAGATCGAGAGGCCGAACACGCCGAACTGGCTGATCCACTCCGGGTGCGTCCCGTGGAAGACGACCCACTCGGCGAGGGGGCCCTCGGCCTTCGCGGCCGCCCTGGCCAGTCCCAGCCCGCTCGTCGCCAGGAGCAGCATGACGAGACCCCGGTAGACGTCGAGGGAAAGAAGCCGCGTCGTGCCGGAGATCTCCGGGCGTTCGGTCTCCCCGGTCGGGGCGGTGGGCGTGCTCTCCATGCGAGAGGAGTATCGGGACCGCGTCGGCTGGCGGTCAACGGTCGATAAGCCGCGAAAGCGCCACGCCGGGGCGGCTCTCTAAGAGACTGTTGAAAAACTCTGGAATGGAAAACTGCGAGTCATTTTGGCTGCTGGCGAGGCGCGACGACGGAGTGGGGCGAGCCCCATGACGGAGGAGCAACGAAGCCAGCAGCCAAATTGACCGCAGCCCGAAGGGGCGTTGGCAAATCGATCGGGCGAAGCCGCTGACTTTCGTCCCGTCTCTTCATTAAGATTTTGCGTTTCAGAGTTTTTCAACAGTCTCCTAAAAGGACTCGCCGACGAGGGGTCCCGGACTTATGGTCGGAGTTCCTTCGTTCGATTCTCAGTTTCCCCCTCTCTCATGGCCAGAAAACGCCGTTCCAGACCGCCCGGCAATCGCCCCCGCGAAGCCCGGGCCAACGTGCATTCGAGCACCTCGACGGGCATCGCGAGGTTGTCCGAGGACGGGCTCTACGACCTGATCGAGTCCGACCCCGAGATCCTGCTTCTGGTTCTCGACGGCGTGCAGGATCCGCACAACCTCGGGGCCTGCCTGCGCTCGGCGGAAGGAGCCGGAGCGTCGGCCGTCGTCGTGCCGCGCCACAAGGCTTCCCCCGTCACCGAGACGGTGGTTCGGGTGTCTTGCGGGGGTGCCGAGGCGGTGCCCGTGGTGGCCGTGGCCAACATGGCGAGGTTTCTCGGAAAAGTCCGCGCCGACTACCAGCTCGGGGTGGTCGGCATGGCCGACGAGGCGGAACGCGACCTCTACGACTGCGAACTGGGCGGGCCTCTCGCCATCGTGCTGGGTGCCGAAGGCGAGGGCATGCGGCGTCTCACCAAGGAGAACTGCGATGCGCTGATCCGCATTCCGATGGCTGGCAGCGTGGAGTGCTTGAACGTTTCGAATGCCGCGGCGGTCTGTTTATACGAAGTCGTCAGACAGCGGCATTTCGCGGAATAAGGCGACTTCTTCCATTGCCATCCATCCGGACATTCGATAAATTTTCCCACCAATACAAACCACCCCCATGGACACTGCCTACGCCAATCCCTACACCGTCGCCCAGGCCGCTCCCAGCGAGCGCGCTTTGTTCATCCGCAGGACCTATCTGCACCTGGGCTTCGCCATTCTCGGCTTTGTCGCCGTGGAGTGGTTCCTGCTTCAGCAAAGCTGGGCGCCGCAGCTCATCCCGAAAATGACCGGTGGTTTCGGCTGGCTTATCGTGCTGGCCGCTTTCATGGGGGTTTCCCACGTTGCCAACCGCCTCGCGATGTCGGACACGTCCAAGGGGGTCCAGTACGGTGGACTCGGCCTGTTCATCGTGGCGGAGGCGCTCATTTTCATGCCGCTGCTCTACATGGCGGCCTACTACGCGAACGACGGCCAAGTCATCCTCAAAGCGGGCATCACCACCGGATTCGTCTTCGGCGGGCTCACCTTCGCCGCTTTCGCGACGGGGAAGGACTTTTCCTTCCTTCGGGGGTTTCTCATGGTCGGCGGATTCGTCGCTCTCGGGATCATCGTGGTCTCGATCATTTTCGGCTTCAATCTAGGGACGATCTTCGCCGGGGCCATGGCGATCTTCGCTTCGGTGGCGATCCTCTACAACACCTCCAACATCATCCACCACTACCGGACCGATCAATACGTGTCGGCTTCGCTTGGATTGTTCGCCAGCGTGGCTCTGCTCTTCTGGTACATCCTGACGATTTTCATGCATCGCGATTGACCCGATCGGGACGGGGCGTTTTCAACGGTCGCCGCGGCCAGGGAGGCGAGGTGCCTTCACCGCGCTGGCATTCACCGGGACGGCTTCACCGGGACGGCTTCACCGGGACGGCTTCACCGGGACGCCGGGGTGCCGGCCACCGCGACCACGGTAGATTTTCTGCGTTGTCGGGAGGAAAAATTTTTCCTACGCTTCTGGAAACTCTATGAAAACTCCGAATCAATCTCCATCCGTCGACCGCCGCAAAGTTCTCAAGTACGGGGCCGGCTTCGGTCTAGCCCTCGCCTGGCCCAACTCGCGGGTGCTGGGCGCGAACGACGACATCCGCGTCGGCGTCATCGGTGTGAACGGTCGCGGCCAGTCGCACATGAGCGCCTTCGGTAAAATGGACGGCGTGCGGGTCACGGCCCTCTGCGACACCGATCCCGACGTGCTCTACGCGAGAGTCCAGAAGATGTCCGACGATCAGAAGATCGGCGTCGGCGGGTACAACGACATGAGGGAGATGTTCGACAGCGGCGAGATCGACGTCATGTCCACGGCCACCCCGAACCACTGGCACTCGCTGGCCGGGGTCTGGGCGATCCAGGCGGGCAAGGACGCCTACGTCGAGAAGCCGATCTCGCACAACGTGTGGGAGGGGCGCCAGCTCGTGAAGCTCGCGCGCAAGGAGAAGAAAATCTGCCAGGGCGGCACCCAGAGCCGGGCGAGCGGTTCGATTCAGGCGGCGGTCAAATTCGTCCGCGACGGCGGCCTCGGAAAAATCAAGTACGTCAAAGGCATGTGCTACAAGCCGCGGACCTCGATCGGCAAGGGCGGCGGCGGAGAGATCCCCGACGGCCTCGACTACGATCTGTGGTCCGGTCCCGCGGAGATCGAAACACCCCTCGGGCGCAAGCGCTTTCACTACGACTGGCACTGGTTCTACGCCTACGGCAACGGAGACATGGGGAACCAGGGCATTCACCAGATGGACGTGGCTCGCTGGTATCTCGGCGAGGACAAGATCGCGCCGCGCTCCATGAGCATCGGCGGCCGTCTCGGCTACGACGACGACGGGGAAAGCCCGAACACCCAGATCGTCTGGCACGACTACGACGAGGCGCCGCTCATTTTCGAAACGCGCGGTTTGCCGAAGGCGAAGGAATTCCAGGAGGACAACTGGGGCAAGAACATGAACACGCCGGACGAGTTCCCCGATTCGCGCGGCATTTCGGTCGTGGTTGCCTGCGAGAAAGGCTACGTCTTCACCGACTCGGGAGGCCGGGTCAAGATGAAGGACGGCGACGGCAACGACATCGACGCCCCCGAGCCCGTGGAAACCGAGGACATTTTTCAGAACTTCATCAACGCCGTGCGCAGTCGCAAGGCGGAAGACCTCTACGCCGATTGCGAGGAAACCCACATCTCGAGCGCCCTGTGCCACACCGGGTTGATTTCGCACCGCCTCGGAGAGAAGATGAAAAAGGGCGAGGCGATGGAGCAGATCAATGGCGACAAGCTGCTCGCGGAGCGTTTCGAGTCCATGGCCGATCATCTCGCCAAGAACGAGGTCGACCTGTCCAAGGAAGGCATCGTGGTCGGACCGATGCTCAAGTTCAATCCGGAGACGGAATGGGCGGAGGGCAACGACGACCTGGACAAGCCCGCGAACGAGTTGGCGACGCGGGAGTACCGCAAGCCCTACATCGTTCCCGAGGTGAGCTGATTCCGCGGGATTGGAAATTCATGAAAGCGGCGGTTGGCTTTTCGCCGATCGCCGCTTTTCGTGTCCCATGCTCTCCCGGAATCTCGACAGAGCGCGGGCGGCGTTCGCGGGCAAGGACGTCGAGGCGTCCCGCAAGGCGCACGAGAAAGGCGGCGGCGGAGAGCCGCATTCCGCCGGCGGCGGCCAGTATCTGAAAAGCTTCGTCTACGGGGGCCTCGACGGCACCATCACGACCTTCGCCGTCGTCGCCGGAGTGGCGGGGGCCTCGCTCAGCGCCAACGTCATTCTGATTCTCGGCTTCGCCAATCTCGTGGCCGACGGCGTCGCAATGGCCTTCGGCGACTTTCTCAGCACCCGGGCCGAACGCCAGTATCAGGCGGCGGAAAGAACGCGGGAAGAATGGGAACTCGAGCACTTTCCCGACGGGGAGAAGCAGGAATTGATCGAGGTCTACAGGGAGAAAGGGCTCAGCGAGGCCGACGCCGCGACCATGGTCGACATTCTCTCCCGGCATCCGGGCGTCATGGTCGACACCATGATGGTGGAGGAACTGGGGATTCTCGAAGAGACCGAGTCTCCGCTGGCGAACGCGCTGGTCACCTTCGCCTCGTTCGTTTTCTTCGGATTCATCCCCCTCCTGATTTTCGTGGTGCGGCATCTGACCGGGATCGACGTCGACGGGTTGCTCTGGGCCTGCGCCCTCACCGGCGCCACCCTCTTCGGGCTGGGTGCGATCAAAGGAAGAGTTTCCCTGGGACGCTGGTGGGTCTCGGGCATCGAGATGCTGCTGATCGGCGGAATTGCCGCCGTGACCGCCTTCTTCGTCGGCAGGGCGCTCGAGTCGCTGGCGTAGATTGGTTCACGCCGCGCCAAGTTCGATTCTCGCCGATTCGGTGACGCCGTGGGAGGTCTCTTCGAGCGTCAGATCGTCCGTGGTGATGACGAGGTCGCGCGTTTCCTCGTAGAGCGGGTTGCGGCTCTCCAACATGGCCGCGATCGTTTCGCGCGGGTTCTCGGTGCGCAGGAGCGGCCGGTTGCCGCTGCGGCGCACCCGGGCGTATATCGAATCGGGCGACGCCCGCAGCCAGATGACGAATCCCGCCTTCTTCAGCAGGTCGCGGTTCTTCGCCACCGTCACGATGCCGCCTCCGGTCGAAACGACCTGGCCCGATCGTTCGACGCACTTCCGCAGCACCTCGCTCTCGATTTCGCGAAAGGCCTCCTCGCCGTCTTCCGCGAAAATTCGGGGGATCGATTTGCCCGTCCTTTTGACGATCAACTGATCCGTGTCGACGAAGCGGAACCCCAGGCTTTTCGCCACCTTCCGGCCAACGGTCGTCTTCCCCGTCCCCATGAATCCAATCAAAATCAGATTGCGGCGTTCTGTTCCTGTCGTATTCACTTCATCCAGCATAGCGTGAACGGGCTCGATGCCCAAATTTTATCCCGAAGGCCATGGAAACCGAAGTCGGCTTAACCGACAGCGAAGTGAACACCAACGACACGGTGCGCCGCGCCGTCTCCATGCTCCAGAACGGGGAGATCGTCGCCCTGCCGACCGAGACCGTCTACGGGCTGTGCGCCGACGCGCTCGATCCGGCGGCGATGGAGAAGATTTTCGAGGCCAAGGGGCGTCCCCATTTCGATCCGCTCATCGTTCACCTCCCCAACAAGGAGATGCACGCCGAGGTCGCGGCGGTGCCCAAGGACATCGCCAAGCCCGTCGTCCAGCTGATCGAAACCTTCTGGCCCGGGCCCCTCACTATCGTGCTGCCCAAGAAGCCCGTCGTGCCCGACATCGTCACCGGGGGGCTGCCCACCGTGGCGGTCCGTCAGTGCAACCACCCCATTTTCCACCGTATCATCAAGAACTTCGGCGGTCCCATCGCCGCGCCCAGCGCCAATCGCTTCGGCTGCCTCAGCCCGACGTCGGCGCAGACGGTGCTGGATCAACTGGAAGGAAGAATCCCGTTCCTGGTCGACGGCGGGGCCTGTTCGCGAGGCCTCGAATCGACCATCGTGAAAATCGAGCCCGGAGAGCCCAAGCCCGTCATCCGGGTTCTCCGGCCGGGACCCATCACTGCGGAGGACCTGAAGCAATTCGGCAAGGTCGTTTTCGAAGAGAAGAACGCCGACGTCGAGAATTCGCATCCGGAAGCGCCCGGCATGCTCGCCAACCACTACGCTCCCGGGAAACCGCTGCGCCTGCTCGCCGACCCCGAGGACTTCAGGCCCGAGGAGGGCAAACGCTACGCGCTCCTCAGCTACCGCGGGCAATCCAAGGACGGATATCTCGATCTCCACGAGTGGGAGCAAGTCGCCGTTCTCAGTCCCGGGTCCGGCCGCGTGGCCGAGGCGGGAATCCGTTTCTTTCATCTCGTCGCCCAGCTCGACCGGCTCGACATCGATGAAATCGTCGCCGAGCCCGTCCCCGACCGCGGCGTGGGGAAGGCGATTCTCGACAAGCTTCGCAAGGCAGCGATCAAAGAGGGTTGATTGACACCGCGGCACTTGTGGAAATTCCGAAGGGGTCGAGGCCTTCGGCCCGAGGCCAGCCGCCAAGCTCAATACCACACCTCGAACGGATCGGTCACGCCGGGGACGGCGACTGGATAGCGGCCGTCTTCGTCCGGCTGAACCGGCGCGGCGGAGCCGAAGTCGACGAGGTCGTCCGGGACCAGTTTCTGGTTGGACGCCATGGCGTCGTCCCAAGTCACCTCCTGGCCCGAGTAGGTCGCCATGCGCCCGAGGATGCCGGTCATCGTGGCCAGGGCGCCCCGCTCGGCTTCGTTGTATTCGAGGTTCTCGCGAATGGCTTTGAAAAACGGGTAGTGTTCGAGTTGATGGCCGTCCTCGCCCTGCCGGAAGCGCTTGGTGGCTTCGTTCGGTCCGGAGATGGTGAACTCGCGCTGCCCCAGGTCGGCGCGGCCGAGCGTGCCGAGGGCGGACTCGCCGATGCTGCGCCAGCAGTCCGGTATCTGGCGCGACTGGCTGTAGAGGAGAGTGCCGTCGGCGTATTCGTACTCGATGAAGTGGTGATCGTAGATCTGGCCGTGTTCGATCTTGTCGCGGACTTCGCGCCCGCCCATGCCCCTGGCGACCACCGGATGCCCGTCGCCCATCATCCAGTTGGCGACGTCGAGGTTGTGAACGTGCTGTTCGACGTTGTGGTCGCCGGAGAGCCAGGTGAAATAATACCAGTTCCGGATCTGGTATTCGAGTTCGGTCTCGCCTTCGGCGCGGAGTTTGCCGGGGCGGGAGGTGCCGTTCCACAGGGCGCGGATGGTCCGGAGATCGCCGACGGCGCCGTCCTGGATGCGCTGGATCCATTCCTGGTAGCCGGGCTGGTGCCGCCGTTGCAGACCGACGCCGATCTTGAGATTCCTGGCCCTGGCCTGTTTGCCCGCTTCGATGACGCGCTTGATTCCCGCCACGTCGGTGGCGACCGGCTTTTCCATGAAGACGTGTTTTCCCCGGGCGATCGCCTCTTCGAAATGCTGGGGGCGGAAGCCGGGGGAGGTGGCCAGGATGACGACGTCGCAGTCGGCGATCACCCGCTTGTAGCCTTCGAAGTCGCCGTAGCGCCGCTCTTCCGGAACGTCGACCCGGCCGGGTTGGTTTCTGTCGAGAATCCCGTGCGCCTTGTCGAGCGTTTCCCGGTCGACGTCGGCCATGGAAAAGAGCTGGACCCCGTCGTCGGCGGTCATGGCCTGGTTGGCGGCGCCGGCCCCGCGTCCCCCGCATCCGACGAGACCGAGCTTGAGGTTTTCCGAAGCGCCGGCGGCGTGGACCGCCCGGCCGGAAGCCAGGGAGAGCGTGAGCGAGGCGGCGGCCGAGGACCGGCCGATGAATCGCCGCCGCGTGGTTTTGAGAGTGTCCTTCGGATGGTCCATGAGTGAATATCGAAAATGGTATTAACAGGAGGAATTAATTGTTGCAAATGAAATTAAGTCGGGTTAACGAGCTCGTTCGCGTCAGTACCGACATGAGTTCATCGGCCCTGGGCAATCTCGATTCGGCTGGGTCGTTATTGCCGTGATCCTGCTTGTTCCTTAAGAAAAAGACTATGAAAATCGCCATCATCAATTCGAACCTGGCTTCCGGAGGCAAGACCGGCTACATCGCCGGAGAACTGGAATCCCTCTTCGGCGCCGGCGGGCACGAAGCCGTCGTCTTTCACGCCGGAGACCTGTCCTTGCCCGCCTGCGACGGCCGTCTCTGCTACAAGGACGAAAATGCCATCGCCCTGACCGAACGTCTCGCCGGAATGGACGCCATCGTCCTGGTTTCCCCGATTTACAATTTCGATCTCAACGCGGCGGCGAAGAACCTGATCGAACTCACCGGCAACAGCTGGAAGGGCAAGGCGGTCGCTCTCGTCTGCACCGCCGGTGGAGACCGAAGCTACCTTTCGCCGCTGGGCTTCATGAACAGCCTGTCGCTCGACTACCGCTGTCTCCTGTCGCCCCGTTTCGTCTTCGCGATCCGATCCGACTTTCGGGAGGACAACACCTTGGCCGAGGACAGTCCCGTCAGAACCCGTCTCGCGCACTTGGCGCAGGAGTTGCCGATTCTGGCTGAGGCGGCGCGGCGCATTCGAACCCTCTCCGAATCCTAACGGAAATACCCATCATGACCGAACAAACCCAACCCCCCATCGAAATCCGCACCCCGGAGCGAAAGGTCGAAGTGGCCTGGTTTTCCGCGCTCTGCGGCGACGACTACGAATTTCTCGGCGTGCCCGACGGCGATCTGCGGAGCAGCTACGAGCATTGCGGAGACATTGTCAGGACCGCCGACCGGCTCGGCTACCAGAACATTCTGCTGCCGTCCTCCTACGTCGTCGGCCAGGAGCCGATCCCGTTCGCTTCGGCCATGGCCGCGCAGACCGAGAACATCAACCAGCTCATCGCGGTGCGCATGGGCGAGATTCACCCGCCCATGCTGGCGCGGCACCTCGGCACGATCGACCACATGGCGAAGGGTCGCATGACGGTGAACATCATTTCCTCCGATCTGCCGGGCGAGAAGCTGGAAAGCGAGAAACGCTACGCCCGTTCGCGCGAAGTGATCCAGATCCTCAAGCAGTGCTGGACGCAGGACGAAGTCGATTTTTCCGGCGAGTTCTACCAGCTGAAATTGCCCACGACGGAACCGGTGAAGCCCTACCAGCAGAACGGCGGGCCGTTGCTCTATTTCGGCGGGATTTCACCGGGAGCCAAGGCGCTCTGCGCCGAACACTGCGACGTCTTCCTGATGTGGCCGGAGACGGAGGATCGCCTCGCCGCCACCATGACTGAGATGAGTCAAATGGCCGCCGGGTTCGGACGGAAGATTGACTTCGGCCTGCGCATCCACATGATTGTTCGCGAAACCGAGGGCGAGGCGCGCGAGGCGTCGTCGCGGCTGCTGTCGAAGCTCGACGCCGCGAAGGGCGAAGAGATCAAGAACCGCGCCCAGGACAGCCAGTCGGCCGGCGTGACCCGACAGGACGAACTGCGCGCGCAATCCAAGGACGACTACATCGAGGATCACGTCTGGTCGGGCGTGGGACGGGCGCGCTCCGGTTGCGGCAGCGCCATCGTCGGCGACCCGGACCAAGTCTACGAGAAGCTCCAGCGCTACATCGACATGGGGATGAGAGCCTTCATTTTCTCGGGCTATCCGCATATCGACGAGTGCGAACTGTTCGCGAAACACGTGCTGCCCCGCCTCGACACCACCAAGCTGAATATCGCCCAGGAACGTCTTCCCGAGGAAACGCCGGAGACGCCGCTGACCTTCGGGAAGCGGACCTAGGCGCCTCCGAGGGTCCGGGTTCGCAGTCCGGTTCGTTTTCCGGCGTCCTTCCGGGAAACGAGATGGAAGGGCGACGATTCGAAGTGTATGCATGAATGGAAGGGTGGCTTTACCCGATTCCAACATGAAGACAATCAACTGGGCGGTAATCGGTGTCGGGCGTTTCGGCCGAATTCACGCGCGGGTTCTTTCCTCGCTCCCCGGCTGCGAGTTGGTGGCGCTTTCCAACCGGAACGAGGCGCGCCTTTCCGAGGCGGCGAACGAATTCCGCGTCGGAAAGGCCGCGGCGGACTACCGCGAGATCCTGGATGATCCCGCCGTCGACGCCGTCAGCATCACTACTCATTGGCGGGAGCATCACGAAGTGGCCCTCGCCGCCCTCAAAAGCGGGAAACACGTTCTCCTCGAGAAGCCCATGGCCGCGACGAGTGCCGAGTGTCTCGAGCTTCTCGCGGCGGCGGCGGAGACGTCCGCCTGTTTCATGGTCGGTCACGTCTGCCGATTCGATCCGCGGGTGACCCTGGCGAAGGAAGCCATCGACGCCGGGCGGGTCGGACGGATCGTTTCCATGCACGCCCGGCGCAACCTTCCCAAGGCGCCCGGAAACATCCGGCTCGACAAGATTTCTCCGCTGATGGGCGACGGCATCCACGACGCGGATCTCATGATGTGGTTTCTCGATCGCGCGCCGACGGAAGTCTACGGGCGCAACGTGCGGATCGACACGTTCCAGTATCCCGATCTCGGCTGGGCCATGCTGCACTTCGGCGAAGAGGCGATCGGGGTCGTGGAGACGGTCTGGTGCCTGCCGCAGAGCGTTCCCACCGCGATCGACGCCAAGATGGAGATCATCGGGACGGAGGGAAAAATCTCGATCGACTGCGCCAACACCGGGCTGACGATCACCGACGAATCGGGTTCGAGCATGCCGGACACGGTCTACTGGCCGATTCAGCACGGCAGGCATTTCGGAGCCTTGGAGCGGGAAATCGACTACTTCAATCGATGCGTCCGGACGGGAGCGAAACCACGGGTCATCACTCCCGTCGAGGCGGCGCGGGCGCTGGCGGCGATGGAAGCGGCCGAGTTGTCGGCCGAAAGTGGCCGCCCGGTCCGGTTTGATTTCAGCGGTGCGTTGGCGTGACGCGGTCCCGCGGAACCCGCCTCTCGGAATTTGAATTTCGGCGAATTCCCCCAAGGAACCGTAAGTTATTCGAGTCGAACGACATTTCTTTCCGGAGTGAAGACTGTGCGACACGAATCCCAATCCCCGTTCGAGGCCGAGTTGCGGCGGGCCCAGGTACCCCTTCTAGGCTATCTCGTTCGGTTGACCGGCAACCTCGCGGACGCCCGGGACCTGCTCCAGCTTACGAATTTGACGGCCTGGAACAAACGCGAATCGTTCGAGACGGGGACGAACCTGGTGGCTTGGATGAGGGCGATTGGGCGGAATCACTATCGGAACGAGGTTCGCAGGAGGCAGGCCCGGCCGACCGTGCCGCTGCTCGATTCCGATCTGGAGCACATGGTGGAAGCCCGCCACGCGGAGCGCGAACAGGAGGACGGGCGACGGCGCAAGTTGCTCCAGGTGTGTCTCGGGAAACTCCCGGAGCGACAGCGTGCCGCGGTCGAGCGTTTCTACCTCGACGGCTGCTCGCTGGAGGACGTGGGGCGCGAGGCCGACCGGGAACCCAACGCCGTTGCTCAGTTGCTGTATCGGGCCCGACAGAATTTGATCGAATGCGTCCGCCGGGAGTCTCACAGGGAGCTGGACGGGGAAAGCTTCAACGAATCATAGCGGAATGAACCAGAACGAACGGACGGAAGAACTGTTGATCAAGCTGGCGGAGGGGTCTCTGACGGAGGCCGAAACGAGCGAGTTGCAGGAGCTTCTGCGCGCATCGCCGGAATCGCTGGACCTGTATCTCGACCATTGCGAGATGGAGACGTGGCTGGCGGCGGCCGGCGAAAGTCTTTCCGATTCGGGAGCGGCGACCGTGGCCATGGCGGCTCCCGCGCCGGAGGAGGAACCCGCCGCGGGGCGTTCGCGAGGCGGAGTTGCTTGGGTCGCGGCGGGTTTCGCCCTTCTCGCGACTGCGGGCTTTTTTCTTTTTCCGGCCAGCGAACCGGTTGAAACCCCCGACGGAACCTCCGGCGAAACCCTCGCGGGTATCGCGGTGGCCGAGGAGCGGCCCGACCAGCCCGAAAGCGGCGCCCACGAAGACGATCGGGCGGAGCCCGAAGGAGCGACGCTGGCTTCCCGGGAGGAGGTCCCCGAACCGAGCGGGCGCGATCCCTGGAAGGTGATCAATGCGACGGGTTCGGCGAAACATCCCGGTCTGACCGACACGGCCGTGCCGGCGACGAAGGCGACCTCCGTCCGGCCCGTCAAATTCAACCGTGACATTCGGCCGATCCTTTCGGAGACATGCTTCCACTGCCACGGGCCGGACGAGCACGGGCGGCGGGCGGACTTGCGGCTCGACAATCTCGAGGGCGCCGTCGCCGATCTCGGAGGGTACCAGGCGATCGCGCCCGGCGATCTTGAAAACAGCGAAGCGTGGTGGCGGATCGTCTCGGACGACCCGGACGACCTGATGCCGCCCCCCGAATCGCACTTCGTGCTTTCCGGCGAGCAGAAGCAAATGATCAAGCGCTGGATCGAAGAGGGCGCGGAATACGAAGGCCATTGGGCCTACCAGAAGCCCGTGAAGCCGCGCCTGCCGACCCCGGCCGGCGACTGGGGTCGCGGCGCCATCGACGCGTTCATTCTCGCACGGCTCGAAGAGGAGGGGGAGAAACCGTCGCCCGAGGCCGATCCGCGGACGCTGATTCGGCGCCTCACCTTCGATCTCACCGGCCTGCCTCCCACCACGGAGGAAATTCGCGCGTTTCTGGCCGACTATCAAGAGCGGGGGGAAGCGGCCTGGCAGGACGCCGTTACCCGCCTCCTCGACTCGCCTCATTTCGGCGAGCGCATGGCGGTTTCGTGGATGGACCAGGCGCGCTACGCCGACACCAACGGCTATTCGATCGACGGCGGCCGCCACATGTGGCTCTGGCGCGACTGGGTGATCCAGGCCTACAACCGGAACATGCCCTTCGATCGCTTCGCGGTGGAACAGCTCGCGGGCGATCTCCTGCCCGACGCCGGCGAGTCGCAGCGGATCGCGACCGGCTTCAACCGCAACCACATGATCACCCACGAGGGCGGCACCATTCCGGAGGAGAACCTGACCAACTACGCCGCCGACAGGGTGCAGACGACGAGCGAAGTGTTCCTCGGCCTGACCATGGCCTGCGCGCAGTGTCACGATCACAAGTTCGATCCGATTTCGCAAAAGGAATACTACCAGTTTTTCTCTTTCTTCAACGAGCTCGGCGACCGCGGGCTCGACGGCAACGGCGGCATCAACGCCGGTCCCAGCATGATGGGCCACTCCGTGATTCCCGACGACGAACTGGCCCGGGTAAAGGCCGAACTCGTCCAACTCCGCGCGGAACTGGAAGCCGGCGACGAGGGCTTTTCCAAATGGGTCGCGGCGATGGCCGGGCAGGAAAAGCGGCGCGGAGAAAATTTCGAACTCCATCCGATCGAGATGCTGGACGTGTCTTCGCCGAACCGTCCCGGACCCTACGAGGTCCAAACCGACGGTTCGGTTTTCGTGAGCGAGCCGGGCAAGGGCATGAACGCTTTCAGCCATGCGGTGCGGTTGCCGAAGGGCGAGAACGTCAACGGAATCAGGATCCGGTTTTCGCCCGAAAAACTAGGCGAGGGAAAGAGTCTGACGCCGTTTCCGAGTGGGACGCCCAAGGTGACCACCGTTCTCGTTTCGTCCGGGGACCAAGCCGCCAAGCAAGTCGACATCTATCGGCAACTGGAGTTCTCCCGGGCCACGGCGAGTTCGTTTTCCGAGGGCAACGATCCGGCCGGCGTGCTCGACGAACGCAATCGCGACTGGTGGGAGCCCGCCGCCGCCGAGGGAGCGGAGCACCTCACGATCACCTTCGCCGAGCCCGTCGATCCGTCCGAAACGCCATACTTGTCGGTGATGATCTTTTTCGGAAAACCGGAATCGCTGCCTTACCGATGGCGGATCGACGCGTTCACCGGCGTGGACACCGAAAGCGTCTTCCCGGAACCCGTCTCCGAAGCGATCCGGAAGCGGGAGACCGAGTGGTCGAAAGGGGAGCGCGAACTCGTTCGGGAGGCATTCCGGAAGCATTCCCCCGGACTCGAACCACTGCGGGTTCGGGTCGCGAATCTGGAGGAGCGGATCGACGTCCTGACGAAACCCCATTCCACCATGGTGATGGACACGGCGGAAAAGCCCCGCGAAACCCACATTCTCGAGCGCGGCCAGTACGACGCGCCCCTGGAGAAAGTATCGTCGAACACGCCGAAGGTTCTGCCGCCGCTGGCGACGGGATCGACGGCCACCCGGCTCGACCTCGCCAACTGGATGGTGCAGCCCGACCACCCCTTGACCGCGCGGGTGGCGGTCAATCGCATCTGGGCGCTGTTTTTCGGCAACGGGATTGTGGCGACCTCGGCCGATTTCGGATCGCAGGGGGAGTGGCCCAGCCATCCCGCCCTGCTCGATTGGCTGGCGACCGAGTTTATCGCCGGCGGGTGGGACCAGAAAGAGCTGGTTCGCCAAATCGTCGGCAGCGCCGCCTATCGCCAGGATTCGGCGGCCACGGCCGAGCAGCGCGAGAACGATCCGAAGAACCGGCTCGTCGGACGGGGACCGCGTTTTCGACTTTCCGCCGAGTTCATCCGCGACCAGGTGCTGGCGGTGAGCGGATTGCTCGTGCCCCGCATCGGCGGACCGAGCGTCCAACCGTACCAGCCCGCGGGACTGTGGAAGGAAGTGAGCCACTTCGGCAGCAGTCCCGCCACCAAGCAGGTCTTCGTGCAGGACAAGGGCGAGAAGCTCTACCGGCGCAGCCTATACACGTTCGTGAAAAGGACCAGTCCTCATCCGGCGATGACGGCATTCGACGCGGTGAACCGGGAGATGTGCATCATGCAGCGGGGGGTGACGAACACGCCGCTGCAGGCGCTGGTGACACTCAACGATCCTCAATTCACCGAGGCGGCGCGGGTTTTTGCGGCGAAACTGCTCCGGGAGACGCCCGAAGCCGACGATCGCGAACGCCTTCGGCTCGCCTTCGAGACGGTGACGAGCCGGTTGCCGTCCGCGGGCGAGTTGAACGCGATCGCCTCCTTTCTCGACGACGAACGGAAACGCTACCAGGCCGACCGCGCCGCGGCCGCCAAGGTCGTCTCGGTGGGCGACGCCCCGCTCGACGACGACCTGGACGTTTCCACCCACGCGGTCTGGACCCAGGTCTCCACCATGCTCCTGAATCTCAGCGAAACCCTGACGCGTTCCTGAATTACCTATCCCGAAACCATGAAGACTTCCTTTTTCGAGGAGATAGACAAGCGCCAGGCGCAGCTCATGACGCGGCGTGCGCTGCTCGGCAGCACGGCCGGCGGACTCGGGGGGGTGGCCCTGGGCAATTTGCTCGCGGGCCACGCGTCCGCCGCCGCGCCGAAACTCGACGCCACGGCGTCGCCGAGCACCGGCGGGCTGCCGGGACTGCCGCACTTCGCCCCCAAAGCCAAGCGCGTCATTTACCTGTTCCAGTCCGGCGGACCCAGCCACGTCGACCTGTTCGACAGCAAGGAGTTTCTCGACAAGCATCACGGGAGCGATCTCCCGGACTCGGTCCGCGGCGGGCAGCGCCTCACCGGAATGACGTCGAGACAGAACAGCTTTCCGGTGGTCAAGGCCCTCTGGGGCGGCAAGCGCTGCGGCGAACGCGGAACCTGGATCGGGAATCCCTTGCCTCGCATTCAGGAGATCGCCGACGACATGGCCATCGTCCGTTCGATGTGGACCGAGGCCATCAACCACGACCCCGCCGTCACCTACATCAACACGGGTTCCCAGCAGATGGGCCACGCTTCCATGGGGGCGTGGCTCAGCTACGGACTCGGCCGCGAGAACGACAATTTTCCCGCCTACATGGTGCTCCTGAGCCAGGGCACGGGAAAAAATCCAGGGCAGCCGCTCTTCTCGCGGCTCTGGGGAAGCGGATACCTTCCCTCCAGTCACCAGGGGGTGATGCTGCGTCCGGGAGCCAATCCGGTGCTCTACCTCCAGAATCCTCCGGGCGTCTCGCGCGAGTCGCGCCGACGCCTGCTGGACACGCTCGGCGACCTCAACCGCCAGCAAGCCGAGGCCGCGGGCGATCCGGAAACGCTGGCCCGCGTCGAGGCCTACGAGATGGCCTACCGCATGCAGACCTCCGTTCCCGACCTGACCGACTTTTCCGACGAGCCGGAATCCACCTTCGAACTCTACGGCGAAGAGGCCCGGCGTCCCGGAACCTTCGCCGCGAACTGTCTCATGGCCCGGCGCATGGCGGAGCGCGGCGTTCGATTCGTCCAACTGTTTCACCGCGGATGGGACCAGCACATCTCGATCCAGTCTCAGCTGCCGCGTCAATGCCAGGACGTGGACCAGGGTTCCGCGGCCTTGATCAAGGATCTGAAACGCCTCGGCATGCTCGACGACACGCTCGTGATCTGGGGCGGGGAATTCGGACGCACCGTCTACAGCCAGGGCGAACTCGGGGCGCCGACCGCGGGTCGCGACCACCACGGACGCTGCTTCACGACCTGGCTGGCCGGCGGCGGCGTCAAGGCGGGATTCGACTACGGATCGACCGACGACTACGCCTACAACATCGCCGAGGATCCGGTCCACATCCGGGATCTCAACGCGACCATTCTGCATCTGCTCGGCATCGATCACCAAAGATTCACGTTCAAGTTCCGCGGCTTGAATCAGCGCCTCACCGGGGTCGAGGAGGCGCACGTGGTCGAGGATATCATTGCGTAGAGCGAGCGGCTTCGCGTCCAAGCCTTGGCATCGCTGCCAAATGCTCTCCGTTTCTGCGTGTCTTGAAAATTCAGGCTTTTGGCGCTTCCGTTCTCTTAGTATCCCCATTTTGCCCCATGAAATTTTTTCCAAAAAGCCAATCGATTTTGCCTCTGCCCCTGATTTTCCTGTTGTGGAGCCCGGCCCTGCGGGCCGAAGAGTCTCGGGCCGAAGAGTCTCGGGCCGAAGAGCCTGCTTCGGATTCCGAGGCCCCCGTGATCGAGTTGTTGAGGGAGGTGCCTTCTCAGCCCGGGAAGCCCGTGGTGAAGTCCGACGAAGAATGGAAAAGCACTCTCACCGAGGAGCAGTACCGCATCCTGCGCGAGGCCGGCACCGAGCGGGCCAATGGCAAGGTCTACGAGGAGTTCAAGAAACACGGCGGCGGCACCTACCACTGCGCCGGGTGCGGGGCGAAGCTCTTCAGCTCGAAGGAGAAGTTCGAGTCCCACTGCGGCTGGCCTTCCTTTTACGATCCCGCCGAGGCCGAGAACGTGAAAACGGACACGGACTACTTGCTCGGCTATGCGCGGACGGAAGTCCTGTGCGCGGTCTGCGACGGACACCTCGGCCACGTCTTCACCGGAGAAGGGTTCGACACCCCGACGGACAAGCGTTTCTGCATCAACGGAACGGTGCTGAAATTCGTTCCTTTCGAGGCCCAAGCCGACGAGGCCGAGGGGAAAGGCGATTCCAAGGGGAAAGACAAGTCGATCGAGAGCGAAAAGGAAGGATCGGAGTAGCCCGCTTCGGGCTCATGCGAAGACATCGAGCACGGGAACGCCTTTCCCGTCCTCGGTCACGTAGAAAGGTCGCCCTTCGATCGCGAATTCCGTCTTCGGGCTGATTCCCATCGCCGTCATGATGGTGGCGTGGAGATCGGTGACGGTGACGGGATTCTCCACGGCCACGAGCGGTCTTTCGTCGGCGGTTTTTCCGTGGAGAAATCCCTTCTTGGTGCCGCCGCCGAACATGAGCACGCTGCTGCCGCCGGTGAAGTGCCGGTGCAGGCCGTAGTGTTTCTGCTCCGTGATCAGGTCGACCTTGTGGGTGGCCTGGTCGCGGGCGTTCGAGCCGGGCTTGCCTTCGAGGAGGGCGTCGCGGCTGAATTCGGAGGCGACGATCACGAGCGTGCGGTCGAGCAGCCCGCGCTCCTCGAGATCGAGGATCAGCTGGGCCACGGGCCGGTCGATCTCGGAATGGAGACGGGAGGTGGTCGAGTGTCCTTCCGCGTGGGTGTCCCAGTGGAGAAACGGCACGTATTCGGTCGTGACCTCGACGAAGCGCGCGCCGTTCTCGACGAGTCGCCGGGCGAGGAGGCAGCCCTGCCCGAAGCGACCCGTGTCGTATTTCCGAAGGACCTCGGCCGGTTCTTCGGTGATGTCGAAGGCGCGCCGTTCCTCGGAGCCGAGAAGTCGATAGGCGCTGTCCATCGAGCGAAGCAGCGACTCCTGGTGATAGTCGCTGGCATGGTCCCGGTGCGGGTTACGGTCGACGAGCTTGCGGTAGAGCTTGTCCCGGTTCGCGAAGCGTTCCGCGGTCATGCCTTCGGGCGGCTGGACGGATTTGGCGGCTTCTTCGGGAAAGGGAAGGTTCATGGGGCCGTACTCGCTGCCGAAAAATCCCGCGGTGGTGAAGGCCTTGAGTTCTTCTTTTTCGCCGACCCCTTCGAGCCGCTGGCCGATATTGATGAAGGGAGGAACGACCGGGTTGTTGGGGCCGAGGACCCGCGCCATCCACGAGCCGAGGTGGGGGCAGGCGACGGTCTGCGGCGGCACGTAGCCGGTGTGCCAGTGATACTGGTGACGCGAGTGGAGAATGCTGCCGAGATCGGGCTGGACCGCCGAGCGGATCAGGGTGCCGCGGTCCATGACGGAGGCCATTTTCTCGAGTCCGGCGCAGAAGCGAATGCCGTCCACCTTTGTATCGATCGCCGGAAAAGTGCTGAGAACGGAGTCGACCGCCATGCCCTTTTCGAAGGGCGCGTAGCGTTTCGGGTCGAACGTTTCCGGGGCCGCCATGCCGCCGGCCATCCAGAGGAGTATGCAGGCGTCGGCCTTCGCTTCCGGCTGTTCGAGGCCCTTCCCTGAAACGAGTTGGGGCTCGCCGCTCATCCACGCCGCGGCACCCGCGGCCGAGAGCTTCTTGAGAAAGTCCCGGCGCACGATGGAGTCGGGGGCTTCGGGGTCGATGGGAAAGTTCATGATCGGGACAGGGTCGGGTAGGGGACTCGACAGGGTTGGATCGCGTCCGGGTGCGCGCGTTTCATCGGACGAGAAGAAATTCGGGGGTCAGGGTGAGAACCCACAGCACGTCGGCGAGGGTGTCCGGCGAAGGCTCGTCGCCGAGCACCCCGAGGAGGACGTCGCGCTCGTCGCCGGTGGGGTGGCGTGTCAGGGTGGAAAGGTAGAGGCTGTCGACCAGCGCCTCGGAAGAAGCCGGTTTCTCTGCGAGAATTTTCTCCGCTCCGCGTTGCAGGTAACCGGTCAGGGTGGCGTTGTTCGACAAGTCGATGGCTTCGAGGGTGCTGATCTCGTTGGGACGGGAAGTGACGATCTGGTCGCGGTGGGGGCGCCCGAGGCTGCGCATGAGAAAGTCGCTCGTCAAAAGCGACGCGCGGACCATGCGGTCCGAGACGGCCGAGGCCGTGGCCAGCGCTCTGCCCACCTGCGGATCGACGATCTTCGACCAGGTCGGCAGCGAGACCGGCGTCGCGCTTTCCCATTCGATCTCGCCCGGTTTCCAGCGTCCCGGCTTCGCGTCTTCCGGAATGTCGGCGGCAACCTGCCAGCGTTCGTCCGTGACGATGACCTCATCGGTTCCGTCTTCGTAGACGAGCCGGATCGCGCAGAAGGCCCCCGCGGGATTCGGCGTCTCTCCGCCGTTGCGGGCGAGGAGGAACAGCCGGTTGACCCCGTCTTTGAGGTGCGGCCCGGCGGCGGCGGCTTCGAGTCGGTTCCATTGCTTTCCGCCGAGGATCGGTTTGGCGTTCAGGTAAGCGGTGAAGCCGTTGTCGACCGAGGCGACGATTCCGACCGCTTTCACGGGTTTCTCCGGTCGGAAATCGCGTCGGAGAAGGACTTCCTCGCCGGCCGGAGGCGGGCCGTCGCCGGCGGACGAACCCCAGATCCACGATGACGGCCGGCCGAGGCTGTCGACGGTTTCCGCGTCGGCGATCCCGCGGATGACCGGCGCGTCGAAGGCGGCCGGCGCGGTGCCGGTCAATTGCCAGAGGGCGTCGGTGAACTGCTCGGCGGTCAGCCTTTTGGTCCTCGGCCCGCGGTAGGTGTAGTCGCCGCCTTCTTCCCGGGATTCGAGCTTTTCCGTGGCGCTTCGGTAGGCGGCGGACGTCGCGACGAGGCCAAGCGTCCGCTTGAGATCGTAGCCGTGCTCCTGGAAGTCGGCGGCGAGCCAGTCGAGCAAATCGGTGTTCCACGGCTCGGTCTGCATGGCGTCGAGCGGGTGGACGATGCCGCGTCCCATCAACTGGGCCCAGAGCCGATTGACGATGGTGCGGGCGAAGCGTCCGTTCGCCGGGTGGGTCATCAGGGCGGCGAGACTGGAGAGGCGTTCGCCTTTGGGCGCGTCCGGGTCGATTTCTCCGAGTTCGGGAAACAGCCAGGCGGCCTTGGCGGTTTCGCCGGTCGGCTTGTCGCAGCGGTGCATCTCGATTTCCTCCTCCGCGTAGATCGCGGCGAGACCGTAGGCGTCGCTCAGTTTCCACCGGTCGATGAAGCTGTCGTGGCACGAGGCGCACTTCATGTTGATGCCGAGGAAGGACTGCGACAGGCTCTGGGCGAACTGGATCGGGAGCGTTTGGCCGGCGCTGACGTCGCCCCTCCACTCGATGCCGTCGATGAACCCGGCGCTGTCGGCCGTCGGCGGCGCAATGAGTTCCCGGGTGAATTCGTCGAAAGGCTTGTTCGACTTGAGCGAGTCGTAGAGCCAGGCGCTGATCTGCTTCCGGCCGCCGGTGATGAACCCGGTTCCGGCGTAGTCGTTGCGCAGGAGATCGTTCCAGAACGTGAGCCAGTGGTCGGCGTAATCGAGGTCGCGGGAGAGAAGGTCGTCGACCAGGTCGGTGAATTTGTCGGGATCTTCGTTGGCGCCGAAAGCGAGGACGGCGTCGGGTTCGGGAAGAAGGCCGACGAGGTCGAGATGGGCTCTTCGCAGAAACGAGGATTCGTCCGCCGGGGCGGGACGGGGCAGTTCGCGCTCGGCGAGGTAGGCGTCGATGAACCGATCCACCGGATGGTCGCGGCCGTCGGTGACGGCCGGCAGTTCCGGTCGGCGGGGTTCCAGGGGCGGCTCGTACTGGTCCTCGCCGAAGGTGTAACCCGGTTCCCACTCCATGCCTTCGGCGACCCACCGCTCGAGGACGGCGACGTGTTCCGCCGGGACACGCGGGTTCTTCTCCGGAGGCATTTGAAAATCCGGGTCGGGATCCCCGATCAATTCGAGAAAATAGGACTTGCCCGGCTCGCCGGGAACGGCCGTGTCGTCGTCGAGAAACAGGTTCCGCGTGTTCATCGAAAAGCCGCCCTCGGCCTCTTCGCCCCCGTGGCATTCGGTGCAGTGTTCTTTCAGAATCGGGACGACCTGATGCACGAAATCGATCTCGGCGAAGACCGGGGCGGCAATCCCGAGAAGCAGGGGGGAAAGGCGGAGAAATCGAATCATGCGTGACTACAACATACGGTCTCTCCCGATCCATACCACTACGGGATATCGGGATGGGCGGTGCCGTAGGCGGAGCGAAGGGCGGAGCGCAGCTACGGCAATGTGGGGCGAGCGCATGAGCGAAAGACCCCTCTGGGGGACGGGGTGATTCGGAAAGCGGCAGAGGACTGCCCGCACTCCAAGACGCTGTCGCGGCGGCGGGCGATATCCGAATTTCGCGCGAGCGCCGCCGCTGCCTCGCGCTGCAGGCTTTTCCGGATCAACCTCTTCTCCGCGCCTCTGCGGAAGAATCCTTCAACAGTTCCGTAAGGTCGCGTTCCCGATCCTTGCTGCCGTATTGGATCAAAGACGATCTCGATCGGGTGCCTCGTCCGAGTGGAATTCGCGGGGCAATTGCCTGGCGATCTCGTCGGCCAGGGGAGATCGTTGCTGTAGGCGTTGAGCCAGAGCCGCTCCGCGTCGAACTCCCGGTAGAACCGATGCGCGTAGTCCACCACGACTTCGCCGGCCAGGAAGATCATGGCGGGTTCGTCTCCGAAGGTCCACGTCTGGATCGGATAGGCGACGCTGGTGGCGAGCGGTTCCCCCCGATCGAGTTTATTCAGCATCGCCTTCGCGAAATGGGCGCCTCGTTCCTCCTTCTCGACCTGCTCCTCCCATTTGGCGCGCGCGGGTGCTTCATGGGAGGCGGATTTCGAGTGACGAGACTATCGGAAAAGCGCCTGCGAAAAAAGCCATTGATTGCGCGATCATCCGGCTTGGCCCGGCGATTTGCCTTGCCTGAACCGTGCGGGCCCGCTCAACTTTCAGCATGGAAGCTGTCGCCGCCGTTCTCTACGAGCCCGGAAGCCCTCTCAGGATCGAGACGGTCACCGTATTGCCTCCCGGGCCGGGAGAGGTCCAGGTTCGCCTCCACGCTGCCGGAGTGTGTCACAGCGATTTGCACGTGATGAAGGGCGACCAGCCGATGAAGATGCCGATCATCCTCGGCCACGAAGGTTCCGGCGTGGTCGAGGCGGTCGGCGACGGGGTCGCGAGCGTCGAGCCCGGAGACCACGTCATCCCGATTTGGCGGATGTCGTGCGGGATTTGCGAATATTGTCTCGGCGGCCGGCCGGTGCTGTGCGATGTCGGCACGAAGATGCGGTTCACGGGGCGAATGCCCGACGGAAAAACGCGGTTTCAAACGGCCGGCGGTCGGGAAATCCTCCACTACGCCGGCGTCTCGACGTTTTCCCAGCTTTCCACCATGCCGGAAGGTGCCGTCGTGAGAATCCCGAAGGATTTCCCGCTCGAGTTCGCCGCGCTGATTGGGTGCGGCGTCATCACTGGATTCGGGGCCGTCTTCAACGCCGCCGGTCTCGCGGCGGGCGATACCGCGGCCGTTTTCGGATGCGGCGGTATCGGGCTGAACATCGTGCAGTCGGCGAAGCTCGCCGGCGCGGTGAAAATCATCGCGGTGGACACCGTTCCGAAAAAGCTGGAATACGCGAAACAGTTCGGCGCGACCCATGTCGTCGATGCGACCGAATCGGATCCGGTCGAAGCGATCCACGACCTCACGGGGAACCAAGGCGTCGATTTCGCGTTCGAAGCGGTCGGCTTGGCTGGTCCGATCGAAAAGGCCTACGACTCGACGAAAAAGGGCGGCACCTGCGTCGTGGTTGGCATCGCGCCTCCCTCGGCAAGGGCCGGGATCAACGTGAACGCGCTGGTGTACGCCGAGAAGACGCTGAAGGGATCCCTCTACGGCTCGACCCGTCCCCGCATCGACTTGTTGCGACTCATCGATCTTCATGCCGCGGGTCGGCTCATGCTCGACGAACTCCTTACCCGGACCTATCCGCTCGACCAAATCAACGAAGCCTATGCCGACCTGGAGAAGGGGGAGGTCGCCCGGAGCCTCGTGCTTTGCAATGCGTGACCGTCCGGTCGCTGCTTTGGCCCTATTCCAATTGCACATCGGGCGCGACGGCTTCAATCTCTGGGGATGCCCCCGTCCCGACTGCGACGAACCTGTGTCCGCGGAATCGCCGTGGCGCTCGCCCTGTGCGGTTCGACCGGCCGGGCCGACGCCGAGCTGACTACGGCTCTCGAAGTGAGATCCCTCGGCCTGGCCCAGGCCGAGGAAGAGCCCCCGGTTCGCTTGACGGGAGTCGTCACTTTCTCGGATCCCCCCAGCACGGTGTTCATCCAGGACGAGACCGCGGGCACGTTTTTCCGTCTGCAGGGCAGAACCCCGCCGCTGCCCGGGGACGAGGTGGAGGTTCGCGGGCAGGCGTTCCCCGGGCTGTATTTGTCGGGAATCCAGGAGGCCGACTTCGAGGTGCTCTCCCGGCCGGGGATTCCCGAGGCGATTCCGGCGACCTACGACGACCTGATGTCGGGACGCTTGCACTACCAGCGAGTCGCGATCGAAGGAATCGTTCGGACGGTGACGCCGAAGGAAGAAGCGGGCAGCATCGTTCGGCTGGCGGTGGGGTCGAGAGTGATCGAGATCCACGTCGAGAAGCCGCCGCCGACGAACCGGGATTTCGTGGATTGCCGGGTCTCGGTTTCGGGCCTCGCGGCGGGACACATCAACGCACGGAGGCAGCTGGTCGAGCCGTACCTGCGCTGTGCGGATTGGGCCGAGTTCTCGGTGTTGGAACCCGCCGTGCCGACCGAGCGAGTACCCGGGGTTTCTTCGAGCGAGTTGCTCAATTTCGACGTGGAAGGCCACGGCGGGCACCGGGTGAAAATCGGCGGGACGGTGCTCGCCGCTTTTCCCGGGGGAGAAGTCTTCCTCCGCGACGGAGAATCCGCGATCGGCGTGACGCTTCTCGTGCCGGATCCCGCCATCCGGCCGGGCGACTACCTCGCGGTGGTCGGGTTCCCCGAAATGAGCCGGTTCAGCGCCGCCCTCGCCGACGCCTCGTCGATCGGTCACGAAGCACGCGAGCACGTTCCGGATCCGAGGAATCTCTCTCCACGGGAGCTGATGGACGGAGAGGCGGACGAGGACCTCGTCGCGGTCGAGGCCGATCTGGTCGATTTCTACCGGACCGATTCCGGCGGCGTGCTGGTGCTGCAGCGCGACGGCCTGACGATCCAGGCGCGGACGCCCGGTTTTCCGGAGGATTTGACGGCCGGGTCGCGAGTGCGGGCGACGGGGATTTGCCAAGTGGAAACCACTCGCAGCTCCTCCTACCGCTCGGAGCCCGAATCCGTGTCGCTGCGGTTGCGGTCTCCGAGCGACATCGAGGTGCTGGCCCAGCCGGGCTGGTGGACTCCGCAGCGCCTGGTCCACGCCACCATCGCATTGCTGGTGGCGGTGGCGCTCGCCGGACTCTGGATCGGATTGCTGCGGCGACAGGTTTCCCGTCAGACCGTGGCCCTCCGTCACCGGATCGAGCACGAGGCGGCGTTGGAGGAGCGCCAGCGCATCGCCCGGGAATTCCACGACACCCTCGAGCAGGAACTGGCCGGCTTGTCCCTGCGGCTCGACGCCGCCGTTGCCCACGGCCCCCGGGACAAATTGAAGGGTCTCCTCGAGGGATCGAGAAGTCTCGTCTCGAGAATTCAGCTGGAAACGAGGAACCTCGTCTCCGACCTGCGCGATACCCAGGCGGGAAGCGCCGACCTCGAGGCGCCGCTTCGCGAGTTGGTCGCGAGACAGCCCGCCGGGGTCGGACCCGAAGTGGTGCTTCACATCGAACCGGACACCGCGATTCCGGCCCTGCCGTCCCGCACCGTTCATCACTTGAAAATGATCGCGCAGGAGGCGATCACGAACGCCTTGAAACATTCAGGTGCGGAACAGATCCATCTCACGATGGAAATCGTCGACGATGCGTTGCTGATGGAGATCGTCGACGACGGGCGCGGATTCGATTTCGAGACGGAAACGCAGGGCGGCTCCGGCCACTTCGGGTGCATGGGGATCCGGGAGAGATGCTCGAGGATCGGCGCGGAAGTGAAATGGTCCGGCGGCGAGGGCGAAGGCACGCGGCTGACCGTCCGGATGCCTCTTTCTTTCCCCGAGAAAAATCGACTGTGATGAACCCGCCGAACCCCGTCACGATCATGCTGGTGGACGACCATTTCGTCGTGCGCAGCGGCCTGGCGGCTTCGTTGGATCTCGAGGAGGAGTTCCAGGTCGTGGCGGAGGCGGAACGCGGCGAGGATGCGCTCGAACTTTACCTCCGGATCCGCCCCGCCGTCGTTCTCGTCGATCTGCAATTGCCCGGAATCAACGGCATCGAGGTTACCGCGGGGCTGCGCGAAGCCGATGAAGACGCCAGGATTCTCATTTTCTCGACCTTCGCCCGCGACGACGAGGTGCAGGCCGCCCTCGATGCGGGGGCGCTCGGCTACCTGCAGAAATCGGCGGCCCGCGAGGAATTGATTGAAGCCCTCCGGGCCGTTGCCTCCGGCCGGGGCTACCTGCCCGAGGGGCTGGCCGATCGTCTCTCCGGTTTGCAATTGGGACCCGCCGTCACGCTGCGCGAGCGGGAGATTCTGGCCTTGATCGCGCAGGGTCGGGCGAACAAGGAAATCGGGGCGGAACTGGGAATCGCGGAGGACACCGTCAAGCGGCACATCAGCAACATCTTCCAGAAGCTCGAGGTCAGCGACCGGGCCCAGGCCACCGCCGAAGCCATCCGCCGGGGGATCGTGAAAGTCGAGGGATGACCCGGACACGCGGCGATGCCGGCGCTTTTCTCCCGCCCTCTTTTTTCGATACCATGGCCATCATGACGCGAGTGAAATGGATCTGGACCGCGGCGCTCCTGTTGGCGTCTTCCGAAGCCACCGCGCAGGCGGAAGAATCCGCGCCGCGCGGGGGCGGGAAACCGGGAGTGGGCGAGCGCCACGTCCTCGTCGCGGCGCACCGGGGCGGCTACGCCAACGATCGCGGAGACGGAGCGCCGGAGAACTCGGTCGCCAACGTCGAGGCGGCGGTCCGGAAGGGCTTCGACGTCTACGAGACCGACATTCGACGCACCGCCGACGACGTCTTCGTCATCGTTCACGACGACACCCTGGACCGCGAGACCAACGGCACCGGTCCGGTCGAGGATCTCACCCTCGACGAGGTGAAGAAACTGCGGAAGCGCTACCGCGACGGTTCCCTGTCCGACGAACCGGTCGCCACCTTGGAGGAACTCCTCGTCGCTGGGAAAGAGCGCATTCTCTTCAAGCCCGATCTGAAGCCGGGAACGCTCCAGCATTTCGCCGAACTGGCCGCCCTGATCGCCGGACTCGAGATGGAGGATCAGGTGTTCCTTCGCACCCGCGCCAGGGATGCGAACGCGATTGCGAACCATTTCGCCGCCGGTGCTCCGCGGGTGGAGGTCATGTTCAAAGTCGACCGGCCGAAACAGGTCGAGGCCATCGACGAGCGGTTTTCCCCGGCCACGATTCAGATCAACGTGGCGAAGGGCGAGTCTCTGCCGGAGGAAAAGCGGGAGGCGATTCGCCTCGCCCGCGAGCGAGGCATCGTCGTCGAGAGCCACAGCTACGGGGACGAGTCGCAGTGGAGGGAGTTGGCCGAGGCGGGCGTGAGGATGTTCCACACCGCGGTTCCCGGTCCGACCCTGGAGTGGCTGGAAGCCAACGGGTGGCGCGAGGCTTCGTCGGGTGCCGACGCTCTTCGCGCCGGCCTGCGAAATGCCGAATGGTGGGCCGTGGCGGTGGAGTGAGCGAACAGGGTAGGGTCGCGGACTTGACCCTGCCGGCTCGCTTTCAACCCGACAGATGCTTCGCGGCGGCCTCGCTCAGCGGCCGGCAGGACCGGAATCCCTCTCCGCTGGGCGGCAGATCGGCGGCGAACGATTCCCGCTCGCTCTCCGACTCGAAATCGATCCCGATGAGCGCCCGCCCGACGCGCTCGCCGGAGTAGAGGTAGTTGAAATAGCAGAAGCTGCCGCGACCGCGGATCGTTTCGGTGAGGTAGGAATGCAGCGCGCCGGGACGTTCGTAGAACTCCAGGTCCAGAAAGAGCGGCGCGGTCAGCAGATCGGCCCGCAGCGGGATGAGCCGGTAGCTGATCTCTTCGGTCACCGCCGGCTCCTCGAACTCGTAGCCGTTCTCTCGCAGCGCGTTCTTCATTCGCTCCATTCCCGCGTCCGAAAGGTTCAGCCCGAAGAGCGGCCAGGCCGTTTCCGTGCTGTTCTTGCCGTATTGGAAAGCGCGAATCGCGATGCCTTCGAAGGCGTCGTCGAGCAACCGGAGCATCGAGCCGCTTTTCTCGGGAATGCGGATGCGCAGGTGATGCCGGATCCGGTCGCCCTCGCCGACCTCCGCGGCGATCGCGGCGAGGCGGTTGAAATCGATGTTGGCACCGCACAGCACCACGAGAACCTTCTTGCCCGAGAGCGATTCGCGCTGCTTCCAGGCCCCGGCGAGGCCCATGGCGCCGGAGGGCTCCGCGAGGCAGCGGAGACGGTCCCAGAACAGCCGGATCGCCTCGGAAACCTCGGTGTTGGTCACGGTGACGAACTCGTCGATCAGTTCGCGGCAGACGGCGAAGGGCAGGTCGCCGGCGCTCCGGACCGCGGTCCCGTCGCAGAAAATGTCGAGTTCGGGCAGGCGGACCGGTTCGCCGGCGTCCACCGCGGCTTTCATCGAGGCCTGGCCGACGCCTTCGACGCCGACGATGCGGATCCCGGGGTAGTAGGTTTTCAGCCAGGCCGCCACGCCCCCGGCCATGCCGCCGCCGCCGATCTGCAGGTAGGCGACGTCGAAAGGTCCCTCCCCGGACATGACGACCTCGTCGGCGAGCGTGGCCTGTCCGGCCATGACGTGGAGGTCGTCGTAGGCGTGGATGTAGACGAGCCGGTCGGACTCGGCCCGGGCGAGAGCGGCGGTGCAGGCGTCGTCGTAGGAGTCGCCCGAGAGAATGACCTCGACGTCGTCGCCGCCGAGTTTGCTCACCGCCCGTTGTTTCACCAGCGGGGTGGTCGTCGGCATGTGGACGAGCGCCCTGACTCCCAGCGCGGCGGCCGCCAGGGCGACCCCTTGGGCGTGGTTGCCGGCGGAGGCGGTGACGACGCCCCGCGCCTTCTCCTCCGCGGTGAGGACGGCCATGCGGTTGTAGGCGCCGCGCCATTTGTAGGCTTTGATCGGGGAGAGATCCTCGCGTTTCACGAACACTTCGGCCCCGCCGAAGTCGTCGATCCGTTCGAGAGGCGTGGGACGGCCGACGTGATAGACGCGCTCCCGCGCAAAGAGGATCTCGCGGCGGAGGCGGCGCAGCAGCGGCAGTTCTGGTTCGTCTTCGAGCATGCGGGTTCCGATAGGGACGGTAGTCCGATACAGCGGAGCGCTCCACGGCATACGCGATGCCGCCCCCCTGAAAGTGGTAGAATCGGGAGCGTGCATTTCAAGGCGAAGTTTGCTTTACTGCGAGTATGAACCGTTCCCATGGCAGACTCGCGCCGATCCGGCGCCTCGTGCCTCCCGTTTTCGGGGTGGCCTTGCTATGGGCTTTCGCGGGCCCGGTTCGCGGGGCGGACCCGAAGCCGGGCGCCCCGAACGCGGCCCGACCGAGCGCGGTCCGACCGAACGCGGCCCGACCAGCACTCGAATGGGAGTTCGACGAGGCGGCCGGACCGGGCGTGTGGACCGGCGACGCGGCGTCGGCGCAGAAGGACGCGGCCGGGCCCCGGGCGCCGCGCTACCCCGATTTTTCCAAAAGCAATCGCGGAGGGTATTTTCCCGGCGGCAACGCGGGCATCCTGGTCAAGGATCACGAGAAAGGCGGGACGGCGAACATCCGTTTCGGCGGCGACGAGTCCATCACGGTCGAGGCTTGGATCAAGACGAAGTCCCTCGGCAGCGGGCACATGGTGTATCTCCTCGGAAAAGGACGGCACGGCAAGTTCGGCGAGAATCTCGGAGAAACGAACCAGAACTACGCGGTGCGGCTCAAGCAGGTCGACGGCGGCGCGAAGGTGGGTTTTCTCTTCTCCAGCAAGAATCCCGAAGGCGGGAAGCGCGAATGGCACCGGTGGTGGAGCGACGCGGCCGTGCCGGGATCCGGTTGGCACCACGTGGCGGTGGTCTACACTTTCGGGAAAGGCGACAGTCTCCGCGCCTACATCGACGGCGAGCCGACCGACGGCGTCTGGGACATGGGCGGCAAAACCGATTTGCCTCCCGTGACCGACGCGGACGACCTGATGGTCGGGACCGGTTACCAGCGGACCGCGAGCCAGTCGTTCGTCGGATGGATGGACGAAATCAGGATTCACCGGGCGGCTCTGCCGGCCGATTATTTTGCCGGCATCTACAAGCACAACCCGCCGCCGCCGCCGATCACGCGGGCGATGGTTCCGGAAGGCGAAGTGCTCGTGCAGATCAGTGAAAAAGGGGTTCCCCAAGCCAACGCCTGGCCCGAAGAGCCGGAGGTGACCGAGACCTACCAAGAGGACGTCTTCGGCTTTTTCGAGTGGCCGCAGAAATACGTTTCCACCGGCGTTCGCGCCGACCGGGCCAATCCTTCCCACGTGCGCGCCTCGGCCTTGGTCGACTTGCCCGAGGGAAAGCATCGCTTGCTCCTTCGCGGGCGCGGCGCCGCCCGGCTCCACATCGACGGCGAAAAGGTGCTGGAGACGCCGTTTTTCACCCGCGGCAGCAGCGCCCACGGCGCGGTGTCGGAGCAGGACGACTATCTCGATCTCGGACCGGACTTTCGCTTTGCCCCGCCCGGAAACCAGGAGGAATGGACCGAGTTCGAGTCGAAGGGCGGGGAACATTTCGTGATTCTCGAAACGATGATCGGCGGCCTGATCGGAAAAAACGCGCGCCGTCCCGAGTTCGGGGAAACGGTCGTGGCGATCTCGCCGGAGGGAAGCGAGTCGTGGTCGCTGCTCTCGCCGGGAAACCGCGAGGTGCCCTATACCGACGAAGGCTGGGCCGCCTACGAAGAGGAGCGGCGCGCCCGCCTCGCGGAAGTCGACGCCGCCGCCCGCGAGGCGAAGCGCGCGGAGCACGCCGACTACTGGAACCAGCGCCGCGCCGCCGCGAAGGATTGGCTGGCGAAGGCGGAACCGATCACCGTGCCCGACCTTCCGAAGGGCTACCCGGAGCACAACGAGATCGACCGCTTCATCGGATCGGCCATCGCTCGGGCCGCGGCGGACTTGCAGACGGCCGCGGGCGGCACGGTCGACTATTTCAAGGACGTGCAACCCGTGCTGGAGGCTCGTTGCTACGACTGCCACCAGGGCGGCAAAGTGAAAGGCGAACTTAGGCTCGACCAGCACGCCGCCGCGCTCGAGGGCGGCGAATACGAAGGGCCCGCCGTGTCCCCGGGCGATGTCGGGGGCAGCGCCTTGCTCTTCCGCATCGGCGAGGAAGCGGGCGACGACATCATGCCGCCCAAGGGCGATCCGCTGACCGCCGACGAGATCGCGCTGCTGACCCGGTGGGTGGAGGAGGGCGCCGTGTGGCCCCGCTTCGACATCGACCGTTTCGATTTCACGCCGCTGAACGACGATCTCGTATTCCTTCGCCGTCTCGCGCTCGACACCGTCGGGGTGCCCCCGAGCGAGAAAGAGATCGAGGTTTTCCTGGCCGCGGAAAGCGACCGGCGCGCCGAGGCGATCGACCGCTATCTCGCCGACGATCGCTGGGCGGACCACTGGACCGGCTACTGGCAGGATGTGCTGGCGGAAAATCCGAACATCATCAACCCGACCCTCAACAACACCGGTCCCTTCCGCTGGTGGATTCACGAGTCCCTCCTGGACAACAAGCCAGCCGATCTTTTCGTGACGGAACTCGTCCGCATGGAGGGCAGCGAGCGTTTCGGCGGACCGGCCGGGTTCGGAACCGCGTCGCAGAACGACGTGCCCATGGCGGAAAAAGGGATCATCGTCGGCTCCGCGTTCCTGGGCGTCGAAATGAAGTGCGCCCGTTGCCACGACGCCCCGTCGCACAAGTCGAAACAGGAGGACCTCTTCCAACTCGCCGCCCTGCTGAAGGAGGGATCGATCGAGGTGCCGACCACCAGCAGCGTGCCCATGGACGAACTCCACGAAGGCGGCCGCACACCCCTCATCCAAGTCACCCTGGAGCCCGGTTCGAACGTCGAGCCAGGCTGGCCGTTCGCCGAATTCTGCGACGAGAAGACGGCCCTCTCACTCGCCAAGGATCCCGACGACCACCGCGACCGTCTCGCCGCGCTCGTCACCGCGCCGCAGAACGAGCGCTTCGCCCGGGTCATGGTCAACCGCGTCTGGCAGCGTCTCATGGGGCGCGGTCTCGTCGAGAGCTTGTCGGACTGGGAGAAAAACGAACCCTCCCACCCGGAGCTTCTCGCCTGGCTCGGCCGCGAGTTCGTCCGCTCGGGCTACGACATGAAGGCCGTCGCTCGCCTGATTCTGAACTCGCATGCCTACCAGCGGGCCGCCGACCCGAAACTGGACAAGGCCAGCCCCCTTTACATTGCCCCGGCACCGCGCCGTCTCACCGCCGAACAGGTCGTCGACTCGCTTTTCAGCGCCACGGGCGCGGCCTTCGACCTCGAGGAAGTCAGCCTCGACATCGACAGCGTCCGCGCGGCGAGCACTTCCATCACCCTGGGCAAACCCCGCCGGGCCTGGATGTTGACCTCGACCTCGAACGAGCGCGACCGGCCCAGTCTCTCGCTGCCGCGCATCCAGGCGGTCACGAGCCTCATGGAGACCTTCGGCTGGCGCGGCGCGCGGCAGGATGCCGTGAATATCCGCGACACCGACGCGAACATTCTCCAGCCGGCCATCCTCGCCAACGGCACCATGGGCGTGTGGCTCACCCGGCTGAGCGACGACCACGACATCACCGCGCTGGCGCTGGAAGAACAACCCGTGGAAGAACTCGTCGACCGTCTCTACCTGCGTCTCCTGACCCGGCATCCGTCCGAGTCCGAGAAAAACCGCTACGTGGCATTTCTCGCGGACGGTTACGACACCCGCATCGTCCCCCCCGGCGAGCGTCCCGAACCCAAGACCGCGAAACGCGAACCCGAGCGCTACGTCAGCTGGTCGAACCATCTCGACGGTCCCGCCAACACGCTCGCCCAGGAAAAGGAGGCCGCCGCTCGCCGAGGCAAACCGCCTACCGAGGCCCTGCGAGCCGACTGGCGCCTGAGGCTGGAAGACGTGCTCTGGGCCATGCTCAACGCCCCGGAATGGATTTACACACCCTGAATGTTAGCTGTTTAGTGGTTAGCTGTTTAGCTGTTTAGCTGTTTAGCTGTTTAGCTGTTTAGCTGCTTGCTTGAAAACCGAATACTTGAAAGTCCCAATGACCACCCGCCGCCAGTTCCTGTCGCGCTCCGCCCTCCTTGCCGGAGGCACCGCCGCCGCTTCCCCGTCCCTGCTCGCCTCTTCCAACGTCGTCGCCATGCCCAAAGGCAAGGCCGAACACGTCGTTTTCATCTGGCTGGGCGGAGGCATGGCGCAGATCGACACCTTCGACCCGAAACGCCAAGGCGATTCCAAGGCCGATCCGAAAAAGGCCGGCTCCGAATACGCCAGCATCGACACCGCCGTTCCCGGCGTGCAGTTCTGCGAGCACCTTCCCAAAACCGCCCGGCTCGCCGAGCAACTCACCGTCGTCCGGTCCGTCAACCACGACGCCATCGACGAGCACGCCTTCGCCACCAACCTCGTCCACACCGGCCGCAAGACCACCGGCAGCACCACCTATCCCTCCATCGGGTCGATCGTCGCCCACCAGCGGGGCGCCGTGAACCCCGACGTCCCCGCCTACATGCTGATCGGCTATCCCAACGTCAGCCGCGGGCCCGGCTTCCTCGGCGCGAAGGGCAACTTCGTCTACCTGACCGACACCGATACCGGCCCCGCCGGATTCACCCGGCCCGCGGACGTCGACTCCGACCGCGCCGCCCGCCGCGCCGCCTTGCTCGATCCCCTCGCGAGCGCCGTTCCCGACGGTTCCCTCGTCGCCGGGTACCGGGCCGCCCAGGAGGAAGCCCTCCGCCTCGCCGGACCCGACTTCATGCGCCATTTCGATCTCGCCGACGAATCCGACTCCCTCCGCAACGACTACGGCGGCGAGTTCGGACAGCGCTGCCTCCTCGCCCGCCGCCTCGTCGAGTCCGGAGTGCGTTTCATCGAAGTCTCCCACAACCTCAACTTCATGAACGGCACCGGGTGGGACACCCACAACGAAGGTCAGCAGAACCAGCACCTGCTCATCGAGGAACTCGACACCGCCCTCTCCGCCCTCATGCGCGACCTGGAGAAGAAAGGAATCCTCGACAAGACGCTCATCGCCATCGGGACCGAGTTCGGCCGTCCCGCGAAATACGACGGCCGCGGCGGACGCGGACACCAGGGGAGTTGCTTCAGCCTCGTTCTCGCCGGCGGAGGGCTCAATCACCAGGGCGCCTACGGCGTCACCGACGAGCTGAGCCAGAAAATCCTCGAGGATCCCGTTTCCCTCGCCGACTTCCACGCCACCATCCACGCCAGCCTCGGGATCGATCCGGCCCACGAACTCACCGACGGCGCCCGGCCCGTCCCCATCACCGACGGCGGCGTCCCGATCGCGAAGCTCTTTTCGTGAGGCGGAGGAGCGAACCAGGGGCGGTCGAGGACACGATCCTGCCGGATACCTCCGAATTTCCGCCGAATCGGCATGGCGCGGAGCCTAAAGCGATTGCATAGTGCAGGCATGACGAGATCGATTCGACCGCTCTACCTTGCCCTTTCCCTAGTCGCCTGCTTCGGCCTTTCCGGCTGCGATTCCCCCGACCCCTCGGCGGAGGCCGACGAAGAGAGAGCGTCCGTCGATTTCGTTTCCGACGTGAAACCCATCCTGCAGACCCACTGCATTTCCTGCCACAACGACGAGAGTCTCTTTGGCGATCTCAATCTGATGAGCCGAGCCTCGGCGATGCGGGGATCCAAGCGCGGCCCCGCCATCGTTCCCGGACACCCGGACAAGAGTCTGCTCTACCAAGCGACCGACCCCGACCACGCCAAGAGCAGCGACAAGGCGATGCCGGCCACCGGCCCCGGCCTCGACGAAGCACAGAAGGAGATCCTCGGCCGCTGGATCGAGCAGGGCGCCGAGTGGCCCGAGGGCGAAGAAGGCCGCATCGTCCCGATCAAACCGGACGTCGACACGGTGTGAGTTGCACGAGCCGCTCCCGGAAACGGACTGCCCTCCCGAAAAATGGCTTCCCGGGCTTCGGGAAGTCACTTGTCGGGACAAAAAACAGGTTCCCGAGCGTCGGGAAGGGTCGGGGTGCGAACCAACAGGGGCGGGCGGTGACCCTACGAGACTGTTGAAAAACTCTGAAACGAAAAATCCTCATTGAAAGACGGTAAGAAAGTCAGCGGCTTCGCCGGATCGATCACAACGACCCCTGCGGGCTGCAGTCCTTTTGTTCGCTGACTTTGTTGCTCCCTCAGTCGTGGGGCTCGCCCCACTCCATCGTCGCGCCTCGCCAGCAAACAAAATGACTCGCAGTTTTCCATTCCAGAGTTTTTCAACAGTCTCCTACGCTGTTCGGTGGCGGAGATCGGCTCCGGACGGGGGCGCCGGCCGCTGTGGTGGCGGCACGGGAGATCCAGCCAGGAAACGAAAATTGCGGTGACGGGCCTCTCTGCTATAGTTGGAGTATGTCCCTCGAGTCAGAACTAGTTCAACTCCCTCTGGACGAACGGTTAAAGTGCATGGAGGTGCTATGGGATTCCATTCGGCCGACTGAACCCGGTTCTCCCGATTGGCACGGCGAATTGCTTGCCGAGCGGCGCGCGAAGATCGAGCGCGGCGAAGCTGAATTCCTCTCGGGGAAGGTGTTGAAAGAGCGCCTCTCCCGTTGAGGATGGAACTCGTCTACTTGTCGGAGGTCGAGGTCGACCTTCGCGAGGGCAAGGATTTTCCTGCCTGGCTGATTGACTCAAGTACCCCCAACATCTTGTGTTTTGGTTC
>JBBDRG010000033.1:0-42105 GCA_040905585.1 Verrucomicrobiales bacterium
TAGTACAAGCGGAAATTTCACCTTTTTGTCGCGCTGGGGGTGGTGAATAGTTACCTCGTTCCTGCAAACGGTAGCGCCCGCTAATTTCATGAAAGACCTTCTCGCTAACCTGAATCTTCCCCGGCTGGCCGTGGGACTCCATGCGACTGGCCATATTCACCGGATCGCCCCAGACATCGTAGGCGAACTTGTTACGCCCTATTACTCCGGCCATGACCGGCCCCGTGGCAACCCCGATGCGCAGTTGCACGGGAATCTCCAGATCTGCCGAGAAGCTGGTGATTCCAGACTGCATCGCGAGCGCAAGGTCGGCGATTGCGGCGACATGATCAGGCATAGGGTCCGGGAGGCCGCCCACCACCATGTAGGCGTCGCCTATTGTTTTAATTTTCTCAAGCCCGCGTTCCGCGGCGAGATCATCGAAGAAAGAGAAAACTTCGTCGAGCAACGTTACGATTTCACCCGCACTCCGGAGCTTGAAGAGGGCGGAGAATCCCACCAGATCAGCGAAAAGCACGGTCGCCTCTCTGGCTTCGTCAACAAGCGGGTTTTCACCCATCTTCAATCGCTCCGCAATGGGTCCGGGAAGAATGTTGTAAAGCAGTGCTTCGGATTTTTCCCGTGCCATTCTCAACTCGCTCAAGATCACCCGTTCCTGGTCGTGGAGACGTTTGCGCTCGAGCACTCCTTGAACTCTCACCTGAAGAAGCACGGGGTTGCAGGGTTTCGAGAGGTAGTCCTCGGCACCCAGCTCCAGGCAGACCACCACCTCTTCATGCTGGCGCGTAGCGGAGACCATGATCACCGGAATGGCCCGAAGGAAGGGATCCGATTTAATCACCGTGAGCATTTCGTCGCCCCTCATCTCGGGCATCACCAGATCAAGAAGGACAAGATCGAACCCGCCCTCCCTGCAGAGCTTGAGACCTTCAAAACCGTTGGCAGCACAGGACACCTCGTGACCCTCCGCAGTCAGTCGTCTCATCATGAGGTCGCAGTTCACCTCCGTGTCATCCACGACAAGGATACGTCCGGTCAGTTTCCTCCGCAAAGGTGAGCGGGAGTACTGAGAGGCCTGCTCGAGTCGAACCCTGTCTCCCTGCGCGACGATCGCGCAAATCGTACGCTGGCTCCTTGCGGAGCCATAGAGAATTGCAGATTCTCCGTCTGAACATATGAATTCGTTCACGAAGACCAGAAACGGCTCACTTGCGGCATAAATGCGCTGAAGGTCACTTTTACGTTGTCCGGTCTCATCCCACGATGACTCCTTATTGAGTCTGTCACAGCGCTCCGCGATTTCGAAAATCGAATCCCGGCACCTTTCAAGGAGACTTATCATCGACTTCGACTCCCTCCCGGAAGTCGCGGCGATTCGTTCGTCCAATTGCCGGTGCATCCGAGTGCTGACCTCAATTATCTTGCTCAAATGTTCCGCCACCTCCGGTCTGATCGAAGCATCAATGTTCTCCAGAAGAATCTCAGCATAACCGAGAATAGTGAGAACTGGTGTAATGAGGTGATGCCTCAGGCTAATCTCGTCTTCGAGCATCAGATCAAATTGCGGGGGGTGGAAACCAGTGTCACCAGTCAGAGGGGCTTACTGATTATTCTTATGAAACTCCCCCGTGGACCGGGGTCAAGGCGAAACCGAGTTGCTCGGCCTGGCGGCGAAGATAGCGCTTTTTTCGGGCGCTGGCCAGCTCGCTGTTGCCGAGGCGTCCGGGGTTGGGAATGGGGCGACCAATTTCAAACTGGACGTCTGCTCCGCCGTTGTTCACGGTCCACCCATGCCCCGCCAAGTCCGCATCGAATACGAGGGAGCCTTCTACCATGTCATGGCGCGCGGCAATCGGCTCGATCCGATCTTTGTTTCTCCCCGGGGTGAAGACGAGGAGCTCTTTTTGACAACCCTCGGTGAGGCTTGCAGGAGCACGGGCTTCCGTGTCTGGGCATGGGTGCTGATGAAGAACTACTACCACCTCGTCCCCGACTACCCTTGGAGCGGTATCGCTCGCGGCTACGCCCTTTCGCCGAAGAAGCGTCCCCGGTGGCTGGCGGCGGAAGCCGGCCTGGATCTGTTCGGATGGAGGAATACCGCCAAGAGCCGACGCCGTTTCGTCGAACGGCTTGATTCGCGAATGGTTACCGAGTCGATGGAACGCAGCGGTCTGGGACAGATCGAAGGGCAAACATTGAACAGTTCGCTGCGCAGAGGCTGGTATTGGGGCAGCGAGGAGTTCAAAGATTTAATGCTGCGTCTCGGAAGGTACCGATTGACCCGCTTTCGCGCTACTCCTGCTGGAGGCGCTCCGCATCGGCACGATCCTGGGTCCGACCGGTCGCCAACTTGTTCTGGATCAGCATCTCTTTGCCGATGACAGGGATGGCGAATCCGTCCAACTCGATCGAGAGCCTGGACTTCCACGCTTCATTCCATTCGACTCCGTCAATACCGGTCAGGATGTCGATTCGGTTCGGGGCGCGATCGAGCTGAATGATGAAATCCGGTTTGAGAAAGTCCTCGAGATCGAGATCGAGATCTCCGAATCCGAAGCGCTCGATCACGGTGGCGATGCGATCGGCGTTTTCGGGAGACACCAGGATCAGGAAGTCGATATCTTCAGTGAATCGGGGTGCTCCATGAACTGCCAGCGCGTAGCCCCCGACGAGGAGAAATTCAGCGTTCTCGGAGAGGAGCAACTCGACAAACTCTCGGATATCCTTTTGCAGTTCCATTGTTCGGATAGAAGGAACGTCCTCGCTTCAGAAGCTCGAAGAAGACGCGTAGCGACTCGTCCCGGTCGGTGATCAAGGGGGCGAGTTTCTCCTCTTCGAGAGGCCGCTTCCGGACGACTTTTTCCATCCTTGAATAGTAGCATCGGTCGCGGGGGAAAGCCATCGGGAGACGGTGTCAGAAAGATCATGCCGGAACCCGTTCGTCCGTGTCGTCGAAAGAAACCCCGATCACCCTGCACGACTCGTGACGCGTGACAAGCGTTACCGGTTTGCCGCCTGTTGCGTCAGGTTCCCGGTTTCGACTTTCCGGTACAAGAACGCATCGGAGGTCAGGAGCGAAGTGATCAATGCCTTCATGCTTCCACCGCTGTCGCGGTAGGCTTGATGGGCGGCTTGCAGCACGGGGGCGTCGTGGGGAGTTTCGTTCCGGCCCATCCAGAAGCGAAAGGCGTGGCGGACGAAGACCTGCTCGACCCGCTCGCTTCCGGCGAGTTTCCGGATCATGTCGATGACGTCCTCGACGGGGCCGTCGAGAGCGGGATCGCCGGAATCGATGATCTCTCCGGTGGTGTCCACCGGTTTGTCCAACTCGGTCGTCCGAAAGAGACCCGCGTGATTGTACATCTCGAAGGGCAGGCCGAGCGGATCCATCTTCTCGTGGCAGGACCAGCAGTATTTCTCTCGCGTGACGCGCATCCGCTCGCGCAGCGTGTTTTCCGGTTCGTCGGGGAGCTGGGCGTCGACGGTGATCGGCACGTCCGGGATGCCTCCGCCGAGGAGTCGCTCGCGAATCCAGATGCCCCGGTGGATCGCATGGTTGTCCATCGCGTCGGAGTGCGAGACCAGCCAACCGGGGTGGGTGAGAATCCCGAGGCGCTGGCCTTCGGGCACTGTCGCGAGGACGCGCTCGGGCGCCATGGAACCGCGTCCGAAGGTAGGGCGGCTGACGCGGGCGTATATCTCCGGGCCGGTCAGCTCCGCTTTGGCGACGTACGCGTTGACGCTGTCCCGTCTTTTTCTCTTCTCCTGATCGATTCTCCTGGTCTCCGCGGCGAGTTCCTTCTTCTCTCGATCCAGCAATTTCGCCGTCTTGCCGTCCTCGGGATCGGCCTCCAAGCGGGCCTCGAGTCCGGCAATCTTGTCCTTCATCGCCTCGAGCGTGGCCGCCTCCTTCCGCGCGGCCGCTTCATCCGCCTTCTTTTTCGCAGCGAGGGCGGTTTTTTGCTCTTCCGCGGTGTGTCTTCTGCCAAAGTAGATCTTGTCGGTCTCCGTTGCCACGACCTGCTGCGTGGTCAAGAGTTCCCCGAAAACGTTTTTGTCTTTCTCGAGGGTCAGTTCGATCAGGCGGTCGGTGCTCGCGGTCGCATCGAACATGGCCCGGTAGTGCGCCTCGCCCCGCGTAGGGACGCCGGTTTGGGCCAGCGCGCGGGTGTCTTTGCAAATATAACCGGCCAGGTCGTGGTCGAAGTAGTCGCGAAAAAAGCGCAGAATCCGCGGCTTGCGGATGCTGTCGTCCTCCAGCATGCGGGCGACCTCGCGCGCCACGTCTTCGCGGGTGCGCATGCGGCCTTCGACGATGGCGGAGCGGAGTTCCTCGTCGGGCTTGAGGTATCGCAGGGCATGGTTGACGGCGAGGCCGAGCTCCCAGTCCCGCAGCATGACGCGCCCGTGTTCGTCGGGCTGGCCCGTTTCGGCCAGCTCGGGTCGAAACAGGGCGTCGCGGTCGAGGAAGACAGCGGACAAGCCCATGAACACTCCGTCTTCCTCGCCGACTTTCGCGATGGAATTCTTGACGATCTGAAGGTAGTCGTCGGATTCGCCATCCGAGGGTGGACGAAAGGTGAGCGCTTCGAAAAGATGGTCAACCGCGGCACGCAGGCGTTCGTCGGTGATCTCGGAGTCCTCCTTCATCAACTCGTAGACCGGAGTCAGGGGTCTTGCGGTTTTCGTGTTGTAAACGATCGAAGAAAGCAAGCCTCGAATGTCTCCGGGCGGCTTGACCTTGTCGTAGGTTTTCGGGTTGTCCGTGATTTGTTCGGGATTGGCGAGGCTGAGGGGCCCGTAGGCCATGTATTTGAGAATGTCCTCCGCCTTGCCGAGGATCTGGGTGGCCTCGGCACTGTTCACGGTGTAGAAATCGGGATAATTCTCGAGGCCGTGTTTCCGGGCCGAAGAGAGAACCACCGGCACGCTCTTCACCGCCGTGGCGTAGGCCACCGTCCCCCCTGCCCATTGGATGATCCGGTCGGTGCCGAAGTAGAGCTTCAATTCGCCGCCATGGTTGGTGGGGACGGCGTCGCCATGGGCGCGGAGGCCCGGCTTGGCCGGATCGAATTCCGGCTCGGTGTTGATCAGTTCGTTCAGGCGCGTGATGTGTTCCTGCGGCGTCACCCTCCAAATGCGCGCCGGCGAGGACGTCGGGACCAGCTCGATGCCTTCGGGCAGGTCGCCGAAGAGCAGATCGTGCGCCACGAAGTTCCCCTTGTTCGGATCGAGATGGGCGTGAAAACCGCCCTTGTCTTCCATGGCGTGCTGCAACTCGCCTACGATCCAGTCGGTAAACCGCAGCCGCTCGACGACCTCCGGCTGCGTGTCCTCCTCGCGGTCCCGGGGCGGCATCTCCCGCAGCGCAACCTGCGCCCAGACGGATTTCCAGACCGCGGCGTTGGTTTCGTCCACGGGTCCGAGATCGAGCAGATTGAGATCGGCCTCGGTCGTGAGGTCGTCGTGGCACTCGATACAGTGCTTGTCGAGAAAGCTCTGCGCGAGCCCTTCGAAGTCTTCCCTGACCGGCTCGCCCGGAATGTAGGGACCTGCCCCTCGCGCCGCGATCCCGGGCAGGACGAGAGTCGCCACCGTGAGGACGAGGCGCAACCAGCTCATGCCAGCAGCTCTTTGATCGGTCCGCTGCCGGAGTCGAACTTGGCGGCCATTTTCTCGCCCATGTTGAAACGGTCGCAGCGGACGCCGGCGGTCTCGAGAAGGGTCGAGTAGAGCGCGTTGATGGGACGCTTGCCGTCCAGTTGGGTGAATTGACCCGTCTTGAAAATACCATTGCAGTTGCCCAGCAGCATGACCGGCCAGGTCGCACCGTTGGTGTGCTGCTTATCCGCATTGTTGCTGGTATAGACGATCAGCGTGTTGTCCATCATCGTGCCGCTGCCTTCCGGCACGCTCTCGAGTTCCTCCATGATCTTCGCCAGCATCCGGCTGTTGTACTGGCGGATCTTGATCCAGATCGGATTGTCCGCCTGCGGCATGTGGCCTAGATTGTGGCCCTGTTGCTCCACGCCGAGCCCTTTCCAGGCACCGAAGATTTCGCCGCGCCCCGAACCGACCGTCAGAACGCTGGTAACCCCGGACTTGAGCGCCGAGATTCCGAGGTCGAGAATTACGTCATGCCAGTCGGTTTCGAACTCCGGGGCGGTATAGCGTCCGTCCACCTTGGGGGCGAATTTCCGCAAGTGGTCCGACACGCCACCGAGGCGCTCCCTGAGGCCGTTGATCTCTTGAAATCCCTGCACGTACTGTCCGTAGCGCCGCCTGTCGCTTGTCGGCAGAGCGCTCCCCCTCGCGGCGGCCAGCTCCTCGATCCGGTCGAACATGCCGGAGCGGGCTTCGTGCTGCCTGCGGATATCCCCCTGCGAAATGCCCCCGTAGAGCATCTCGTAGAGGTGGTTCGGGTTGGAATGCATGAAAATGGGCCGGCCCGCACCGCTGGCCGAGAGATTGGCGACGGTGGGCTTCGCGGTCATGTTCTCCAAGGAGTCCATCCCGATACAGAGATGGGGCAGAAGCGTTTCCGGCAGGACTTTGCTCAGCTCGTAGTCGATCGTGGATGCGCTGGGCGGCACTCCGTCGCTGCCGCGGTAGCCGCCGAGGGCACCGAAAAAGGCACTGTGCGACGGGCTGGTGTGGAGACCGTGCAGTCCGTTGATGATGTGCAGCCGCTCCTTGAATGGCTCCAGCGCTTCGATCGGTTCGGGCAATTTGGCCTTGGCCAGCGAACCGCTGTTTTTCATCCCCGCGGGAATGCAGGTCCCCGGCTCGAATCCCTGGTTCTGCAGGAAGAAAATGATTCGCTTCGGGCCGCCGGACGCTGCCCGTGAGGCAGTTGCGGCAGGGTTCGAGGCGGCGCCGGTGAATCCGGGAATAGCGGCGGAGCCAAAAACGGCGCCGGCGCCGGCGGCCATCCGGCGGAGGGCGTTTCTGCGGTCGAGAGTATTCATGGTCAATGCAATCTACGATAGAATGCCGCACTGTGGCACGATTGTTCCCCCGCGATTGGGCTAGTGAAACAGGTTCACTAGCCTTGCTGTGCCGAGTCACACCGAAACACGCCCTACTGGACTCGAACCAGTGACCTACGGATTAGAAATCCGTTGCTCTATCCAGCTGAGCTAAGGGCGCTTTTCCGGAGACGGGCCAATTATCGCCGATTCGGCGGGATTCGCAACCGCGTCGGCGGTTCGCGGCGGCCGGAGTTCACACCTTGCGCAGTTGTTTCTTGAGGCTCGCCCGGAGGAGGAAGAAGACGACGATCACGAAGACGGCCATGGCCACCAGGTTGAGGTGCAGGGTCCTGACCGAAAACGAAATCCAGGGCGTCTCGGTGTTGCCGGGGAAGCGAAAATTCCTTTCCTTGCCGAAAAACACGTTGGGAGGATCCCCTTCGCGGCGGTAGTCCTGCCGCTCGACCTCGGCGCGGTTGAAGAGGTCCTGCACTTTTCCGTTCAGGTAGAGGTTGGCGGCGGTGTAACTCTTTTCTTCGTCCCCGTCCTGGCGGTAGTAGGGCTCCGGATCGAAGTCGCCGGCCTCGAGGGAATCGCGGATCTCCTTCATCTGGCGCGCGACCGCGCGGGGCGACTCGCCTTCGAGCCCGTGGATGACGGCGAGCGCCTGCTTGAGTTGGTAGAGATTTTCCTTCTGGTCGGCGGTCAGGGTCTGGTCGAGAGGGATCGCGCCGAAGCGCTGGATCTCGGACTCGATGCGGTTGGTCAGGGTGCTGGCCGGGTTGTGCTCGGCGTGGGTGATGATGATGGATTCGTAGCTCCAGCGAAGCGGCATGAGATGGCAAAGGGCGGGCACCTTGAGGCGACTCGATTCTTCGTCGGCATCGTCGGAGGAGAACCACTGGCGGATGTTGTGAATGATGTCGAGGCTCCGGTTCATCTCGTCGTACTTGATGAGCGCCCCGCCGAGGATGATGTTGGGAATCAGGATGAGCGGAATGATGTTGACGGCGGTTTTGGGACTCCTCACGAGGCTGGAGATGAAAAGGCCGGCGGCGATGCCGACGAAGGCGGTGGAGAACATCCAGAGCAGGTTGGGAAAGAACATGGAGCGGATCCCGAGGATGGCGTTGCCGATGAGCAAATAGATGACGCACTGGATGAGCGCGAAGAACCCCAGGGAGATGTATTTTCCGACGATGTAGCCGCTGACGCGGAACCCGTGGTGACGTTCCCTCTGGAGAATGTTCCGGTCGCGGATGACTTCCTCGGCCGAGTTGGTCATCCCGAGGAAGAGGGCGGTGACGAGGCTGAGAAAGAGGTAGGTCGGAATGTGGAAGGCGCTGGCGAAGTTGTACTCGCCGTCTTCGGAATAGCGCATGACCAGGGCGATGAGGACGGCGAGGGCGGGCGCTTCGAGCAGCGTGGTGGCGAGGTTGGCGCGGTTGCGGAGCTTGCTGAAGAAAGCCCGCTTGAACTGGTTGGTGAAGCGGAGCCAGTCGTGGCGGAGTCGGCGCGGAGGGGCCTGCGGGGTCTTCTGGAGCGACACGGTCTGGGAGCTGTCCGACTCGATTTCGCGCAGGTTGACCTCCTCGAGGAGGCGGTAGGTCTGGAAGCGGTCGGCCCAGAAGGCGGCGTTGAAGCGGCGTGCCGGAATCAGGTTTCCGCGGGCGTCGCGCTCGAAGATGATGTCTCCGCCGAGGTCGCGCAGGGGCGTCTCGAGGACGTCGAAGATGAAGTCGGGGGTCAGGTTGACGCTGCTGCACTCGGTATCGTCCGCGGAGAAGGAGGTGGTGTGGATGCCCTCCTGTTTCCGGGCGACGTTGAAGTATTCGAGCATTTGCGCGGGCGTCCCGAAAAAGGCCAGCTTGCCTCCGTTGTCGAGGAGGATGGCCTTGTCGAACATGTGGAACAGTCGGCTGCTGGGCTGGTGGATGGATACCAGGGTGATCTTGTTGTGGGTCAGTCCGCGGATGATTTCGAGGATGTGCTCCGAATCCTTCGAGGACAGACCGGAGGTCGGCTCGTCGAACAGGTAGACGTCGGCGATGCCGATCATGTCCATCCCGGCGTTGAGACGACGGCGCTGTCCGCCGCTGAGGCTCTTGGTTTCCTGATCGCCGGCGAGGCGGTGCCGTATTTCGCTGAGACCCAGTTCGATCAGTTTCGAGTCGACGCGGCGGCGGCGTTCGGCGCCGGGAAAGCCGGGGGCGCGAATGGCGGCGGCGGTGTCGAGGTTTTCCTCCACGGTGAGGAGGGGGTCGAAGGTCTCTTCCTGGGGGATCAGGGCGATGTAGGACTTGAGTTGATCGTGGGCTTCGTAAAGGTCGACTCCGTTCAGGTCGACGCGACCGTCCCGAGGTTTCAGCTGCCCGCCGAGGGCCTTGAGGAGGGTGCTTTTGCCGCAGCCGCTGGGACCCATGACGCAGACCATTTCTCCCCGCTGGATCGAGAAGCCGACGCCGTCGAGAGCGGAAATCTTCCGGTCGTAGGAGTGGCTGACGTCGCGCACCTTGAGGGTGTTGATGACGTTGCGCTCCTCCTCGATGATGCCTTCCGAAAAGTGGCACCGGAGATACTGTCCTCCGCCGAGAGAAATGACGCTGCCGTCCTTGAGGGGCGCCCGGGACTTCACGGGGGCTTCTTCCACGGCGATGGGCCGCTCCGATTCGAGTACTTCGAGAGTGCCGGTCTTGGTGCTGTTGTCGCAGCGGATTCTCAGCAGGATTTTGCCCGAGACACCCGGCGTCAGTAGGATGTCGCCGGCTGCGAGGCGACTCGGATCGTTCGATACGAGATAGGCAGTGCGGTGGGGTGGGAGGGTGAATCGACCGCCCAGCTCCCGCGCCTTGCGCCGTAGGTCCCCGAAGGAAATTTCGGTGTGGTCGGCAAAGTCGATCGTTTCGCGCGAGGAGACCTGGAACTTGTCGCCGGGCCGCAACACCCGGTCGCCGACGACGGCTTTCGTTTCGTTGAGAACCTCGACCTGGATGTCGAGACCGAAGGAAACCTTCAGGATGCTCTGCTTCGTGCGAATCTTCTCGATGAACTGGGTGCCGTTGCTGTCCTGCGCCAGGTAGAGCTGGACGGCGGAGACGTTCTTCTTGGTGTTGAAGTAGAAGACGAGATCCTCGAAGGCGAGGACTTCTTCCCCGATCAGGATCCGCTGCCCTTCGTAGACCCGGCAGAATTCCCCGGCGTTGACCCGACGCCCCCTGGCCAGTATGGCGCCGGGCCCCAGGTTTTTAATCAGCACCAGATTGATAAAGCGATAGGCGACGACGGAATGCTCGTCGTCCGTCTCCGCGATGCTGATGTCGGCGGGCTCGGAAGTGGAAAAAACGAGCGACTCGAGCTTGTGGGCCTCTTCCCGGGGAGCCTCCGTCGGCGCGGGGCTCTCCTTCTTGATTTGCGAGAGTTCGCTGGTGTTCAGCTGGTAGACGATGTTGATGGCCTCGGACGCGACGCCCAGGGTCGTCATGAACTGGTAGAAGGTGATCAGGTTCTCCTTGGGGAGTCCGGCGCGGCTGATCAGGACGTAGAGTTGCACGCCGAGGAGCACCTTGTCTTCCAGCGGCAGGGATCCCGCGAGGTTCGACGCGATCGCCTCGAGATCCTGCCGACGCCTCAGCGATTTGATGAACAACTGCCGAAGCTCCGTGTAGACCGTCTCCGGAAAATCGTAGCGGAGAAATCCGAGGATGGAGTCGATCTCCGCCTCCACGACTTGGCCGTCGAGCTTGGTGAAGCCGGCGAACACCTCGATCAGCATCGGGAGCATCGACTCTTCCGTACGGGGGGTCTCGCTTCGGAACAGCTTGCGGTGGAGGCGCCCCCAGACGCGGTTGTGGCCCCGGGACAGACCGGATTCCGAGAGGGCTTTCTTTGCCAGAGCACCGAGGTCGTTGATCGGTTCTCGAAGCGGCGTGGAGGTTTTTGGCATGGTCACCGACCGAGGAAATCGTGAGGACATGATTTATACCACCTTCCGGCTCCTTGCGAAACCGGCGATGCGGGCGGGGAGGGGTGGCGGCGAAAAAGAAAAAGAGGCGAAAACTCCGCTTTTATTTATTACAATTATGGTTCTTATTAGCCATGCCAATTTCCAAGTCCGACATGGAGCCGTATAAATCCCCTGAAATTCCCGCTTCGGCCAAGGCTCTCAGCCTGGTCGGGCTTCACCACGGCGTTTTTCTCGGCGGTGACATCCCCACTTTCGCGGGAATCGAGAAAAGCCGGTCGAAGGCGGCTTGGCGGAAAGGCGCTCGCTTGAATCATCTGACGGCGAGAAAGCGGAAGGCGAGGCTCGACGACATTGCGGAATCGTCGTTTCCGGTCATTCTGGAGATCGACGGGGGCCGGAACTTCGTCATCCTCAAGGAGAAGGCGGGAGAATCCGAGTTCCTGGTCCAGTTTCCCGATTCCCGGGAAGCTCCGGTGAGCCGCGAGCGCCTCGCCCGGCGATACAGCGGCACCTGCGTGTACCTCGGGCCGGTGGCGGAGGGAGCGGAGGAAGGGCTCTTTCGCCGTTTGCTTCGAGGCTCGCGGCTTTTCTCGCGAACGCAGTGAGTCCGCCGGATCGGGACGATCCCGGCCCGCGTTTCCGCTTCCCTTTCATGTTTTGCTGGAAGGGCGGCGGCTCGACCGCTAGTTTCGGCGGATGGAAGCAGTCTCCATTCGCGAACTGAAACAGCAGGCGGGTCCCGTTCCAGCGATCCTCCGCTTTCACGCCCAGCTGGAAAAGGCGCTGGAACGGACGACGAAGACGGGAAATCCGTTCTACGAACTCAAGTTCGCCGACGCCGAGGAAACACTCGTTCTCCGGGTGTGGAACAACACCCCCATGTTCGCCGCGTGCAGCGAGCTGAGAGACCGGCAGTTCTTCGAAATCTCCGGCGAGTTCGGTCTGGGAAACGACGGGAGGTCCGTGGACGGTAAGAACTGGACGGCGCGGGCGCTAAACGACGAGGAGACCGGCAGGCTGCTGTCCGGCTCTGCCGAGCTGCGCCGGAAACAGGACGCGGACTACGCCTTTATAGAAGATACCGTCGGCCAGATCGCCGACCCGAGGCTCCGTCGACTTTCTCTCGCCTTTCTGGAGCAGTACGGCGAACGCTTCAAGAGGACCGGGGCGGCGAGAGGCTACCACCACGCGAGACGAGGCGGACTGGTCGAGCACGTGGCCCAGATGATGCGGGCCGCCGTTCAAATTTGCGAAGCCTACTCCCTCCTGAACCGCGACCTGCTCGTCACCGGCGTTCTGTTTCACGACGTGGGGAAGCTCTGGGAAAACGTCTACGCCGACAAAGGGTTCTCGATGCCCGTCACCGAGATCAGCGAACTGGTCGGGCACATTCCGCTCGGCATGGAAATCGTGAACAAGCTCTGGCGAGGCCTGGCGGACGACGAGGCTCTCGCGACGGAGTGGCGAGGGCTGGAGCCGGGATCGGACAGGGTGCGCCTGCACCTGCTGCACCTCGTCGCCGCGCATCACGGCGAAATGGAGTTCGGCTCGCCGGTGGTCCCGAAAACGCCGGAGGCCCAGGCGCTCCACTACATCGACAACCTCGACGCGAAAATGGAGATGTTCGAAAGGGGCTACCAAATAGCCGGGGAGGTGGGAAAAAACATCTACGAGCGCGTAAGACCGCTGCCCGGGCGGCTCGTCGCGCCTTTGCCCGAATTCGAGGGTGCCGGGGATCAGAATCAGCCAGTCGAGCCGGAGACTCCCGCCTCGGGACCGGAGCCGGAACCTGCGGTGTCCGACGACATTCCCTCCGACGTGCCTTCCGCCGGTGGGGGGCACGAAGGCCCCGAGCCCTTCTGACGGGAGGCACTTCGTTCAATCGGTATCAGACTTCGGTCTGGATTTCGACCATGAGATCGTTGGCGATGGCCTCGATCTGCTCCTGAAGCTGCTCCGGGGCCACGTGGTCGGGAGCGATGACGGTGGCGGTCGTCTTGAAGAGGCGTTCCCCCGACCAGGGCGCCGCGCTGCAATCGGTCGCCAATTCCACTACGTTCGCTCCAGCGGCGGCGAGGGTCTTCGATATCTCGCTCACGATTCCCGTCCGATCCTGACCCATCACTTCGAGTATGAAAGGCGTGCCTTCCGTCTCGCCGGAATCGTCGGAGGCCCCGGCGTTGACCGTCGTCACTTTCAGTCCGTCCTCTTCCAGCTTCGCGAGGTTCGCTTCGAGTTCGGGAAGATCCCGCTCGAGAATCACGACCTGGACCATGCCGGCGAAGTGGCCCGCCAGGCGGATCATGCGGCTGTCTTCCCAATTCCCTTCGGAAGCGGTGACGGCGCTGGAAAGCTGCTCGATCAGGCCCGGACGATCCGGACCCACGATGTTGACGATGAGTGATACCTGCATGTGAACTGCGATTGTAAGCAAGATAAGAGTGACGTCCAGCGCGGCGGACGTCAGGTAGCCGGGATGAACCGCTGGGTTGCCAGAGTGAGAACGAAGCAAACGAGACAGGCGACGGCCGCCCTCCAGTCGGCGAACACGACGATGCTGGCATCATAGAAGGCGATGCCGGCGATGGCGTAGGCGACCCCGACGGGCACCTTGGTCCGCAGCGCGGTCCGCGTGATCACGAGCCATGACCAGACGCCGAGGATGCCGATGACGATCAGGGCGATCCTGACGGGGCCGTCGGGCATGACTTGGGAACCCAGCAGAGGAAAGAGAATCGGCAGCATCAGCAGGATCCGCGGAAAGAAGGCAGGTCCTTTCGCGTCCTTGAGATGCTCCGCTCGCGCCGCCAGGGTGAGCCCGGCGATGTAGAGAACGGCGCCGGCGGCGATCACGGCGAGGAGCGGGGGAACTTCGAGGGCCGAGGTGTGCGACACCACCGCCGAACCGGCGCCCAGATAGACGAAAGCCCGGCACAGCCCCATGAAGAGGACCGACCCGGCCCATCGCTTGTGGAGCCAGTTGTAGAGGAGGATGGAAACGACGAGGGCGCTCAGCAGGATCCAGTGGGCGCTGCTGCCTGCGAACAGCACGGCGAGGCCACCGAGAAGCTCGATCGCCCCGATCGTCCAGGCGGACGCCGTCGAAATCTTCCCCGACGGCACCGGTCGGTCGGGCGCGTGCTCGCGGTCCCAGTCCGCGTCGAAGGCGTCGTTCAGCGTCATGCCGCCCACGTAGAGGAGGCTCATTCCCAGCAGGATCCACCACGGTTCTCCGGTCCAGCTTCCGCCCGCCAGAAACCAGCCCACCAAGACGTTCGACCACACCGTGGGAAGATTGGAGACCCGCCCGAGAATCAGGAGGGTGCGAAGGTGGCTGGCTGGAGACATCGTCGGGTGAGACTGGCAGCGAGAGTAAGCGACCAGCCTGAGAAAGCCAAGCGTCGACCGAGGCAAAATCCCTTTTGGAGAATGAGCGGCGAAGCGAGAGCGCGGTGCCGCGAGGAAACCCGGTCTCTTAAGTTCGCCGGCGGGGAAAACGAAAATCGGCAGCGAAAGGGGCGGAGGGAAAACGGCCTGACGGGCCCTGTCCGCGGCGGCTTCGACGCCTTGAAAGTGGCAACTCCGCAAGGATTCGAACCTTGACAAACAGAACCAAAATCTGTTGTGCTACCATTACACCACGGAGTTACACGGGAGGGACCATTACTCGGAAACGCGGCGTTTTCAAGTGGTCACCGCCAGAAAGTTCGGCGTCGAACGCGCGGACCGATTGCGCCTTTTTCACGGGAAATTGAGACTTTCGAGCCGCCGGACAATGTTCTAGCCTGATCCGCACTATGAGAGTTTTCGTCCCCCTTTTCCTCGCGGTCCTTTTCGGCTTTCCTGACGCGAATGGCCAGCACGACGGCCAGCGCGACGCGGTTTGGGAAGTGGCGCGCGGCGATGCCGAAGCGTTCGCCCGCCGGTTCATGAATCCGCGAGGCGACGCCGGGATGGCCGAAACCCACTACGTCGGCATGCTCATGCTGCTGACGGAGGGCAAGGTGGACGAAGCGCTGGCCGTCGCTGGCGAGGCGCTGGAGGTCGGCCTGCCTCCCGAGCGGTTGCTGGCGGAACCGCTGGAGCTCTTGGAAAAACTGCACGACCATCCCGATTTCGACTCCCTTCCGGGAATCGCGGACGCGGGACCGATTCTTCATGGACCGATGCTCGGGGATCTCACCGACGAAGGCGTTTCGGTCTGGATCCGCACGCGGAATCCCCGGGAACTCCGGTTGCTGGTGACCGATTCCGGCAACAACCGCTTCGAATCCGAGCCCGTCTCCACGACCAAGGCCAGCGGCTTCGCGGGAGTGCTGAAGATCGAAGGACTCAAACCCGACACCACCTACGAGGGCGCCATAGTGGTTCCGGACCTGCCCGACGATCCGCTCGACCGGTTTTCGTTCACCACCCGGCCCGAGGCGGGAACGGCGGACAGCTTCAAGGTGGCCTTCGGGGGGGGCGCCGGCTACGTCCCGCGCTGGGAGTACATGTGGGACACCATTGCCGCGTTCGAACCCGACGCGCTGCTCATGCTCGGCGACAACGTCTACATCGACGATCCCGAGCATCTCCTGACGAATCACTATTGCTACGCTCGGCGCCAGAGCCGGCCGGAGTGGCGCCGTCTGATCCGCGGCGTCCCCGTCTACTCGATCTACGACGACCACGATTTCGGCGAGAACGACTGCATTCCAGGGCCCGATATCGAAACGCCCGCCTGGAAGCGAGAGGTCTGGAACGTGTTCCGCCAGAACTGGGCCAACCCCGGCTACGGCGGCGGCGAGGAGCAGCCCGGCTGCTGGTACGACTTCTCGATCGGCGACGTCGATTTTTTCATGCTGGACGGGCGCTACTACCGCGACCTGAAAGGCGGAAGCATGCTGGGACCCGTCCAGAAGCAGTGGCTCCTGGACGCGGTGGGGGAGTCCGAGGCCACCTTCAAAGTGATCGTCTCGCCGGTGCCGTTCACCCCCGACGTCAAGCCCGGCAGCCGCGATCCGTGGGACGGATTTCCCGAAGAGCGAGAGGAGATCTTCGCCTTCATCGAGTCGGAGAAAATCGACGGCGTCTTCCTGATCGCGGCCGATCGTCACCGGACGGACCTGCGGACGATCGAGCGCGAGAACGGCTACACGCTCTACGAGTTCGAAAGCTCGAGGCTGACCAACCGGCACACCCACAAGGTCGTCGAAACCCAGGGATTGATCTGGGGATACAACGAGCAGTGTTCCTTCGGCCTGATGGAATTCGACACCACCGCCGACGACCCGCAAGTGACATTCCGCTGCATCAACATCGACGGCGAGGAACAGGAAAGCCACGTTCTCCGCTCGAGCGAGTTGAGGCACGGGGAATAGCTGTTTAGCGGGTAGCTGTTTAGCGGGTAGCTGTTTAGCGGGTAGCTGTTTAGCGCTCCTGGCGGAGTTGGACGTTGGACGTTCGGTTCCGGGATCAAAGCCGCGGACTCACACGAATCCATCCACTACGAACCGGAAGGGAATCGGCGGGGTCGGATCGTAACTTTGCGAAGCGGTGAAACGGCGCATGCCTTCTTCTTCGCCGTTCCGCTGTTTCAGTCGTTCCAGCCGGGTGGTTTCGTCGGTAAACAATCGCAGGACAACGTCCGCCTTCGCCAAGCGGATGGACGGATCGGAGTGAACGCAGAACACGACCTTCTTCCTTTTCAAATAGGGATCGAACGGTTCGAACTCGTCCAGCGCCATCGTCCGGTGGGTGAAGCGCCACGCGAGGCCGAAAACAATTCGAACGCGCATCACGTTGTCGTCGATCACGGCCACCTCTTTTGGTTTCAGATCCCCGCAGCCGTATTTGCGAATCAACCGGGAAAACCTCGACTTGCCGACGCCTTTGTTCCCCATCACGGCGACAACGACGCGGGAATCCGTGTCCATGCACTCCCCGATCCTGTCGTGAAGCTCCGGGAGGAACGGGTACGATTCTTCGACCTGTTTCTTTATGGCGGTCCGCATGACGATCTGCCTCACCTTTCTCCGCGCGGGCCGACAACGAGCCTCGGCCTTGAGGCTTTTGCCCGCGAAGGGAGGGACCGTAGCGGGTACCGGAGGCTCGAACAAGAAAAAATCGGTCCGACCACCCGAACGTCCCGAGGAAGGCGTCAACGGGTGGCGCCTTCGCCGGTGGCTTCGGCGTCTTCTATCTCGTCGTGGTAGTATTCGCGCGGCTTGTAGAATTTGGCGACGAGGACGAACAGGAGTGCCGCCGCCAGCATCAGGCCCGTGAAGAACCAGAAATAGCTCGCCCCTTCCAGCTTCACCTGGCCGCCGACGAAGTAGCGGCGGGACACCGAAGGACCCGCGGCTTCGGCTTCCGCCCGGGTCGGGACGCCGAGTTTCGCTTTTCTCCTCTCCAGCCACGGTTCTTCGGGTCGGAAGTTCTCCATGAACTTGGCCCAGGCCGAGGGCGGCCTGATTTCGGGGCGGCTCAAGAGGATGGTCGCGCCCTGGTCCCATCGGGTGGATCTCTTCTCGTCGGGACCGTTGCTCCACACCCGCGCGCGGTTCCGATTGACGAGGCGGTAGCGGTAGGGGTTGCCCCACGGGTCGTCGACTTCGTCCACGATGGCGCTGCCCACGTCGTTCGGGAGCGCGAGGTAGCCGTTGTTCTCGATCTGCCGGGTCACCCGGTCGAGCAACTCGTCCAGTTCCCTCTTGCCCCGGAAGTCGATGCCCGTTCGCTTCTGGTTCGCGTCGAAAGTCAGAAGGATGTCGTCGTCCGTCCCGGACCTGCCGTCGAAACCGCCCGCGGACACCTCGGTGGACGTGGCCTCGATGTCGGCGATCGGGCTCGGAATCTGGATGAAATGGTTGATCTGCGCGGTGAGTAGATTTCCCGCCGAAACGGCGAGGAGAAAGATGGCCATGATCATCGACTTCATGGCGCGCGGCGCCTGGGTGTAGCTGAACTCGAGGCAGACGATGGAGACCATCACTTCGGAGGCGGTCAGGGCCGTGTAGGCGAAGAGCTGCCAGGAAATCGAGGGCGTCCCTCCGTTGTCGATTCTCTCCTGGGCGATCGAGACGAGGAGAAACGAGACCACCATCAGGAAAAGGCCGATGCTGATCTTGCGCAACGGCGTCAACGTGAAGACGCGGTCGACGAGCGGGTAGACGACGTAGGCGAAGAGGGGAATGAAGGTGAGGATCAGGATCGGGTTGAGCGCCTGGATCTGCGAAGGCAGCCACTCGATGCCCAGCCAGTTCCGGTCCATGTTCTCCGCCTGCAGGACCCAGGACGAACCGCTCTGGTCGAAGAGCGCCCAGAAGACGGCGACGAAGACGTAGATGGCGGACAGTTTGAGAATGGCTTTCAGACCGGTGCCGCTGAGCAACTCGCGAAAAAAGCCGACTCCCTTCGGCGGAATGTGGACGAATTTCCAGCGACCCATCCAGAACACGATCGTGGCCAGCGCCATGAGGACCCCCGGTACGCCGAAGGCCAGGTGCGGCCCGTACCATTCCAGCAGCCACGGGGTCAGCAGCGTCGAGAGAAAGGCGCCGAGGTTGATCGACCAGTAGAACCAGTTGAAGATCCGCGGGATGAGGTGGCGGTTCCGGCTGCCGAACTGATCCCCGACGTGGGCGGAGACGCACGGCTTGATCCCGCCGGAGCCCAGGGCGATCAGCCAAAGACCCATCCCCAGCCACATCGTTTCCTCGCCCGCCATGCCCATGATCGCGAGCGCGGCGTGGCCCATGCAGTAGACGATGGAAAGCACGACGATGACGCGGTACTTGCCGAAGAACACGTCCGCCAGGAAAGCACCGAGAAGGGGCGTCAGGTAGACCAGCGAAACGAAGTGATGAAAGCGCTCGGTCGCCTCCGCGTCTCCCATCCTCTCCCCCGGCGAGTCGCCCATGAGCCAGAGGTAGTTCACCATGAAAATGGTGAGAATGGTCCGCATCCCGTAGAAGCTGAAGCGCTCGGCCGCTTCGTTCCCGATGATGTAGGGGATGCCCGGGGGCATCTTGTCCGTTTTCACGGGGAGGTGGGAATAGGCGCGGTTTTCCGTGGGCTTCTCCATGCTCAGGCTTCGATGCTGTTGCGCGCCCAGGCGGCGGCACCCGTGACCCCGGCGTCGTCTTTTAGTTCGGCGGCGACGATCCGGAAACTGTCGCGGTAGGGGCCCAGCACCCGGTCCATGGCGGCACGGCGAACCGTTTCCAGGTAGAGGTCGGGCATCGCTTCGACCAGTCCGCCGCCGAGAACGATGACGTCGGGCGCGAGAAGGTGGACCACGGTCGCGACCCCGCAGCCGAGAAAGGTGGCGGCGCGGCGAACAATGTTCTCGATCTCGGTGTCGCCCGCCGCGATCGAAGCGGCCAGCTTGCTGCTGGTGATTCGGGACATGTCCGTGCCGCACGACTTGAGCAAATGCGGCGCGAGCCCGCGGTAGGCGGCGCGGACGGCCTCGGAGGAGATCTTCAGCCGGGAGCACGTCATTTCCAGAGTGGTGCCGTGTTCGCCGCTGCCGGAGGTCTCCGGATACAGCGGGATGTGTCCCAGTTCCATGCAGGACAGGTTGGCGCCCTGGAGCAACTTTCCGTCGATGACCGCCCCGGCCCCCACGCCGGTGCCGGGAAAAATGCCGACCGCGCAGCGGGCTCCCCTCGCCGCGCCCTGCGCGTATTCGGCGTAGACGCCCGCGTCCACGTCGTTGCAGATGACGACGCGGCAGGCGAAAGCGTCGCCAAGGACACTTTCGACCGGGACGTTCTCCCAGCCGAGATTCGGAGCTTCGACGATCTCGCCTTTGGCGGGGTTGACGGGACCGGGACAGCCGACCCCGATTCCGGCGATCTGGCCAGCCTCCGCTCCCGCGTGTTCGAGGGCCTCTTCGATCAACGACGCCATTCGCGACAGGCCGGTTGCCGCGCCCTTGGCCCCGCGCGTCTTCTGTTTGGCTCCGCCGAGAGTCCGGTAGTCGTCGTCGAAGACCTTCGCCAGCATCTTGGTGCCGCCGAGATCGAATCCAACCCAGACCCGTCCCTCGAATGCTTTCTTCTTCTTGATCATGCGACGTTCTCTCCCGCCTTGCGGCGCGCCCATTCGTCCGCGTCGATGATTTCGTCGAGCGAGGGGCTTGCCGTGGAATCATGGGCCTCCATCGTCGCTTCCACCGTTTCCCAGATTCCGGGAAAGGCGATTCGTTCTTCGAGAAAGGCGCCGACGGCGACTTCGTTGGCCGCGTTCATCACCGCGGGCAGGGTGCCCCCGACCGTGCCGGCCCGGCGCGCGAGATCGAGAGCGGGAAAATCGGCTCGTCGGGGCTCTTCGAAGTCGAGTCGGGCCAGTTCGGCGAAGTCCAACGGCGGCAGGGAGTTCGGCACCCGCTCCGGCCAGGTCACCGCGTATTGTATGGGGAAACACATGTCGGGGGTGCTGAGCTGGGCGAGAATCGATCCGTCGACGAACTCCACCATGCTGTGGACGATGCTCTGGGGGTGGACGATGACGTCGACCCGTTCCATTTCGATGTCGAAGAGCCAGCGGGCCTCGATCATTTCCAGTCCCTTGTTGAACAGCGTGGCGGAATCGATGGTGATCTTTTGCCCCATCTCCCAGGTGGGATGGCGCAGCGCCCGGGCCTTGGTCACCCGCTTCAACTCGTCCGAGGGCAGTTCGCGGAACGGGCCGCCCGAGGCCGTCAGGATCAGCCGGGAAACCTGGTTCGGCGACTTTCCCTCGAGGCATTGAAAAATCGCGTTGTGCTCGGAGTCCACCGGGAGAACCTGCACGCCTTTCTCCCGCGCCGCGGTCATGACGGCTTCGCCCGCCATCACGAGAATTTCCTTGCTGGCCACGGCGATGTCCTTGCCGGCCTCGATCGCGGCCAGCGCGGGGCGCAAGCCGGCCACGCCCACGATCGCGATCAGGACGATGTCCGCCTCCGGCATCGTGGCGAGCTCGACGAGGCCCTCTCCGCCGGTGTGGAGAGCGACGTCCCCGGGCACCCGGGAAGCGAGCCGATCCAACCCCGTCGGGTCGTGTAGACAACCCTGCTTGACCGAGAACTCGTTGATCTGTCTCGCGAGGTCGTCGACGCTGCTGTTGGCGGCGAGACCGACGATCTCCATCCGGTCGGGAATGTCCCGCGCCACCTTCAGGCTGCTTTCGCCGATGGATCCGGTCGAGCCCAGCACCACCACTTTTTTTGAACGGAATCCTTCGGGCATGTCGTTCGTTGCTGCGGCTAGGTGAAAATCAGGAGATAGAGGTAGAACACCGGCGCGGTGAAGACGACCGAATCGATCAGGTCGAGGAATCCCCCGATCCCCGGCATGAGATGGCCGCTGTCCTTGACCTCGAGACTGCGCTTGAGGATCGACTCGGCCAGATCGCCCAGGACGGCGACGAGCGCGAGAAGCACCGCCAGAACCGCGGCGTGCACCGGCGTGATCAGCGGGATTCGATCCCCGATGCCGAAGTAGAGGGCGAAGCTGCCCACCAAGGCGAACAGGATGGCGCCGCCGAATCCCTGCCACGTTTTTCCCGGGCTGACGTGGGGCACCATTTTGTGGCGTCCGATCATCGAGCCCACCAGATAGGCGCCCGCGTCGGTGAGTTTGGTGATGGCCACCAGGTAGACGATGTAGACGGAGGACGAGGGGTCGCCGTTCGCGTCAACCAGCGGAAGCATCAAAATTTTCGGGATGAAGCTGAACAGGAGGACGCAGTAGACGAAGCCGAAGACGGTTGCGGCGATCTCGTCCAGCGTGCGGAAACCCTCCAGCGGATAGCGCAGCCTTTCCCCTATCACCAGAATGACCAGAAGGGCGAGAGCCAGGCCGTCGAGGTCCGCGAGCCAGGCGGCTTCGAAGCCCCACAAAGGCGCGAAAAGCAGGGCGAGGTAGGCGCCGGCGACCCCGTAGGCCTGCCATCGGAAACGCCTGAAGCCGGGGATGGAAAAGAGCCGGAAATACTCGATCAGAGCGCCGAGCGAGAAGACGGCGAACAGGGCCAGGTAGATCCAATCCTGCGAAAACCAGAAGGCGAAAACGAGGATCGCCACGAGGAAGGCCGTGCTGATCGAGCGATGGACGAGAGAGCGTTTTTTCGACGGGACTCCCGGAGAGGGCTCCAGAGGATCGTTCGGGTCGGCCACGGGTTTGTCCGGCATAAGGGCAGCGGGGTGCCGCCCATCAAACAAGCATGGGCCCCCCTTGGCAACGAGAAAAGCAATTTAGGAGAAGCCGTTGAACGATTGGTGGTTGGCCGTTTCTCGGAGCGGCAGTGATACCGGGCGTCCGCGGAGAGGCCGAACGGTTTCTTCGAAACGTTTGCGAAACCCGGCAACGTGTCCGATTACTGCCTCATTATGGCAAAGAAACCAGTCGTTTTGATCATTCGGGACGGATGGGGGGACAATCCCGGCGGTCCGGAAGTCGCGGAAAAGGTGGGCGACTGCCCCCGTCTCGCCGCCACCCCCTTCACCGACGAGATGCACGAAAAGTATCCCGTGTCCCACCTGAGCTGCAGCGGCCTGGACGTCGGTCTTCCGGAAGGGCAGATGGGCAATTCCGAAGTCGGGCACCTCAATCTGGGCGCCGGCCGGGTCGTCTACCAGGATTTCACCCGGATCAACAAGGCGATCGAGAACGGCGAACTCGCGGGCAACGACGTGCTCAAGGAGGCTTTCGCCAAGGCCTCGTCCTCCCGCCTGCACCTGATCGGACTCGTTTCCGACGGGGGCGTGCACAGTCATCAGGATCATCTGGTCGCGTTGGCGGCCGCCGCGAAGTCCGCCGGGGTGGCGGACATCATGGTTCACGCCATCACCGACGGACGGGACACCTCGCCGACCGGCGGGAAAAACTACCTCGGGTACTGCGAAGACAAGTTGGCGGAGTCCGGCGCCGGAATCGCGACGGTCGTGGGGCGCTACTACGCGATGGACCGCGACAAGCGCTGGGACCGCACCAAGCTCGCCTGGGACGCCATCGTTCACGGGAAGGGAGAAGCCAAGGAGGTGTTGGCGTCGGAGGCGGTCGCGGAACGGTATGCCGAGTCCGAGACCGACGAGTTTCTCAAGCCGATGGTTTTCGAGACCGCTGGCGCCGCCGAGGGCGACGAGCAGCGCGTCCGGGACGGCGACGTGGTGCTCTTCTTCAATTTTCGCTCCGACCGGGCCCGCCAGCTCAGTATCGCGTTTCTCCGGGAGGACTTCGAAGGATTCGATCGCGGTTCATGGCCGAAGGTCGACTACTACACGATGACCGAGTACGACGAGACCTACGACTGCCCCGTCGTTTTTCCGCCGGAGGAGTTGACCCGCACCCTGGGGCAGGTGGTCGCGGAAGCGGGCCTCTCGCAACTCCGCATCGCCGAGACCGAGAAATACCCCCACGTCTCCTTTTTCTTCAACGGCGGCGCGGAAGTGTCGAATCCGCGCGAGGATCGCGAGATGCTCCAGTCGCCCCAGGACGTCGCCACCTACGACGAGAAGCCCGAGATGTCGGCCGAAGAAGTCACCCGCACCCTTCTCGACCGGATCGAGGACTACGACCTGGTCATCGTCAATTACGCCAACCCCGACATGGTGGGCCACACCGGGAACATCCCGGCGGCGATCAAGGCGGTGGAGTGCGTCGACGACTGCGTCCGCCGGGTGGTGGAAAAGGTCCTCTCGCTCGGCGGGAAGCTGCTCATCACCGCCGACCACGGCAATTGCGAAGTCATGATCAACGAAGACGGCTCGCCGCAGACCGCGCACACGACCAACCCGGTGCATTTGATCTACGTCGGCGACGACGCGGACCGGATGACGCTGAGCGACGGGAAACTGGCGGATATTGCCCCGACCATTCTCGGTCTGCTCGGTCTCGAGTCGCCCGAGGAGATGACGGGAAAGTCGCTGCTTGCCGCCGGGTGATTGATGCCAGTCGGCCGAACGATTGGGAGCCGCGGGTCGTGAAAGGGCCGGGTCCCGACGGACGGCGGTTTGCGGGTGCGGAATTCGATTCCGGTTCGCGATCGCGAACCGGTGGTAACGCGATGTCGTAAGCGGTGTTCTTGCCATTGTCTGGCATGGTACGGACATGACCGCTTTCAAAGCATCCCGTTCCTGCTCGGGTCCTCTTCGCCGACGCAGTTTCCTTCAAATGGGCGGACTCGGCGCGGCCGGCCTGGGGCTTAGCAGTTTCCTGCGATACCAAGCGGAGGCGGCGGCGCGCGACATCGCCCACGCTTCGAACGATCACTCGGTGATTTTCGTGTGGCTTCCGGGGGGCATGCCGCACATGGAGACCTACGACATGAAGCCCGACGCCCCCATCGAATACCGGGGCGAATTCGGGCCCATCAAGACGAACGTCTCCGGCATCGAAGTTTGCGAACTACTGCCGATGCACGCGAAGATCGCCGACAAGTTCGCGATCGTGCGCTCCATCCACCACGAGTTCTCCGATCACGGCGGGGCGCACAAGCGCATGATGACGGGGCGTCCCCCGAAGGTCCCCAACGGAACGATCAACGACGCCCCGGCGGCGTCGAGCATCATCAAGAAAGTGCTCGGAAATTCACCCGGCGCCTCGGGCATGCCTCCTTGCGTGGCGGCGGTGGACAAGGGGCGTCACGCCATCGACACCTACGCTTTCGGGCCCGCCTATCTGGGGGCATCGAACACGCCCTTCATCGTCGCCGGAGATCCCAGCGATCCGGAGTTCAAGGTCGAGAACATCGGGGTCAAGCAGGAGATGGAGAGCCGTCTCGACGACCGCCTCGCGATGTTGGACGGGATGGACCAGCTCCGTCGCGAGATCGACAAGAGCGGCGTGATGGACGCGATGGACTCGTTCAACGGGCAGGCCATGGAAATGCTCACCAGCGAGCAGGTCCGCGACGCCTTCGATCTCACCCGCGAGAAGGACAAGCTCCGCGAGCGCTACGGACATCACGCCTACGGGCAGCGCGCGCTCATGGCGAGACGCCTGGTCGAGGCCGGAAGCCGCTTCGTCACCGCCGTGTGGGAGAATCCGTTCCCCGGCAAGCCGATGCCGAAGAATTGCGCGTCCAACTGGGACTCCCACGCGGTCAATTGCGACATTTTCGCCGACTGCAAGTGGCGGCTGCCCAACTACGACCAGGCCCTCACGGCCTTGATCGAAGACCTCTACCAGCGCGGACTCGACAAGAAGGTGATGCTCGTGGTGGCGAGCGATTTCGGCCACACGCCGAAGATCAACCCGCAGCGCGGCAACAAGTCGAAAGTGATGCAGCCGGGCCGCGACCACTGGCCGAAAGCGATGTCCGTGCTCGTTTCCGGGGGCGGCGCCCGAATGGGGCAGATCATCGGCGCGACCGATTCGAAAGGCGAGCACCCGGTCGAGCGGATCATGACGCCCAACGACATGTGGGCCACCGTCTACCGGCATCTCGGAATCGACTACAACGACTACCTCGAAAATCTGGAGGGGCTGCCGATGCAGATTCTGCCCTTCGGCAAGCCGATCGAGGAACTGGCGCCGGTCGTTTGAATTTCCCTGCTCCGTGCTCATGGCAACTCTTCGAATCGGCTCCGGCCCACTTCCGCGACTGCTCGGAACGGTCGTCCTGTCGGGATGGTTCGTTCTCTCCGGATCCGTCCTTCAGTCGGGCGAACTCGTCATCCAGGCCGGTACCGGCGGAGGGTCCGTCCGCCTTCTCGGCGAAGACGAGCGAGCCCAGGTCGTCGTCCTGACCAAGGACGGTCGCGACGTGACTCGCGAAGTGACCTTTGCTCTCGAACCCGCGGAGGTGGCCGCGATCGATTCCACCGGATACCTCGCGCCCCGGAAAAACGGCAAGGCGACCTTGACCGCGACCCTCGAGGGGAAAAAGCCGGCAACGGTTCAGCTTCCCGTCGCGGTCGAGAACTTCGCCGAAACGCGCCCGGTCAGTTTTCCGAACGACGTGGTGCCTGTCTTCACCCGCAACCACTGCAACGCCGGTGCCTGCCACGCCAAGGAGGACGGGCAGAACGGATTCCAGTTGTCGCTGCTCGGTTACGAGCCCGGGGACGACTACGAACAAATCGTCAGGCACGGGCGGGGCCGGCGGGTCAATCCCTCGGCCGCGGCCCACAGCCTGCTCTTGATGAAAGCCAGCGGCGACATCCCCCACGAAGGCGGGGCGCGGCTCGACAAGGATTCCGCCGACTACGGGAAAATCCTCCAGTGGATCGCGAGCGGGGTCCCGTACCGGCCCGAGGACGATCCTAGCGTCGAGCGGGTCGAAGTCTTTCCCGCGTCCGTCGTCGTGGAGCCCGGCAGCGAGCAGCAGTTGGCGGTGACCGCGTTTTTCAGCGACGGAACCACCCGCGACATCACGCGGCTCGCCCAGTACGAGCCCAACCAGCCCGGCATGGCGGAAGCGGGCGAGACCGGGCTTGTTTCGATCCGGGAAAAAACCGGCAGCACCGCGGTTCTGGTGCGGTTCCAGGAACACATCGACACCTTCACCGCGACCGTGCCGCTGGGTGCCGAAGTGCCACCCATGCCGAAGCCTGAAAACTTCATCGACGAACACATTTTCGACCGCCTCAGCCTGATGGGACTGCCGCCCTCCAAAGGCGTCGCCGACCGGCCTTTCCTTCGCCGCGTCACGCTCGACATCGCGGGCCGGTTGCCGACGCTCGAGGAGACCGTCTCGTTCATGGAGTCGGACGACCCCGCCAAGCGCGCCCGCAAAATCGACGAGCTGCTCGACAGCACGGACTACGCCGACTTTTTCGCGGGCAAGTGGTCGGCCATCCTCCGCAACAAGGTCAATCGGGGCCGCGAATGGGTCGCCCGGGATTCCCACGCTTTCCACGCGTGGATCCGGACCGCGCTGTTGCGGAACCAGCCCTTCGACGAGTTCGCCGGAGAATTGATCCTCGCCAGCGGCAAAGCCATCGAGAACCCGGCGGTCAACTGGTATCGCGTGGTCGAAGACAAGAAGGAGCGCATGGAAAACATCACGCAGGTCTTTCTCGGCATCCGGATGCAGTGCGCCCAATGCCACCACCATCCCTACGAACGGTGGAGCCAGGACGACTACTTCTCGCTCGCCGCGTTTTTCTCCACGATCGAACGCAAGAACATCCCGAAACTGCCCGAGGAAGACATCGTCTTTCACAACGGCAAGGCGGCCTCGATGGTGCATCCGGGGACGAAGGAAAGGCTGAAGCCGCGGCTCCCCGGGAGCAACGCGCCGGTCGAGCTTGCCGAGAGCGTGGATCCGCGGAACGAACTGGCGGAGTGGATTCGCTCCGACGACAACCCCTACTTCGCGCGGATGCTGGTCAACCGCTACTGGAAGCATTTCTTCAACCGCGGACTGGTCGAGCCGGAGGACGACATTCGCCCGACCAATCCCGCCACGCACCCGGAGCTGCTCGAAGCGCTGGCGAACTCGTTCGTGGACAGCGGGTTCGATCTCAAGGAACTCGTTAGAACCATCTGCAACAGCCGCACCTACCAGCTCGACGCGGAACCGAACGAGCACAACGGCGACGACGAGCAGAACTACGCCCGCTTCTACCCGACTCGACTCCAAGCCGAGGTGCTTCTGGATTCGGTGAACGACGTCGCCGGAGCGAGCAATTCGTTTTCGAGGCAGCCGCTGGGAGTCCGCGCCGTGGCGCTTCCCAACGAAAAGCCCACGGCCGAGTCCGAGTTTCTCATGACCTTCGGTCGGCCGGCGATGGACACCGCCTGCGAATGCGAGCGGACCGGCGAAGCCAACCTCGGCCAGAGCCTCCACCTGCTGAACTCCGACGACATTCAGGCAAAACTGACCGCCGACGACGGCCGGGCCGCCGAACTCGCCAAGGCGGTCGACCGTTCGGACGAGGATCGAGTGGCCGAGTTGTATCTTCGGGCTCTCAGCCGTGAACCCGACTCCGGCGAACTCGGCATCGCCCTCGCCCATCTCGAGAAAAAGCGCAAGCTCTCCGCCGCCGATCCGGAGAAACTGTCGCCGCAGCAGGCTGAGCGCGAAGCATTCGAAGACATCGTCTGGGTCCTCGTCAACACGAAGGAATTCATGTTCAACCGCTAGACCGTTGGGCGGGTCCGAGTGACGGCACAGCGGCTCCCGTGAGATTTCAACGTTCTCCCGAGGACCGGTTCCGCCCCGATTCAACCCTGTCGACCGGTTCGCCCGACCCTGTCTGCCCCGCACCTCGACCCCCCATGAGAAACATCCTGACCATCCTTTGTTGCCTCGGCCTTCTCGCCACCGCGGAGACGGTTTGGGGTTTTCTGCCGAATCCCGACCTGCTGGTGGTTTCGCCCGCGGTCGCCAAAGCCGGAACCACCGTCGAGGTTTCCGTTTCCGGAAAGGAACTGGACGAGGCGAAGACGCTGCGTTTTTCGGACGACAGGATCGTCGTGGAGCCGGTGATGCGCCCCGCCGACGCCTATCATCCCGAGCCGCGCCCCGTCGACGGCAGGTTCAAGGTCACCGTCCCCGCCGACGCCGAGCCGGGAGTCTACGAGGTGCGTTCGCGGGGCTATTTCGGCCTCTCGACCGCCCGGCCTTTCATGGTGCTGCCCGCCGAGGGGAAGGAACTCGTCGAGGAGGGCGATCACTCCACGGTGGAAACCGCGCTGCCGTTGGATGTCGAGACGGGGCTTTTCGGGACGCTGGAGCGCGGGAAGTTCGACTGGTATCGTTTTTCGGCGAAGCAAGGAGAGCGTCTTTTGCTGCAAGTGTGGGCGGAGCGGCTCGATTCGAAGGGCGACCTGCTCATGGCCGTGGTCGACGCCGAAGGGCGCGAGCTCGAAAGCAGCCGTCATCATTTCGGCCGGGATCCCTTCGTGGACTTCACCGCGCCGGCGGACGGAGAGTATTTCGTTTCGCTCAGCGACGCCCTCTACGGCGGAGGAAAGGAATACTTCTATCATCTCCGGGTCGGCCGGGGCCCCCACATCGACTTCGTTTTTCCTCCAGCCGGGGAGCCCGGGAAGAAGCAGACCTTCACCGTGTTCGGCCGGAATCTTCCGGAGGGATCGCTCGGGGGAAACTGGTCTCTGGAAGACAAGCCGCTCGAGACGCTGGAAGTGAATCTCGACGTTCCCGCCGAAGTGACTACGCCGGATTCGCATCACTGGGGCATCCCGCGTCAAGGCATCCTGCCGGCGTTCGAGTACAGCGTGGGTTCCTCCGATCCCGTCCGGATCGGTTTCGCCACCGTTCCGGTGGTGACGGAGGATTCGGAAGCCGAGGAACAGAAAATCGAAATTCCCGCCGAAGTGGCGGGTCGATTCGACGAGAAGGGCGACGCCGATCAGTTCCGCTTTTCCGCGAAAAAGGACACGGTCTACTGGATTGAAGTGATTTCCCATCGCCTGGGCGCGGTCACCGATCCGTTCGTGAAAGTGGAGAGAATCAAGGTGGACGAAGCGGGCGAAGAGACCTTCGAAGACGTGGCGGAGAACGACGACCTGCCGTCCTACTTCGGTCGGGATTTTTTGGACGACCTGAACGCGGATTCGCTGGACCCGGCCTTGCATTTCACGGCGGACGCCGACGCCGAGTATCGTGTTTCCCTCGTCAACCGGAGCGCGGGCGGGAGCGCCGCCCACCTCTACCGCCTCGCCGTCCGCGAAGCGCAGCCGGATTTCCAGCTGCTCGTGGGAACCGAACTCACCAAGACGATCAACAACGATGCCTTTCCCGCCGCGCCGCTCGTTCGCCAGGGCGGCTCGATGGTCTATCGGGTTCTGGCTTTGAGACGGGACGGCTTCGACGGCGACATCGTGGTGACAGCCGAAGGCTTGCCGGAGGGCGTCACCGCGGAGCCCCTGGTGCTCAGCGGCGAGACTCGCCAGGGTTTTCTCACCGTGTGGGCCGATGCGGAAGCTCCGGAGTGGGGCGGCACCATCGACATATCCGGGGTCGCCACCATCGAAGAGCGCGAGACGAAACGCCTGGCGCGGCCCGCATCCATCATCTGGGGGCATCGCGTCTTCGCCCGTTCGGCGCAGGTGCGCTCGCGCCTCGACATGGAAACGGTTCTCTCGGTGATGGCAACGGAGACCGAGCCGACACGAATGGCGGCCGCGGAGGACAAGGAATGGACCGTCGAGATCGGCGACACCCTCGAGATTCCGATCGAGTTGACGGAGACGGGCCGGCGGGTCGGCAACCTGCAGGTCGGCGTGCACGGGTTTCCCGGCCTGCACCGCGCCCCGCCCACGGTGTCCGTCCCCGAGAAGGACAAGGAGGCGACGCTGAAGTTTCCCTTCAAGCCCACCGGCAATTTCGAGCTCGAACCGGGTCGCTACCAGTTTGTTCTGCAGGGTGTCGGCAACGCCAAATACCGGCACAATCCGGCTGCCGCCGAGCGGGCCGAGGCCGAGAAGAAACGTCTCGAGGGTTTGTCCGAAGCTTTCGCCGGGAAAGTCGACGAAGCCAAAAACGAAGTGGCGTCGGCGGAAAAGGAACTCGCCGAAGCGCAGCAAACGGAGGCCGCCGCCGCGGACGACGAGGCGCGAAAGGGACTCGAGGAGGAGACCGCCGCCGCCCGGAAGCGCTTGGACGAAGCGAAGCAGGACCTGAAGACCCGCGAAGCGGATCTCGAGCGACTGGCGAGTCTCAAAACCGCTGCCGAGAAGGCGGCGACAGCGACGGCGTCCAAGGCTGCGGAGAAGAACAACCAGTTCGCCACCTACTCGCAGCCGATCACCGTGGTGGTCAAGGCGGCGGCGGAAAAGTAAAAGTCTTTCGACAGTCTCGGAAGGTATTGGGGGAGGGGATTCTGAATAGATTGCTCTCGTAAGCGTCTAATCTACAGTGACCCCCGTACGCCAATGAACGACCCGAGAATCATGGACCCGAACCGGCAGCAACGCATTCTGTTGCACCTGCGTTGTCCGTGGCGGAACTGGCACGAAGCCCGGTTTCACCTCGCCGGCATTCTCCGCGAAGTTGGGGCCGGCAACAACTGAGCGCGCTCAGTCCGCCGCTACTTTCGCCTCCGCAGAACCGGGAGGCGGAAATTCTTTGACCAGCTTTTTCGTGCTCGCCTTCCACCAGCGCAGCACGCCGTCCTTGCCGCCGGCGACGATGTTCTCGCCGTCGGCGCTCGCGGCCGCCGCGTGGAAGAAAGTGCCGGGACCGGGCAGAGGTTGATTGGCGAGCTTGAGGCTTTCGTCTCCGCTCGCGGTCAGCACGGTATCGGAGCGCCCCACGTACTGAACCGAGCTGACTTCCTTGTCGAAACCCTGCACGTTGCCGGATTGCTGACCTTGAGTTAGATCCCAGATTTTGACTTCGGGATCGGCTCCCGCGCTCGCCAGCTTGAGGTTGTCCGCGTTCCAGTCGAGGTCGAGAACGTGAGCGGTGTGCCCTTCGAGCGTCCGCACGTGCTCCAGGGTGTCGGTCTCGTGTATCTTGATCAACTTGTCGGTGGATGCGCTGGCGACCCGGTCGCCGTCGGGAGAGAAAGCGAACGCGGTGACGGTGTCGGCGTGGGCTTCGTCGCTCCGTGCCAGCAGTTCCCAGGTCTTCGTGTCCCAGACCGCGATCCGCCCGCTGCGGGAAGGGACGCCGGTACCGGTGACGAGACGGTTCCCGTGGGGACCGAAGGCGAGCGCCGCGACCCGGTCTTCGAAAGGGTCCGCTTCGATGCCGTCTCCGAGTGTCTTTGTCAGGGTCCACTTCTTGCCCGGGAGCGTCCAGGGAATCAGTTTCTTGTCTTCGTCGGCGGTCGAGATGCCGCCGTTGGACCCGGCCGCGACCTGCTTGACGCCGGTCGCTGCGTCGACGTCTTCCAGCCAGGCGCCGTCGGCGGCCGACCAGAGGCGGAGCCCGCCTCCGTCGAGGGCTTGAACGAGGCCGCTTCCGTCGGAGAGAAAGGCGAGAGCGGTGCTGGCGATCTTTGCGGCCGCCTCCTGGTCCGCTTTCTGCAGCGCTTCCGATTCGGTCTGGATCGCGGAGGCCAGCGATTCGGCTTCGAGCGCGGAGGACTTCGCGGCGGCTTCCCGGGCGAAGGCGTCTCCGGCGAGGCGGGCGGAGGAATCGCGGTTCCGGATCGCCCCGTTCAAGGTGCGCTCGGCCGCGGCGATGTCTTCGCGGGCCGTGCTCAGGTCTTCTTCCTTGGCGGGCGGGATTGCGCCTTCGAGATCGAAAAGGAGACGTCGTTTCGCGGCGAGTTCCCGTCGGGCCTTGGCGATTTCCTCGCCCGCCTCCCGGGCCTTTTCGCTCTCGTCCTTCCAGAGTTTCTCGGCTTCGGGAACCATTTTGTCCCAGTGCGTTTTGAGACGGGTGGCGACGGCTCCTTCTTGCTTCAGAGCTTGGATTCGAGCCGGGGTGCTCGGATCGCCTTTCAGCTCGGCGAGCTTCTTGCCGTCGGCGAGATTCCAGAGGTTGACCGGTCCGGCGGGGCCGGCTGTCGCCAGGCGCGGCCCGTCGGCGGCGTCGAGCGACACGGCGATTTGATTCATCGCCGCGCCGTGGGCGATGCGGCGGACTTCGACGGGAGCGGCTTCGAGCTTGGCCGGGTTCAATTTCAAATGGACGACAGTTCCGTCGGCGTAGCCGGCCAGGAACTCCGTGCCCTCCGCGTTGGCGGGCTCGAGAGCGACGACGGGTTGCGGGTGAATTTTGAATTCGATCGAGGTAGGGGGGTTCGGCGGTGAGGGTTTCGCCGGCGCCTTTGCCGCGTCGGGCTTCGGTTTGTCCGCGTCGGCTTTGGGCTTGGGCGCATTGGGTTTCGGCTTGTCCGGCGAGTCGGCTTTGGGCTTGGAAGCCTCGGGTTTTGGCTTGGGGGCGTCGGACTTCGGTTTGGGCGCGTCGGGTTTCGGTTCGGGCGTGGCCGGTTTCGGTTTGGACGCCTCGGCTTTTTCGTCCGGCTCGGGGGTGGGTTTGGGAGCGGCGGGCGCCTGAACGGGTGACTTCAGATCGACCGAACAGAGACGCAGCGCGTGGTCCTTTCCTCCGATCGCGAGGTGCCGGCCCTTGTTGACGAGAGCGAGGGCGGTGGCTTCGGCGGGCAGCTTCAGCGAAGTCGCCTTGGCGGGGTCGGCCAGGGGGCGGCGCTGCACCGTCTTGTCGTCGGAAACGGAGAACAGGTGTTTGCCGTCGGCGGAAAAGACCAGGCCGTTCACCGGTCCGGAGTGCGCTTTCAGGGTCTCCTGCTCGCTTCCGCGCACGATGACGATCGATCCGGCCTTGGTGCCGACTGCCTTGACCTTCCCGTCGGGAGAGGCGGCAAGCGAGGTCGATTCGTCGGGGAGATCGAGCGGATCTCCAGCCGCGGCCCCCGCCCGGTTCCAGATTTTCACGGTGCGATAGCCCCCCGAGGCCAGAGTGCCGTCGAGATTGAAGGCGAGCGACTGGACGGCGTCGCGGTGGGCGGTCGGGTGCTGAAGCGAAGGGTCTTGCATGCCGGCAACGAGTTTGCCGAGCCGAAGGTCGTAGATGTCGATCTTCTGGCCGCGACCGGCGGCGGCGAATCGTCCGTCCGCGGATATCGCGGCGGTGTAGATGGGCTGCGGTCCGGTCAGGAGCGTCCAGGATTCCGGCGCGGCGGTGGAAACCGAATCTCCCTTGGCGCCCTCGTCGATCCACTGCCGGAGGAGCGCGAGTTGTTCCGGCGTGAGGTTCTCGGCCTTCGACTTGTTGTTCTTCGGCGGCATGGTGGGCTCCTCGATGTGGGCGGCGGTGCCGAAGAGGAATGAACGTTCGCCGTTGCCGGGCTCGATCGCCGGCCCGGTGTCGCCGCCTTCGAGCATGTGCTTGGGCGATTCCAGAATGAGGTCGGCCTTTGCCTTGGTGCTGTTGTGGCAGGCGAGGCAGTTGGCTTTGAGAAAAGGATAAACCTCGGTGGCGAAATCGACGGGCTTGTCGCGCTTCAGATCGGCGACGGGGAGTTCGGCGTTCGCCGTGGCGACGAGAAGCAAGGAGGCAAGGGAGAGAATCGAAAGGGATTTCATGGAGTCTGTTTCTCGGCGGCGGGAGCGGGTGCGACTTCGACCGTGACGGGCAGCGAGTAGGTGGCGAATTTGACGTTTTTGGCCTTGGAGCGTCCGGCGGCGGCATCGGCCCGTTGTTTGGCTTTCGCTTTTCCTTTTTCCGCTTCGGGATTGTTCTTCGCCAGTGCTTCGACGTGCTCGAGTTCTTCCGCCGCCCGCTCGGCGGCGCGGGGGTTTCTACGGTAAGCGACGGTGCCGCTCGCCTGCAGCACGAAATTCCACGTCCCCGGTTCGGGCTTGAACACCTTGTCCTGCGGCTTGAAATCCAGCGTCAGGGTGCCTTCCTCCGCTTTTTCCGCGATGTTGATCGTCGGCGGTTTGGCGAGGCCGCGAAGGCCGACGGGGGTGACGACGAGGTTGCCCTTGACGCCGTTTCTCGAAGTCACCTTCACCGGGATCTCCAACTTCTCTCCCACGGTCACGGAAAATCGGCCGTCGTTGCCGACTTCGATCGCGGCCGGAGTCGTCTCGTGTTCGCTGACCGAGAGTGGCAGACCGAGCGCAAGGCGGGACCGGAGGCGCGCCGTCCCGTAGTCGGCGGCGCCGTGGACGAGGGTGCCCGCCCGCACGGGACGCCGGTTCTCTTCCCCGTCGATTTTCGCCTTTCCGGTGACGGAAACCGTTCCGTTCCACGCGGGGGCTTCCGGGGTCGCGGAAAAAACGAGCCGGGCCGAAGACTCTTTTCCGGAGACGGTCACCGGGGGGCAGGCGACACCGGGGGGGAGCCCTTCGGCTTCGAGGACAACCGGGCCGTCGAACCCGTCTTTGCGGTCCACGAGCACGCGAACCGGAAAGACGCCGCCTCGGCGCAACAGCGGCGCCGCCGGAAAGGCCTGGCGCTGATCGAGCCAGGGACGCTCCAGCACGGCGACGAGATCGAAGCCCGGCTGCGCCTCGCGGATCGCGATCCGGTAGGTCTTGGTCGGGCCGCCTCCGTCGAACCGATTCACCGCGGTGATCCGGTATTCACCGTCTTCGTCGGCCTGGAAACTCAGGGCGAGATCGCGGGACGAATCGTCGAAGGTCGGTCCGCCGGTTCCGGCCGCGTCGTCCCCGTCGCGAATCTTGGTGAAGCTGTTTTCGCCGGCGACCTTTTCGATCAGGAGATAGGGATCGACGTGCCCGGCGATCCGATCGCCCGCGGCTTCGACCCAGTAGGTTTTTCCCTTCTCGGCGGCAAAGCGAAATTGGTCCGTGTCTCCGTCCGTGTCGAAGCGGGCGGCAATTTCGCAGGGCGGCTCGAAGGTCGGGGGCTCCGCGTCGTTTTCGGCCGCAATCACCGGGGCCGAGGCGATGCCGATGGCCACCGCGTTCGACCCGTCGTGCCGGTATTCGAACGTGGGCAGCAGCGCGCGGGATGGCCGGGCCCAGTCGAAGCGCGGCTCGTCGGCTTGGTTCGGAATCGGGACGCGAACGTTCAGCGTCTCGATCGGTTTGCCGTCGACGACATGGCCTTCGCCCGGGCTGCCGCCGGGAAGATTGCGACCGAAGAGGGTGAGGTCGGCCGTCCCACCCTGTTGACCCGCCGGAGGGAAAACCGCGTCGATCCAAGGGCGTTGGGTGACCGTCATCAGGTAGGTGAAGACGGGGCCGCCGTTGTATAGGAAATCGTGCACGCCGATCCAATAATCGCCGTCGGCCGGGGCGGTGAAGTCGATCATGGGATCGCGGCCGATCGTGTCGCGGTCGCGCTCGAGTTCGCGTCCGTTTTCGTCGACGAGCGTCAGGGTCGCGTCGGCGAGGGAGTCGATGCGCTCGGCGAGGCAGTGGACGAGGAGGCGCTCGCCGCTTTTCGCCGAAAATTTCCACCAGTCGGTTCGTTTGGCGTCGAGGGTTCCGTAGGCCTGCGCTTCGAGCGGGAGTTGGGGGGCGGTTTCGGGTTCGTGGTGGCTTTCGTCGTCGTCGCCGATCAGTTTCCGATCGGCCGGGGCGATCGCGAGGGGCCGCGAGGTGGAGAGGCCGAAGTAGCCGATCGCGCGAACTTCGACGGTGCTTTCGGGAAAGTCGGCCGGGACGGTGACGCGGAATTTCATTCCATCCGGCTGCGCGTGAAGGAGGAACTCCGGTTTCGGAAGCATGACCCGCTCGGCCTGGATTCGGTCGTCGGAGAAGTGGAGGGCCGACAATTCCTCGAGATCGTTGCCGACGAGAACGACTTCGGTGGTCTCGCCCGCGGCGACCACGGGAGGGTGGACGGCGTGCAGTTCCGACGAGGGCAGTTGCGCCCGCGTCGCCGCGGGAAGCGCGAGAATCAAGATGACGAGAAGGCGTTTCATCCGGAAAACGGAAAACGGAAAACGGGGCGGGGGAGCGGGACCGAGGCCGGTCAATGATTGAAGAGGAACTCCTTCGTGTTCACGAGAGCCCAGAGAAGATCCTCGAAGGCTTCCCGCTCGGCTTTCTCGGGAGTGAGTTCGTCGTCGGGTGACTCCTCGGCTTGCTGCCGTTTCCGGGTCAGGTGCGCTTGCGCCGTCTGGAGTTCCTCCGACCGGGGCTGGCGGGAGACGGCGGAAAGGTAGAGTTCGGAGATGCGGTCCTTGTCGGGCCGGTCCGTGGCCGCGGCGAGAGCGGCGGCCCGTCCCTCGTCGTGACCGAGTTTGTCCTGGATCGTGTCGGAATTGATGAGGTGCAGGCTCTGGGCCAGGTTGGCGTCGGCGACCCGTTCGCATTCGCAGGCGCTGTTCATTTCCGGCCGCCCGAAAACGGAGAGGAAGAACGAATCCTTGTTGAAAGCGTCGTCCGGCAGCCAAGTGGTCCGGACTCCGGCGGGCTGGTTCTGGAACGACTCCCGGGAATCGAAAACGAGATTGATCGCGTCGAGAAGAACCTCCGCCGCGAGACGCTTCGGGTAGTAGCGGGAGAAGTTCCGGGCGTCGGTCACGTTGTGGTCGTTGGGAACGGCACTCGCCTGGTAGGTCCGGCTGTTGCAGATCGTGCGGATCAGTTCCTTCAGGTCGTAGCCGCCCGCCGCGAAATGCGAGCCGAGCGCGTCGAGCAATTCGGGGTGCGAAGCCGGATTGGTCACGCGCATGTCGTCCTCGGGGTCGACGAGTCCGACGCTGAAAAAATGCTTCCAGTAACGGTTCACCAGCATGTCGGCGAACCAGGGATTGTCCTCCCCGGTCATCCACTCGGCGAGCGCCTTGCGCGGATCGCTCTCGGCAGGGATGTCGAGAGGATCGGCCCCGAGGGGAGTCGGCTTGAGCTTCTCGCCGGTGTTGGGATTCTCCATCGTGGCGGGAACGAGTTTGTGGAACACGATGTCTTCGTCGGGCTGCTCGCCGGCCTTTCGGCCCACGGCGGAGAAAAACGCGGTGAAGCCGTAGTAGTCGTCCTGCGACCACTTCTCGTAGGGGTGGTGGTGGCACTGGGCGCACTGCATGCGGATGCCGAGAAACACCTGGGCGATGTCCTGCATCTGTTCCGTCTGGTCCTTGACCGCGCGGTACCAGCCGACCTCGGGGTTCCGTCCGGTCTCCCCGGAGGCGGTGATCAGTTCGGTGACGAGCCGGTCGAACGGTTTGTTGTTCTCCAGGCTGACGCGAAGCCACTCGTGGAAGGCGAAGGTGCCGCGCTGGTAGGTGTCCTTGGTCCGTTTGTTCCGGAGGATGCCCGACCACTTTTGCGCGAAATAGGCGGCGTAGTCCGGCGAGTCGAGCAGCGCGTCGATCTTGCTGGAGCGCTTGTCGGGGTCGTCGGAGGCCAGGAAATCGTTCGTTTCCTCGGCGGTGGGGAGTCGCCCGGCGATGTCGACGGTGACGCGGCGGAGAAAGGACGCGTCGTCGGTTCGCGGCGACGGCGGCAAACCGAGGAGGGTGAGCTTTTCGAAAATGCGCTCGTCGATGAAATTTTCCGGCTGCGGCAACTCTTCCAATGCCCTCCCCAGCGGAATGGTGGCGCGGAACACGTCGACGTGTTCCTGAAAGCGGATCATTACCGAGGTCGACCCCGGGTTCTTGCCGAAGACGACGCGGCCGGCCTCGTCGACCTCGGCCATGTCCTCCTGGTTCGCCTCGAAAATCGCCGTTCGGGTGATGTCGCGGGAGGTGCCGTCGGTGAACCGGACGGAGACGCTCAGTTGCTGGCTGGAGCCGGGGGCGACGACCCGCTCCTTCGGGAACACGGAAATGCGTTCGACCTTGGGCTCGTCCTCGGAGGCGTAGGGCATGCCCTGTCGGATCCAGCGGGCGAGGGTGTCGTAGTCGGGCGACGACTTCGCCAACCGGCTGCCGCCCTCGTGCGGGATTTCGCCGGTGGCTTTCATCAACAGCAGGCTGTTTTCCGGAGCGGCGGGGGAGACGCGGCGCCCTCTCGATTCGCGGACCAGCCACTCGTGGTCTTTCCACGGTTCGTAGCCGAGAAGCGAGAGGCGGAAGTTGTTCTGCCCGCCCGACTTGCCGTGGCAACCGCCCCCGTTGCAGCCGTACTTCGTGAACACGGGCACGACGTCGTTCTGGAAATGGGTGGTCGGCGTCTCGCCGTGGTTCGCGACGGTGATCTTCGTGGTCGCGGGTTTGCCGGAGCGATCCGGCACTACCGCGCGGATCGTGGCGGTGCCGTCGGCCAGCGGGGTGACGTAGCCGGCGGAGTCGATGGCGACCACTCCCTCAGGGCTCGCGGAAAAATCGGCCGATGCCGTGACGTCGCGCTCGTGTTCGCCCGCGGCGTCTGTGACGATCAGCTGCTGCCCGGAAAAGGGGCCTTGGAGGCGGGCTTCGGCCCTCTGGAAGGACAGGCTCGCCGCGGGGCGTTCCGGCTTGTCCGGCGAGGGAGCCTTCTCCGCTCGCAGCGAGACGGCGGCCAAAAGGACGATGAAGGGGAGGAAGCGCATGATTTATCCCACGAGTTCTTTCATTGGCGCGTGCTGGCTGTCGACCAGGTACATGGGGCGTCCGGTGAGATCGTCGACGGTCGTGTTGCGGGCGTCGATGCCGACGTTGTGGTAAAGGGTGGAAAACACCTCCTGGAAATCGACCGGCCTTTCCGTGGCCTCCCCGCCGAGACGATCGGTCGCCCCCACGACCTGACCGTGATTCATGCCGCCGCAGGCGAGAACGGCCGAACTGACCCGGGGCCAGTGATCCCGTCCCGCCTTTTCGTTGATCTTCGGCGTGCGGCCGAATTCGCCCCAGACCACGACGCTGACGTCCTTGTCCAGTCCCCGATCGTGCAGGTCCTGCACCAGGGCGGCGAGTCCCTGGTCGAGAAGGGGAAAATCCTCGCGGCCCCGCTTGAAATTTCCCGAGTGCCAGTCCCACCGCGAAAATCCCAGCGTGACGCATCGCGCGCCCGCTTCCACGAGGCGACGGGCCATGAGAAACTGGTCGAGGCGCTTCCAGCAACCGTCGGCCTGGAGCTTTTCGGTTCCCTTGCCGTAGCGATCCACGGTGGCGGGATCTTCCTTCGAGAGATCGAGGGCGTCGCCCAGCGCGCTGGAGGTCAGGACGCCGAAGGCCTGCTTGTTGAAGGTGTCGAGCCCCTCCATCATTCCCGACTGGTCGACGTCGCGGCGGAAAGTGTCGAAGCTGGCGAGCAGCGCCTTCCGGTCGTGGAGCCGCTCGAGACTGACGCCCTTGAGTTCGATGTCCTCTTTTCCGCCACCGCGGAACGGTGTGAAGGGGGAATGGGCGGGGCCGAGAAATCCGGCTTGGCCGGGATCGCCCCACGGCTCGTGGCGGCATTTCGGCGACAGGCCCACGAAGGGCGGGCAGCTCTCGTCGGCCCGTCCCTGGAGGGCGGAAATCGACGCCCCGAAGCTCGGCCAACCGCCCGGGGGCACGTTCTTCCGGCCGGGGCGCCCGGTGAGACACATCATGAGGTCGTGCGGTCCTTCGGCACCGACGATCGATCGCACGAAGGTGAATTTGTCCGCCATCTTCGCCATGCGGGGGAATTCTTCGCAGATCTCGATGCCGGGAACGTTCGTCCCGATCGGCCGGAATTCGCCGCGGTAGTCGCTCGGGGCGTCCGGCTTGAGGTCCCACATGTCCTGGTGCGGCGGGCCGCCGGGAAGGAAGATCATGATGACCGCCTTGTGGTCGATGCCGCGGGCGGATTTGCCCGCGGCCGCTTCGGCAGCCAGCAAGCGGGGAAGACTGGCGCCTCCCAGGGCGAGTCCTCCGATTTGGAGAAAGGAGCGCCGCGAGTGTCCGTCGCAGAATCGACCGGAATTTTCGCCGAGAATCGTTAGCATCGGGGAATCTGTTTCTTGGGTGGTCGGGAACAGTGCCGCCACTGGGGCAAAGGTATGAAGCAGAGGCACTTCTCTCCAGACCTTATCCATACGGATTCGCGCGGTCGGCGTGCGGTTCCCGTGACGCGATGACGTCTCCCGATGGGCTTTACCCGGAGCGGGGTGGTATGGGATAAGTGGTTCGGCCAACGATTGTTGCCTTTCGTCACGATGTCCCAGGATTTTCGCTCACCCTCCGGCTTTGCGCCTGCCGCGCGCTCGACGCGTCGAGCGGCTGTCAAGGCGGGGGCTCTCGGGCTGCTGGGCGGTTTCGGGATCGATCGATTGGCCGCGCTCGAGGAGGGCGGCGCGGGAAAGCGGGCCAAGTCGGTCATCTACATTTTCCTTTCCGGCGGGTTGGCCCAGCACGAGAGCTTCGACATGAAGCCCGAAGCCGCGAGCGAGATCCGCGGCGAGTTTCGCCCGATCCCGACGAAAACCCCCGGCCTTCACATCTGCGAACACCTGCCGGAGCTGGCGAAGCGAAGCGAGACGTGGGCGCTCTGCCGATCCCTCAGCCACGGATCCAACGAGCATTCCAACGGGCATCACATCATGATGACCGGGCGCACCGACTTGCCGACCGGGTTCGACGCGGGCAAGCCGAAGGAATCCGACTGGCCTTCCATCGCGGCCCTGGCGGGCAATCTGCTGCCCGGCACCGGATCCCTTCCGTCGTCCCTGGTGTTGCCGGAGAAACTCGTCCACCGGACCGGGCGAACCCTTCCCGGCCAGTTCGCCGGGCTCCTGGGCCGGCAGCACGATCCCTTTTTCCTCGAGGCGTCGAAGTACAATCCGAAAGACTACGGAGCCTACCCGGACTATCTGTTCCACCACGCCGAGGGGCGGCGCAGCCGGGACGATCTGGATTTCAAGACTTTCAGCCTCGACCTGCCGGACTCCGTCGATTTCGAGCGCTTCCGCGACCGACTCGGACTGAGGCGAAGACTCGAGGGTCAGCAGCGCCGTCTCGAGGCGGCTGCCGATGCCGACGGCGTCGACCGCTATCGCGAAATGGCGGTGCGCCTGCTTTCCGACGACAAGGTGAAAAACGCCTTCGACGTCCACGGCGCCGACGCCGCGACCCAGGATCGATACGGGCGCAACGCTTTCGGCTGGTCCCTCCTCATGGCGCGGCAACTGGTCGAGTCGGGCGTGCGCCTGGTCCAGGTCAATCTCGGCAACAACGAAACGTGGGACACCCACCAGGCCGCTTTTCCCAATCTCCGCGACTTCCTTTTTCCCCCCACCGACCGAGCCGTCTCCGCGTTGCTCGACGACCTGGCGGATCGGGGCATGCTCGACGACACGCTCGTGGTCATGGCCAGCGAATTCGGCCGGACTCCGAAGATCTCGACGATTCCGAGCGGCAAGCTTCCCGGCCGGGATCACTGGGGTGCCGTCCAGAGCGTGCTGCTCGCCGGGGGCGGCGTCCGCGGCGGCGCGGTGCTGGGCGCGACCGACAAGTTCGGCGGCCATCCCGTGGCCGACGCCCGCCGCGCCGAAGACCTCGCCGCGACCATTTTCGACACCCTGGGCCTGCCGCGCGACACCCACTGGACCGACGTCGGCGGACGCCCCATGCCGCTCTACCAAGGCGAGCCGATGACGGAGCTGTTCGGGTGAGCTTTCCGTCCGTGGATCCAGACGACGGGAGTCCGCGACGCTTCAGGGGGCTCGCGACCGAGACACGCGAGGCGATGGTCGTCGTACTCGACGAAGGTGGGAGGAACGCTACGTGTGGGATTGAGACGGTGGGTCGGGCGGGCCTTTTGAGTCGCGCCTTCAGCGCTGGCCAATGGGTGAATCGCGATCCCCGGGGCGTCGCCCCGGATCCCAGGGCGATGCCCTAGGCTAGGATGAGGGAGTCCGTTGGACTCGGTTGCGGTGTGATGGACGTTGGACGTTGGACGTTGGGCGTTGGGCGTTGGGCGTTGGGCGTTGGGCGTTGGG
>JBBDRG010000034.1:0-16208 GCA_040905585.1 Verrucomicrobiales bacterium
AGCCAACAAAATGACTTGCCGCTCGGCGCGCCGAGTTTTTCAACAGTCTCTTAAACCGCCCGATCTTCCCGAAGTCGTTGCGGCGCCGAAGGTTTCCGCGTGCCGCGGTGCGGTGGCCGGCAAGGCGCCGGAGACGTTTCAGGGGCGAATCGTCGGCGTTTGCGGCGGTTCGATGCTCATGATCTTGTCGTGGATTTTCAGTATCTCCTTCGACTTCTCGAAGAACTCGTCCACGTTCGCCACGCTCCGTTCGTTCGATTCCACGACTTGGTCGAGTTGGGCGAGATACTGGTTGATGTCGAGAGAGACGCCGGCCATCTGGCGCTGCGCGCTCGCGTAGGCCGAACTCACGCGCGTCTTCGCTTCCTCCAACGCGGAGCGACGGCCCTGGTCTTCGAAATACTGCGCCCGCTCTTTCTTGAACTCCTTGTTCTTGAAAATGCGTTTGCCCAGCGGGGTCGTCTCCAGGGGGTCGACCTGGTCCGCCGGGATCGTGGAAAGCTGCTGCGTGAAATAACGGTCGAGTTCGCGGAACTCGTTGAGCGGCTTTTTGTACTGTTCGTGCAGAAACGCGAGTCCGTTGATCACGCCGGTCAGCTTGCCGGCTTCCTGCTTGTCGAGATTCTGGCCGTCGCGGAGGCGGGTTTCGATGTCCCCGATGTACTCCAGCGTCTTGCGGCTGTCGTAGACGATCTCGTTCATCTGGCCGTAGGTGCGCTGAAGTTGCTCCTTGTGCTGGTCTTCGAGCGTCTCGACCTGCGTGGTCCATTCTTCCTTGATTCGCTCCGTTTCCGCCTGTTTGTCGGCGAGCAAGGAGGAGAGTTCCGCGTTCTTGTTCTCCAGTTCGCTCAGTTTCGCGGTGAAAGTATTCACTTGGGACTCGAGCGCGAGCACCTTCGATTGCTCCGTGCTCCAGAGTTTGCCGACGAAGATGGCGGATCCCGTGGCCGCCACCAGGAGGAGGGCGAGAATGACGATGGCGATCGTCTTGCCTTTCCCGGAGCGACCGTAGCCGTACTCCCGCAGTGTCTTGTCCGGATCGAATTCTTCTTCGCTCATGGCGGGTATTTTAACGTCGTTTCGCGTTAATTCTACCCTCTTAAGTTTTCGAGGCTCCTGAGATCCTCCGGGTCGGGACGAATTCGGGGAACGCGGCCGGGAAACGGACTTGAAAGAAGCGGTTCTCGAGATACTGTTCAAATAGACAGTTATCGTGAACGCATGACCAAAACGAGGAAAGACAAGGTCGCCGCCGTCGAGGCGATCCGCCATCAGTTGGGCAGCCGGATCACGTCGGGCGGGGAGTTGCTCAAACTGCACGAGACGCGCGAGGCCAGGGCGGCGACGGGGATGCGCGGGCTGAACGAGCAACTCGGCGGCGGATTGCCGCGCGGGCAGTTGACCGAGATCATCGCGCCCGGCGTCTCGCAAGGCGGCGGGCTGGTGATGGCGGAGCTGCTGGCCCAGGCGCGTCGGGAGCGGCGCTACGCGATGCTGTTCGACGTGGGCCGCGGGTTCACTCCGGAATGCGTTCCCGAAAGCGATCTCGAATCGCTGTTGTGGGTGGGGTGCGAGTCGGCGCAGCAGGCGGTGGAGGCGTTGGACATCGCCTCCCGCGACGAGAATTTCCAGCTTTTCCTCCTCGACCTGCGCGATTGCGAGCCGTCGGACTGGCGGGCGGTGAAGTCGAACCAGTGGTATCGGGTGCTCGGCCAGCTGCGGCCGCGCGAGGCGGTGACGGTTATTTTCGCGAGAGAAGCGGTGACCTCGGCCTCGAAGCACCGTCTCGCGGTGGACGCCGATCTTTCTCTCGACAGCCTGGATCGGGAGCGGGCGGCGCTGATCGAAGGGAGCAGGTTCGAGCCCCTGGCGTTCCCGGATCCGAATTGGAACGAACTCCGGCAGCCGACCGCGGCGAGATGCGCCGGGTAGGGTCCAAGAACGCATGAGATTCAGGGAAAAAATTCATCGGGCCACGGCGTCGTCGGGCTTCGCGGTGCTGTCGTGCCCGGACTTTCGCTTGCAGGCGGTGGCCCGCGGCGAGGGGCGGCGGTCGGTGCCGACGGTGCTGGTCGACGACACCCGGCGGCAATCGGTGGTTCTGTGCGCCAATGCGGCCGCCTTGGGCTGGCACGTGGTCGAAGGAATGCCGACAGTGCAGGCGCTGGCGCGGTGCCCGGAATTGCGGGTGGAGCGGCCTTCGCCGACGGCTGCGGCGGCGGCGGCGAGGTTGCTGCTCGAAGCGGCGTTGAACTGGGTGCCGGGGGTCGAGGAAACGGAACCGGGGCTGCTGACGCTCGATTTGTCGACCCAGCCGGAGGCGCAGTGGCTCGATCATGGGCGACGGACGGGGGATCGATTGAGAAAGGCTGGATTCGAAAATGTCGTCGGGCTGGGGGAAACGCCCTCGCTGGCCCGGATCGCCGCCGCGATCGCCCGCCAACGCGGCGAAACGCTATGGCATCTCGCTCCGGGGCGGCGGCTGGAATCGCTCGACCGCCTGCCGTTGACGGTGGCGGAGATCGGAGCGGAAGTGAGCGAACGCCTCCATCTCTGGGGCATCCGGTCGCTTGGGGACTTCGCCCGGCTCGACCGCGAAGCGGTGGCGGCCCGTCTCGGCGAGGAGGGCGAGGAGTTGTGGCTGCGGCTGACGGGGCGGTCGCGGCGTCCCCTGCGGCAGGCGCGGCTGGAACATCTCTTCGAGGAGCGACACGAATTCGAATACGAAATCAACGACACGGAGCCGCTCTTTTTTCTCGTCAACCGCCTCGTCGAACGCCTCAGTCTGCGCGTCGCGCGGACCGGGCGGACGGCGACGGCGGTAGAGGTGGCGGTGTCGTTCGTCGACGGCACCTGCCAGGCGAAACGCCTGGCGCTGCCCGAGCCGACCCTGGAACAGGAGGTGCTGTTTCGCTTGGTCGGCGGACACATCGGGCATCTGGAGATGAAAGCGCCGGTGGCGTCCCTTCTGCTTCGTTTCGAGCCCTCCGATCCGGTGTCGTCCGAGCGCTTGCTCTTCGGGGCGGGGTTGCGCAACACCGCGCGATTCCAGGAAACGCTGAAGCGATTGCGCCGTCTCGTCGGCGGCGAGGGAATCGGTTCGCCGCGCCGCGTCGACACGCATCGGGCCGGAGCGTTCGAGCTGGTTCCGTTGCCGTGCGAAATCGCTTCGCTGCCCGCCGATTCGAAAGCGATGGCCGGTCCCGCCGTGACCGGGCCTGTTTTCCGGCGCTACGGAACGGGGTTTCGCACCGAGGTGAAGCTGCGCGACGGGCGTCCCGTCATGGTGGAGTCGTCGCGCGTCACCGGAGTCGTCGTCGACCTCCGCGGACCGTGGAAAAGCCAGGGCGACTGGTGGCACGACGGCCGCGCGTGGGAAAGAACGGAGTGGGACGCGGAGCTGCTGAAACAGGGCGTGTTCCGCCTCGTGGACACGGGGAGGGAGTGGCTCGTGGAGGGGTGTTATGATTGAGGGACAAAGGGACAAAGGGTCCCGCCCTTCGCTAAACAGCTAAACAGCTAATGACCTACCGCGAACTCCACGCTCGCAGCGCCTTCAGCTTTCTGCGCGGGGCTTCGGCGCCGGAGATGCTGGCGGATACCGCGGCGGCGCGGGGAGTGCCGGCGATGGCGCTGTGCGACCGCGACGGGTTTTATGGATCCGTCAGGTTTCACCGACGGGCGGCGGAGCAGGGCGGCCGGGGGATCGTGGGGACGGAATTGTCGATGGACGACGGGATGGTGCTGCCGGTGCTGGTGCTTAACCGACGCGGCTACCGCAACGTGTCTCGTCTCGTCACCCGCGCCCAGTTGCGCTCGCCCAAGGGGGAGTGTTCCCTCGGGTGGTCGGAACTCGAAGAGGTCGCCGACGATGTCGCGGTATTGACGGGAGACGGCGAAGGTCCTCTCGACACGGCGTGGCGGCGGGGCGCGCATCGCGGCATGGAAGAGGCCCTGCAAAAGTTGAAGCGGTATGTGCCGGAGAGGAATCTGTGGGTGGAACTGCAGCGCCATTCCATCCGCGGCGAGGAAGCGCTCGTCCGGGCGAAGCGCGATCTGGCGGGGGCCTTCGGTCTGCCGCTTCTCGCGACCAACGGCGTCTGCTACGCGTTGCCGGAGAACCGGCGGGTGCAGGACGTCTTCACCTGTCTGCGTCTCCGCACCACCCTGGACGAAGCCGGACGCCGGCTCGCGGTCAACGGCGAGCGGCATGTGAAATCCGCCGCGGAAATGACGCGCCTGTTCCACGATCTGCCCGAAGCGATTCTCAACACGCGACGCCTTTCGGAGCAGGTCGATTTTTCGCTGGAGAACCTGGGCTACGAGTTTCCCCGCTACGACGTGCCGGACGGTCACTCGATGGACAGTTTTCTCGTCGAAACGACCTGGCGGGGGGCGAAGGAGCGCTACGGCGGGAAGCTGTCGCGCAAGGTGACGCGGCAGATCGAGCGGGAACTCGACCTCGTCGCCCGACTCGGGTTCAGCGGTTATTTTCTCATTGTCTGGAGCCTGGTGCGGTATTGCCGGGAGAACGACATCATGGTGCAGGGGCGGGGGAGCGCGGCGAACAGCGCGGTTTGCTACAGTCTCGGCATCACGCCGGTCGACCCGGTGGGAAGCCGTCTTCTTTTCGAACGGTTTCTCAGCGAAGGCCGCACCTCCTGGCCCGACATCGACCTCGACCTGCCCAGCGGCGATCGGCGCGAGCAGGTCATCCAGGAAGTCTACCGGCGCTACGGGCGGCATGGCGCGGCCATGACGGCCAACGTGATCACCTACCGCGGCCGCAGCGCCGTGCGCGAGATTGGAAAAGCGCTCGATTTTCCCGAAGAGATGCTGAGTCGGTTCTCCGATCTCTACGCCAGCGGCGACTACAAGCACACTCTGGAGTTCCGGGAACAGGTCGCGCAGTCCGGCATCACGGACGACCATCCGCGCGCGGCCGCGCTGGGGAATCTCTACGAGCAGGTCTACGGCCTGCCGCGCCATCTCGGTCAGCATTCCGGTGGAATGATCATTTGCCAGGGGGCACTCGACGGGGTGATGCCGCTGGAAAACGCGACCATGGCCGGGCGAACCGTGGCGCAGTGGGACAAGAACGACTGCGAGGACATGGGAATCGTGAAGGTGGATTTGCTGGGGCTCGGCATGATGGCGGTGCTGCAGGAGACGCTGGCGCTTTCCGAAAAGCGGGGTCGCCCCGTCGATTTGGCGCGGATCCCGAAGGACGACGCCCCCACCTACGACCTGATGTGCTCGGCCGACACCATCGGCGTGTTCCAGATCGAGAGCCGGGCGCAGATGAATACTTTGAAGAGAATGCAGCCCCGCTGCTTCTACGATGTGGTCATCGAAGTGGCCATCGTGCGGCCGGGGCCAATCGCGGGCGGATTGGCTCATCCCTATCTCGAACGGCGCGAGGGAAGGCAACCGGTCGACTGGATCGACGAAAAGCTGAAGCCGACGCTGGAACGCACGCTGGGCGTGCCCATGTTCCAGGAGCAGGTGCTGAAAATGGCCATGACCATGGCCGATTTCACCGGCAGCGAGGCGGAGGAACTGCGCCGGGCGCTCGGCTTTCACCGTTCGCACGAACGCATGCGCAAGGTGGAGACGAAGCTGCGCGAGGCGTTGCGGCAGCGCCGGGTGGACGAGGAGAGGATCGAGCGCATCGTGAAGGTGATCGGGTCGTTCGCCCTCTACGGATTTCCCGAGTCCCACGCCATCAGCTTCGGCATTCTCGCCTACGCCAGCAGCTATCTGAAAGTGCATCGCGCCGCGGAGTTCTACACCGGTTTGCTCAACAACCAGCCGATGGGGTTCTACGCTCCGGCCACCCTGATCCAGGAGGCGAAACGGCGCGGGCTTCGGTTTCTGCCGCCGTGCGTCGTCGAGTCGGGGTGGCGGTGCGAGATCGTCGACGACGACACGGAGCGCCCCGACACCATCCAACTCGGTCTGCTCACGGTGAAAGGCCTCAACGAAGCGGCGGTCGAGGCGATGGTGCGGAGCCGGGAGCGCGAGCCGTTTCGATCGCTGGAGGATTTCCGGCGACGCACCCGGTTCGATCGCCGGCAGGCCAGGCGGCTGGCCTCGGTGGGAGCGCTGAACCGGCTGTCGAGGACGCGGCGTCAGGCCCTGTGGCAGGTCGACGAACCGGTTCTGGAACAAGGCGATCTGTTTGCCGAGACCGCAGATCGCCAACCGGCGTTGGTTCAGGAGTTTCAATTGCCGGAAATGTCCTACGATGAACGAGTCGAGGCGGATTTTTCCGGTTTGGGGATGACGATAGGGCGGCACCCGATCGCCTTGATCCGCGCGACGCTTTCTTCCGACATTCTCCGCGCCGCGGCGCTTCAGGACATACCGGACGGCCAAATCGTTTCCACGGCCGGCGCCGTCATTTGCCGCCAACGTCCCGGCACCGCGAAGGGCGTCGTTTTCATCACGCTGGAGGACGAAACGGGTCTGTCGAACAGCGTCGTCTATTCCGACAAATTCGAAGAATACCGCCTCGTCATCACCACCGAGCCTTTTCTGGTCGTCACCGGTCCCGTGCAGCGGGCGGCGGGCGCCACCCACGTGATCGTCGAGAAAGTCGCGGCGCTGAGGACTCCGGACAAGCTGCCGACAGCCGCCTCGCACGATTTTCATTGAACGCTGCGGCAACGGAACGTCATTTGCGCGACCAACCTTCCGTCCGTCATGGAAATCGCTCTCCTCGTCGTTGCCGCCATTCTTGCCGTGGTCGTCGGCTGGCACGCGTTCGAGTTTCTCCGGGACCGCAAGCTGTTCCGCGCGGCGCAGGTCCGGAACCTGAGGGCGAGGCAGGCGCGCCGGCTCCTCGACGAGCAATCGGACATCCAACTCGTCGACGTGCGACCGGGAGCCGGCTACCGGTCGGGTCACCTTCCCGGGGCCGTGAACGTTCCCTACGAGGGAGGCACGCTGGACGTCGCGGCGAGCCGTCGACTCGACCCCGGGAAACCGGTTCTGATCTACTGCGACGGCGGCTACCGCAGCCGCCTGGCGCTTCCCGCTTTCGAGAAAGCCGGCTTCCCCGAGATTTTCCACCTTCACCGGGGCTACCTCTCATGGCGACTCGGCGGCGGAGAAATCGAGTCGGACTCGACTTAGCCGCCGCATCGTTGAAAAAAAGCTTCTCGAGCGGCGACACGCCCGGCGCAACTGTGATAGAATCGGTGACGTGTTGAATCCCCGATCCGACCCTGTTGACTCGATGACCCGACCCTGTTCAGTCAAGCCGGCGCGTCGCCGCCACGAAGGCGGGCGACACGGCGGGCATGGTGGCGGACGCTCGATGCGTTCCCCTCTTCGCTCGAACCTGCTGTGGTCGATTCTGTGGATTGCCGCACCGGCGGCGGGAGCGGACGAGCTGGCGGGAGAGGCGTTTTTCGCGGAAAAGGTTCATCCCGTTCTCGAGGAACACTGTTTCGAATGCCACGGCGTAGACGACACGCTGAAGGGGGATTTTCGCGTCACGAGCCGCGAAGGCCTGCTCGACGGTGGCGATCTCGGTCCGGCTTACGACGAAGGCAGTCCTGCCGAAAGCCTCCTGCTGCAGATGATCAGCTACCGGGGCGAAGATCGCCAGATGCCGCCCAAGGCCAAGCTGCCGCCGGAGAAAATCGCGGTTTTGGCGGAGTGGATCGAAAGGGGCGCGCCCTACGCTCCCGAACTCGAAATCAAGGGGACCGAGGAGGCGCGGCGCGAGTTCACCGTGACCGAGTCGGACCGCGAGTGGTGGGCCTACCGGCCGGTTTCGAAAAGCGATCCGCCCGGGGTCGACGATTCCGACTGGGCCACCCACGGCGTCGACGCTTTCGTCAAGGCGCAACTCGACCGCGAGGGTTTGAAGCCCAATCCCGAAGCGAGCCCCGCCGTGCTGGTCCGCCGCCTCCACTACGATCTCGTCGGCCTGCCTCCGACGCCCGAAGAAGTCGATGCGTTCGTCTCGGCCTCCCGGCAGGATTCCGAGAAGGCCTACGCCGAGTTGGTCGAGGAACTTCTCGGGCGGCCCCAGTACGGCGAGAAATGGGCGCGGCACTGGCTCGACTTGGTGCGCTACGCGGAGACCAACGGCTTCGAGCGCGACAATCCCAAACCGCACATCTGGCGCTACCGGGACTACGTCGTCGACGCCTTCAACCGGGACAAGCCCTACGACCGGTTCGTGATCGAGCAGCTCGCCGGCGACGAGATCGCCGAGCCGACGATGGAGTCGATGATCGCGACCGGCTACCACCGGCTCATGCAGTGGGACGACGAGCCCGCGGACCGGAAGCAGCACGTCTACGATGTTCTCGCCGACAACGTGCAGGTGACGAGCGAGGCCTTTCTCGCGACCACCCTGGGGTGCGCTCGCTGTCACGATCACAAGGCCGATCCGGTGTCGCAGAAGGACTACTATTCCTTCATGGCCTTCTTCAAGGGCGTCACCCATTACGAAACCGCCGGGACGCTGGTCAACTGGGCGACCGAGGAGGAGAGGGAGGTCTTCGAGGCGGATCGGACGCGGCGCCTCGCGGAACTCTCGGAGAAGCGGGATCGGCTTTCGGAGGCGTTGAAACGCGTGCTGACGGACTTGGACCTGTTCGATTCGACGGGGGAAGCGCCGGAAAACACGGTCGTGGACGACGCCCGGGGCAAGGGAGCGATTTGGTCCTACACCACCAGAGAGCCGACCGACGACTGGAGCGAGGTCGGGTTTCTCGACAAGTCGTGGTTCAAGGCGCGCGGTGGATTCGGCACCGGGAATCCCCCCGGCTCGGTCGTCACCACGAAGTGGGATTCCGAGGTGATCTGGATGCGGACGACCTTCGGCCTCTCCGCGGTTCCCGAGTCGTTGATTCTCGAAATTCACCACTGCGAGGACGTCGAGGTGTTTCTCAACGGCAGCCGAATCCACGAAGCGAAGGGATCCACCGAGGATTACGAAGCCATCGTGCTTCCCCCGTCCGCCACGAGCGCCCTGCAGACGGGAAAGAACGTCGTGGCGGTGCGTTGTCGCCAGTCGAACGGCGAGGGCTACATCGATCTCGCGCTCCGGACCCGCTCGAACGCCGCCGTCCTCGAGACGCTGGTGGCGGGGTCGAAGGCGGACGCGATTTCGCGCCGCGTGGAAGAGGCGGCCGGAGCGGACTTGGTGGGGGAATTCAAGGACGTGCTCGACGAGATCGCGAAGCGCCGCGCCGCCGAGCCCGGCGTGCCCCTGAACGTGGTCACCGAGAAGGGCGGAGAGCCGGGGCCGATGCACATCCACGTGCGCGGCAGCGCCCACGCGCCCGGGGAAGTGGTCGAACCGGGACTGCCCGCGGTGCTGGCGAGTTCGGATTCGAAGCCTCGCCCGATCGGGGCGAAGCCCGTCGCGGGAGGCGAGCGGACGAGCTCGGGACGACGTCTCGCCCTGGCGGGATGGATGGTCGATCCGGAGAATCCGCTGACGGCCAGGGTCGTGGCGAACCGGCTCTGGCAGCACCATTTCGGACGAGGCATCGTTCCGAGCGCGTCCGACTTCGGTCGACTCGGAGAGATGCCGAGCCATCCCGGGCTGCTCGACTGGCTCGCGGTGCAGTTCGTGGAAAGCGGATGGAGCGTCAAGGACATGCACCGCCTCTTGCTTCGCAGTCGGACCTACCGAATGTCCTCGGCGCCCGACAGCGGGAGTCTGGAGAGGGATCCCGAGAACCGCAATTTCTGGCGCTACCCGATGCGGCGGCTAACGGCCGAAGAGTTGCGGGATTCGATCCTGGCCATTTCGGGAAATCTCAACCCGAAGGCCGGCGGCCCCTGGGTTTACCCGCCGCTCCCGGAGGAAGTGCTCGCGACCGCTTCGCGGCCGGACAAGGCATGGCCGGTTTCGCAGGACGCGGACGAACATTTCCGGCGCTCTCTCTACGTGCACGCGAAGCGCAGCCTGCGCCACCAGATGCTGGCGGACTTCGACCAGGCCGACACCGATTCCGCTTGCGCGGTTCGCTTCGCCACGACCGTTCCGACGCAGGCGTTGACGATGCTGAACTCCAGATTCGTCAACGACCAGGCCGCCGTTTTCGCCCGGCGATTCCGCTCGGGAGGCGACGATCTGCGATCCCGCATCGCCTTCGGATGGAAACTGGCCTTGCAGAGGGAGGCGACCGACGAGGAACTGGATCGTCTCGAGATCCTGCACCGGTCGCTTCGGGAGGGATCGGACCTCGAGCCCGACGAAGCGCTGGAGCGCATCGCTCTGCTCACCCTGAACCTGAACGAATTCATGTACCTCGACTGAAGGATGAAGAAGGCATATCCACGCAATTTCTGCGGCAAGGTCAACCGGCGCGAGTTCCTCGCCACGGTCGGCGGAGGATTTCCCTCGCTGGCGCTGACCGGTTTGCTGAGCCAGGAGGGACTTTCTCCGCGGGCGGATGCCGCCGCCGGACTGAATCCCCTCGAGAGCAAGCCGCCCATGTTGCCCGGCAAGGCGAAGAACGTCATTTTCCTCTTCATGTACGGAGGGCCGAGCCACATCGACACCTTCGACTACAAGCCCTCGATGTACGGGATGGACGGCAAGACCATCGACGTGAAGACCTTCGGCCGCGGCGGCAAGAAAAACCAAGGCCGCGTGGTCGAACCGAAGTGGAAGTTCAAACAGTACGGCGAGTGCGGCAAACACGTGTCCGACCTCTTCCCCCACGTCGGAAGCTGCGTCGACGACATCGCGTTTCTCCACTCCATGACCGCCGATTCGCCCATTCACGGATCGGCGCTGCTCATGATGAACAGCGGTTCGCTCATCAGCGGCCATCCCTCCCTCGGCTCGTGGGTCAACTACGGCCTCGGATCGGTGAACGAGAACCTGCCGGGCTACGTGGTGATGCTGGACCAGAGCGGCGGGCCGATTTCCGGCGCCAAGAACTGGACCTCCGGGTTCATGCCCGCGAGCTACCAGGGAACGGTGTTTCGTTCGCAGGGAAGTCCGATTCTCAATCTGGAACACGTCGACGGCATGGCCGACGGCGAGCAGCGTATGCTGATCGATTCACTCAACCACCTCAATGCCGGCCACCTTTCGACCCGCTTCGACAACACGAATCTCTCGGCCCGGATCGCGAGCTACGAGCTCGCCTACCGCATGCAGTCGACCGCTCCCGAGGCCATCGATCTTGACGGCGAGCCGGAAGAAACCAAGTCGCTCTACGGTCTCGACCGGGACGGGACCGAGGACTTCGGGCGCAAATGCCTGCTGGCGCGCCGACTCGTGGAACGCGGCACGCGGTTCGTCCAGATCTACTCGGGCGGCGCTCACAACGACCACAACTGGGACGCGCACGGCGATCTCGAGAAAAACCACAACCTCCACGCCGGCGCGACCGACAAACCGATTGCGGGTTTGCTCAAGGATCTCAAGCGGCGCGGCATGCTCGACGACACGCTCGTCGTGTGGGGCGGCGAATTCGGTCGCCAGCCGACCGCCGAATACGAAAAGGGGACCGGGCGCGATCACAACAGCTACGGCTTCACCATGTGGATGGCCGGCGGCGGCGTGAAAGGGGGCATTTCGGTCGGTCGCACCGACGAGCTGGGGTCCATGGCGGTCGACGACCGCTTCCACGTCAAGAATCTCCACGCCACCATCCTGAGCCTGATGGGCCTCGATCCCAACGAACTGAGCTTTTTCTTCGGAGGTCTCGACCACAGGCTCGTCGGCGTCGAGGGCGCCGATCCGATCCGCGAAGTGATGGCGTAGTCCGGCGGCAACCGGCTCTCACTCCAGGCTCTTCATGACCCGGCCGCCGAGTTCGCCTTTGAGTTCGACGCCCTTGTCGCGGAATTCGGCCGCGTAGATCTCCAGGTTCTCCTCGAAACGCGCGTCGGGCCCGGCGGTGACCTTGATGCCGGTCAGGCTGACGTCGTTCAGGAAATCGCCGGTGATGGTTATCTCGGTGCCGATTATGGCTATGGGGACCGTGGTTCGCGGGGCGTTGTAGATGATGTTCGCCCCCACGTAGAAGGTCGGCTCCGTCGGCGCTTCGCCGATGGTGGCGACTTCCTCCTCGAGCGCTACGACCTTGTATCCTTCCTTGGCGATGAACCTTCCCGGTCCGTAGTAGCCTACGACCAGGGAAAGTCCGACGAACAGCAGAACGACCAGCAGCAGGCTTCCGCCGAGACAGCCGCAACATCCCTTGCATCCCTTCTTTTCTCGCGTCGGGTAGGCGTCGGTGGGGTGGCTGCGACCCTGTTTCTTTCGTTTCTTCATTCGGGATTTCTCCGGATTCTGGTAGGTAGGACCGCTCTTCGACGGATCGAGGATGTTGGGTTTCGGCGGCGGAGGAACGCCGTCGGGCGTTCCGTTTTTCGGTGCGGGCGTTTCCGGATCGGTCATGCAGGATGGTGGGCGGAGACACGCTTCCGGAAAGCCCGGGACTTTTCAACCTTTAAGGCGATTATTTACTAGGTATGCAGAGCATTGGTGTAGTGATTCCGGCCTTCAATCGTCGGCGTTTTCTGAAGCGGGCCATCGACAGCGTGTTGGCGCAAACTGGCGTAGCTTTCCACCTGACAGTCGTGGACGACGGGTCCACGGACGACCTTTCGGAGCTTCGAAAAAAGGTCGAAGGCGAGGGGCATCGCTGGCTTTCGAGGCGGACCAACGGAGGGCCGGCCGCCGCTCGGAACGACGGTGCCGCCTCCACCGATACGGCGTGGATCGCGTTTCTCGACTCGGACGACGAGTGGGGTCCGACGAAACTGGAAAGGCAGTGGAACTGGCATCGGGATCATCCCCGCGCGCGCCTCTCCCAAGTCCGCGAAACCTGGATTCGAAACGGTGCCGCAGTGAATAAACCGGCCCGCTGGGAGCCGGAGGAGGGAGATCTCTTCGCCGATTCGGTCGAGCGGTGCGCGATCGGTCCGTCGTGCGTGATGATGCGCCGGGACCTGTGGGAGGAGTCGGGGGGATTCGACGAGCGCTATCGCGTCTGCGAGGATTACGAACTCTGGCTCCGAGTCGCCCGGAGCGACGCCGTCGGCCTGGTGCCGGGAGCGGCCCTGGTGCGAAAGCACGGCGGCCACCCCGATCAATTGTCGACGACCACGCCGGCGCTGGACCGCTATCGGGTGGTGGCGTTGCTGGAGTGCTGGCTTCGGGGCGGGCTCTCGGAGGAAAGGCGGGAAGCCGTCGAGGACGGGATTCGGCGCAAGGCAGGCATCCTGGCGCAAGGCGCGTCGAAGCGGGGCCTGGAAGAGCGCGCCGCCTTCTACGGGGAACTGGCCGGGACTGACTTGAAAGGGTTGGGCGCGGGACTCGACCCTGTTCTGCATCGCGCCCGCGAGTTGGCGGATATGGGGAACATCGTCCCTTCGTCACCTCGCGGCGTAATCTGCTGACACCATGGTCCGGTACCAAAACGTGATTCACTGGTTCCGCCGGGACCTTCGACTTTCGGACAACACGGCGCTTCACCGCGCCGCGACCGAATCGGAGAAAGTGTTGCCGGTCTACGTTTCCAGCGACTGGAAGGGGACCCGACGCTGGACCGGAGCCGGGCGGCAGGCGTTCCTCTGCGGTTGCCTCGAGTCCCTTTCGAAAGACGTCGACCGCGCCGGGGGGCGGTTGGTTTTCCGGCGGGGAAGGGCGGACGAGGCACTGGAAAAACTCGTCGACGAGAGCAAAGCCGAAGCCATCTACCTGAATCGCGATCCCGATCCCTACGGGCGCGAAATGGAAGGCAAGGTCAGGGAAGTCTGTCGGAAAAAGGGAATCGACTTCCACGATTTCAAGGACGTCGTCCTGCACGAGGCGCCCGAAGTTCTCACGAAATCCGGTGGCGCCTACAAGGTCTACACGCCCTATTCGGAGGCGTGGTTCGGCCGCGAGAAGCCGGAGAGCGTCAGGAGGGTCGGGAGGATCCGCAGTCCGGACAGGGTTTCCAAGGGCGCGGTCCCGAAGGTCGGCGACTGGGGGCTAGCGTTCGAAGGCGATCTGTCGAGAGCGCCGGGAGAGAAGGCGGCGCGGCGACGCCTGAAGCGCGCGATGGAGGAAGTGGTCCGCGATTACGCGGACAGGCGGGACGACCCCTTCGCCGACGCCACGTCGCATCTGGGGCCGGATCTCCGCTGGGGAACCCTGTCGGTCCGCGAAGTCTACCACCGCACCGAAGAGGCGCGGCGGAACAGCCCCTCGCAATCCACCCGCAAGTCCATCCACGTTTTTCAGAAACAGCTGGTCTGGCGTGAATTCTTCATGGCGATCCTCCATCGTTTTCCCGAGGTTCTCGAGACGGATTTCAACGAACGCTGGCGCGGTTTGGCATGGGACGATCCGGCGGACGACGGCAAACTCGAACGCTGGAAGAACGGTCGCACCGGGTTTCCGATCGTCGACGCGGGGATGCGGCAGCTCTCCGAGACGGGCTACATGCACAACCGCGTGCGCATGATCGCGGCGATGTTTCTGACGAAGAATCTTCACGTCCACTGGCGGGAAGGGGAAGCGCACTTCATGCAGCATCTGCTCGACGGCGACATCGCGAGCAACAACGGCGGCTGGCAATGGTCCGCCGGAACGGGAGCGGACGCGGCACCGTATTTCCGGATTCAGAATCCGTGGACCCAGACGGAGCGCTACGATGGCGAAGGAAACTACGTCAAGCGCTGGCTGCCGGAGCTGGAGAAAGTCGATCCCAAGCGCTTCGCGAAGCCCCCGGAGAAAGGGACGAAGCTCTGCGCGGACTACGTGGCCCCCATGGTCGACCACGCCGAGGAGCGGGCGAGGACGCTGGAACGGTACAAGCGACACAAGGACGGCCTCTGACGGGCGATGCCAGGGCCTTTCGGGCGACTCTCTCAATTTTCTCCGATTCTTCGTTTTCCTTCCTCGAATCTTCTCTACAGTGGGGACGTGAGCGCCACCTACCAGGTATTCGCCAGAAAATACCGCCCCCGAACTTTCGACGACGTTCTGGGGCAGGATCACGTGGTGCAGACCCTTCGCAACGCCATCGAGAAGGACCGGCTCGCCCACGCCTACCTCTTCGTGGGACCGCGAGGCACGGGGAAAACATCGACCGCCCGCATCCTGGCCAAGGCGCTCAATTGCCCCGGCGGCCCGAAGGTCGATTTCGATCCGGACGACCCGATCTGCCGGGAGATCGCCGCGGGCAACAGCCTCGACGTCTTGGAGATCGACGGAGCCTCGAACAACGGCGTGGAGCAGGTGCGCGAATTGCGGGACACGGTGAAATTCGCCCCGAGTTCGGGCCGCTACAAGATCTACTACATCGACGAGGTCCACATGCTCACGACGGCGGCGTTCAACGCGTTGCTGAAGACGCTGGAGGAGCCGCCCGAGCACGTGAAGTTCATCTTCGCCACCACGGAGCCGCAGAAGATCCTGCCGACGATCATCAGCCGTTGCCAGCGTTTCGACTTGCGGCGGATTCCGACGGACATCATCTCCGAACACCTCAAGCACATTGCGAAGGAAGAGGGAATCGCGCTGAACGACGCGGCCGCCTTCGCAATCGCCAAGGGCGCGGAGGGCGGCATGCGGGACGCGCAGTCGATGCTCGACCAGCTGGTGGCGTTCTGCGGAGACAGCATCGACGAAGGAAACGTGCTGGAAATTTTCGGCTTCAATTCGGCCGAGTCGATTTCCGAACTGGCCGGGATGATCCTGGAAAGGGAGAACTCGGCCGCGCTGGAAGCGGTTCACGCCCACCACGAGGCGGGCAAGGATCTTTCCAAGTTGCTGTCGGACCTCATCGGCCATTTTCGGAACGTCCTCGTTGTCCAAGTCGATCCGAAGGCGAACACGGGGGAGATTCCCGACGAAATCCGCGATCGAATCCGCGGCCAGGCGGAGAAACTCGACACGCAGCGGTTGTTGAAAGTGATCGACCTCCTCGCGGAAACCGACGGGCGCATGAAGTGGGCCCCGAACAAGAAGCTGCACCTCGAGATCGGCGTCATCAAAGCGATTCAGGCGGTGGGCGAGGCTTCGTTGGACGACGTCATCGACCTGATTTCCGGTGCGGCGGCGGCGGCGGAAGCCCTACCGACTCCGCAAAAGAGCGCTCCGGCGGCACCACCGCCCGCGCCCGGCGAATCCGAACAGACAGAGGCGCCGAAGGCCGAACCCGCTCCCGAACCCGCTCCCGAGTCCGCTCCCGAGTCCGCTCCCGAGTCCGCTCCCGAGTCCG
>JBBDRG010000034.1:16308-41705 GCA_040905585.1 Verrucomicrobiales bacterium
CTCCCGAACCCGCTCCCGAACCCGCTCCCGAACCCGCTCCCGAACCCGCTCCCGAACCCGCTCCCGAGTCCGACGCCGCGCCGGCACCGCCCGAAGCGGTGCCCGAGGCTTCGCCGTCGCCTCCCGGCAAGCTGCGGGGCGAATCATTGTGGGAGGCCGCCCGCAGTACCCTGATCGGGGAAAAACCGCTTTTCGGGGGCTGGCTGAGCGCGGCGAGTTTTCTGCGTCACGAGGGGAGCGAGTTCGCGATCGGGTTCGCGGCGGAACAGCGGTTTTTCCGCGAGTCGCTCTCTCGCTACGAAGGCGACATACAGGAGCAAATCCAGGCATTGGCCGACGGGACGATCGAACTGGTCATCGAGGTCAGGGAGGATCTCGCTCCGACCGTGATCGAGATCGCGGAGGAAACTCCCGAGCCCGAGCCGGAAGCGTCTCCTCCCGAGCAGACGGCAACCGAGAAGAAGGCGTCCCCCCCGGCCGAGACGGAGCCCGCGGAAGACTACCAGAACGACCCTTTGATCAAGGAAGCGCTGAACCAGTTCGAGGCGCGGATCATCAAATCCTAACCGACTACCCAAGTAATTTATGAACATGGCGAAAATGATGAAGCAGGCCCAGCAGATGCAGAAGCAGATGGGCGAGATGCAGGCCGAGCTTGCCGAAAAAGAATTCGAAGCCAGCGCCGGAGGCGGGAAAGTCACCGTCGTGGCGAACGGCGCCGGCGAAGTTCAGTCGATCAAGATCGATCCGTCGGTGGTCGATCCCGACGATGTGGAAATTCTGGAGGATCTCGTGCTCAGCGGCGTCAAGCAGGCCCTCGAAAAGGCCAAGGCGGAAAGTCAGGAGGAAATGGGCAAGCTCACCGCCGGGCTCGGTCTGCCCCCGGGACTCGGACTCTGATCTCCGGGATCCGGCGATCTTCGTCCTTTCCTCTCCGCTTGCGTCCGCCTGCATCCTGCCCTACATGGCGGGCATGCTTGCCGTAGTCGTCACGATCGAGGCCCATCCGGATAGAGTCGAGGATCTGATTCTCGCGCTGGAAAAGAATGCCGAGCACTCGCGTCTGGAACCCGATTGCCTGAAATGGGAATGGTCGCAGCATGTCGACGATCCGGCCCTCTTTGCGATCTACGAACTCTACACGGACCGCGACGCCTTTCTCGAACACAAGGGCAGCGGGCATTTCGCGAAGTGGGTGGAGGCTAGCTCGCCCTGCATCGCGAGCAAGGTCGCGGGCCAGTACGACGTCAAAGGTCCGGACAACAGGTGACAGATTCGGCGAAACTCCGGGTCAGGCCGCGTCGTTGAAAACGTACTCGACCGCGAGGTGCTTCGAGATTACCGAGAACAGCTCGTGGGAGCGGAAGGGTTTGGCGACGAAGTCCGCGCAGCCTGCTTCCAGCGCGCTGGTCCGGGCTTGTTCGAGAGCGTAGGCCGTCAGGGAAACGATGATCGGGCCGTCCTCCGCGGCGACCAGGGCTCTGATCTCCCGTGTCGCTTCGCTGCCTTTCTTGATCGGCATGTCCTCGTCCATGAAGATGAGATGCGGCTTCCAGTCGTTCCATTTTTCGATGGCTTCCTGGCCGTCCCGAGCCTCTTCGAGTTTGAAACCGGCTTTCCCGAGTATCTTTTTCAGCAACAAGCGGTTGGTGGGCTGATCTTCGGCGATGAGAATCCTGACTTCTTCGAGGGGAGAGGTGAAGCCGACGATACGTTGCGCGCTGTGTTCGTCGAGCGCCGAACTGATCTCGAGCGGATTGGCTACCGTGGCCGCCACTTCGCGGCATTCGATATTGAAGCTGAAGGTGGTGCCTTCGCCCACGATCGATTCCACCGCGACGTCGCCTCCTAGCAATTGGACAAAGCTTCGGGCGATGGGAAGACCGAGTCCGGTGCCTTCGGTCGAACGGCGTCCGCTTTCGCTCTGGCTGTATCGCTCGAAGAGCTTGGGGACTTCCTCTTCCGAGATGCCGCGACCCGTGTCCCTGATCTCGAATTCGAGGCGAACCTTCCGTTCGAGGCGACCCTCCATGCTTTCGGACTCGTCGAGCGCGACGGCCTTGACCGAGAGTCCGACGGCACCCTGCGCGGTGAACTTGATCGCGTTGCCGAGGAGGTTGATCAGAATCTGACGAAGCTTGCTCCTGTCGGTGACGACCTCCCGGGGCAGGGCGGTGCGGGTGGAGAAGTGGAAACCGATCCGTTTCTCCCTGGCTTTCAACGCCAGCATCTCGTAGACCGAGCGGAGCATCCCGACAAGTTCGAACGCCTCCTCGTTCTTTTCGATTTTGCCGGCTTCGATCTTCGAGAGGTCGAGAATTTCGTTGATGACGTCGAGCAGGTGCTCGCCGCTGTTGTTGATGATGTCGAGCGTCTCGCGCTGCCTCGGATTGAGGCTGTCGTCTTCGCTCAGTATGTCGGAAAATCCGATGATGGCGTTGAGCGGCGTTCTCAGCTCGTGGGTCATTTTCGCCAGGAAATCGGACTTGGCGCGATTGGCTACTTCCGCGTCGTGGCTGGTTTTCTCCAGGTGCTGCCGGTACTTCTCTTCCGTGGCCGCCGTGTTGATTTGGGCGATGACGATGCCGAACTGGCCCGTGAGCGCCTCGAGAAGCTTGATTTCCTCCCCGGACCAGGGACGCTCGCGGTCGACCCGCAGGAGCGTGACCATCCCGTTGGGCTCGTCGAGAAAGCTCGCTCGCGAAGAGATGAGGGAAATGGCGGTCGATTCACCGAAAGGCGCCCGAATCGCTTCCGGTAGCGATTCGGTGTCCGTGACCGAGATCGGCGAGGGGGATTCGATGACCTGCGCCACCAAGGGAACGTCGATGGTGAGACGGGGCTGCGCGCTGTCCGGCCCGCCAGGTGTGGCCGTGCAATACCCGATCTGTTTGAGCAATCGTTTCGTGCCGCCTTCTTCGTCGGGTTCGTCGACCAGTCTGTGGATGAGGCAATGGGTCGTTCCGAACTGCTCGTTGATGGTCTGCAGGGCGTCGTTCAGAATCTGGCCTTCGCGGAGATCGTTGTTCAATTCGCGGGTGGTTCGCTCGAGCAGCATCCGACTCTGGAGCTGCCGGGCGAGCACGGCTTCCGCCTTGTCTCTCTGGGCGGTGATCTGCTGTTCCCTTCTTCGGAGCTGCTTGATTCTCGACTGAATGAGAAACTTGGTCAGCGCGACGGTGCCGAAGACCACGAGCAAGGCGCCGAGGAGTCGGAACCACCAGGTCGCCCACCACGGTGGCGTGACCCGGATATCTACCTGCGCGGCGATGTCGGTCCAATCCCGCCCGTTCAGAGAACTTTGCACCATGAAAGTGTATTTGCCCGCCGGCAAACCCGAGTAGGAGGCTTTGCGGCCCGGGCCGGCGTCCTGCCAGTCGTATTCATGGCCTTTGAGCATGTAGCGGAAATGCCCGCGGTTGGGGAAGCGATAGTCGAGGTTTCCGAACCGGATCGCGAATCGAGTGCGTCTGTCGAACGGGATGACTATCTCGCTGGTTGCCGCGATCTGCTTTTCCAGAATTCCACCCTCCCGCGGCACCACGGTTTCTCCGAAATATTCGAAACCTGTCAGGATAGGGCTCGGTGTTTGCGGCAATTCGGGTAGATTCCCGGGATCCACGATATTGAATCCGTCGCGACCGCCGAAATAGAGGATTCCTTCGTCCGTCCGCGTCAGGGCGCCGAGATTGAACCCGGCGGCCTGGAGCCCGTCGTCCCCGGAGAAGACGCGAAACTTGTTCTGCATCGCGTTGAGGCGGGCGATGCCGGTCCGGGTCCCTACCCAGAGAAGTCCGTCGCCGTCTTTGACGAGTCCGGTGATCTTGTCGTCGGGCAGTCCGTCGATGGCCCGGTTGAAGTTGGAAATTTCCCCGGTTCCGGTGTTGAGCCGATCGAGTCCTGCGTTGCTTGTTCCGATCCAGACGATGCCGTTCGAGTCCGCGAGAATCGTGGTGACCAGGGGGGACGAGAGGGGATCGGCGTTTGGGAATGCTTCCCGGAAGGGCCGGAGCTTGTCGTCTCCGGCCTGGAGAACGAGCAGCGTGTTGTTGCCGGCGACCCAGAGGTTCCCGTCTTCGTCGTGGTCGATGTCGCCGATGAATTCCGCGTCCGCGTCGCTGGTAGAGGCCACCCGGGAAAAGCGCCCGGTTTCCCTGTCGAGACTCCATAGCCCGGCCCCCTGGGTCCCGACGTGAAGTCGGTTCGCGTCGTCCCCATGGACGGCCGACACGTTGTCGTGCCCGATCGAGAGGGGCGGTTCGGAGCCCTGCCTGAAGACCGTCTCTTCGCCGTCGGAATCCCTCCGGACGAGACCGCCGCCCGTTGTGGCGAGCCATAAGGATCCCTCGCGGTCCCAGTGTGTGTCGACGACGGCTGTATCCTTCAACGCCCCGATTTCGGGTGCGGCGGAAAAGGACGCGGTCTCGGGATCCCACCGGGCCAACCCGCGCTCCGTGCCCAGCCAGAGGTGGCCGTCCGGCCCGCGGGAAAGCGAGCGGACGGAGGCATCGGGCAGTCCGGGTCCCTTTTCGGAACGACCGCGAATGTGCGGAAACCATCGGCGTTCGAGGCTGAAGCGGCTGGTGCCTCCGCCCAGTGTCGCGACCCAGAGCATGCGGGAGCGATCCTCGAAAAGGGAATTCACCTGGTTGTCGGCCAAGCTGTCGATCCGGCGCGGATCGCTGCGGAACCACAGGAAGGAATCGTTGGCCCGGTCGAAGAAGGCGAGGCCCTTCCGGGTTCCCACCCATAGATTCGCGCTCGAATCCACCAGCAAGGCACTAATGTCGACGGCGTCGAGCTCGACTTTTTCCGGTGCCGGAGACCGATCGGGCGAATAGGCGTACAGCCCGTGCCCTTTCGTTCCGATCCAGATTTTTCCGGCGGCATCGACGACGGCCGCGGTAACCGGGACGTTCGTTTTCCAGATTTCCGCGAATTCGTCGGTCTCGGGGTCCCATTTGTAAAGGCCCCCGTCGTGGGTGCCGATCCAGCCCCCTTTTTCCCCAAGCCAGTTGACGGAAGCGATGCGGGCGCTCCCGGGCGCTCCCTTCGCCACGGTCATCTCTTGCGTTTCGAGATCGAAAATGTTCAACCCGCGGTCGGTACCGATCCAGAGGCGATCGTCAACGGAGATGGCCAGGCCGACGATGGTATTGCTCAGGAGGGGAGCCCCGAACGTCGACTCTGTCGTGATCTTGATGACTTCTCCGGTGCGATGGTCGAGTCTCACGAGCCCGTCCGACGAAGTGCCGATCCATAAGGGGCCGGATGTTTCGGGCGGCGTCGCTATCGCGGCGACTTGATTGCTGCCGAGGCCGGATCCCGCTTCAAATTCGTCCTGAAAGTGAACCGACTCCCAGCCGTCGAAGCGGGTGACACCCTGATCGGTGGCCAGCCACACGTAACCCCCCATGTCCTGGGTGACGTCGCGGACGAGGTTCGATTTCAGGCCCCCCGGCGTGGATTTCGAAAGAGTGGTAAAGCGAATCCTAGTCGATTCTTCGTTCCCGAGAACCGGCACGCCGCACGCCGCAAAGAGCGAAAACGAGATCCAGAGTCCGGTAAGCTGTCGGGGAGCGATCAAAATTCTTAGATAAAACCGCTTAAATATTGGTAATTCTGAAAATTATGGTAATTTAGGCATGTTCGGACCCTATTGTTTGTAGAGAGTAGTTAAGAGATCCATAATATCAAGAACTCTCTAGAAATTTTCAGAGTTTCTCGCCTATGCGATCATTGTCCTCATTCGCTAAGCCTCCGGCTTCGGCCTTCACCTTGGTCGAAGCGCTGATCACATTGGTCGCCATCGGCGTGATAAGCGCCATTGCGCTGCCGATGGTGGGCAGCATTCGCGAATCGGCCAGAAAAGCGGCCGCCAGGCAGAACGCCAAGAATATTGCGCAGATGTCCGAAGCGCTCGCGGCGCTCGGCGTGGCGCACGTCATTCCGGACTCGATGGGCGGCGTCAGCGCGACGGCTCGTCTTCTACGGGAAGGCATCGTCGTGGAGAAAGGGGGATTCGCCGGTGAAAAATTCGTGCTTGCGGGGCTCCTCGACGACGACATCGAGGAGATTGGCGAGTTTCTCGAAGTGCAGTATCACGCGACGGAACTCAAGCTCGTGTTCCACGAACCCGACGAGGAATCGCACACGCTGAACTCGTTGCCCGAAACGTGGATCCTGTGCCTGGCGGCGGACCACTGCCGCACTCCCGCAGCAGGCCGTCCCCGTGCCGGGAGCCCCCTTGCCGGGAGCCTCGAAGCTTGCGGCTAGGCCGTCTCGCTGGCGACTTCTTCCACCGTGCCTTTCTCCTTGAGCGCCTCGATCAGCGCCTGAGTCTCCTTGGTCCGGGTTTCCAGGACGAGGCGTTCCTTCAGATCCTCGATCTCTTTGCGGGGAATCGGCTCCGGATCTTTCCGGTCCGTCACTTTGAAAAGGTGAAAGCCGTAGTGGGTGGCCACCACCGGGCTGATTTCGCCGATGTTCATGGAAAAGGTGATCGACTCGACTTCGGGCATGGTTTCGCCCTGCTTCATGAATCCGAGATCGATGTCCCGCTCTTCGTCGGACCCGTGTTCGCGAGCGGCCTCGTCGAAGTCCTTCCCGTCGATCAATTCCTGGCGCAGACTCCGCAGCGCCAGGAAAGCCTCCCGCGCCGCCTCGTGACTCGACGGTTCGATGAAGATCTGGCTGACCCGCACCTCCTCCTGGCTCATGTAGCGATCGATGTTCTCCCGGTAGAAAGCTTCCAGCTCTTCGTCGGTCGGTTCGCCGTTGTCGCCGAGTTCGGCGTCGAGCAGGCGATCCACCGTCATGCTGCTCTTGAGCTTCTCCCGGATCATCGGCTCGTCGCCGGGATTGAAGCCCGTGTTCTCGTAGAACTCCTTTTCGCCGCCGTGTTCCGCCTTCAACTCGGCGAACCGGGCTTCCACCGACTCGTCGTCCACTTCGCCGAAGCGGGCGGCCGACTCTTGCTCGAGAATGGTCCGGTTGATCACGTTCTCGCGGGCGTATTGCCAGAATTCGTCGTCGCGATCGCAGCAAACGACCTCGCCGAGGCTCTGGTAGTGCTCCTTGATCGACTCGAACTCCCGCTCGATCGTTTCGTCGTCGATTCGCTCGCCGTTGATGATGTAGGCCATTGATCAATCTGTATCAGAATCCGGGGCGGCGCAAACGGCGATGGTGCCACGATAGGCGTCGTGGAGAATGGCAAGTTTTCAGTTTGTTTTGCCAAGAGCGGGTGCCTCGCTCAACGGGGTTGATTCGCGGGCAAAAGCGGGGAACTTGGCGCGGTCATGGCGGCACTCGGCAAAGCGTTCATTCTCGGGGCTGGTCTCGGGAAGCGTCTCCGACCGCTCACCGAGCACCTGCCGAAGCCGCTCGTACCGTTTTGCAACAGGCCGCTGATCACCTACGCCTTCGATCATCTGGCGGCCGACCTGGGGACAGGGGAGTTCATGGTCAATGCCCACCATTGCCCGCAGGCCTACGACGAGGCGTTTCCGGACGGGCGTTATCGCGACCGTCCGGTCCGGTTTCGACACGAGCCCGTTCTGCTCGATACCGCCGGCGGTATCGACAACGTGCGGGATTGGTTGCCCGAGGAGGAATCGTTCGCGGTCTACAACGGAGACATTCTGACCGACCTGCCCCTGGGTGACGCCTGGGCGCGCCATCTCGGCTCGGGCGACCTGGCGACACTGGTTCTCCGTTCGGCCGGCAACGAACTGCGCGTGGGCTTCGATCCGGACAGCGGGAAGGTGGTCGACCTGCGGGGATTGCTCCAGCCGGACTGGTCCCGTCGCTATCAGTTCACCGGCGTGTACTTCTTGTCGCCGGCCTTCCTGGAATTTCTGAAGCCGGGGAAGATTGAATCGATCGTTCTGCCGCTAGTCGAGGCGGTGCGAAGCGGCAATCGCGTGGGCGGGGTCGTCGTCGACGAGGGCCTCTGGAGCGACCTAGGCGAACGGGAATCCTATCTCGGCGCGCTGAGTCTCGTCGACGAAGGTTTCCCGGCCTACGGGACCGGAGCGCCCCCTCGGCGCGTGGCGGCGTCGGCGAAGGTGGCGGAAGGCGCGACGATCGACAGGCTGTCGACGGTGGGGGACGGCGCGGTCGTCGGGGCGGGTGCCGCACTGCGAGAGTCGGTTGTTTGGCCGGGGGCCCGCGTCGAGGCGGGAGCGCAACTGCGTCGCGTGGTGGTGCGGACCGGACGAAGCGCGACGGGGACCTTGGAAAATGTCGACATCTGATCGCGCCCGTGTTGTCTTTTGCTTACCAAGCCGGGAATGTTCAGTTTCTTTTAACAATCCGCGTTCCCGTCCGTCTAAAACGTGGCGAAAACCTTGCCGTCTGGTATTGTTTTCAAACCCATTGAAGCAGTGGAAAAGATCGACATTCCCCGAAAAACGGTCTACCGGCTCTCTCTCTATCAGCGAAGTCTGCAAAAGTTTCGCGAGCATGATGTCGAGACCGTGTCGTCCGAAGACCTCGCCAAGGCGGCGGGGGTGAAACCGACCCAGCTCCGAAAAGACCTCGGACACGTCGGACAATTCGGCACCCGCGGCCTCGGGTATCAGGTCAAGACCCTGTCGGAGGCGATCTCGGGGGTGATGGGGCTTTCGATGCTCCAACCCGTGGTCATGATCGGCGTCGGCAATCTCGGGTCGGCTTTGCTGCGCTACAGCGGATTCCGCAAGGAAGGCTTCGAAATCATCGCCGCCTTCGATGCCGCTCCCGCCAACGTCAAAGCGACCACCGAACAGATGGGCGTTCCCGTCTACGACGTGGCCGAGCTCGGTCGCTACATCGCCAACCACGGCGTGCGCATGGCGATCATCGCCGTGCCCGAATCCGCGGGACAGACCGTGGCGGACACGCTGACCGAATCGGGGGTCAAGGCGATCCTCAATTTTTCCCCGGCGGTTCTCAGCGTGCCCGACGATGTCATCGTCAACCATGTCGATCTCGCCGCGGAACTCGGCAGCCTCAGCTTTTTCGTCAGCTGAGCGGGCCCATGGCGCACCCGGATCCCGTCCCGGTTCCCTACGAGGGACGCTTCTCGCTGGCCGACACGCTGAAGTCCGGCCAGCTCTTCCACTGGGAGCCGTTCGCCTATGGCGGCATCGACGGCTTTGCGGGGTGCATCGGCGGCGGGCCGGTCAGTTGGATCGGTCAGAAAGCCGACGGGACGGTTTTCACCTTCGACCGCGACTTCGAACAAGCGCGACGCTACTTCGGACTTGATCAGCCCCTCGCGGAGATCCACGCCAGTTTCCCGGTCGGCGATCCGGTCCTCGCCCGCGCCATGGCCTACTGCCCGGGCATTCGCGTCGCCCGCCAGCCGGTCTGGGAATGCCTCGCCACCTTCATCACTTCGTCGCTGAAGCAGGTGGCCCATATCCGAAGCATCTCGATGACGCTTCGCGAGCGTTTCGGCCGGCCCCGCATGCTCGGCGACCGCGTTTTCCACGCCTACCCGGAACCCGCGTCGCTCGCCGCCGCCGGCGAAGACGTTCTCAGAACCTGCGCGCTCGGTTACCGGGCGAAGTCGCTTCATCTGGCCGCCGTTGCCGTGGTTTCCGGCGAGATCGATCTGGAAAGCGTCGCAGCCGATCCCGACCTCGCGTCGGCGCGGGCCACGCTGATGCGGATGCACGGCGTCGGGGAGAAGATCGCGAATTGCGCCCTTCTCTTCGGCTGCGGCAGATGGGAGTCCTTTCCCATAGACGTCTGGATCGAGCGAATTCTGAGGCAGGACTACCGGAAGCGGGTCAAGGGACCGAAACTGCAGGCTTGGGCCGTCGATCATTTCGGGCCCAACGCCGGTTACGCGCAGCAATATCTCTTTCATTTCGCGCGCAAAACGCTTTAACTCTGCGAGGGAATGTCGGAGCCGCAGAAACTTTTCGCCAGCCTGTCGGGCGCATTCATTGCCCACCTGCTTCTCTTTATCGCGGTGTTCCTTTTTCTGGGCACCCAGACGGTGGGCTCGTCCAAGTCGGACGCGACCGAACGGAAGGAGAACCCGCCGCGCGAGGTAACGATCCTGATGGGCGATCTGCTCGAAGCCGCCGAGGTCGAACCCGCGCCTGCCCGGGCGAAATCCTTCGTCGCTGCCGATCTGAACGAGGCCGAAGCGGAGGCGCCGGAGAACGCACGCTTCGAATCCGACCGCAACACCTCGGCGTCGACCGAACGGTTGCCGGACCCGGATCTCCCGCAGGAGTATGGCCCGACGCTCGACGGCGATGCTCCGATACCCTTCCTCCAACTCGAGAACCGCGACCATGTCGACGGACGACTCGAGGCACCGCCGTCCTCCGCCTCCGCGCCACTGGAGGCATCGCCCCCGCCCGGCGCCTCCGGATCGATCGAGGCGGCGCAGGCTGATCTGCCCCCGGAACAGGAGGATCGCGAAGGCCAGGATGACGAAACCGTAGAGGGGCAGGCGGAACTTCCGCCGGGCGAAGTGGCGGAAACGGCGCGGCGACCGAAAGTCGACGAAGCCGACGGCGAGGACGAATCCGACGCGGACCGTCGAACGTTCGTCGATCCCGACGCGGAGCCGGAGGCCGTGGCTTCGATTCGGGAAATCGACGAGGAAGAGCGGCATGCCGCCGCCTTGGAGTCGGTCGAAGAGGTCGGCGATCGAGCGGACCTGGCGGAGGAGAAATCCATGGCGGCCACCAGAAGCGACGGCGAAGGCAGCCGCGAACTGCCCGCGGACCCTCCGCCGGGAGAGGACGCGGTGATGCCGGCCGACGACGGCTTGTTCGCCGACGGATTCAGCCCGGAGGAACGCCGCAACAGCATCAACGGCACCCTGACGAACATCGGGCAGAACGCGGTGGACGCGGAAGAGACGCCTTTGGGTCGTTACAAGAAGTCGGTGCGCGAGGCGATCGCGGTGAAGTGGCACCGCTATCGTCAGGACAAGGCGGACTTCGTCACGTGGGGCGTCCTCAAACTGGAGTTCAGGGTCGACCGGCAGGGAAGCGTCCACGGTCTCAGGATCACCGAAAACAAGGCCAACACGGTACTTGCCGAGTTTTCCGTCAAAGCGATCATGGACGCGGACGTTCCCGCGATGCCTGCCGAGGTGGCCGAGTCGGTCGGGTCCGCCGGACTCGAGATCAAATACGACATTATCATCTACTGACTGCGAACCCGCCGATGCTCGACACGACGATCAATGAGAAACTCTGGGATTTCCTACTGTCCGGCGGCGTCTTCATGGCGTTCATCGCGACTTGTTCTTTCGTCGCCATCGCGGTGAGCATCCATCGCGCCCTGACGCTGCGGTGGAGCGCCGTCATTCCCGACGTGCTGGGACACGAATTGGCGCGTTGCGGCGAATATTTCAAGCAGCGGAAGACGTCCCTTCTCTACTTGGCCCTCAAGCGCAGCGAGAGTCCCGTCGGTCGGATCGGGAGCGTGGCCCTTTCCTCCGAGTTCCAGTCGCGCGAAGCGGCTGCGGACGCCGTTGAAGCCACCGCGAAGGAACAGATGGTGAAGCTCGAGAACGGCATGGGCGTTCTCGAAGTCGTGATAACGATCGCGCCCCTCCTCGGCTTGCTCGGAACGGTGAGCGGGCTCGTCAGCGTTTTCGCCACCTTGGGAACTCAGAGCGACGTTTCCGATCCCACGCTGATCGCGGCGGGTATCGCCGTGGCCTTGAACACGACGATCGCCGGTCTCGTCGTCGCGGTGATCACGGTGATATTCCATTCCTATTTCACCCGGCGTCTCGAGCGCGTTGCGGCTCGGCTGGAGGTCATCGCCGGCGGACTGGTCCACGAGTTCTACAAGCAGGGAGGACCGGTGCTCTACCAGTCCGAGCCGAAGGAGGATCGGCCGGACGAAGCCGTGGCCCGGGCGATCAAGCAGTCCTCGGAGCAGGTCGAAAACAGCGATACCACGCCGTGAACATTTACACGAAAAGACGGCGCCGCCCCGCCGTGCCCATTGTCACCCTGATCGACATTCTCGCGATCCTGCTGATCTTTTTCATCGTCACCACGACCTTCAAGAAGCAAGAGTCGCTCGTGAAGGTGAATCTTCCCAGCGCCTCCGAAATGGCGGCGGTCGGAGACGAACGCATCCGGACCGTTCTGGCCCTCGCGAAAGACGGACGGATTTCGCTTGGCCGGCAAACCGTGCCGGAGGGGGAACTGGCTGCGGCGCTGCGGGAATTCAAAGACGCCAATCCGGAAGCGATTCTGGAACTGAAGGCCGACGAAGGCGCTCCTCTCGGTGCGGTGGTCGGCGTGTGGGATGCCGCCACCCGGGCAGGCTTGGAAATAGGCGACCTGCCGTTGCGTATCCTTTTGGAAGAGTGATCTCCGTGTTTTTCGTTGTTTGCCCGGAGAATTCGCTACAATAGGGCGTAACCTCCCCGAACCGGGCGTAACGTCCCTCCGACTATGATTCGCGATATCGTCCTCTATCCCGATCCCGTGCTTCGAAAAGCGACCGTGCCGGTCGACGAAGTGACCGAAGAGATCCGCCAACTGGCGGCGGACATGCTCGAGACCATGTACGAGGCGAACGGCGTCGGCCTCGCCGCTCCGCAGGTGGGCGTGTCGCTCCGGCTGGCGGTGGTCGACGTGTCGCACGACGAGGAATGCGTCGGCTACCTTAGAGTGAACGGAGCGGAAAAAACGATCGGCGAGGTATGCCCGATCACTTTCGTTAATCCCGAATTGAAACTGCTCGGAGACAAGGACACGGATGTCGAAGGTTGCCTGTCCTTTCCGGAACTGCGGGGGGAGATTGCCCGGCCGTTCGAGGTCGAGGCGACGCTCTACGATCTCGAAGGAGAAAAGCTCGTCGTCGAAACCGACGGCCTCTTTGCCCGCGCCCTGCAGCACGAGACCGACCATCTCTTCGGCCGGCTCTTCATCGACCGGATGAGCAGCGCTCGCAAAACGGCAATCCGGCGGCAGCTCAAAGAAATGCAGGAGCAGTTCGGCTGACCGAAGCCCGTGAAGTATCGCATGAGAGAAGGAATCGCCTTGTTTTTAAAAGGTGCCGCCATGGGAGGCGCCAACGTCATCCCCGGGGTCTCCGGCGGCACGGTTGCCTTCATCACCGGAATTTACGAGAGGCTCATCCACGCGATCAAAGCGGTCGATGGCCGCGCGCTGAAGCTGCTGTTCGGTGGAAAGTTTCGGGACTTCGCACGTCGCGTCGATTTCGGCTTCCTGTTCTGGCTGGGGGCCGGGGTATTTGTCGGCATCCTGATACTGGCCAGGCTTCTCGAGGTTCTTTTCGCGAACCACGAACTGTACGTCTGGGCGTTTTTCTTCGGACTGATCCTGGCTTCGGTCTTCTTCGTTGGTAGGCAGGTGGGACGTTGGTCCGCCGGCGAGGTGCTCAGCCTGGCGGGGGGCGCGGCGGTGGCGATCGGCGTGGCCCTGATGAACCCAAGAGCGGAGAACGCCGATTTCTGGTACCTCTTTCTGTGCGGCGTCGTCGCCATGGCGAGCATGATCGTGCCGGGACTTTCCGGATCGTTCGTGCTGGTGCTGATGGGCGACTACCAACTCGTCATGATCGAGTCGGTCTCGAAGCTCACGGTAGGCGACATGTCGGCCATGCGGATTCTCATTCCGGTCGGCTTGGGTGCTGTGGTGGGGGTGGTCCTCCTGAGCCGCGTGCTGTCGTGGATTTTCAGCCGTTTTCACAATCTCGCCGTCGCCCTGCTCACCGGTTTCGTGGCCGGGTCGCTGCTCAGTATCTGGCCTTGGAAAGAGGCGATCATGACCACGTTCGAGGCGGATGGAGTGACGAAGGAGAAGGTCGTCGGTTACGACTGGTTCTTTCCGATTTTCAGTACGGAGACCGGGCTGGCCCTTGCGGTGATGGTCACCGGAGTCGCCGCGGTCTGGGTCATGGAAAAGATGGGAGCGGTCGAGCCGGAGCCAGCCGCATCGGAGCCGGCTTCGGAAAAGCGGGAACAGTGACGCGGCGGCGGCTTTTCGCAGTGCGATTACTCTTGTCGCCCGCCGATGACGTATGATATCAATCAAGGATCATACTTTGATTGCCACCGCCATGAGAACATGCCGTACGCTTTTAGCTCTTTTCGCGTTGTCGGCCCTCACCTTCGACGCCGGCGCGATCACCTTGACGGGATCGAACGGCCGGAAAGTTGAGTTTGCCGGAATCAAGGACGCGACTCCCAAGGGAATCACCGCGCAGGTCGCCGCCGACAGCGACCTGATCGGGGTGCCTTGGGAAAAGCTGGACCTCCAGGCTCTCGAGCAGGAACAGGGCCAGATCTACGCGGCCTACTTGGCTTCCAAAGACGGGGAAACCGTGGCATTGAATCTCGGGACCTTCATGGAGAAACAACCGGGGGAGGGGGAAGTCAAGCCCGGCGAACGGCGCTTCCGGGGATGGACCCACACGCGGATCGGCGGAGTCGACTACCTCCTGCAGATGCCGTTGAAGGCGACGCCCCGGGGCATTCTCCTCGTGGCGGTGAACGATTACGGACGCGCGTTTCAATACCTGGCGGGCCGCGACAGGGGTGCCAGTCCGTTGGCCGAGCTTCAAAACAAATATCAGCTCGCCCTTCTCACCTACGAGTTCGAGATCGACAATCGCGATCCCACGGTGATGCCGAGCTTCGTAGAGGCTGCCAAGGGAAGCGGGGACAGGTTGTTCAAGGCGCTCGAGGCGATGGCCAACGAATTGGACAAACCCGAGCTGACCGAGTTGCCGATCGCCATTTACGGATCTGAACGGGTTGGCGCGGCCTTCGCCTACAACCTCGTGCAGTGGAAGCCCGACCGTATCGCGGCGGCGGTGCTTTCCAAGGGTGCTTTCTACACCGCAGAGCCCACCGAAGCATCGGCCAAAGTTCCCGTCCTCTTCATGTTGGGCGAGTACGGCAATCAGGCCGAGCTGTGGCAGTCCGACGACACGGTGGAGAAGGTAATGGCCGAGACGGCGGGACTGAAGCCCAACTGGACGGCCGCCGTCGAGTTTCGGGGGCCCAATCAGATGACTCCCGAGAGTGAATACTTCGGGCGGCAATACCTGCTCGAAACGCTGGAGATGCGGTTGCCCGAGGAAAACGCGGCTCCCGCGAAAACGAAGGACGAAGACGAATCCGCCGGCGAGGACGGGGACGAAGGCCAGCCGGACGCCGAAGGACAAGAGGCGGACGAAGAGGAAGAGGAAGAGAGCGAGCCGCTGCTGAAGGCACTGGACCGTTCCCAAGGGATGATAGGCAATCTCGAAACCGGGGAAGTGACGAAGATCACGGATCCCGACGCGGAACTCGGCGAGAACGAAACGTTCATTCCCAACGCAGAGATCGGCAAAATGTGGAAGAAGTTTCTCGAGGGAGAACTCGAAGCCGCGCTGCCCGCCGCGAATCGCTGATGGGCCCCGGCACGGACCCCGGAGAATTTTCCTGCTTGTCAGGCTTGGGCGCTGGAGCCGACAGGGTTGACTCGACCTTGGCTACAGTTTTTCGGGCTCCTGGAGAAGTTGTCCGATGCGTTGCAGCAGTCGTCCGGCCGCGCCGCCGTCGAGAATGCGGTGATCGAAGCTGAGGATGAACTGCGATTCCGTCCTCGGGACGAAATCTTCCTTTTCGTCGTCCCAGACGGGGGTCTTGCGCCCGGTCATGAGACCGAGGACGAGATTCTGCTCGGGAAGAGGAATAGGCGTGGCCGAGGTGATGCCGAAAGGTCCGACGTTGGTGACCGTGGCGATGCCGCCGCCGGTGGATTCGGCCGGGAGTCGTCGCTCCTGGCCCAGCTTGACGAGCTTGTCGTAGGGTTCCTGCAAGTCTGTCAGAGCGCTTTGGTCGACGTTGCGGATCACCGGAACGAGAACGCCGTCGGCGACTTCCACGGCGAACCCGATGTCGATGGCGTTCGGATGCACGATGCGGGTGCCGATCAGGCGTCCGGCAACAGCGGTGTTTTCGGCGAGAGCGATGGCGAGAGCCCGCATCGCGTAGAGCGTGACGCCGGGCTTGGCTTCGAGGGATTTCCGATGCTCGAGCACCGCGTCCATAATGATCGGGACGGTCACCGTGGCGAGGGGTCTCGTCCAGCTTCGGCGCATCGAGTCGGCGACGGCGATTCGCATCGGCGACGCGTCGGTGATGTGGTTCGACTCGATGTCGGCAATGAATTTCTCGAAATCCTCGACGGTGACCCGGCCTCCCGATCCGCTTCCCGGCAACCCGGCCAGGTCCGCCGAATTCAACCCCAGTTCCTCCATGCGGTGCCGCATGCGCGGGCTCAGGTAGACGCTGGATCGCACCGGCACCGGGAGCCCGCCCTGAACGGTGGGTTGCACCGAAATCGGCGCGTCGCGGTCGATCACGTCCTTGTCGTCGACCGAGAAGTGAAGGTTGGCTTCTCCGGAGTCGTTTCCGCCCTTCGATTCCTCGGTCGGAGGTCGCACCAGTCCTGCTTTCGCGGCTTCCTCCTCGGTGGCTTCGATAAATGCCAGGGTCGAGCCGACGGCATAGCTGGTCCCGACCGCCGCGATCAACTCGTCGATGGTTCCGGAGCAAGGCGTGGTGACCTGCATCATCGCCTTGTCGGTCTCGACTTCGAAAATATCCTGGTCGGCGTTCACCTCGTCGCCGGGGGCGATCATGGCTTCCCGGACGGTGGCCTCGGCGATGGATTCGCCGAGTTGGGGCATCAGGATGGGAAAACGCGGCATTTTGGATGGATCAAGGTATCGTTCGACTGGCGCACTGTAGCACCGTCTTGTAATTCAGAAAGGTTCCGTGGTCCCGCGCAAAGGATTGGTCGTAATACCGGTATGGTGGAGAAAAATGAAGGCGCTGCAAGTATCCAGGCTCACAAAATCCTACGACGGAGATCCGGTTCTGCGCGGGGTTTCGCTATCTCTCGAACCGGGGGAGCGCGCCGCGCTGATGGGACCTTCCGGTTCGGGCAAGAGCACTTTGCTCAACCTGATCGGCGGAATCGATCGCTACGACGGCGGCGAAATCGAGATTTCGGGACGGAAACTCGAGGCGCTCGACGAGGAAGGGCGGTGCCGCTTGAGAAGGGAAACGGTCGCCACGGTGTTCCAATTCTTCCATCTGCTTCCAACTCTGACTGCTTTCGAAAACATCGAGTTTCCCCTGCAACTGAACGGCGTTCCGGAAGCGGATAGGCTGCGGAAGGTGCAGGATCTGGTCGAGGAAGTCGGTCTCGAACACCGCTCCCGGGCCATGCCGCACGAGCTGAGCGGAGGAGAAATGCAGCGCGTCGCAATCGCCCGGGCCCTGTCGATCGAGCCCCGACTCATCCTGGCGGACGAACCCACCGGCAATCTCGATTCCACCACCGGCGAAGCGATCCTGGACCTGCTGGAGAAAGTCAGCGAAAGCCGCGGGGTCGCCATGCTGGTGGTGACGCACAGCCTACGCGTGACCCGGATTTGTCGCCGAACCATGGAGATGAAGGACGGCCTCGTCGTGGGGCGGAGTGCCGCCGCCGAATGAGACGGGGTTCCATTCTCGCCGGCGATCGCCGAATCTCCAGCGTCCTCTGGAGCCGGTTCGCCCTGAGGCACTGGAGGCAGGAGCCCGGACTCACCGCGCTCCTCGTCGGAATCCTCGCGCTGGGCGTCGCCGTGTTTCTCGCGGTTCGACTGGCGAACAAGGCGGCGGTGAGCGGCTTTTCCTTGTTCACCGAATCGGTCGCCGGGGAGAGCGATTTCTTGATTCGATCGCCCGCCGGACCCCTCGGCGTCGGAATTCTCCGCGATCTTCGGCGAGCCTCGGGAACGGATGCGGTCGGTCTTTTTCCCGTGCTGGAAGTCCCGGCCGTCGACGCGAAGAACCCCGAGGGTGCGATTCTTCGCTTGGTGGGCGCGGATTTGGTCGCGCTGCAGAATGCCGCGAACGACGGCGGATCGGCGGCCGGCTCTGGGCCTTCGTTGACGGCGGAAGAAAGCGGAGAGGTCGTTCTTGGAAGGGAGGACATGGGTTTCGTCGGGGAAGCGTTCGCCCGTGCCCGGAACCTCGAGCCGGGGGACGAGTATTCGCTTCTCGTGAACGACCGCCCCGTGCCGATCACGGTTCAGGGGATTCTTCAGGAAAACCCGACGCGCCCGGCGGTGCCGGACAATCTGATTCTCATGGATCTACCCGGTCTGCAGAAGCTCGTCGAAGAAGAGGGGGCGCTGAGTCGAGTCGAGATTCGGGTGCCGCTCGGCGCGGAGCGGGGGCGGGTGCTCGAGCGGACCCGGCTCGCCTATTCGCAACTCGCCGAACGAAAGGACCTGATCATGGAGACTCCCGAGGATCGCAAGTCATCGGTCACCCGCATGAGCGCGGCGTTCCGGATGAATCTGACGATCCTGTCCGGACTCGCGCTCGTGGTCGGGGTCTACCTGATCATGCAGGCGATGGAGGCGGCCGTCGTCAAGCGTCGGGCGGAAATCGCGATTCTGCGGGCGCTGGGAGTCACGCCGCGCCAGATTCGCCGCGCATGGCTCCTGGAAAGCCTCGTGCTCGGCGCCGCGGGCGCCGCCGTCGGGATCCTGCTGGGCCGTCTCCTCGCGACCGGGTTGGTCGGGGCGATCGCCCGGACAGTCGACACGATGTACCACCAGACGACGACCAGTTCCGTGACCCTGGGATGGGGCGAGGTGCTTTTCTCATTGTCGTTCGGGATCGCCGCCAGCGTGGTGGCCGGGTTCTTGCCCGCCCGTGAAGCGGCGGCGACCCCTCCGGCACAGGCTGTCCGCCAAGGCGTGCAGGGCGGCGGACTGGCTCTTCTGAGAAAAAAGGGCGTCGGTCTGACTCTGCTCGTCGTCGGAATCGCCTGTGCCTGGCTGCCTCCGTTCCAAACCTCCGGCGGTACCTTGGTTCCCGCGGGAGGCTACTTGGCGGCGATCGTCCTGGTGGTGAGCCTCAGCATCCTTGTCGGAATTCTCTTCACGCCGCTGTCGGGGCTCTTGGGGGGAAGGGAAGGCGATCCCATGCGCCGGTACGCGGCCAGCCAGCTGCGACGTCCCGGAGGCAGGCATCGGCTCACCGCCGCCGGCTTGGCCGTGGCCGTCGGGATGTCGGCGGCGATGGGAATTCTCGTGGCGAGCTTCGAACACACGCTCACGTCCTGGATCGGACAGTTGCTGAAGGCGGACATCTACGTCGCTGCGGCGGGCTCGAGTTCCGCCGCCGGCGAGGGTACCATTTCGCCGGAAACGTGGCGTCGGCTCGGAAATCTTCGCGGCGTGGCCGGAATGGACAAGTTGCGGCGCTACACCATCACCGTGGAAGAAAGAGAAGTCTTCCTCGCCGGATCTGACTACCACGGCGACGCCCGACGCCGTCCGCAACTCGTCTGGCTCGACGCCCCGGACGAACCCGGTCCGGAGGCTTTGCGGGGCGAGGAGGGCTCGATCCCGCTCGCCTGGATATCCGAACCGTTCGCCCGGCGCTTGGAGGCGGGGAAGGGGGACGTCGTCGAATTCCCGACCCCGGCAGGGACGAAGTCGGCGCGGGTCGCCGGCGTCTACGCGGACTACGGAAACGAGTTCGGGACGATTCTCCTGTCGCGGCACCACACCAGCCGATGGTTCCAGGATGATTCCGTCTCTCGAATCGCCGTGTATCTCGAAGGCGGAAAAGACGCCGAAAAGGTGCTGGAGACGATCCGGGGAGAATTCCCGGCGTTGGTCTCGCGAACCAACGCGAGACTGAGAAGCGAGTCTCTCCGGATCTTCCACCAGACTTTCGCGGTGACCTACGCGCTGGAAGCGATCGCGGTCGTCATTGCCGTGGCGGGACTCGGGTTGGCGATGACCGGCCTCCTGCTGGAGCGGAAGAACGAGCTGGCGACGCTTCGGTCGCTCGGGGCGTCGCGTCGCTCCATCGCTCGGGCGGCCGCGTGGGAAGGCTCGGCCCTGGCAGCGGCGGGCTTGGCGGGAGGGTTCGCGATAAGCTTTCTGCTGGGATGGATACTGATTTTCGTCGTCAACCCCCAAAGCTTCGGCTGGACCCTCGCCTACCGCATTCCCTGGCTGTCGTTCGCCGGACTTACGGCTGTCACGCTCGCGGTCGCGGCAGCCGTGGCGTGGGCGGTGGGCCATCGGAACGCCAACCTCCGTTCCGACAGAGAAGACTGACATGCGAACAAAGTCCCACTACATCGGCGCTCTTGCGGCTATGATCGGTTTGGCGAGTCTCCTCGCGGAGGACTCTCCGCGGTGGAACGTCCCCAGGTCCGATTATCGGTTGAGTTTTCCCAGCGACCACGGCAGTCATCCGGACTTCAAAATCGAATGGTGGTACCTGACCGGTCATCTTTTCTCCGGAGACCGGCGCTTCGGCTTTCAGGCGACCTTTTTCCGGCTGGGACAAAAGCCGGTTCCGGTGGCGGAAGACGTCTTCTTCGGCGACTCGCAGATCTACATGGCCCACATGGGTCTGAGCGACCCGGAGACAGGGACCTTTCACCACGAGAGCCGGCTGAACCGCGGAGGGTGGGACGCCGGGGCGGCCATCGGAGGCCTCGATCTCAGCAACGGAAACTGGAGTCTGTCCGGCGACGAGGAATCGATGCGGCTGGAGGGCTCCATTCGGAGCGACGCCGCCTTTTCGCTTGCGCTGAAGCCGCGGAAATCCCACGTCGTTTTCGGCGAGGGCGGCGTTTCCCGAAAGGGGCCGGAGGGCACGGCCGCGAGCTACTACATCACTTTCCCGAGGCTGTCGGCGGAAGGCGATGTCACGCTGGAGGGAGAGACGTTCACGGTCGAGGGCGAAGCCTGGATGGACCACGAGATATCCAGCAGCCAACTCGACCGCAACCAGGTCGGTTGGGACTGGGTATGCATGCAACTCTTCGACGGGCGCGAGGTCATGGCCTACATCCTGCGGGAGAAGGACGGGACGCCGTCGCAATATTCCCAGTTCGTCTGGGTCGGCACGGACGGAGAGCGGACGCCTCTCGCCTACGACGACTTCGAGTGGATTCCGGACGGGCAGTGGAAAAGCCCGGAAACCGGGGCCGTCTATCCGATTTCGCCGATCGTCGCGACGACCGATCCGGCGACCGCAGAACCGCTTCGCTTGAAAATTGTTCCAGTGATGGCGAATCAGGAAGTGGTCGCCGGGCCGGGAGGCGTCAGCTACTGGGAAGGCGCCTGCGACGTCGAGGACGCGAAGGGGGAAAAGCTGGGGCGGGCCTACTTGGAACTGACCGGCTACGCGGACGACCTCGGGGAGAAATTGCGGTAGGCAAACGCCGAAAGATCGCTGCGGCACGGCCCCGGAGTGTCGACGGTGAAGCTTCGGGCCGCGATCGGGTCGTAGGCGCGACGATGGGCGACCGCGGCCTTCACCACGATCACGTCGAGGTCCTCCGGGCGGATCCCCTGGCTTCTCCACTGGCCCAGATCGAAGGGGGGCGTGCGGTTGGTAGTCAGAAGAAGAAGCAGATCTCCGATCCTCACGACGGCGGAGGGCCCCATGTCGAAATAGTCCCCGCAAAGCGAAGCCAAGTGACTTCCGGAATCCTCGAGACGAAACCGCCCGTCGCTGCGCGAGACCAATTCGCCCTCGATTTCGACCGGGCCCGGATCGAAGCGGCTTCCCTTTCCCCCCACGCTGAGGCGGCACCGCTGCCCCGGTTCGAGCGCCGCAAGGTCCTGGACGGCCGCGGGATCCCACAGACAGACGGCCGCGGAACCGACCGGATGTTCCAGCAGAGCCCGGAAGCACCCGGTCCCGTCGCCGGGCGCCCCGGCGCCGATGTTGTCGGAGGGCTCGACGAGAATGGTCGGGCCCGAGGCGCGCTCGCCGAGGGTGGGAAGGACGTCCGCTAGGCTCGCGTCGCGGACGAGCCCTTGTTCCCGCCGGGCTTCGGCCAGCTCGGCAAGAGCATCGAGGGCGCGACCGGCGAGGGCGGCGGATTCGGCCCCGCCGCGAACGACGACTTGGAAGCTCAGCCCCGTGTCCGGCGTGTCGGCGTAGGCGAACCCGGGCACCACGTTGACGCTCAGGATTTCCCGCGCCTCTTCTTCAAGCCTGCGGGCCAGTTTCTCGAGAGACGCCATCGGCTCGTCCGCCGTCCCCGTTCCCGTGGGCGGCCAGACGATACCGGTGTGCCGGTGGAAAATCCGCGGCATCTCGCCCGTCCGCAGGCATTCGTCCAAAGCCCTCGCCGCACGAACCGCCGTCTCCCGAGCGTCGGTGTGGGGATTCTCCCGGTAGGCGAAAAGAGCATCGGCGCGGCGGGCCATCTCGTTGGAAACGTTGGCGTGCAGATCGATGACGGCGAACAGCGGGAGGTTCGCGAACTCCGCCACCGTCCGGATTCGCTCGAGGAGAGCGCCCTCCACGTCCAGGCTTTCGCCGTCCACCATCGCCCCGTGAAGCACCAGGAAAACGGCGTCGATCTCCGCGAGGGGAACTTCGTCGGGCAGGGCCCGGAGGTAATCGTCGAACAGGGGGATCGGACTGCGCGAGGCGGGACCCCCGGGAAGGGCGCGGACGTCGAGACCCGGAACGATCTCCCAACCCGCCGCGCGCCCGGCTTCGAGCGCACCGCCGAGGGGCGAACTGTCTCCCTCGCAAGCGAGCAAATCCTCTCCCTGCCGCCGCTCGAAATTCTCAAGAGGGGTATTCTCGTCGAGAAAGGTATGCGTTTCGTGGAAGAGCCCGGCTACGAGCACGCGCGGTCGCTTCATGGCGGTGGGTTAAAGGATTCCGTGACGGCGAAACACCTCCGAGACGGGGACGCCTGCGGCGAGTTCGTCCCGCACCGTGTCTTCGCCGCTCACCTTTTCGCTCGCGAGCCGCAAGGTCTCGGCGGCGGCTTCCTCCGGCACGATGACGACGCCGTCCTCGTCCCCTAGGATGAGGTCGCCGTTCTTCGTTTCGACCCCGTCGATCGTTATCGGCTCGCCCACGGAGACGACATCGATGCGCCCCTTGCTGTCGGCCGGGGTGCATCCGATCCCGAACACCGGAAAGTCGAGTTCGTTGAGCTTCCACATGTCGCGGGCGCAGGTGCTCATGACCACCCCGCGGACCCCCTTGGCGAGACAGGCCGTCGTGAGCAATTCTCCCCAGAAAGCGCTTTCCCGGTGATAACCGGCATCGACGACCAACACGTCTCCGCGGCTCATGCGGTCGATTGCCTGCATCTCCAGTTCGTAGGGATTGGCGGGTACGGCGCGAACGGTCTCGGCCCGTGCGGTGAACACCCGACCGCAGAGGCGACGGGTCGGCGTCAGCGCCCGGATGTCCGCTCCGAGAATCCGGTCGCGGTAGCCGAGCGAGTCCAGCGTGTCGGCGACAACGGCGGTGTAAAGACCTTCGAGGACGGAGAGTGGATCGGTATCTGGCATGTCCGGGCACTGTGACTCAGGTTCGGTGGAAAAGACAAGTACGGAAATCGTTTCGAATCGTGCCGGAGGAAAGACAGCTTCGCGACCCCCGAACCCCTGAACCCCTGAAAGGCTGAAAGGCTGAAAGGCTGAAAGGCTGAAAGGCTGAAAGGCCGAACGCCGCGACGCGGAAGTTCTTCTCCGTAGGCGCAACCCCATGGCAACGCCGGGGTTGACTGGTGGGCGCGTCGCCTGCCATCATCCCACGCGGGATCGCGATCGTCTCGTCCACCATGTCCTTAGTTCCTCTTCTCACCAAGGTGTCGCTCGACAGCGGCTGTTCCGACGCGCCCCGTTGCGAGGCCGTGCTGGCCGAGGCGGCGGCCAGGCGCGCCTCCTTGGTCGACGCCGTGCTGGACGGCGGGTTGGTGGAGGAGGAGACCTTCGCCCGGCATCTCGCGGCGGCGGCCGGGCTGGAGTTCATGGACGAACCGGAACTCGATCTGTCGACTTCGCTGCACCGGCGGTTTCCGGCGAAGCTTGCGCTGCGCCATCGCCTTCTCCCCGGACGGATTGACGAGGATCGGATCAGCCTGATGACCTACGACCCGTTCAACCTCGAAGCGAGGCAGGCGGTGGGACGAGAATGGGACAAGCCGGTCTCGTGGGCGGTGGGAACCCGCTACCGGATTCTCGAAGGACTGCGCGAGGGCTACGGCGTGGGTGCCGAGCAGTTCGACGAGCTGCTCGAAGGGCGGGAACCGGGCGCGGACGACGACTACGAACAGGAAGTGACGCTGCTCGACGAAGAGGAGGAAGAGGCCTCCGTCATGAACTTCGTGAATCAGGTTTTTCGCGAAGCGCTGCGGGAAAGGGCGACCGACATTCACGTCGAACCGTTGGAGAAGAATTTGCGCATCCGCTACCGCATCGACGGGGCCTTGCAGGAGGTCGCCGTGCCTCCCGACATTCGAGCGCTCCAAGCTTCCTTGATTTCCCGCCTCAAAATCATGGCCCAGCTCGACATCGCCGAGCGCCGCCTTCCCCAGGACGGCCGGATCAATCTCGAACTCGACGGCAACCCTGTCGACGTCCGGGTCGCCACCATCCCTTCCGTCAACGGGGAAAGCGTCAGTCTGCGATTGCTCACCCGGGAAAATTTCGATATGGCCATGCTGGGCCTGGACGACCGAAGCGTCCAAATCATTGAGAGTCTTCTCAAGCAGCCCAACGGCATCATTCTGGTCACCGGTCCCACCGGATCGGGCAAGTCCACCACTCTCTACACCTTCCTGAAACGTCTCAATACGAAGCAAACCCGCATCGTCACGGTGGAGGACCCCGTGGAGAACCGCCTCGACGGCGTCATCCAGATCGCCGTCAAACCCGAGATCGGACTGACTTTCGCCAGCGGTCTGCGCAGCATTCTGCGCGGCGACCCGAACATCATCATGGTGGGAGAGATGCGCGATCTCGAAACGACGGAGATCGCCATCCGCGGCGCCTTGACCGGTCACCTCGTCTTCAGCACCCTGCACACCAACGACGCCGTTTCGGGAATCACGCGGCTTCTCGACATGGGCGTGGAGCCTTTCCTGATCGCGTCTTCCGTTCGCGGCTTTCTGGCTCAGCGGTTGGTGAGGAGACTCTGCGAGGAATGCAAGCGCCCTGCGCACCTGGACGACGATTATCTTCGTGAAATCGGATTCCCTCCGGACGACCGAGCCGGCATCCACGAAGCCGTCGGTTGTCGCGCCTGCCGCAACACGGGCTATCGAGGCCGAATGGCCATCCTCGAAATCTGCCTCGTCGACTCGGCCATGTCGGAACTGATCACTTCCCACGCTTCCTACGCCCAGCTGAAGAAGCAGGCGGCGGCGGGCGGGATGTCCACTCTGCGGGAGTACGGATGGAACAAAGTGGCCGCGGGCGAGACCACGATCGAGGAAGTGCTCAGCAACGTGGAGCACTGAGAGAATGCGGGGCTCTTTAGCTGTCAGCTTTTTAGCTGGGGTGACTCGGGTGGTTCTTCTCGGGTTTTCAGGGGTTCAGGGGTTCAG
>JBBDRG010000035.1:0-7548 GCA_040905585.1 Verrucomicrobiales bacterium
CTATAATTAAAAGTACAAATTATATTTTCATGGCGCTTTCATGCGTAAGCCCTGGTCCGACCCCTCCAAAAACCAGACCTGATGCTCGTTCCCCTCGTCGTCGGGGGCTCGCGCTACTTCTCTGGGTTCTCGATTGAAACAGAAGTCCCCTTCTTCAGCATATGCCTGAAAGAGGCTGAGTTCTTCTCCGTACAGGGTATTACCGCCCGAAAAACGGCAAGCTGCTTCACAGCGGCGTCGTAACTCTTCAACGTGTGTTTCGAGCGTGACTCGCGAAGCTTCTGTGCTGTAGCCGTCATCTGACATGAGTGTAAGTGGAGAATTCAGAGCAAGCAATCCAGGATTCTAACTATCGAAGTTCCCGAAGACGGCGGACAATCGAATCGAAGGAGCATCCTCGTGCTTCGGGAAGCCACGCAAGTCCGTCCTCAGTGAGAAAAGCAATCATCACCTTGGCTTCCTCCGCCTCGGCGGCCAACGCTGCGATTTCATTCTCGAAATCCTGGTGAAGCAGTTTCATGGGGGGTAATTGGATATCGTGCCCGTCGACGGGCTAGGAAAGAGCCTCGATCAGAGTTCCGGCGCTGACGAGATGAATGATCGTTCGGCCCTTTTCAGAAGGGGGGAATACACTGCTGTAAGCCGCCAACTGCCCCGAATAGCTCAGCGCCTTCTCCTCCCAATCCTCCCTTTTCCCGGGAAAAATCTTGTGATCGAGAATGACCGGCCCTTTCTCCGTTTCCAGCAAATGATCGATGAAGCCGCTGACCCGCTGCCCTGCGTCATTCACGTAGGAAAAGGGCACTTCGACCTGCTCCGAAACCGGCGAGAACTGCTTCTGAACGAAGGCGCGATAACGATCCACCGTGGCCGCAACTTCTGAAGGGTCCAGGTGCGACTCCAGCTGGAAGCCGGAAAGCAGGTCGCTGACCCGTCGCAGACGAGCGTCTTCATCGGACTCGGGATTGAGGATCTCGACGGCAAAAATCCGGTGCATCGCTTCACCAACCCGACCGGGCTCAGGATTCCCCTTCCAAGCGAGCCGTTCACCGAACTCGATGACTTCCCCGATCTTTGCTTCCGCAATAGCCGCCTGCCCGGACGGGACCAGCACAGCGGGCGGCTTCTCCGTGCGCTCGTCGGCCCGTATTGGAAAACTGATTTCACTGGCCGGGTCCGGGAGAGGTGGAGGCTCCTTCCACTCGAACTCCGAGACACGGACCGGAATGGGGTCGGATCCGTCGAGTGACACGGGTCCGCTTTCCTCGAGTGCGAGCAGGGCATCGGCGGCGGATCCGACCAGACTCAGCCATGGATGGTCCTTTCCAGGCTCAAGAGGAAGAACGAGGCGGTCGCGTGCGCGGGTGATCCCGACATAGAGGAGGCGCAGTTCCTCGTCCTCCGCGCGGCAAAGAGAGTCGCGTCCGGTATCCGAATCCTCCATCTTCTCGCGGGTTTCAGACCCGCTCTTGCCAAAAGGATTCAACCAGAGCCGGAGTCCCCGGTCCGCCAGCGGATCGCTCAGTCGGACTTTCTTGTCCGGGGCCAAATTGACACTGCGAAGCGAAAAGAGCCGGGACCGGATGCCGCTGTCCAGATCTGCCGCGATCACCACCGGCCATTTCAGTCCCTTGGCTCCATGATAGGTGGAGACATGGATTGCACCGGCACCCGGCGCGTCGGCTCCCGGGTCGAGAGCCTGCTGATCCTCTCCCCGGTCGTGGGAGCGGGCCAGGATGGCCAGGTCGCCCGCTCGCAAAGCGCGGGATTTCCCGACAGGATCCTCCTTCGCGACGGATGACTTGATCGTCACGGGGTCCACCCGTTTCAGAATTTCCTCCACGAGATCGGCAAACACAAGCCGGGACGGCGTCCCCTCCCCGGAATCGAGATCCGGATTCCATCCAGTCAGCGGGAGTTCGTCCCTCCACCGGAGAAGGACACGGCTGGATGACAGGCTTTCCGCCTCGAAGGAACGGCGATAGAACGCGGAGGGATCCGCTTCCAAATGCGTTCCCAGCGCCTTGCGGTAAAAGATCAGCCGCTCGATTTCACTGACGCCATCCAGCGGCGGAAGCACGAGCGCCACCTCCAGAGCATTCAGGAGGCCTTCCGGACCGCAGACCAGTCGCCCCGCGCCCATCCAGTTGGAGGGACACGGAGCACCGTCAAGGGAGATGCCAAACAAGAGGTTCACGGGGGCAGGCTAACAGATCAAGAAACCCATGGGAGAGAAGAATTTCCGCAAATCCGGAATTATTCGCTTGTTAGTTCTCTAAATCCTCCCGCCCCTCCTCCTCCCGCAGAATATCCGTCATCGGAGCCGCGAGATCCGCAGCATCCACATCCATCTCACGCATCGCCCTGACCTTGCGGCTCATGGCTCGGCCCGAGTCCCTCGATGAAAAGCGGTTGTTGCTGTCGACCGTCGCCGCATTGTGGGCGTGGACATTCATCTGTGCGGCGGTGGCGATGGCATCCTGGCCGGCGGCGAGGAAGAGGAACTCCCAGCCGTCCTTGTCCTGCCGCTTTCGGATCTTGTCCGCGATATCCGTCCAGGTGTAGTCCCGGGAGGCGTTCTCCAGTCCGTCCGTGAAGATGGCGAAGATCACCTGATCGGGCTTGCGGTTCTTCGGCAGGTCCTTGATCCGCTTCCGGAAACTCTTCATCGTTTTGCCAATGGCGTCGAGAAGGGCCGTCGTGCCCCGGGGGCGATAGATTCCCGTGTCGATACTGCAAACCTCGCCAACTGGAAGACTGTCGAAGGGCACTTCATACCGATCGTCGAACAGAACCAGAGTGATTCGAGCGACGCCTTCAACGGACTGCTGTTCCCTCAGAAAGTCGTTGAATCCGGTGACGGCGGCCTCGGCATGAGGGTTCATCGACCCCGACATATCGAGGATGTAGGCGATTTCAGTGACAGGTGGTGCTTTGTGTTTCGTGCTCATGTTGGAAGTCTCGCACGAGGGGTGGGACAACCATAGGGTGAGTGACCTTTTCTCCAAAAGGAAAGAAATTGAGAACACGGTTCAGTCACGCGGCAGGCAGGTCACCCTCAGCCGACACGCCCGGCGGATCGCATCGTAGTCGGTGTCGAAGGTCACGATCTCGGCGTCATGATGCACCGCCAGGGCGGCGATGACGAGGTCGAGCGATCCGGCGGTGACGCCCTGATCGCGGCAGGCTTGTCCCAGTCTCGCGGCATCTCGCCAGAGCAGAGGGGGTGTCGACAGGAGCGGCAGGGTCGCGAACTGGGCCTCGATTCGGAGGCGCTCCTCCGCCGTGGCATGGCGCAGCACTTCGAAGGCGACGGGCTCGCATAGGCAGGCCTCGGGATCGACAATCCAGCGGTGGATCGCCACCTTGCGCTCCGGCGGCGTCTTGGCGCGGGTGAAATCGACCCACAGCGAGGACTCGATCAGTCGCGCCATTGTTCGGCAAGGGTGCGGGCGCTTTGTCTGTCCTCTGCTTTGGCGGCCTCGAAGCCGTCGAGTTCCGCCGACCATTCCCCGGAAAGAAACTTATCCGAGATCCGGGCGCGGCGCTGCAACATCAGGGAATCCGCCAGCAGCTTGCGAATCGCGGGTCCCTTTTTGGGAATGCCGGTCAGCTCGCAAATTTCGCGCACCTCTCCTTCGGGAAGTTCAACGGTGATCTTCATGGGTCAGGATCGGTGAAATCGGACTTTTGGCAAGAAACGTATGATTTATTTCGCCTAGGAATCAGATTTACTGAAGACCCACCCGAGCGCATGTCGGATCAGCAATTGAGGTTTTCGCATTTTTATGCTTAAATGCCTCCATGAGAACCACCCTCGACCTCCCCGACCCTCTCTTTCGCGAGGTGAAATCCCGCGCCGCCCGGGAAGGTATGAAGCTCAAAGAATTGATCGCCTGCTACATCGAGGCCGGTCTCCGCTCCGCTACCGTCCCGACGACCGGTGGGCGTGGCCATCCGGAACCGCTCCCGGTGGCCATTCCGCGCGAGGCGGGCAGAGCACCGGGCCAAGCCCTCACCAACCGGGAACTGCAAGCTCTGCTCGAAGAGGAGGATTTCGAAAACTACGAGAGGTCAGTGGCGCCGACCGACCGCGAGCCTGGATGATCGATCTCCCCGACATCAACGTTTGGCTCGCGCTCGCGGACGGGCAGCACCCTCAGCATCTCGCCGCCCAATCCTACTGGGCGACCGCTGCGGCACCGGTGGCGGCGTTCAATCGCGTCACGATGATGGGTTTTCTTCGACTGAGCACCCGGCCCGGCGTCCTGAGCCGACCTCTGCCGCCTGCGGAAGCCTGGGCGATCTACCGGAGTTATCTGGCGCGGAACAGCGTCCGTCTCCTCGCGGAGACGCCGGGAGTCGATGGCGAGTTCGAACGATTCACAGGCGGCGAGGGCTTTTTGCATCGTCTCTGGACGGACGCCTATCTCGCCGCCTTCGCGATCCCGGCAGGTTGCCGTGTGGTCTCCTTCGACGGTGACTTCGCCCGCTTCGACGGCCTTTCCTTCCTTCATCTCCCCACTGCGGAACCGACCTGATTCCGCCGCCCCTGTCGAGGATGCCGCCGAATTCCTGCGCGTACTTTGTTCCGTGCCCACCCTTTCAAAAGGTCTGTCCCTTTATCCTCCTTAAAGGTCTGTCCCTTTATCCTGTCCCTTTATCCTTAATTTCTTCTTCCAACACGCTCCTCCCGCTGATACATATCCTTTCAAGAATCAAAATTATGTCAGCCCAACAGAAAGCCACCGAACTCGGGATCGATCTCAGCCCTCAAGAGAAAGGCTATCTCAATCTCTGCATCCGCAGCGGGAACCAATTGATCACCTCGGGACATGTCAGCGATGTCAAGGGCGTGTTGGGAGGCGGGCTGGAGGTGGAAGACGGATACAGAGCCGCCCGCCAGTGCGCCGAAAAAATCCTCCGTTCCGTTCACGACGTGCATGGCACTCTAGACGGGCTGAAAGTCGTGAAGCTGCTGGGGTGCGTCTACTCCGCTCCCGATTTCACCGATCATCATCTCGTGATCAACGGAGCCTCCGATCTTTTCCACGAACTGTATGGAAAAGACGGCGACGGCTACCACGCCCGCAGCGCCCTGGGATTCGCGGCCCTGCCCACCGGCGTGGCGGTGGAAGTCGAGGCGGTTTTCGAGATTTTGTAGCGAGCGACGACTCGAGAATCGTTCCGGCTGTGGCGAGAACTCACTTCAAACGCGAGTTCTCGCATTACTGGAAATCGATCCTTCCGAGTCACGGGTCGCGATAACTTCCGGCTGTGTCCTCGCTTTCGCCGAATCGCCTCCGAAGCCAATTCCTGATGCGAATCGCCCCGGACTTCTGCGATTCTCCGGGCGGATCCTTCGTGACGAAATTGCCTTCCTGGAAAACCGGCGGAGGAATCGGCGAGGTCGCCGCGTGGCCGGTACCGGGGCGGTCCCCTCGGGTGCCGCCCGCCTGCTGTCCCTTACGCTGGCCCCCGCTGCCGGGAGCGACCTTGATGGGGATGCGCGCAGCTGCCCGGGCCGGAACAAGCCCCTTCACCCAACTGGATTTCCTTCTGCCCGGAGCTTCCCGAATCTCGATGAGACGCTCCGTGATGTGTACCGCTTCCTGAAATCTAGAATCTCGATTCGGATCCATCGCCTCGATTACGATGTCGTCAAAGCGGGGATCGATCCTGCCCGATCGAATATGGGAAGGCGGAAGCCAGGCGCCCCGCGGAACCATACCCGTCAACATTTCGTAGAGCATTACGCCGATCGCATACAAATCGGCTCGACAGTCGAGTTCGCAATCGTCCTCCAGGGCTTCAGGCGCCACATAATCGGCTGAACCCATCGCGAGATTGGTCATCGTCAGGCGGGTCTGTGACGTGTCTCGGATAAATTTAGCGAGGCCAAAATCAGCCACCTTGATATTACCGTTCCTGTTGATCATGATATTGGACGGCTTGATGTCGCGGTGAATAATTCCCTCAGTATGAGCGTATTGCAGCGCAGTGCAGATCTTCGGGAACCATTCCAGGACTTCGTCTTGACTGATTTCTCGGCTCTTCTTGATCTGGTGGAGGTCGGTACCGTCCACGTACTCCATCACGAAATAGAGTTGATTATCGCTCGTGGTGCCGAAATCGTATATGGATACGATGTTGCTGTGATTGAGCCTGGCCATCGCGCGCGCCTCCCGTCTGAACCTTTCCTGGAGGTTCAATTCCGGCTGATCCAGCAAAGGGGGAAGAATCTTGATCGCCACGAGGCGGTCCAGATTGATCTGCCTCGCCTTGTAGACGCCGCCCATCCCGCCCATTCCGACAATCTCGATGAATTCGTAGCCGGGCAGAACGGCCCCGAGTTCCTCGATGCTCGGAAAAACAAACTTCATCCCTCGCGGCGAGAGGGGGTTGGGACCGGAATCACTCAAAGCCCTTCGAGAATTGACTCCCCGTGCGGAAAAGGCGAGGAAAAAATCGACGAACAGGCTCGCTACGCGCGGGAAAAGGCGATTTCCCAGAGCCGATTCGAGATTTCGATTGCGGACTGGAATCGCTCGGATGGAGCCGTGGCCATCGCGCGGTTGATAATTTCGTCGAATCTTCTATCGGCCCCGGTGACGGTCGAGACACTCCTCCAGGCACCCCGCGGCACGTGGCCGGTCAGCATTTCGTACAATACAACTCCCATGGAGTATATGTCGGACTGAGGAGTGGCCTCGCTCCCCCGGCTCTCCCTCACCTCGGGAGCGAAATAGTCGATCGCCGCAAAGGTCGATCCCGACGCCGAAGTCGTTTGCGGCCCCTGGCCACCCAGCTGAGAAAGACTGAAATTCGCCACCTTCACCACTCCATAGCGGTTGAGCAGAATATTGGCCGACCGCAGGTCGCAGTGAACCACAGAGCGCTGGTGCGCATAGTCGAGAGCGGTACAAATCTGGGGTGCCCAGGACAGCACGTGATCGACCGTGAGTTGTCCCTTCCTGATCAGGGAGCCGAGGATGGCTCCCTCCACGTATTCCATCGCGAAATAGGGGCACTTCTTTGACTCGATTTCCCCGAAGTCGTATACCTTGACGATGTTGGGATGATTCAACTTGGCCATGGTCTGGGCCTCGTGCCGAAAGTCTTCCAGAAACGAGTCCGATGTTTCCTGTGTTACCGGCGGCAGGACCTTGACCGCCGAGTCCCGATCGAGGCTGGTCTGGGTGGCCCGGTAGAGCGCACCGGTTCGATCGAGTTTGAATAAATGACTGAAGGAGAACTGGGGCAACGCCGCGCTCAATTCCTCGATCGAGAGCGGATCGAAGTCGATCCGGCCGTCCACCATCACATCGGGGAACTCGGAGTCGGAGGGCATTTCCGGGTCAGGCCGGGATGGCGGTTGCGGATTCACGATTCGGGTCGGACGGCATTGTAGCGGAGGGAGCTATCCGAGATCAAGGCTGGGGATTCGCCCGCGGTTTCGAGACACGAAAGGCCGGGTTTTCCACGAAAGGTCTGCCCCTTTGTCCCTTTGTCCCTTTGTCCCTTTGTCCCTTTGTCCCTTTGTCCCTT
>JBBDRG010000036.1:0-7474 GCA_040905585.1 Verrucomicrobiales bacterium
CCGCCCTTCTTCCGTCACCGGGCCTGCGACTGCGGGAAAGGTGGTGAATAGTTACCGGTATCAAGACTTGGAAAAGAACCCTGATAGCCCGCGTTTTCAAAAAACTTGCCGAGTTCTCTTACAGTGGTCCTGCCTCTATCGATTAGCGCGGCAGTGAGCCGGGAGCATTGTTCCCTCAGCCATTCGGAGTTCTCGTCGAGGGCTGTGGATCGTGGGCGCGGGCGCATCGGAAACCCCTGCCTCTTCTGAGAGATCCCGAAGATGAGGAGAGGTGACAAGCGCCTTTCCCGGATTGCATGGAAGCGATGGACGGACAGCGTGAGAAAGGAAAGCAATTCGCTTTCCCTTTTCCACAGGAATGGGTAGTCTCACTTCCCGTCGCCTGACCGCTCCCGAAACCCATGGCCGAAAAACCACGCATCTTCCTGAGCGCTGTCACCAAGGAACTCGGCTCCCTCCGCGATCAGCTCGCGGTGGAACTGCGACGGCGTGGCTGCGATGTCGCGGTGCAGGAGGAGTTCCGGACCACTTCGGGCACCCTGCTGGAAAAGCTCCACGACTACATCCTGGAGTGCCACGCGGTGATTTGTCTGATGGGGGATCGCTACGGTGCCGAGCCGCCCTCGACCGCGGCGACCCGTTACGCCTTCTCCTTCACCCGGGACAAGACCGAGACCGGGGCGACTCCGCGGCACTCGTACACCCAGTGGGAATACCTTTTCGCCCGGCGGATGAACAAGGCGACCTTCGTCTTCCTGCCTTTGGCAAAGGCTCCGCGCGATCCCCAGCACGCGGAGAATCCCGAGACCGAGGAACTGCGACAGCTCCAGCAGGATTTCATCCAGAAAGACGTGCGGCTCGACGAGCGGGACCGCACCTACTTCGAGTCGCTCGAACAGATCAAGGATCACCTCGCCGCGATCGATTTCCAGAAGCTCCTTTACGCCGAGTATCACGACGTGCCGCTCAGGGAGGAGAACCCCTACGTCGGCCTCCGCCATTTCGAGGAGACCGAGCGCGACTACTTCTTCGGGCGCGACCGGCTCGTGGCCGACCTGCTCGCCGCCTCGGAGGAGTCGCCCCTGCTTCTGGTTTACGGTGCCTCGGGGAGCGGGAAGTCTTCGGCAGTGCGGGCCGGACTGATTCCCTCCTGGCGGGAGAGGTCGAAGAAAAAGGGGTGCGTCGTCGAGTTCACCCCCGACGAGGATGCCTTCGAGGGGTTCTACCTCGGGCTGAGTCGGGCGGGCTATTCGCAGCAGGAGGCGAAACCGGCCAAGACTCCTTCGTCTGCGGTGATCCGCGAGCGTTTCAAAGCTCTGCGCAAAGCGGACGAACCGTGGCTGGTCTTCATCGACCAGTTCGAGGAGATTTTCACCCGCACGCCCCGGCGGGAGGATGCGCAGAAGGACCTGCGCGCCTTCATCGCCTCGCTCGTGGATGTCGCGGCGGATCCGCCGGAGGGCCTCCGGCTTGTGCTCGCGATGCGGGACGATTTTTTCTCCAACCTTGAGGGGCACTCCGCCTTGTGCGCCATCACCGACAAGCATTTTCACCGCGTCTCCCAGATGGACGAGGGCGAACTGCGCGCCGTGATCCAGCAGCCGGCGGCGTCGCACGGGGTCGCCTTCGAGCCGGGGCTCGTGCGTCTCATTCTCGACGATCTCGCCGATCCGCGGGGACGCCTTCCCCTGCCGTATCTTGAATACACCCTTGAGGCGCTGTGGGAAAAAGACGACGTGACCGACCGCGTGCTCAACATCGACTCGTACAAAACCATCGGGGGAGTGCGGGGCGCTCTTCAGCAGCGGGTGACCGGCTACTACAGGGGACTGGCCGAGGCGGAAAAGCAGTCGCTGCGGCGCATCCTTCTGAGGCTCGTGGAGATCGGCGAGACCCAGGTCCCGGTCTCGCGGGCGGCGCGCAAGCAGGATCTGGCCACCGACGCCGACGCGGCGGTGCTGGAGCAGTTGCTCTCCACGCAGAAACTGCTCGTGGCGCAGGAGGGCGCCGGGGAAGACCGGGCCGACAGCGTCGTGGAGCTGGCGCACGAGGCGTTGATCACCGGATGGGACGAGTTCGAGAAATGGGTCAACGAAAGTCGTGAGGCCATCGCCCTGCGCAACCGGCTGCGGGAGGATGCGCAGGAGTATATCAGGCTGAAAAAAGCGAAATCCGCTGCCGATACCCGCAAGGTTTCGCTGTTTCGGAAAATCGTCTTGTGGTTCACGAAGCTAAAAAAAGCGAAGCCTGAAACCGATCGGCGCAGGGCGAAAGACGAACTCTGGACCGGCTCGCGCTTGGAACGGGCTCTGGAGCTGCGCGAAGCCGGGGACTTCGAGCGGATCGGTGGGCTGAGCAAGACGGAGAGCGCCTTCCTCGACGAATCGGAGGCGGAGAAGAAGCGCGAGGTGGTGCGGTTGCGGAGGCGGCTCGCGATCCTGTCGGCGCTGACGGTGGCGGCGGTTGTCGCGGGGATTGTGGCGGTGAACCTGTATTTCCAGGCCGAGGCAGGAAAGCGCGAGGCTCAGCACAACGAGGGCCTCGCCTGGATGCTGCGGGCCGAGGTGGCGGTGGAGCGGGGGAATCTTTATCCCGACACGCTGCTATACGCGGCGCAGGCGATCGGGTTCGACGGGGTGGGGAGGCCGGAGGGCGCGGCGGAGCCGCTGCGCCTGATCCGCGAGGACTATCGCGACGGGGAGGACTACCGCGCCGCCCGCGACTGGATCGCCTCGCACCGCGCCTACCGGCCGCTCTGGAGCAGCGAGCTGCAAAAGGAGGAACCGGCCACCGCGATGGCGGTGCATCCCACGGGGCGATGGCTCGCGCTGGGTTCGGCGGACGGGGTGCGGATGTTCGACTTGACCGACGGAGGGCGGGAGACCGCGCTTCCCGAGCTGGCCGGAGTGACGGATCTCGCCTTCGCGCCGGACGGGGAGATTCTCGCGATCGCGGCGGCGGGCGGGGTGCGCCAGTGGATGATGGAGGAGAGACGCTTCGCGGAAAGCCTCGAAGGTCTTGCCGACTCCCTCGCTTGGAGTCCCGGTGGCGATTGGCTGGCCGGCGCGGGCGACGACGGGTCCATCCAGCTCTGGCGCGACGGTGCGGGGGCAGTGGAGGTCATTCCGCGCGACGGTGGCGGGACCGGAGCGATGGCTTCGCTGGCCTTCAGCCCGGAGAACTCCTTTCTTGCGGGGGTCGCGCCGGGCGTGGGACCTCGGGTCTGGTTCCCGGAATACGGGGCGGCGGCCTCGGCGTGGACCGAGTTGCGGGAATCGAGGGCCGAGCAACTGGACGAGCGCGACCGGCCCGCCTTTCTGGAGCGGGTCGGGGTGGCGCAGACGGCGACCTGCGTGGCGGTCTCACCCGACGGGCAGGTTCTCGCGGCGGGGACGCGGGAGATCGAGATTAGCGCCGGGGACGAGGAAATCGTCCGGGGCGGCGTGGTCCTGTGGGAGGCGGCGGGCGCGGAGATCCTCGGGCGGGTCTCACCCGAACAGCGTCACGACGGCGGGGAGGAGAATGGAACCGCCGCCGTGAGATCGATCGCCTACCGGCCTGACGGGAACCAGCTCGCGAGCGGGGCCGAGGACGGGACGATCAAGGTGTGGGCGGTGTCGGGCAGGTCGTTGCGGCTCGTGGCGACGCTGACAGGGCATCGCGGGGCCGTGACGAGATTGGTCTACAGTGCCAGCGGGGAGATCCTCGCGAGCGCGGGGGCGGACGGCAGCGCGAAGCTCTGGGACGTCTCCGGGGGCGGGGCCGGGTCGCTCGATCTGGATCTCTACGCCTTTCAGGAGTCGGGGTGGTACACCTTCACCCCTGACCTTGAATGGAAGGCCGGAGCGGGATTTTTGAATGACACGGCGGTCGCGCTGGCGACAAACTGGCGACGATCCGAGGACGAAGACGCGGTGGCGAAGCTGGTGGACGATGCGAAGGAGGCGGAGAAGGACAAGCGTTGGCGGCGGGTGGCTTTGCTCGCCTCGCAGTTGGAGGAACTTGGGGCGACTCTGCCGGAGACCTTGGCGAGAGGCATGGCGGCGGCGCTGCCGCCGGAGGCGCCGACCCCGCAGGAGAGCTTCGTCAACGGCGAGGGCATGGCGCTGATCTGGTGCCCGGAGACGGGGCCGGAGGGCTTCCGCATGGGCAGCCCGGAGGGCGAGGTGGGACGCGAGGCAGATGAAACCCCGCACCAAGTCATCCTGACGCATGGGTTCTGGCTGGGGAAATACGAGGTGACCCAGGCGGCGTGGCTGGCGGTGATGGGGGACGAACCATCGACGCAGAAGGACCCGGAACGCAAGGCTCCGGTGGAGACGATCACCTGGCATCAGGCGGTGGAGTTTTGCCGTCGGCTGACGGACCGTGAGCGGGCGCGGGGGACGATCCGTCGGGATTGGGAGTACCGGCTGCCGACGGAGGCGCAGTGGGAGTATGCTTGCCGGGCGGGGACGGAGGAGACGGAGGAGACGGCCTACAGCTTCGGGAACGACCCGGCGAAGCTGCACGAGCACGGCAATTACGCGGATTATGGATCACCGTTTGTCGAGAAAGACCGGAATTCTGACCACAACGATGGTTACCCGTACACCGCCCCGGTGGGCGAGTATCCGGAGAACCCCTGGGGCTTCCACGACATGCACGGCAATGTCTGGGAATGGTGCCTGGATGCGTTTGCCGCTTACGGAAGCGACACGCGCACCGACCCCTACACGTCGCGTGGCTCGTTTCGTGTCATCCGGGGCGGCAGCTTCGGCAGCGCGCCTGCGGATTGCCGCTCGGCGGGCCGCGGCGCGAGCCGGCCGGCGGGCCGGAGCTATGCGCTCGGGCTGCGTCCCGCATTGGTCCCCTCCAGCCAGCCCGTCCCGTAAGGCAGCGCATGGCGGCAGACAGGTCAGTGAGCGGGAGCGAACGACCTGGCAGCCGGCAGGGGATGCGTAATAGAAACGCGCGACAGCGCGGGAAATTTTTTTGAAAAACTGACATCATGCCATACGCCCATTTTTCCATCCCCGCCCACGGTGGCGAGCCGGAGGAACGGCTCAACCGTTTTTTGTCCGGCCACCGCATCATCAGAGTGGAGCGGCAGTTCGTGGCGGCGGGGAGCGATTCCTTTTGGGCCTATCAGGTCGAATACGGGGAGGCGTCCAACTCCGGCGCTGCGGCGAAGGTCGGCGGAGGGCGGAAGATGGTCGATTACAAGGAGGAGCTGAACGAGAACGACTTCAGCTTCTTCCTCGAACTCAAAAACTGGCGCAAGACACGCGCCGAGGAGGAGGGCGTCGATGCCTTCAACGTCTTCACCAACGCCCAGCTCGCCGCCATTGCGGAGAAACGTCCCACGAGTCTCTCCGCGCTTACCGATCTGCCGGGGATCGGGTCGGGACGTGCGGACAAGTATGGGGAAACTGTCCTGAAACTGGTCGCCGATGCGTCGTGAGATCCATCTTTATGACCGCATTCACGAGTGGGGCAACCTGCAGGAAGCCCTCCTCCGGACGATGCGCGGCAAGCGGGAAAGCCAGGCCGCACTCGATTTCCTCGCCGACCATCCAGCGGGACTGGAAGCCATCGCGGAGCGCCACCGCCGGGGGGACGGACCGATGGGGCAATTTCGCGAGTTCACGATCCACGATCCGAAGAAGCGGCTGATCAGTGCCCCCTGTTTCCCGGATCGAGTTCTCCACCATGCCATGATCAATGTCTGCGAGCCGGTCTTTGAACGCTGGCTCGTCAGCCAGACCTATGCCTGCCGCCCCGGTCTCGGATTGCGCGCCGCGATCCGCGAGGCGGCGAAGTGGACGACTTGTCGGCGGTGGTATTTGCAACTCGACGTGAGGCATTACTTCGAAACGGTGCCACGAGACCGGCTCTGCCGCCGATTGGATCGTCTCTTCGGCGAGGCATCGATGCTCCGGCTCTGGCGCGACGTGATCGACAGCTACGATCCGGGGGTGAAGACCGGGCTCCCCATCGGGGCGCTCACGAGCCAGCATCTCGCGAATTTCTACCTCGGCTTTCTCGACCGCCGCATCAAGGAGAGCCTGCGCATCCGCGCCTACGCCCGCTACATGGACGACATCGTGCTCTGGCACGACGACAAGGCGGAACTGCTGCGCTGCCGCGATGACATCCTCGCATTCGCCGGCTCCGAACTCGGACTGGAACTCAAAGAACCGGTGCTGAACCGGACATCAGGCGGGATGGACTTTCTCGGGTTCCGCTTCCATCCCGGCTGGACGGGCCTGACCCGGCGCAGCCGCCGTCGCTTGCGTTTGCGGCTGCGGGGCCTCGCGCTGGACCTGGCGGGCGGGGCGATCACAGAGGAGGAAGCCCAGCGCCGCGCCACCGCCGCGCTCGCCTTCGCTGCCCCGGCCCGGACGATGCGGATGAGGTGCCTGAATTTGCGGACCACCGGGCGGATTCTTCTTGCCGGAGAGGCGCTTTAATCGTTTCATCAAAGCGGGTGCGCTTCAACGCGTGGCTCGAATCGTGTCAACCGGGGCGGCAGCTTCAACAACACGCCTGCGAATTGCCGCTCGGCGAACCGCAACGCGAACCAGCCGACGAACCGGAACAATACGCTCGGGCTGCGTCCCGCAGCTCTCCATCGGATAAATGGGTCCAAAGAGTCCGCAGGTCCGGAGGGGACCAGAAGCACGTCCCGCCCGTCGGCGCGCGAGCGCCGACGGCAAAACCGCAAACGCCGGTCGGGCGCGCCGCTGGCAGAGAGTCCCGGGAGGGGGCGACGGCGCTCCGGACCGGTCTGGTGGGTGGCAGGATTTCCGGCGGTGACGCCGAGGAGCCGCTGCGCAGCTTTCTCCGTGAGCGTCGCGTGCTCAACTGGAGCAGCGTTTCGTGGATCGGGCCGTTCCTCAAGGAGGGGCGGTTTCCAACCGCCCGCTGAGCCCAGTGCAGCCGAGCCACCGCAGGCGCTTACAAAGCGCCTCTCCTTGGGGATCGATGCCGGAGTTTCCGAAAAACTTGCTTGCCCATCGGCGCCATCTCCCAGTGTTGCTTTGAGTGGTCCTCATCTTCACCGCACCACCGCCATGCAATCACACCACTCCGTCCGCCCTCTTCGGGAGTCTTCTCCTGCTTTTCACTCTCCCTGTCCCGCCACTGGCTGCTGACGAAAGCGCTATCTTCTTCCTCGCTGCCGAGGCCGGCGACGTCAGCCTCCTGCCCGGAGCCGATCCGGAAAAAGGCCGCACCGCCCTCATGATCGCGGCGCAGGAGGGGCACTTCGACGCGGCGCGCTTTCTTCTCTGGCAGGGGGGGCGCCGGGCATGCCGCTGCGCTCGAACTCGTCGAGGATCGCCTCGGCCGCTCAATAGGGACCCGAACCCGTCCCAGCTTGTCGGACTTGAGGATCTGCTCGGGAAGGTCGGAATCGGTCGTAGCTGTCATAGCCGATCACACTACACGACAAAATTTAAGACATCTTAACGAGTTGGCGGCCTGAGGCGTA
>JBBDRG010000037.1:0-40630 GCA_040905585.1 Verrucomicrobiales bacterium
ATAATTAAAAGTACAAATTATATTTTCATGGCGCTTTCATGCGTAAGCCCTGGCCGGCGGCAGACCGTCCCGCTAAAAAGCTAAACAGCCAAAAGCTAAATAGCTATCAAATCACCCGGTCGTTGCCGCCGTCGACCGGCAGTTGCGCTCCGGTGGTCTTGCCGAAGAGCGGACTCGACATCGCCGCCACCATGTTGCCGACGTCCTTGCTTTTGATTTCGGTCTTCATGAGGTTGCGGGTCTTGTACTCCTCCACGGTCATGTCGTAGCGTTCGGCGGAGCGCTTGAGGTTCTCTTCGGTCCAGAGTTTGGTGTCGAAGACGGCGTCGGGATGCACGATGTTGCAACGCACGCCGAAGGGGGCGAGTTCGAGGGCGGCCACGCGGCAGAGCTGGGTCAGTCCCGCCTTGGCGCATGAGTAGCTGGCGGCGCCGGCGCCGGGGGCGGCCACGTTGCGGGAACCCACGAGAACGACGGCGGGATCGATGCCGTTCTTGAGAAAGGGGACGGCGTGCTTGAGCAGCTTCTGGTGGCTGGTCAGGTTGACGGCGATGGACTTGTCCCAGTTGGACGGTTCCATATCCTCGAGGTAGGCGCCCGCGGTAAAGATGCCGGCGTTGCTGACGACGATGTCGAGGCCTCCGAACTGCCGGATGGTTTTTTCCACGGCGGCGACGACCTTGCCGTCCTCGGTGAGGTTGGCGACGATGCCGACGCCGCCGATCCCGGCCATCTTGCTTTCGATCTCGGGGTTGAGGTCGATGCCGACCACCTTGGCGCCTTGCTCGGCGAGCGACTCGGCGCAGGCGAAGCCGATGCCGGCGGCGGCCCCTGTTACGATCGCAACCTTACCCTGATGGACGGGGGCGCTGCCGCCCTTGGCGAGCTTGGCTTGTTCGAGTTCCCAGTACTCGATGGCGAAAAGTTTCGCGGGAGGCAGCGCTTTCCATCCGCCTTCGAAGGCGGTTTCGACCTGCTGGATGGTGCGCCAGGTGTGGGTGACGATGTCGCGGACGACGCCGGCTTCCTTTTCGGTGGCGCCGAAGGAAACGACGCCGTGGCCCTTCCATACGGCCCAACGAGGGTCGGCGGGGAGCATGGTGTGGCCGTCGGCGTGCTTGGCGAAATACTTCTCGTAGTCGGCGGCGAATTTGTCGAGCGCCTTGGCGGTGTCGCTGCCAACGATGGCGGGCACGCGCTTGGTGCGGATCGTGTGGTCGGGCGTGAGAGGACCGCGGACGGCGATCCTGCCGACGTCGTCGCGCGAGGAAAATCCGACCGCTTCTTCGGATTGGTCGAGACTGGCGACGACGGGAACGCCGCGCCGTTCGGAGACCCCTTTGCGGATGGCGGAAAGCTCGAGCAGATCCTCTTTCGGCTTTGTCTTGGGAAAGGAAAACGATTTCCCGAGCTTGCCGGCGAGGTGAATCTCGGCGGCGGTCACGAGCTTGATCATCAGCTCGTAGCTCTCGCGGGCGTTGTCGTGCATCGTGAAGATGCCGTGGTTCATCAGGATCATCCCTTCGAGCCGAAACGGGTCGACGTCGGCGAGACGCTTCGCCACTTCCTTCGCCAGGTCGAATCCGGGCATGACGTAGGGGATCACGAGAACGCGGTCGCCGAAGACTTCGTCGATGGTCTGCCGGCCGTTCTTGTGGTTGGTCAGGGCGACCACGGCGTTGGCGTGGGTGTGATCGACGAACTTCTGCGGAATGACGGCGTGGAGGATGGCCTCGATGCTCGGGTTGGGCGCGGACGGGTCGAGCATGGCGGCGCGCTGCTGCTTGACCATTTCGGCGTCGCCGAGGGTTTCCAGGTCGGCCATTTTCAGGAGCGCCTCCATCCGCACCGGGGCGAATCCCTCCTTCTCGATGGTGCCGAGGTCCCAGCCGGAACCCTTGACGTGCAGAACCTCCACGGGATCGCCGAAAAAATCCGTCTCCCTGGTCTTCACCGAGGTATTGCCGCCACCGTGCAGAACGAGTTCGGGATTGGCTCCGAGAAGGCGGGAGGTGTAGACGCGTTTGCCCAGGTCGCCTTTGAATTTGCGCGCATCGGAGTCGGACCAGAGGGATTTCATTGGGGGGGTGGGGGAGAAGTAGAGAAGTTGAGAAGTAGAGAAGTTGAGAATCAGGGAGCAGGGAGCAGGGAGGATGCGTCGGGGCAAGATTCTCGACTTCTCGACTTCTCGACTTCTTTGCTCCTCTACTCCTTACCATAAACTTTGTCGGGATCGTAGGACTGTTCCTCGATTTCTTGACCCAAGGATACCGGATCGCCCTTCTCTTGGATATTCCTGTAGAAGCAAGATCGATATCCGACGTGGCAGCAACCCGGTCCCTGCTGGCGGACTTTGAGGACCAGCGCGTCCTGGTCGCAGTCGGTGAGAATGCTCTCCACGATCTGAGTGTGCCCGGAGGTGGCGCCCTTGTGCCAAAGCTGCTGCCGGCTGCGGGAGAAATAGATGGCCTCGCCGACCTCGAGGGTCTGCTTGAGCGAGTCCTCGTTCATGTAGGCGACCATGAGCACCTCGTTGGTGTCGGCGTCCTGGGCGATGGCGACGATGAGCCCGTCGGCGTCGAATTTTGGGGCGAATTCCAAGCCGGTTTCGAGGGCTTTCTTGTCATCCCGGGCGGCGAAAGCGATTTCGGTGGAGGTGGACATGGACTGAATGGAGGGCAGAGATTGTTTTGAAATGGACAAACTTCGTGTAGCCATTGATAGATGCAATCACCTCTGATGCAACGCGGGAAATTCATCACCTTCGAGGGCTCGGAAGGCTGCGGAAAGTCGACCCAGGTCGGACGGTTCGTCGAGCGCCTGCAATCCGGGGGAATCGAAGTGGTGCAGACCCGCGAGCCCGGCGGGACGGCCGTGGGCGAGAAGATCCGCGAACTGCTGCAGTTCGACGCCGGTGCCGCAGGGCTCAGCGACGAGAGCGAACTGCTGCTCTTCGCGGCGAGCCGGGCTCAGCTCGTGCGCGAGGTGATTTTGCCGGCGCTCGAATCCGGGAAGTGGGTGGTGGCGGACCGATTTCTCGATTCCACGACGGTCTATCAAGGCGTCGCTCGCGGGCTCGATCCCGAGGCCGTGGAAAAAATCAATGAATTCGCCGTGGGGAGGGCGATTCCGGACCTCACGATTCTTCTCGACCTCGACGCGACGACGGGGCACGGGCGGGCGGTGGCGGCGAGCGGCGGAAAGGCCGACCGCATGGAGGCGCAACCTCCCGCATTTTTCGAGTCGGTCCGCCAGGGCTACCTCGACTTGGCGCGGAAGGAGCCGGATCGGATAGCCGTGATCGACGCGTCGTCCGGCGTCGACGAGATAGCGGAAGAGATCGGCCGGGTTTTCGAAGAGCGCTTGGAAAGGGTCGCGACATGAGTTTTCACTACGACAAGGCGGTCGAACTGATCGAACAGGCCCGGGAGAACGCCCGGCTCGCCCACGCCTACCTCCTCACCGGCCCGCCGGGGAGCGGGAAAGAGCGGCTCGCCATCCACATGGTCGACATGGGGAATCCCCGGGCGGCCCTCGCCCGACCGGGCACCCTCGAGGAACTCCGGTCCAGCACGACCGCGGTGGTGGGGCCGGAGTCGAAGTCGCGACGCATCTCGGTCAAGGCCATCCGCGACATCGAGCACACCCTCCAGATGGCGGCGCCGGCCGGCGTAACCAAGTTCGCCGTCATCAAGGACGCGGACCGGATGGGCCCGCAAGCGGAGAACGCCTTTCTCAAGACGCTCGAGGAACCTCCCGCGGCGAGTCGGCTGATCCTGGTCACTTCCCGGCCGGAGATGCTGCTCGACACGATCCTGTCCCGGTGCATCCGGATCTCGCTGACAGGCACCGGCGGACCGGCGGAACTCACCGAAGGGGCCCGCGGCTTTCTGGAGGCTCTCTCGAAGCACACCCTGAAAGGTGGCAAGGGCATCTCCGGCGCGCTGGGATTGATGGCGAAATTCGCCGCGATCCTCAAGGACGAGAAGAGCGAGATCGCCAAGCGAAACGAAGAGGCCCAAAAGATCGAAGCCGCCCACTATCGCCAGACGACGGAAGGGGATTACCTGAAGCGGCGGGAGGAATACTTCAAGGCGCTCACCGAAGCGGAGTATTTGGAACGCCGGAATCGGCTCATCGAATTTCTCGTGATGTGGTTCGGCGACGCGATGCGCTTGCAGAGCGGGGCCACCCATCTCGATCTGCCCGATTTCTCCGAGGGGACGAACCAGATGGCACGCGAGTTGTCGCTCGACGAACTCGGTCGACGGATCGACGCGATCGAGACCTTGAGATCGAATTTGAACACCAACGTGTTCGAAGCGCTCGCTCTGGAAGTGGGGTTCATCCGCGCTTTCGGCTGACTCGCCAGGCATCCTCCGCCAGGGAGTCGGCCTCCGCGGAATTTGTGAAAATTCCGAAAGGTTACACCTTCGACGCGTTTCGTCCCGACGCGGACTCCGCCGTTTTCGGACAGATCGAAATTCGACTGAATCAGGTGTTTTTCGGCTTACGCTCGGGCGACGGATGCAGCAGGATGATGAAAATGACCCAACTTTCCGAAGCCCTCTTTTTTCCTCCTCCGCGAGCCGGCAACACCGTGTCCGACCGCCTCCCGAAGCGTCTCCGTTTCTCCTCGGCTTCCTGACCAAGCGTTTCCCGCGTTCCGGGCAATGAAGATCGGATTCCACAGACGGTGGCAGAACCCGCCGAGGCAGTGGTGGACGATTGGGATCCTCGCGACCTTGTGGGTCCTCGTGGTGGCTTGGATCAACGTGTCCGATCGATCCGATCGGAGATTCGCTTTCGCTCGCGTGGCCGAGGCCGCGGCGCTGGTCTATTACGCCGATTCGAACTACCCGGATTGGCTGGCGGCCCTCGCGCGGTTCGACGACGAGAGGCTCCGATTGGACGCGGTGAAGTTCTTCGACGCCGCGGTGGAATCGGGGGGCATTCCGCAGGCGGCGTTGCCGGAATGGGCTCTGCTCCTGCACCTGCTCGGCGAGGGAGCCCGGGCCGAGAAGGCCCTCTCCCTCATGAGACCCGATTTCCTCCCGCCCCAGAAGAGCCTCGTTGCTTCGATCGTCGCGGACGAGCCCGTCGCTACGAAGGTGGATGCCTGGGTGGCCCGCAGGGCCGAGCAAGGCGAATGGGAGCTGCCCGAGTGGCACTACGCGGCTTTCGTCCAGGGGGACGCGCGCGTGCAGGGCTGGTTGGAAGCCCGGGGCGAAAACATGATCCGGCGCGGCCTGGCCGCTCACGTGCTGGCCGCGGCGGTCCTGGGGGCAGCGCTCGTGTCCTTCGTGTGGTGGGTGTTCAGGCGCAGCACTTTGCCGGTCCTTCCGCGTCGATCGGGCTTGATGAAGGGGTGGGGCGTCCGGCGTCTCGTAGTCGAGTTTTTTCTGGCCGAGCTGCTCGGTCTGCTGTTCGCCGTCTGCGTCGCCGTGCCGGCGTACCTTCTCGGCTTCGAGGATGGCGTCGACGTTCTCGCGGGCGTCGGGGTCATGCTGTTTCCGGTATTCTGGCTGGTGTTCAGGCTGACCCCGGGATGGGGGGCTTCGCTGCGTCTCTTCGGGCTGCGGCGGTCGCGGTGGACGGCCCGGGCCCTGTGCGGTCTGGGCTTGGCCGGCGTGGCGGTCATAGCTCTCCTGGCGGGTCTCGTCGCCTGTCTCGAGGAGCCTGGCGAATCGATCCAGGACACGATCACCGCGGACGGCCTCGACCGGCCTCTCGCCGTGATCTGGATCTTCTTTCTCGCCGTCGTTCTGGCACCGCTCTCGGAGGAATTCGTTTTTCGCGGATTCCTTTTCGGCGGGCTTTCGCAGCGGTGGGGGCCGGTCGGCGCCTCAGTCGCTTCGTCGGTTTGTTTCGCCCTGATGCACGGCTACACCTGGACGGGGTTGCTGGTCGTGTTCTTCTACGGCCTGATCTTCTGCCGGCTCTTTCGAAGGAGCGGCTCGCTCTGGCCCGGCATCATCGCCCATTCGGCCGTCAATCTGGTGATCACCGCCGAAGTCGTGGGCTGGTTCAGTCTTCACTGAACTCGATCCCGCGGTATGCCGGAGCGGGCGGAGCCAATCGCAAAAGGCGGATCCGTCACGCGAGGTTCAAGGCCGCGAGCGCGTTCCGAAGGGATTCGATCTGATCGGGTTCGTGGGCGGCGGAGAGCGTGATCCGCAACCGCGCCGTGCCCCGGGGAACGGTGGGGTATCGGATTGCGGGAACCAGAAAGCCTCGCGCCTGGAGCGCCTCCGCCGCGTTCAGCGCCGTTTCGTTCTCTCCGACAATGACGGGAACGATGGCGCTCCCGGCTCGGGGCGAGAGAGTCGACACGTTGGCTTTCAGTCTGGCTCGGAGAGCGTCGCCTTCCTTTCCGCCGACGAGTTCGAGGGCTTCCGCGACGGTCGCGGCGAGAGCGGGCGAGGGCGCCGTCGAGTAGATGAAGCTGCGGGCTCGGTTGACGAGCAAATCCACCAGCGGTCGTTTCGCGCAAACGTAGCCGCCGGAGAGGCCGACGGCCTTGCTGAAGGTGCCCATCTGAAGGTCGATGCGGTGGTCGACTCCGAGGGCCGCGCCCAGTCCGCGCCCGCCGGGCCCGAGTACTCCGAAGGCATGTGCCTCGTCGACCAGGAGCAAGGCGCCGTATTTCTCCTTGAGGGCGCAGATCCCTTCGAGCGGGGCGAGGTCCCCGTCCATGCTGAAGACGGATTCGGTCACCACCACGATTCTGCCGTCTCCCCCGACGCGTTTCGCCGCCCATCGGAGACGACGCTCCAGGTGGGCGAGATCGTTGTGCGGGAAAACGCGCAGGGTGGCGTTGGCGAGCCGGGCGCCGTCGATCAGCGAGGCGTGGCACAGTTTGTCGAGAACAACGACGTCGTCCTTGCCGCACAATGCGGGAAGAATGCCCGCCGCGGCAGCGAACCCGGACGAGAACGTCAACGCGCTTTCGGTTCCCTTGAAACGCGCCAGCCGGTCCTCCAGCTCGAGGTGCGGACCCATCGTCCCGCACACCAGCCGCGACGCTCCGGACCCGGCGCCGTAGGTCCCGACATTCCGACAATAGGCGTCCTTCAATGCCTCGCTGTCGGCCAGGCCGAGGTAGTCGTTCGACGAAAAATTGAGGCACTCGCCTCCCTCGGCCAATTGGATGCGGATGCCCTGGGGCGATTCCATCCGCCGCATCCGCCGCCGCAGTCCTTGTTCTTCCAGCGCCCTCAATTCTGCCGCCGGATCGCGCATCACCGGCGTTTCTTTTTGCCCGATTCGAGAAAGGAGGTGGCCCCGAGAAGGTCGACGGCCTGCTGCAGGACCCGGTCCTTGGGAGGCGGGTCGTCCCAAGGAGTGGGCTTGTCGTTGCTGCGGAGCAGGTAGTAGTCGATTTCCGGATCGGTCCCGGCGACCAGCGCGGCTTCGTTCATGCGGGGACGCTGTTTCCGGAAGAGAAAGTCCGCGAGCGGTTTTCCGTCCTGGGTCGCGCGGAAGATGGCGTGCTTCGCCTCCTGGTCGGTCGGCGTAACGGCGTCGGGCTCGATGCCTTTCTGAAATATCGAGGTGTCGTCCTCCAGTACGACCTCGGCAATGGCGTAGCGGAGAATGCGGTTCTCGCCGACGGGAACGTCGCGGTATTCGACGGTCAGGCCCGGAGTCCGTTCACCGATGACGAGCGGCTTCGACTCGCGCTTGAGAACCGCCGCGATGATCTCGCCGACATTTCCGGTTTCCTCGTCCACCAGCAGGATCACGTTGTTGCGCCAACTGCCGGGCACGGGCTTGGACAGGAAAAGGGTGGGGCGGTCGTTACCGGGACGGCGAATCTTGAAGAGCAATTCGTTGGGCGGCCGGAAACGACTCAAAATCTGCGCAGCGATGGAGAAGGCGGCCTGCGCCTGCGGCGACCTCAGGTCGACGATCAGATTCTCGATTTCCTTCTCGGTGGAAAATTCTTTCAGCGCCGCGTCGAATTCCTCGACCCCCGACTCCGTGTAGCGGCCGAACCGGACGTAGGCGATGTCGTCGGAAAGGCGGGCATGGTGAAACGAGAACGGCGAGTCCCGGGCCGAGCGGGACTTCTCCGTCAGCAACATGGCCCCGAAGTCCAGTCGGCCCAGCAGTCCCTCCAGAGCGGCGCGATTGATCTCCAGCGGATCGAGTTCCTCGTGATTGATGTAGTCGTTCGTCAGGAGCCGGAAGGCTTCCTGGAGGCTGGCTTGGTCGAGAGTGTCGATCAACTCCCGAAGCTTGCGGGGGCTGTCGGCCGGGGGCGTCGCTTCGGACTGGTTTTTCGCCTGCGGATCTTCACGGGCGGGCAGCAGGCCTGGAAGCAAAATCAAGGTGATGAGCAGGCGCAAAATCATGGTCGCGTGAAGTCTACCCCATCCGGAAAATGGTTCAACGCCGCGATCCCAGCGCCGTCGACGGACCATTCGAAACGGCTTTCGAGGCACTTGGCGAGGTAGTCGATGGCATGGCCGACCGCCTCGGCCAAGGGCTGGCCCTTGGCGAGACACGCGGCGATCGCCGCCGAGAGGGTGCACCCGGTGCCGTGGGTGTCGGAAATTTCCAGTCGCGGATGGGAGTAGCCGATGGTCTCGCGATCGAGCCAGAGGTAGTCCGTGACCGTGTCCCCGTCCGCGATATGCCCGCCCTTGACGAGAAAGTTGGTCCCGTAGCGGTCGTAGAGCCGGTGAGGCGCCGCGGCGAGGTCGCCGGCGGTCTGGATCGACTTTCCCAGCAGCGCCTCCGCTTCCATCCGGTTGGGCGTCACCAGGAGCGCCCGGGGAATCAGCGACGACTTCATCGCCGCGAGGCCATCCTCGGAGAGCAATCGGGCGTCCGCCGTGGCGAAGACGACCGGATCGACTACGAGCGGCACGTTGGGATGTTGTCCCGCGAAACGGCTTGCGACCTCGACGTTTTCCGCCGAGCCGAGCATGCCGGTTTTCGCGGCGGAAAGAGGAAAAGAAGACGCCACCCTGTCGAGTTGAAGACTCAACAGGGTTGGAGCGGTCGTTTCGAATCGGGCCACCTCTCCCGGGACCTCGGCGACGGTGGCGGCGAGCGCGTTGACGCCGTAGACGCCGTGGGCGGCGAAGGTCTTGAGGTCCGCTTGCAGGCCGGCGCCGGAGGAGGAATCGGACCCGGCGATGGTCAGGGCCACGGGAGGTGATGTGTGCGGGGCGATGGGGAAAGGCGGGTGGTTGAGGCGAGAGAAACTTGCCAGACCCTCCGGCAGAGTGCAAATAAGACCGTGGAAAACGAACCTCCCTATCCCCGGTCGGTTTTCGGCCGCAACCTCACCGAGCACTCGGGAATCACCGAGTTGATGGACGATCTCGGCGAGGCGTTCACGTCGGGACGGGGAAGGCTGCGCATGATGGGCGGCGGCAACCCGGGCCACATTCCCGAGATGCAGGCGATCTGGCGCGAGCGAATGACGGAAATGCTCCGAGACACGCCGGAAGAGTTCGACCGAATGCTGGCCGACTACGATCAGCCCGCCGGAAGTCCCAGGTTTCGCGACGCCGTCGCCGGGTTTCTGAAGAGGGAATACGGCTGGTCGCTGACGCGCGACAACATCGCCGTCACCAACGGCGGGCAGACGGCCTTTTTCTTCCTGCTGAACCGGTTCGCGGGACCGATGGCCGACGGGGGCGAGAAGAAGATCCTGCTGCCGATCGTTCCGGAATACATCGGGTACGGCGACCAGGGCGTATCCGAAACCCGACTCTTCGACGCCCGGCGACCGAAAATCGAATTGATCGGGGAGCGGCGTTTCAAGTACCGGATCGACTTCGAGAATCTCGATCTCGACGACCGCCACGGCGCCGTCGCGGTGTCGCGGCCCACCAATCCGAGCAGCAACGTGCTCACGGACGGGGAGGTGTCCCGCCTCCGCGCGCTCGCCGCCGAACGGCGTATTCCGCTGATCCTCGACAACGCCTACGGCCTGCCTTTTCCCGGTGCCGTCTTCGTCGACGCGACGCCGGTCTGGGACGAGAACATCGTCCTGACGCTGAGCCTGAGCAAACTGGGGCTTCCCGGAACGCGGACCGGCATCGTCGTCGCCAGCGAAGAAATCATTCGGGAGATTCGCTCGATGACGGCGATCGTCGGTCTCGCCAACAACAACGTGGGCCAAGCCTTGGCGCGGCCCATGATCGAGTCGGGCCGGATCCTGGAATTGGCCGAGAAGGTGATCCGTCCCTTCTACCGGAAGCGCGCCGAACTGGCCCAGGAGCTGGCGCGCGAGCACCTGCCGCCGGAAGTCCCGTGGCGCGTCCACGACAGCGAGGGCGCGTTCTTTCTCTGGTTCTGGTTCGACAAGCTCCCCATCGGGTGCCGCGAGTTGTACCGGCGGCTCAAGGCGGCGGACCTGCTGGTCGTGCCGGGCGAGTATTTCTTCTACGGCCTCGACACCGCCGGGTGGGAGCACGCCGACCAATGCATCCGGGTGAGTTTCACCCAGCCGGAAGAGGTCTTGGCGGACGGGTTCCGGATTCTCGGCGAGGTGATCCGCGAGGTCTATCGAGGAACGACGCGTCGATCGGGGGAATGAGACACGGAGACACGGAGGCCCGGAGGCCCGCCGCACTCTTTTTCGGGCCTAGCCCTTCACTTTCACCGCGGTCGGATTGCCTGATTCGTCGGTGAGAAGCGACATTTTCAGCTTCCAGTGCGTGGCGACTTTCTTGAGAAGTTCGCGCCGCGAGACGTCGCCGCTCGAGAAATTGAACGGTGCCGCGTCGACGGGCAGATTCGACGTTTCGTAGAAAATGTCGTTGAGCGGGACCTGATCGAAAATCAGATCCGGCGTCATGTGCTTGTAGTCGACCTCGAAGCGCTCGTCGAGCCACTTCTCGAGGGGCTCGTAGTCGGTTTTGAGAAATCCCGAAGCGCCGCCGGACCCGTCGCCGGTCCGGGTGGCGTCCACGACTTGGCCGCGCCGGTTTCCGGAGGTTTCGCAAGAAGCCACGAACAGCCCTAGGCCGAGGCAGGCGAAGAAAATCAAACTTTTACCGAAATTCATGATGCAAATAATAGGGACATCTAATGAAATGTCTTTGAAAAACTTTATAAACTGGGATCAGGGTCGGGAAGGCGTTAGCATCGCAGAGCGGAAATTTCAATGAAGACAGCCATTTATCCCGGGAGTTTCGATCCCGTCCACAACGGCCATCTCGACGTGATCGAGCGGGCGTCGAAGCTGTGCGACCGCGTCATCGTGGCGGTGGCGGTCAATCGCGAGAAGAAGAAGAGTTTGTTTTCCAAGGAGGAGCGGATCGGCTTGCTCGAGGCCTCGGCGTCCCACATTCGCGGGGTTGAGGTGAAGTCGTTCGAGGGGCTGCTGGTCGATTTCGCCAAGCGCGAGAAAGCCGACGCGGTGGTGCGGGGACTGAGGGCGGTTTCGGACTTCGAGTACGAGTTCCAGATGGCGTTGATGAACCGGAGTCTCGACGGCGACTTGGAGACGATCTTTCTGGTCCCCGGCCAGGAGCACATCTATCTCAGTTCGCGCATCGTGAAGGAGGTGGCCCACCTCGGCGGCGAGATCGACCAGTTCGTGCCCGCGGAAGTGCGCGAGGCCGTCTCGCGCAAGTTCCTGGCGTGAGGCGCCCGCGGAGACCTACTCTTTCGACGCCGTTTTCTTCTTCGCGGCGGCTTTCTTCTTCGGTTCCCGGGGCGGAAACTCCCAGGCGAGCATGCGTTTGCCCGTGGTGTTGCAGGCGATGGCGGCCTTGAAGGGGCGGCCTTTCTTGCTGATCCACTTGTCGATCACGTCGGTCTTGCCTTCGGTGAAGTACTTGAGCGCCTGCTCTCGCGGGATTTCGTATTTGCACATCTCCCGGGACAGCCGCGCCTTGCAGCCGTCGCCCGAGATCCGGCGCTCGCAGATGTAGCTGGTAGGCGTCTCGTAGATGTCGCCCTTTCCGCAGACGGGGCAGGGACAGAGCTTGTTCTCGGGCTTGATCGCTTCGGCCTCGGCTTCTTCCTCCGGCGTCTTTTCGAAAACGAAGGAGGCTTTGAGACCGGTCTTCTTGTCCTCCTGCAACTCGACGGCGGCGTCGAAGGGCTGCTTGAAGCGATTCACGAAGCCGGTGAGCGGCCCGACCATTTTCGTCTTCAGGAGGGTCTTGGCTTCCTCTTCGGAGAAAGGGCGGCTCGCCACGACCTTTGACAGCGAGAACTTGCAGTCCGGTTCCTTGCACTTGTAGCGGCCGTCGTCCTGCCCCAGGGTCGGCGCCCCGCATACGGGACAAGGCACCGGGAAGTCGGGCCACTCGCGTTCCAGCGCGGTGCGGGCGTAGTCCTTGGCGGTGCCGACTACGTTGCTGGTCAGTTGCTTGATCTCGTTCATGAAACTGGGGCGATCGAGGCGTCCCTGCTCCATCTGCTTGAGCTTGTATTCCCATTCGCCGGTCATCTCGGGGGAGGTGAGAATGCCGATCTCCATGTTGCGGAGTTGATCTACCAGCCGCATTCCCCGCGTCGTGACGTAGAGGTCGCGTCCGTCGCGGGTGATGTACTTGTCGGAAAGCAGGCCCTCGATGGTGGAGGCGCGCGTCGCCGGGGTGCCGAGCCCGCGCTCGGCCATGGCGTCGCGGAGTTCCTCGTCGTCGACCCGCTTGCCGGCGGTTTCCATGGCGGAAAGGAGCGTGCTTTCGTTGTAGCGGGCGGGGGGGCGGGTCGCTTTTTCAATCAGGTCGATCGCCTCGGCCGCGGCCGATTCGCCGGGCTCGACGGGGACGATCTGCTTGTCCCCGGAGGGACGGCGGCCTTCTTCGTCCTTGGCGTTCATGTCGGAGCCCGCAGGACCCGCGCCGCCCGGCGTTTTTCCGTAAACCGCCAGCCAACCCGCCTTGACGAGGATTTTTCCCTCGGTTTTGAAGGCGTCCTCGCCGATCCGCGAGATGCGCGTCGTGTTCTCGAACTCGGCCTGGGGATAGAACGCGGCGACGAACCGGCGCGTCACCATGTCGTAGAGCTTCTGTTCCGCCTCGTCGAGGCTGTTCGGGATCTCGCCGGTGGGTATGATGGCGAAGTGGTCGCTCACCTTGGCGCCGTTGAAGACGCGTCTGTCTCCGGCGCTGACCAGCTTGTCCTCGATCGCCTTCGCGGCGTGGCGCGGAATGTCGGAGATGGTGCGTCCCGAGGCGCCGGCGAGTTTCTCCAGCGTGCCGATGCTGGTGCCGACGTAGTCGTCCGGCAGGTAGCGCGAGTCGGTCCTCGGATAGGTCAGGGCCTTGTGGCGCTCGTAAAGCGACTGGGCCAGTTGAAGCGTGCGGCGGGCGGAAAAGCCGAAGCGTCCGTTCGCCTCGCGCTGCAGACTGGTGAGGTCGTAGAGCTGGGGCGAAATCTGCTTGGTGGGCTTCTTTTTCTCTTCGACCTCGGCGGTCTTTCCGCGGCAGCGGCCCACGATGGCTTCGGCCTTCTCCTTTTCCCAGAGGCGTTCGGGCCGGGCGTGCGGTTTGTCCGCGGGCTTTGAAAAAGATTCGTCGAACCAGCGACCGAGATACTGCCCGGCCTTGACGGCGAAGGTGCCGTGGACCTCGAAGTAGTCCTCGCTGACGAACCCCTCGATCTCTTTCTCCCTCTCCGCGAGCAAAGCCAGCGTCGGGGTCTGGACCCGGCCTACGGGCGTTTTGTTGAAGCCGCCGAACTTGCTGTTGAACGCGGTCATCGCCCGGGTGGAGTTGATTCCCACGAGCCAGTCGGATTCCGAACGGCAGTAGGCGGCGTCCGCGAGAGGCTTCATCGCCTCGTCGCTCCGCAGACTCCCGAAAGCCTCCCGGATGGCACCGTCGGTCATCGATTGCATCCAGAGACGGCGCACCGGCTTGTCGATCCCGGCGAACTGGACGATGTAGCGGAAGATCAGCTCGCCCTCGCGCCCGGCGTCGCAGGCGTTGATGAGCTCGGTGACGTCCTTGCGTTTCATGAGACGCTTGAGAACGGTGAGCCGCGACTTGGAACCCTTCTGCTCGCTGGGTTCCAGAGCGAACTGTTCCGGAATGACCGGCAGGCAGTCGAATTTCCAGGGAAGCGTTTTGCCCTCCTCGGTTCTGGGCAAGGCCTGCTGAACGAGGTGACCGACCGCCGAGGAAATGATGTAGCGGTCGTTCTCGAAATAGTCGTCTTTTTTGTCGAACCTGCCGATGGCCGGATCTTTTCCCAGAACGCGGGCCAGATCGTTGGCGACGCTGGGTTTCTCGGCAATAATGAGGGATTTCGACATATCGATAGGGGGAGGAGACGGGTGAAGAGGGAACTACGGAGTGCCCTGAATTCAAGCAAAGGTCAAATCAGTTTCGTGAAGTATTTGCCGGGAAGCTGTTTGACGAGGCTCTTCATTTCGAGCTGGAGAAGGGTGGTGCTCACCGTTGCGACGGGCAGGTCGGTCGCGGTGGCGAGGGCGTCGATGGTGGACTCTCCCTCTTCCAGCCGGGAAAGGATTTCCTTCTCCGCGTGGTTCAGGTCGACCTGTCTCGATGGAGGCGCGTCGCCTCCCGCCTCCGTCGAAAAATCGAGACCGAGAGTGTTGAGTTGAGCGCCGAGATCTTCGACGATGTCCCGGGCCGAGCACACGAGGGTCGCACCCTGCCGGATGAGCCGGTTGCATCCTTCGGAGGTCGGGCGGTCGACTGGTCCGGGAACCGCGAACACGGTCCGGCCTTGTTCCAACGCTTGGTTGGCGGTGATGAGCGATCCGCTGCGGGCCGGCGCCTCGACCACGAGCAGTCCCTGCGACATCCCGGAGACGATGCGGTTCCGAAGGGGAAAGGATTGCTTGTCCGGCACGTAGAGCACGGGAAACTCCGAAACGACGGCGCCGCTCTCGGCGATGCGGTCCGCGAGCGCCTGGTTCTCCGGCGGATAGACGTTGCCGATGCCCGATCCCAGCACGGCTATGGTTCGTCCGCCCGCCGCGAGAGCGCCCTCGTGGGCGGCGGTGTCGATGCCCCGGGCGAGGCCGCTGACGATGCAGAAACCCGCGCGGGCCAGTTGGAAGCTCAGCTTCTTGGCCTGCTCCTTGCCGTAGTGGGTCGTGCGCCGGGAGCCGACCACCCCGACGGCGGCGGCGTCGGACTTGAGGAGCCGGCCTCTGACGAAGAGCAGAAACGGGGGATCGTATATTTCGCGGAGCGCGGCGGGATACTCCTCGTCCTCCAGGGTGACCAGCGATATGTCGTGGTCGGCGATGCGGCGTTTCTCCTCCTCGACGTCGACGTGGTCCTCCCAGGCGGCGATCTGTTCGGCCATTTCACCGCCGATGCCCGAAACGGCGGCCAATTCGCTCCGGCTCGCCGCGAGAATTCTCTCGGGACCGCCGAATCGCTCGAGCAGGCGACGCACCCGGATCGGTCCGATATTGGGAAGGAGGTTGAGTGCCAGAAACGCTTCTTTGGACGTCATGCGAATGATGATCTACACTAGAACATTTGAACAGGCAAGCGAGCAGCGCGAAGATCGAAGCACGCAATTTCGGTTCGCGGTGCGGTTGAACTCCGACTAAGGTCGCGGTTCGGTCGCTTCGGCATCGTTGTCGCGACACCGGTAGCATGGCAGAAAAATGGACACTGGAATCGGCCGCTTCGGAGAAGGCCCCGGGGCTTCATCCGCTCGCGGGAGCGAGGCTGAGGGTGTTTCTGCGCCACGCGCTGTTCACTCCGGCACTCGATTCCCGGACCCGCTACCAGCGGTTCATCGCCTGGCTCGGCCAATGTCTCCGCTTCCCGCTGGCGACGATCGAAAAGGTCAAGTACAACGGGGCGATCCACCGGCAGACCCTGGAAAAGCCGCCCGTATTCCTCGTCGGTCACTGGCGCAGCGGCACGACCCACCTGCACAACCTCATGAGCCGGGACCTGCAGTTCGGCTACCTGAAGTTCACCGAGACGGCGATGCCTCTCGACATGCTGGGCCCCAAGGTGCGCATCGCCCGGCGTCTCATCGACCGCGCCCTCCCGGAGGATCGCGGGTTCGACAAGGTTCGGCTGACGCTCGACGAACCGCAGGAGGAGGAGATGGCGCTCGGAAATCTGAATCCGATCGGTTACTACAATATCTATTATTTCCCCCGGGACATGGTCTACCATCGGGATCGCTCGTTGTTTTTCGAAGGAGCGTCGCCGTCGGAGATCGAGCGGTTCAGGAGGAACTACGAGTTTCTGGTTCGAAAAGTGAGCTACGCCAAGTTCGGTAGGCAACTGCTCTTCAAGAACCCTCCCTCCACGACGCGCTTGCCCATGATCCTGGAGATGTTTCCTGACGCGAAGTTCGTGCACATCGTTCGGAATCCGTGGGAAGTCTACAGCTCCACCCGCAGTCACTTCCCGCGGGTCTTCAACGCCTTCGCGTGGCAGAACTTCCAGGACGTCGACATTCCCGAATACACGTTGGAGACCTACGAGAAACTGATGCGACGATATCTGGAGGACCGCGAGCGTTTGCAACTTCCCGGGAACCAACTCGTGGAAACGACCTACGAAAAGGTCGTCGCCGATCCCGTTGCGGAGATCGGGCGGATTTACGATCGCTTGGAGATCGGCGGCAAGGACAAGGGACTGGAGAGAATCGCCGAATACGCCGAGACCTTGCAGGACTACACGAGAAACGCCCACGCCATCGAAGCCGAACAGGCCGATCGGATCCGAGACCGCTGGAAGTTCGCCTTCGACGCGTGGGGGTACGATCTCGCCCCGCCGAGCGACGTGGACATTAGATGAACGAAACGCCCGATTGCCTCGCGGAGAGCGGCGGCACGGATCTCAACTCGATAAACGATTCTTGAAGTCTCTATTTCTGGTAGCCGGCGAGATCAGCGGGGACGCCCACGGGGCCGGACTGATGTCCGCGCTCCCCGATTTCGGGGAATGGTCCCTCGCGGGACTCGGCGGTCCGCGCATGGCCGGAATTTCGGCGGAAGTGGAGGACTGGCTGGACGAAGCCGCCGTGCTCGGGCTGCTGGAAGTGCTCCGGAAGTACAGCTACTTCCGGTGGCGGATGGAGGAGACCGTTGCCCGCGTTCGCGAAACCCGACCGGACGGGATCGTTCTGATCGACTATCCCGGCTTCAACCTGCGGCTGGCCTCCCGCCTGCGGGACGAGGGATACGAAGGCAAGCTGATCTACTACATCAGTCCCCAGGTCTGGGCTTGGAAACGCGGACGGGTCAAGACCATGGCGGCGATGCTGGACCTGATGATCTGTATTTTCCCCTTCGAGCAGCAACTCTACGAAGCGTCCGGACTCCCCACTGCCTTCGCCGGGCATCCATTGGTCGATTCCATGGAGTCGGTCCGGGCGACGGGCCTGGAGCGGGACGAGAATCTGGTGGCCCTGTTGCCCGGTTCGCGCGAACGGGAAATCGCCAAGCTTTATCCTCCCATGCTGGATGCCGCCGGAGTACTCCTCGAATCGCGCCCCGAGCTTGGTTTCTCCACGACCGGCGCGACGCCCGCCCTCACCGAGCGCCTTCGCGCAATGACGGCGGAGAGGGGACTTTCCGAAAAAATCGAAGTCGGGGAACGGAGCAGCCACCGGATCATGCAGGAGGCCGGCGTCGGCGTCGTGGCGTCGGGCACGGCGACTCTCGAAGCGGCCTGCCTCGGGCTGCCCTACTGCCTCGTCTACAAGACCGCCTGGCTCACGGCCCAGGTGGCCCGCCGCGTCATGTCGGTCGACTACCTCGGGATCGTGAACGTGCTGGCGGGGCGCGAAGTGGTGAAAGAACTGTTGCAGGACCAAGTCACCGGCCGCGCTATCGCCGCCGAACTGGGACGGTTGCTGGACGATGCCGACGCCCGCGAGGCCTTGCGGATCGAACTTGCCGACGTCGCGTCCGGCCTCGGGGAAGGGAGCGCCCACCGACGGGCCGCCGAGGCCGTCGCCTCCGCTTGGAATTCACTGGATTGATCGATGAAGCAGGCAACCGTCATTCGAATTCTGATCGTCGCCTTGCCGGCGGGATTGCTCCTTCTTGGAATCGGGGCGATGCTCAAGACGCACATGAGCAGCTCGGAAAAGCCCTTCGATCCGAACGAGGACATTCGACTGGAGGCGGCCAGCCTCAATCGGAAGCCGGTGAACCGGGCCGACTTGGAAAGTTATCTGGAGACGCTCTCCGGCCGGATCGGAGAGCGGAACGTCGGGGTTCCCGACCGACTCGAGAGCGCCGCCGTCTGGATCGAATCGACGCTCGGCGGAGGCAACATCGGCTACAAAGTCGAGCGGCAGACCTACGAGACGCAGGGAGTGGAGGTCCGCAATCTGATCGCCGAACTGCCGGGGCGGGCTCTCAGGGACGAAATCGTCGTGGTGGGTGCCCACTACGACACCGTTCCCGGCTGTCCCGGCGCCAACGACAACGGCACCGGCATCGCCGGGGTGCTCGCGTTGGCGCAGGCCTTCGCCGGCGATCCGCAGGCCCGCACGATTCGTTTCGTGGCCTTCGTGAACGAAGAGCCGCCGTTCTTCCATACCGACCAGATGGGGAGTTACGTCTACGCGAAGCGTTGCCAGTCCCTCGACGAGAAGATCGTCGCCATGATCAGTCTCGAAACGATCGGGTATTTTTCGGACGAGCCCGGTAGCCAGGAGTATCCCGCCGGACTGGCGGGTCAATACCCCTCGGAAGGAAATTTCCTGGCTCTCGTCGGCAACCAAGCGTCCCGCTACATTGTCGATTCGGCCGAGGCCGCCTTTTCAGGGGCCGTCGATCTTCCCGTCGTCGCCGGGGCGTTCCCCGGAGAGGTTCCCGGCGTGGCGTGGTCGGATCACTGGTCGTTCTGGCAGGCCGGGTATCCCGCCATCATGATCACCGACACGGCCCCCTTCCGCTATCCCCACTACCACCAGCCCACCGACACCGTCGACAAGATCGATCTCGACCGATTCACCGAGGCGGTCAAAGGATTGGAGGCCGTTGTCCGGACCTGGGCGGGGGGAGGGGGGTGAAGCGGGGAGCAGGGAGATGAAGGTGGGGAGTAAAGAAGGTGAGGAGTAAAAAGGTGAGAAGTTGAGAAGTTGAGAAGGGGAACCGCTCGGCTAAAGGCCGTGCCTGAACCCCTGAACCCCTGAACCCCTGAACCCCTGAACCCCTGAACCCCTGAACCTCCAGCATCCACGCGGAAGCGCTAAACGGCTAAAGAGCTAATAGCTAAAGAGCTAATAGCTAAAGAGCTAAACAACTACCCCAGCTTTCTCGCTGAGATGTTCGGCGATTCCGTTGTGGCGATCGCAGAGAATCACTTTCGGCTCGATCGGCTTTTCGGTCAGTTCGAAGCCCATGACGATGACTTTCTCCCCGGCGTTGATCAGATGGGCCGCGGCACCGTTGATGCCGATCACGCCGGACCCTTCTTCCCCTTCGAGAACGTAGGTTTCGAGTCTCGCGCCGGTGGTCGCGCTGGCGACGAGGACCTTTTCGCCCACCCACAGGCCGACGGCTTCGAGGAGGCGCTTGTCGATCGTGATGCTGCCCACGTAGTCGACGTTCGCCTCCGTCACGGTGGCGAGATGGATCTTGGAGCGCAGGAGATTTCGCATCGGTTGGAGGAGGGGAACCTTTTCGCAAATCCGGGAAAAAGCAAGAAATCGGTCGGGGCGAAGGTATTCGCTTGGTCGCCGAACGAACGCTCCGCCTTACGGCAAAGTCCGATTCGCCCGCTCGATCCAACGTGGCGGGATTTGTGAAGATTCCGAAGCGGAAGCAGTCGGGAGGTGGGATCGTGCCGGCCTCGTTGCTTGGAAACTAGGGCAATTCTTGCAGGATGCGCTCGACGGCCTCCTGCGCTCCGTGTTCGGCCTCGGCCGTGAGCCCCGTTCCATGACCGGTGTCGGCCACTTGGATGCCGTAAACAATCACCGTCTCCGGGAGCCGGTCGAGCGATCGCGCCATTTCGATGGCTTCGGCGACGCTGAACGTATGGGTGGAGGCATGAAGGAAATCCGAGGGGAGGGCATCCTCGCTGGCATCCAGGCGATGGACGGTGCCCGCGTCGCTGGTGGCTTCGGCGGCATCGATCAGAATCACCGTCGCCGCCTCGCTCCAGAGTTCCATGAGCGAGAGCGCCTCGCCGTTCGATTCGTGAACGACGATACCGTCGCCCGCCCGTTTCGCGAGCTGTCGGGCCGCGAAGCGTCCCACCCCGTCGTCGCGGCGGAACTCGTTGCCGATCCCGATGATGGCCGTCGTCTTCAATCGCTGCTTTCCCGTTTGTGGATCTTGAGAAAGTGGGTGGAGCAGGAAATGCAGGGATCGTAGTTGCGAATGGCCTGCTCACAGCGCCATTGAAGTTTATCGTCCGCCAAGTCCATGTACTGGGGGACGAGGTTCCACAGGTCGTTCTCGATTTGCTTCTGGTTTTGCGAGGTGGGCGGCACGATCTTCGCGGAATCGATGAGTCCGTCGGCACCCATGGTGTAGCGATGGTAGAGCAGCCCCCGCGGAGCCTCGGTACAGCCGTAGCCGGTTGCGCCTCCCGCCTCGACTTCGACCGCGGGTGCGTCGGGTTCTTCATAGGCGCCGATAACGCGCAAGGCTTCTTCGCAGGCATAGAGGATCTCCACGCTGCGGACGATGATGCTTTTGAACGGATTCCGACAGACTTCGCCGAGGCCGGCATTTCTTGCGGCTGCTTGCGACCGCGGGGTGAGGCGGTCGAAATTCAAGCTGTAGCGCGCCATCGGGCCGACGAAGTAGGCGGCACCGCCTTTCCTGAGAGAGTGCAAGGCGTTGGTGTAAGGCACATGCGTTTCTTCGAAATTCTCTTCGTAGGCGGGGACATCGATGTCCAAGCCGCGGTTGGAGACGATCCGACCGGCGTTCATGGGGTATTCTTCGGGATGGGACAGACTGACGAATTCGTAGTCCTGTTCGAAGTCGGGGAAAGGCAATTGGGCCGCCCATTGCACGGTCTTTTCCGCGGCATCGACGGCGCGCCTCAAGGTCTCGGCCAGTTCGGCGAAGTCACGTTTCCGGGGCGTCTTGTAGAATCCCCCCACCTTGACGTTGACCGGGTGAATTTCCCGTCCCCCTAGAAAAGTGCCGATGGCGTTGCCGGCCTTCTTCAACTGCAAGCCCATCTCCACGATGCCGCGGTGATCCCCGGCCATCTCGATGCCGCTTTCGTAGCCGAGGAAGTCCGGGGCGTGCAAGAGGAAGACGTGGAGGGCGTGGCTTTCGATCCACTCGCCGCAGTAGAGGAGCCGCCGCAGTTCGCGCAACGGCCCGTCCACGGCAACACCGGCAGCGTCTTCCATGGCATTGCAGGCGCTCATCTGGTAGGCCACCGGACAGATGCCGCAAATTCGGGCCGTGATGTCGGGCGCCTCGCGAAACGAACGGCCTTGGAGAAAGGCTTCGAAGAATCGCGGCGGTTCGAAGATCTTGAGCTTGAGGTCGTCAACCCTGCCATCCTTGATCTCCAGATGCAGCGCGCCTTCGCCTTCGACGCGAGCGAGGTAGTCGACTCTGATCGTGCGGGTGCCGTTGAAGGCGTCACCGTCGGGCGCGGAATATTTCTCCGGGGGATCACTCATGTTTTTCACTCTCGGCGCGGAAAGCCTCGGCGTAGCCGTTGAAGGTGCGAAAGGCGCGCATGATTTCGCCCTCGGAGGCTCCCAAAGCCTTCCATTGCTTCGCCAGAGCCGAGGTGTTGGGTGATTCCATCGGACCGAAGCATCCGTAGCAGCCGCGGTCGAAGGCCGGACAGAGGGCGTTGCATCCCGCGTGGGTCACCGGCCCCAGGCAAGGCGTTCCGTGAGCCGTCATCACGCAGACGTTTCCTCTCAGTTTGCATTCCACGCAGACGCTGTGGGCTGCCACGTTGGGCCTGCGCCGGTGGAGAAACGCCAGGATGACCTCGAGAAGTTGCTGCTTGTTCACGGGACACCCGTGCAACTCGAAATCCACGGGCACGTGATCCGAGATCGGGGTCGACGTCGCCAGGGTGTCGACGTACCGGGGGGACGCGTAGACGACGGAGGCCATCTCCCCGATGTCCCGATAATTGCGCAGCGCCTGGATCCCGCCGGCGGTGGCGCAGGCACCGATGGTGACCAAGGACTTCGACTGGGCTCTTACTTCCTGGATTCTTTCCGCATCGTGCTTCGTCGTGATCGATCCCTCGACCAGCGAGAGGTCGTAGGGCCCGGCCACCACTCGGCGAGTGGCTTCCGGGAAGTTTGCGATTTCAATGGCCTCGGAAACCGCCAGAATCTCGTCTTCGCAGTCCAGCAAGCTGAGCTGGCAGCCGTCGCAGGAGGCGAATTTCCACACGGCTAATTTCGGTTTTCGGGGCGTGGTTTCACTCATGATGTTGGAAGCTACACTTCGCGTTGGGCGAACCAGAAGGCGATGCGGTCAAATCGGTAGACGGGGCCGTCCTTGCAGAGGAACTCGGGTCCCAGTTGGCAGTGACCGCAGAAGGCAACGGCGCATTTCATGTTCCTTTCCATGGTAATGAAAATTTGCTCGTTCGTCAGACCGCGGCTGCGGAGTTCCATTGCCGTGTACCGCATCATGATCTCGGGACCGCAGATCAGGGCGGCGGCGTTGGCGGGATCGAAGTCGGCTTTGGTGATCAATTTGGTAACCACTCCGACGTCCCGTGTCCAGCTTTCTCCGGCATGGTCGACCGTGAGACGGCTCTCCACGCCGTCTTCTGTCTTCCATTGATCGAACTCCTCGCCGAACAATACTTCTTCGGGCGATCGAGCTCCGGCGAGAATGACGAGGCGACCGTAGTCCTGGCGATGGGCCAGGGCATGGTAGATGGCGGGCCGCAACGGCGCCAGACCGATTCCGCCGGCAACGAAAACCAGATCTCGCCCGCGCATTTCGTCCAAGGGCCACGGCTTGCCGAAAGGGCCGCGCACCCCGATTTGCTCGCCCGGCCGCAGGCGCGACAGGGCAGATGTCACCACCCCGGCTCGACGGACGGTATGAACCAGGCATCCGCCTTCCGAACCTGGATCGCCGCTGATGGAAATAGCGCTCTCTCCCGCGCCGAAGGCGTAGAGCATGTTGAATTGTCCAGGAGCAAAGGGCGGTCGAGGGGTGTCGTTCTCCACCGGCTCCAATCCCAAGGTAAAGACGTCCTCGGTCTCGTCCCGGCGATAAGCTACGCGCCATGGCGTCGGGATCATGGGATCCCCCCCGTCCGAAAACGAAGGAAGGGGGTACCCGGAGGCGGCACTGGACGAGCCGGACAGGCTCATGTCGGGGAAATGGCGCCCGGTTTGGTTTCCTTTCCTGCGTAGATGTCGAGCAGTTGCAGCCGCGTAGCCGCGAGACGCTTGGAGATCACGCTCGAAAAGCGTTTCATCAGGTCGTAGCCGAGGCGCGGCTCGGCATCGCATTTTTCGCGCAGGCAACGCCCGTCCATCGACAGGACCCGCACCGGTGTGACCGCAACTATGTCGAATTGCCAAACGTGAGGAGGAAACAGCCACGACCAACCCACCACTTCCCCGGCATCCAGCGTCTCGATCAGCAACCTGCCGCCTTGAGGCGACGCGATCCCGACCGCGAGGGAGCCTTCGCGGATCACGAAAAATTCGTCGGCGGCTTGACCGTCCTTTGCGAGGACGGCGTTGGCGTCGAAGCGCACGTTTTTGGCGCAGCCCGTGACAAGCCGTAAATCGCCGTCTGCCATGCCGGCGAAGAAGGGGTGCTTCCGGAGAATGGGTTCAAGGGTTTTGCTCATCCGAAGAATTTGAGATGGGAGGCGTGTCGGCGTTTCCGTTTGCCGGGTTTCGTAGCGCGGTCGCCTCTTCGGTGATATCGATCCCGACGGGGCACCAGGCAATGCAGCGTCCGCATCCGACACAGCCGGACGAGCCGAACTGGTCGTGCCAGGTCGCCAGTTTGTGAGTCAGCCACTGCCGGTAACGGGACCGGCCCGACTGTCGTGCGGATCCACCGTTCATCCACGTGAAATCGATCGTGAAACAGGAATCCCAGCGCCGCCATCGTTCAGCGTGATCTCCGGTGACATCGGTGATGTCTTCCACGGTGGTGCAGAAACAGGTCGGGCAAACCAGGGTGCAGTTGGCGCAGGTGAGACACCGTTCCGCAACCTCGTCCCACCTCGGGTGCTCCAGGTTTTCGAGCAAGCGTTCCGGGAGGCGGTCGGTGTCCATTTGCCGCCCCATGTGCTGCGCTGTCTTCGCGACCACGGCCTCGGCGCGTTCGAGATCCTCGGCCGCCGCCGACCGCGAGGGCAGGCTGGCGAGGACTTCGGCGCCCGCTTCGCTGCCGGCGGTGAGAACCAGGCGGTGGCCCTCGACGCCGTCGAGCAATTCCGTCAGTGCGATGTCGTGCGGGGTTCTATCTCTCACTTTCGGGCCCGTATTCATGGAAACGCAAAAACACGTCCCTCCCGCAGTCCCGCAATTCACCGCGATCGTGAAAATGTTGCGTCGCCGTTTTTCGTAATGCGAGTCGGTGTAGCCGTTCCCCAGCAAGACCCGGTCCTGAATGGCGATCGCGTGCAGTTCGCAGGAACGCACCCCTAGAAAAGCGAGACGCGGAGGTTCTTCGGCATCCCCGGGTTCGAATCGTGTCGATCCCGAGGCGTCTCGTTCGATCGAGAGCAGTTTTACCCGGGGTAGTTGCAGAAACTGCTTCCAGGATGTAGGGCCCACGGCATAGCCGAACAGCGCCTCGTCGTTGCGGCGCTTGAGCCGGTAGTGCCCTCCGTCCTGCTCATCGGTCCAACCGATGGGGAGATCCGCGTCGGACTGGATTTCTTCGTAAACGATAGCCTGATCCCGCACCGTAGGACCAATCACGTCGTAGCCGCGTGCCTGGAGCGCTTCGATTAGAAGGTTGAACTGGGCGCGGGGGAGAACAATGGACATGAGAAAACTGGAATTGGGAATGATCTTCGTTTGCTTTAACCTATCGAGTACCCATCCCGCGTTCAAGGATGATTCAGGGGAGGATGGCGTCGTCGGGCAGAGCCGGAACGTCGACGCGGCGGCAGGTTTCGTGCAGGAAGTGGCGGCCGCGGCGGGCGCGCTCCAGGATCTCGCCGGGTGAAGCGCTGTCCGAGCCCGCTAGCCCTCTCCTAACGAGCGATCCACTACGGAGCCACAAGCCGCTCCGACGCAGTGTTTCCGCCCGGCTAGGAACGCCCGGCGGGTCTGGTGTCGTCGACCGGTTCCTTGCGCGGGCGCGGCGCCTTGTCGCCGAACCGGCGGCGGAGCCAGTATCCGAGGAGCCAGGTCGCCGCCAGGAGCCCGATGATGACCGAGATCCAAGTCGGGTCGAAGTTCATGACGGCGCTTCCGACGCCGACCGGGATGATGCAGAACGCGGCGTAGACCGGCGCGCCGACCCCGAGGTAGATGCGCAGCGGGATCTCGGTCAGGGCCAGCAGGTATAGCTTGACGGCGTAGGGCGGCCCGTGGACCGCGGCGAAGACGGCGGTGAACCAGACCCGGTGTTTCGGCGGGATGGCGGGAATCCCCCAGCCGTGGCGCTCCAGCCAGTTGCGCACCGGCTCCCGGAAATAACCGTGGGTGAGACGGAAGGCGACGAGGTTGTGAAAAAACACGCCGGCTGTCGCCACCGCCATGCCGCCGACGATCCCGAAGCGCAGGCCGGCGAGCACGAGGAAGATGGTGATGGGCACGCCGCCCAAGGGAAGGACGAAGAAGGCGAGGAGATACCATACGAGCGGGAGGTTCCGCCCGAAAGCGACGAGCTGTTCGCGGTCGAGCTCGTCGCGATAGACGTAGGCGAAGCCGGCGGCAACCACCAGCAGGACGGCGCCCATAGCGAGCTTCCACCGTTGGTTGCGTGCCCAGTCGCGCAGTTTCATGGTTCCGCCGGAAGGGAAAGCTCCGCACAGAGCGGGAGATGGTCCGAAGCCACGGCGGCCGTGGCGGTGTCCGGCCGCTCGATCCGGTGGATCTCGAAATGCCCGCTGACAAAGACGTGGTCGATCCTGAGCAGCGGCTTTCCCGACCAGAACGTGGCCAGCGGCCTGTGGCCATCCAGGGATTCCTGGACGTCCCTCAGGCGTTTTTTGATGCGGCCGCAGACCTCGGAGCGCGGGCGGGAGTTGAGATCGCCGCAAAGGATGACCGGCTCCGCGTCCGGGATGGCACCCAGCCACTCGTCGCCGAGCAGCTTCTCGACCTGCCGACGCCGATCGGCGCGCCCGAGCCCGAAGTGGGTATTGATGAAATGGAACGGGGCGTGTCCTGGCGGGCGCACCCGAAGCCAGATCGCCCCCCGCGCCTCGCGCGTACCCCGCGGTTCGAATTCTGTGAGGAAATCCGCCTTCACCTGCTCGAATGGGTACCTCGAGAAAACGGCGATGCCATAACGTTCCTTCGCCTCCTCGAACATGGCGTGGAAGACGTGGTCCATGCGCAGGTGGTCGGCGATGACTTGCGCCTGGTCGTGGCCGTCCGTCCTCGGCCGGTGCGCATCGATCTCCTGGATCGCCACCACGTCCGGGTCGCAGTGGTTGATGGCGCGCGCCACCCGCTCCGGACGGATCTTGCCGTCGGTGCCGATGCAGCTATGGATATTGTAGGTCATCACCCGCACCGGCAGAGTGGGATCGCGCGACGGGTGCTCCACGACCCGCTCCGTGCGGGCGCCCCCGCGGCCGAGGAAGTGCAGCGCGATCGTGCGCAGCTCCTCGCCGCGCACCCGCCGCCGGGTCTTCGCGAGATGGCTCACGTGCCAGCGGCGGATGCGGTCCGGCACCAGGAGGAACCCGCGGGTCTCCTCGAAACCCGGCCCGCCGTGCGCCCCGTTCTCCATCGGGAAGCTCAGCGGCGCCTGCCGGGGGTCCCAGCCGCTGAGAATGAAGTCGCCTGCGTCGGGGTGGCGGCAGAGCCGCACCAGATCGTCGGCCACCTCGTCGAGGAACGGGTGCTTGGCGCCGAGCACCTCGGCACGGTCGGCGGGCAGCTCCCAGGCGCCCCGGCCATTGAAAGCCCGCACATTGCCACCGTCCCCATGCAGCAGGACCAGGGGCACCCCCGCCGTCGCCACAATGGCGCGGGCGTAGGTGGAGAGCTGGTCCGCAGGGACGGGGAGCGGGAGGTAGACGTGTCCGACCGGGCCCATGGCGGCGACGACAATCTGCTCCTTCGGGTGGGGCGTTCCGGAGAGGACCGGCTCCGTCGGACCGAGGCCGAGGAGGCTCCGGCAGCGCCCGAGCGTGTCGCCCACCATCTCGGGCCCCCGCCGGATCCAGAGCCTGTGCTCGGCCAGCGGACCGCGGGCGAAGACCTCGGCCAGGGCGGGACCGACCGGCCGGCCGTGGCGCACCTCGAACGGAGTGGAGCGTTCCTGGCCGTGGTCCGAGTAGATGATCAGTTCGTAATCTCGGTGACCGGCGTCGTGGGCGGCTCGGAAGATGTCGCGCACGGCGCGGTCGATGCCCAGGAGCGTCCAGTGGGCGAACGCGGAATCCGGGCCGCGGCGGTGCGACTGCTCGTCGTAGCCAATGAAGTTGGCGTGCACCAGTTGGATCCCCCGCTCGATATCGAGCATGACGCGGAAGCGAATCAACTCCCTGAGGACGATGCAGACCGCCACCCGGGTGGGCACGAAGAGGATCTCTCTGACAAAATCCCGGCGAGCGTAGAGCCCGCGGAAGGCATCGACGACGGCGAGCCCCAGCTCCAGAATGGCGAGCGCGGTCATCCGCACGATCTTCGGCGCATAGATGACCGCGAGGATGAGTGACTTGAAGGGATGGAGGTGTTTCAAGATCTCGTCGGGGGCGAAATCTTGCGAGCAGTAGCGGGAGCGAGCGGCCCCGGCGCGGTAGATATTCGAATAGGCGTGGGCGTCCTCCAGGAGCGGCGCCGGGCATCGTTCCCGTAGAGCCGCCTCGATCTCCTCGGCGGCGGACGACTCGAACATGCGCAGGACGCCGCCGGACTCCCGCCGCAAGAACTGGAAGCTGGGTACCGCCGCCCGCACCCCGTAGAAAATTTCGGCCTGCACGGCCGGGGTGGTCGAAGGCATCCCCGAGTAGAACGTCTCGAGGGTGAAGTGCTGGCGCTCGATGAGGCGGGAGAGGAACGGGAGGTTCCCGGCGCGGCAGGCGCGTTCGAACTGCGTTCGCGAGAGGCCGTCGATCTGGATCATGATCATCCCCGGCTGGTCCGTCTCCGGGTCGGGTTCGGGGATGCCAAAGAGCCGTGCGGCCCAGTGGGTGCGGCTGAGTTTGCGCCGCAGCCAGCGGAGCCAGACGCCGACGCGGCTAATCAAGGCGGGAATCCTCTGCCGGGGTTTCGCCCATGGCGGCGGCGGCGGCGCCCGCCTTGGCGGAAATCAGATCCCATTCGATCTCCAGGCCGCGCAGCAGCATTTCCCAAGGCTGGGCATCGACCTCGAGCGGATGCCTTTTGCGGGCGACCAGCCGTTCGTAGCAGGCGAGCATGCGCTCCGTGCAGCGGTCGGCGCTGAAGGATTCGGCGGTGGTCTGCGCTGCCACCGCCCACTCGCGCCGCCGGGCGGGGTCGCCCATGAGCCGCCGCAAGACCTCGGCGAACTCGAGCGCGGTCGCATCACCGGGGAGCATGATCCCGTTTTCGCCGTTTTTGACGATCTCCCTTACGCCGGGACCGTCGAGCGCCACCACCGGCGTGCCCGCCGCCATCGCCTCGGCCAGCACCAAGCCTTGGGTTTCGGACTGGGAGGCGAAGGCGAAGCAGTCCATGGCCGCATAGGCGTCGGCAAGGTCGCTCCCGGTGAGTCTGCCGTCGAGGCAGATCTGCCGCGGTTCGGCGCGCTGGCGCAGGATCTCGAGCACCTTGTCGCGGGCGTTCCCCTCTCCTACCAGCAGGAATACGGTGTCGGGTTCGCTGCCGAGCACCCCCGCCACTGCCTCCGCCAGGAACAGGAGGTTTTTCTCCTCGGCCAGACGTCCGACATGACCAATCACGCGCGCGTCGCGCGGGATGCCCTTCCGGTCGCGGAAGCGGTCGCCGACGCCCGCACCGAATGCCTCCGCGTCAATCCCCGTCGGGATGACTTCGATGTCGGTCTCGACCCCCCGCTTTCTGAGCAGTTCCGCGATGCTGGCGCTGGGTGCGATGACCTGGTCGCAGAGATTGCAGTAATCCGTCGCAAGGTGGATGACCGCGCGCTTCAGAGGCGGCGAGTCGAGCGGCACGTAGTGGGTGTAGCGTTCGTAGAGCGTGTGGTGCGTGAAGACGATGGGGACCTCCAGTTTCCACGACTCCCGGAGGGCGGTGTCGCCCAGCAGGAATGGATGGTGGCTATGGATCAGATCCGAGCGGAACGACTCGCGGGAATCGCGGATGAGGTGGGAAAATGGCAGGCGCACGCAGAAGTCGCTGCCATTGAAATGCTGAATCGCCGGCACCCTGAGGACGTCGGGAGAATCCTCGGCGCCATCGAATTCTGGTGCGATCACCCTCACTTGGTGCCCGCGGCGGCGGCAGGCGTCCTCCAGCGTCTTGACCGATCTCGCCACGCCACCCACGTGGGGGAGGTAAGTATTGGTGAACATGGTGATCTTCATGATGGGACGAGATCGAACACGTCCTCCGAGGCTCGTGCGTCTATGGGAAAAAAGCCGGGCACGGCGATCCTGAGGCGGGGTGGGGGCGAGCTCCTCCAGCGGGTGCCGAGAGTCAGGCGGGTGCCCTCGACCGTGACTTCGACGGCACCCCAGGCAGTCAGGGTCGGCCCGAAGCGCAGCCTTTTCCCGTCTTCGAGCCACTCGGGAAGTATCCCCGATCCGACCACGACGGCGTCCGCCTCCTCGCGGACGAAGCAGTTGCGCACCATCATGATCCACTCGGCGGCCGCCCAGCCGTGCTGGCCGTCCCCCATACAGCCGCCGAGCGTCTGCGGGTGGATGGCCTCCGGCCATTGGCCGGTGGGGGAAGCGAGCGCGGCCACGCTGCGGACAAGCGCGGCAAAGCGCGGGTCGCCGGCTCGCAACAGCGTCTGCGCGAGGTCGAGCGTGAGGTAAGCATTGATCCCGGAATGGATCATCTCCTGGAAAAACCCGCCCTTGTGAAAACACTGCTCGATGAGGTAATCGGTCGTGCGCAGGAGCCTCGGCTCGCCCGGCGGATAGAGCTGGAGCGGGTAGTCCGCCACCATCGATCCGACCGCGCCCGCGTCCATGCGCCTGCCAGGGGCGGCGGGCATCGCGCCCTTGGCGCGGGTCTCCGGGATGCCGGCGAGGCTGGCCTCGATGCTCCGCCCGAATGCTTTGGCGAGTTCGTCGGCCTCGTCGGCGGCACCTGAGTCGCCGGATTTCCGCCAGTGTGCGGCGACCGCGCGGAGGCCGCCCTGGGCCCAGAAGTCGTCCCAGTAATAGAAATCGTTCGGTCCCAGGTGTTCAGCGCTGAACCCGGCCGGCAAGAGGCCGGCCGTGCCGGCGGGGGCGCCCGGGGGCAGCCGCTTGCGGGCCAGCCAGCGCACGCCCTTGCGCAGCGCCTTCTCCAGCGCCGGCTCCAGTTCCCGCCCGGTGACTTCCGCGAAGCGGGCGGCGATCCAGAGGACCTGGCCGTTCGAGTCCCACTCGCCCTCCTGGGAGAGGAAATACCCGGACAGGTTCTGCCGGCTCGGGAACGTGGCCAGGATGCGCCCGGCGCGCTCGGCCAGGCCGAGCGCGAGCAGCGGGTGGAGCATGAGGCAGGCGTCGCGGAACCAGAACCGGCGGTAGGTATAGGGTCCCGGCACCAGCTCGTCCGCCGAAAGCAGTAGCAGGGTGCGCACGGCGGCATCGTAGAGGAACTGAATTGTGGCGTCGGGGACCTCGAGCGTCGCCGTGTTCTCAAGCGCCTGCCGCCAGCCCGGCGCCGGGTCGGCGGGAGCCGTCCCGGTTGGAACATCCCGCTCCAGGCTCACCGAGGTCCCGAGCGCGCGCTCGTTACCGCCAGCGATGCGGAAGAGCGCCGCGGCGGTGGCCATGCCGACGTCGCAGGTGATCTCCCGCGGCCCGCCGGAGCCGGGGAGGTTCAGGTAGACGTCGCCCTCCGCGTAGTGCGCCATCCGCAGCGAGTCGGCGGCGGCGTCCAACCTGAGCGTCGCTTCGCCGTTCACGCTGAAGGCCGTTGACGATCCCTTCAGCGGCGCGATCCGGTTGACGAACTGGATCCCCTCAGGGTTGTAAGGCCGCACCGCCACCACCAGCCAGCCGTCCTCGGGGGAGCGGGCGCGCACGTCGGTGCGCGCCTCCGGCACGCCCCCGTCGCCCGGCACCACCATCCGCGTCTCCGTCTCCAGGTGGAGGCCGTCCTGCCGGCAGGAGGTCACCACCTTCAGCTCCGGTACCAACTCCAGCCGCTGGCTGACCTTGTCGTCGTCGAGCTTGCTGGGCAGCAGGCGCTTGCCGCTCTCGGTGACGATCCAGAAGTCCAGCGACCACCCGTCGTGCAGCGGGGTCACCAGGCCGCGCGGATCGACGATCGGGTAGGCCGCGACCGAGGGGTGGCCGACGGCCGTCCAGTTGCGGTGGGTCAGGTTGATGTGGCTGAACGAGAACGCGCGCGGAACGAACGAGATGTCCTCCGGGTTGAACTGGCGCTCGACCCAGTAGGGCCAGACCCAGTCGAGGTTGTGCTGGATGGCCTTGGCATTGACCAGCCCCCGGGCGTGGAAGACGATGCCCGCCCGCAGCAGCTCTAGCGGTTCCGCCACCTCGGACGGCTGCGCGAAACTGCGGATGCGGGCGACGAAGGTGGCGGGGTCGATCACCCCGTAGCGGCGCGCCGCGTGCCTCACAACGAATCTCCAGGGTAAAAATCGGAACATGGACGGACTTGTTCGGGCCATTGGGGTGTCAGGGTGAAAACCGCCAACCTGACAAAATCCAATCTACCCAAACCCCGTGAAACGATCAAGCTCGGTATCTACGCCCACGCGAAATGCGTGCTGTTCGAGACGACGAAAGCGTTTTACGACAGGGAAGGCTTCTGTCCCTTGAAATTCTGCCCGCGGGTATGCTGCCCGCGGGTATGTGCGAGCATGGTTCGGGCGTGAGTCACGCACCTCTCCGAGGCTCTGCCAGCTTCCGGGAAATATCGATTACGCTGTCGGGATTGAGCGAGATGGAATCGATTCCCTGGTCAACTAGAAATCGGGCGAAATCGGGGCAGTCGCTCGGGGCCTGTCCGCAGATGCCGACTTTTTTTCCGGCACCGTGAGCGATCGAGATCAACTGGGAAATCATCGTTTTCACTGCTTCGTTCCCCTCGTCGAAGAGAGGTTGAAGTTTTTCGGAATCGCGGTCAATTCCGAGAACGAGTTGGGTCAAATCGTTGCTGCCGATGGAGAATCCGTCGAAGCGGTCGGCAAATTGATCGGCAAGGACGATATTGCTGGGAATCTCCGCCATCATATAGACGTGGAGGTCGTCCTTGCCCCTCTCGAGCCCGCATTCGGCCATTACTTCAAGCACGCGGTCGGCCTCTTCGACGGTCCGGCAGAACGGAATCATCACGATCACGTTGCGGAATCCCATCTTCCCGCGGACCCGTTTGATCGCCTCGCATTCGAGTTCGAAACCCGGTCGGTAATCTTCGTGGTAGTATCGCGAAGCTCCGCGGAATCCGAGCATGGGGTTCTGCTCGACCGGTTCGAAACCCCTTCCTCCGACGAGATTCGCGTACTCGTTGGTCTTGAGATCGCTGAACCTCACTATCGCCGGATCCGGGTAGGCGGAGGCCGCGATCATGCCTATCCCCATGGCAAGAGACTGGACGAAGAATTCCCTCGGCGACTCGAACTGCGGAGCCATTTTCTCGACCTGCACCGCGAATTCGGTCCGCCGGTTCGTATCGAGTGTCGCGACTGCCATCGGGTGGACCTTGAGAATATTCGTGATGATGAACTCCATCCGGACGAGTCCGACTCCGGAGGTGGGCAATTCCCACCACTCCATCGCGGCATCCGGGTTCGCCAGGTTGAGCATGAGCGGGATCGGCGATTCGGGCAAGGTCTCCAGATCGACGCTCGTCTCTTCGTGTGGAATGGCCCCCCGGTAAACCAATCCCCTCCCTCCTTCGCAAACCAGGGTGATCTCCTGTCCGTAGAAGAAAGACTCCGTGGCCTTTCCGGTTCCGATCACAGCCGGGATCCCGAGTTCCCGACAGACTATCGCGGCATGGCTGGTCCTGCCGCCCGCGTCGGTCACGAGGCCCCCTGCGATTTTCATTAACGGCACCCAATCGGGATTCGTCTCTTTCGCGACGATGATGTCGCCCCTGTTGAACTTCTTTGAATCCCAAACGTTTCTCATGACGACCGCCCGACCCGATACGATTCCGCGCCCGACTGCTTGCCCTTCGAGGAGCACCTCCGGGGCTTCTCCTTCTTCGAGCACGAGTCGTGCGCTGGCGAGAATCTTCCTCCGCTTCCGCGAATGAACTGTCTCGGGCCGGGCCTGCACGATGTAGAGCTCGTCGGTATTGCCGTCGAGCGCCCACTCGATGTCCATGGGCCGATCGTAGTGCGATTCGATCTCGACCGCCCACCGCGCCAGTTTCAATATCTGGTCGTCGTCCAAAGCGAACCGGAATTGATCGGTGAAGGGAGTACGCGCGTTGCGGACGCGACCGCCCCATGCCTGGTCGTAGACGAGACGCAGTTCTTTCGATCCGAGCGACTTCCCGATGATGGGAGCTTTCGATCCATCGCTCAATAGCGGTTTGAAAACGCGATACTCGTCGGGAGTCACCGCCCCCTGAACGACATTGTCGCCGAGACCGTAGGCGGCGCTGATGACGATCACATCCGGGCATCCGGTCTCCGTGTCGATCGTGAAAATGATCCCGGAAGCTCCCAAGTCGGAGCGTACCATTCGCTGGACGCCGACCGACAGGGCGACGGACTCGTGGCGGAATCCCTTCTGCTCGCGATAGCTGATCGCGCGATCCGTAAAGAGGGACGCGAAGCATCGTTTGCAGGTGTGAAGGAGATTCGATTCGCCCTGAACGTGTAGAAAGCTCTCCTGTTGTCCGGCGAAACTCGCGTCGGGAAGGTCCTCCGCCGTCGGGCTGGACCGAACGGCGACGTCCGGGCCGTTCGTTTCCGTTTCGAACGCCAGATCGCGGTAACTTTCAACGATCGCCGCTCTGATCTCCTCGGGCCATTCGCCCTCGAGAATCGCATGGCGGATGGTCTGTCCGACTTCGGCCAGGCCCAGTTCCGAACGGTTCAGCCGCGCCATTTGTCCGTTGATCAAGCCTTCGAGCTGATTGGATCGTAGAAAGTCTCGGTAAGTTTCCGTCGTGAGTGCGAAGCCGGAAGGGACGTTGATCCCCGATGCGGCGAGAGCTGAGATCATCTCGCCTAACGAGGCATTTTTTCCACCGACCGACGGGATGTCGGCGTTCCCGATCTTGTCGAAAGTGAGGATATACTTGGAGGCGTCGGTTTGCGAGGATGCCCGGCTCGCGGTTTCTGTTTCGGTCATATTTTACCATTGGCTATTCGATTCGCTTGCAGCCTTTCACCTTCTGTCATTTCTACCGCATCCATTGCGATTCGGACAAGCCCTCCGATTCAGGGTATGAAAGGGTAGTACTCGATCTCTACTTCGTTTTTCTGGTAGGTCGTGAATAGAAACGCAGCGAGATCGACCAACTGCTGCACAGTCATCTTGTCGTTGGGAGCGGGCATCGGGGAACGCCCGCTGTTCTCTTCCCGCTCCGCATCCGGAACGGCTGCCAGATAATTCGGAGCGAGCACATGGTCGGGGTCGATGATCGAGGTGACCAGTTCGCCATAGGAGCGCACTCTCCAGACCGAGCCGCCGATCTCGACAGGAGGGATGTCGGACATTTCGCGGTCCGGTAGCGAGACTCCCGCGACGGTATGGCACTGGTGACATTTAAACTCGACGAAGACCTCCTTTCCCAACTCGAAATCACCGTTGGGCAGATGAAAGCCTTTGGCGTGCAGTTGCCGCTCGCTGTCGCTGCAACCGAGCAACGAGAGGAGTCCCGAAACTGTTGTTACTATAAATATTCGTTCTAATATTTGCATTCTATATGATTTCTATTATTTCATTTGAAGGCTCGCGGTCTCGGCGACACCCGAGAGGGAAACAACGACGGCGTCGGCGGTTGTTAAATCGACCATGCCGGAGTCGAACAGACAGATCATCTCGGCGATGTCGGCATCGCTGATTTCGCACTGCGACGGGCGGGCGGAAGCGGGGGATTCCAAGGTGGATCGATCCGGGGGATTCAATTGGGCGGCGGGCGATTCCATGAAACTCCGGCTTGCGTGCGGAGAAAGTTACCGAAGGAAGGCGCCAAGGGAAATTCGTCTCGTTTCCGACCGCAAAATAGGAAAGTTTCGTAGGGGCACCCTCCGACTCCGCAGGAACCGGCAGGCACCGCCACTCGCCAGCTTCTCAGGATGGATTCACGAATGTTCAGGCCGAAACGAAAACAATAATGGCATGGTAGTCGATGAATCCCCCCATGGCAACGGCCTCGTCACCGCTGGAAAGGCTGTGTGCCCATGGGAACCATGAGCAGGGGAGGAGACATCGCCACCAACGCCGGGCCAGCGGCGAAAGATTGCCGTTTGTGCGGTCGAGTTTTTTTTGACAGCGGCATCTTTATCCGACATTCTTAAATTATGATCGAGAGTTCTTTATGATCGAGAGTTCTGACACGCTCGCCGGCTCGACCGAGAATCCTGGCTGTCCCCGCGAAGCGTCCGCCCCGTTCTCGCATGAACAGGGCGCCTGGTTCAAGGAGGTGATGGAGTTTGCCCCCTACGGCTTCGTCGTCTCCGATCGGGAGGGGCGAATCGTAATGGTGAACCCGCACGCGGAACAGCTTTTCGGATACGGGCGCGAAGAATTCCTCTCCCTTTCGGTCGATGCGCTCGTCCCGGACTCCAAGCGCGAAAAGCATTCCGACCTGCGCCAATCCTATTGCTTGCATCCCGAACCGAGGTCGATGGGTCACGGACGAGATCTCTTCGCCCGGCGCAAGGACGGCACCGAGTTTCCCGTGGAGATCAGCCTGACTCCTCTGCGCTACGACTCGGACATTCTCGTTCTGAGCACGGTAATCGACATCACCAAGCGAAAGAAGCTCGAAGCCGACGTTCTGAGAATCAGCGAAGACGAGAAGTATCGCATCGGTCAGGACCTCCACGACGATCTTTGCTCCCAACTTTCCGGGATCGGCTGTTTGGCAAAGTCCGTCGAAGAAACGCTCAAGAAAGATCACTTCCGGGAAGCGGAGACAATGACGGAGATTACCGCGATGATTTCCGCGGCCGGCAAGAAGGCGAGGGCCATCGCGAAGGGGCTCGTTCCCGTGGCGCTCGAAACCGACGGCCTCCCCGAGGCCTTGGTCGAGTTGGCCCATGAGCAACAGATCCTCACCGGAGTTGCCTGCACGGCAACGGTCGAGCAACCCGACATCGTTCTTTTTCTGAAACGCGAGACGGCCATTCAGATCTACCGCATCGCGCAGGAGGGCGTCCGGAATGCCGTCAAGCACGGGAAAGCCGAGCGGGTTCGGCTGAGCCTGGTGCCGGAGGACAGTCGCATCGTGCTTCGGATCGAGGACGATGGAGTCGGGATGTCCGGCAGCCCGGAGACGGGGGGTCTCGGGCTCTTCTCGATGCGACGACGAGCCGATCTCATCGAGGCCGATTTCGTCATTCACACCACCCCCGGTCGCGGCACAACCATCGAGTGCTCGGTGCCTTTTTGCGAGCGATGAGCCATTCCGACCCCGCACAAGTGGTGATCGTCGACGATAACCCCGTCATGAGGATGGGGCTGACTCACCTCATCGGCACGGCCGCCGATTTCGAAGTCTGCGGCGAAGCTAGTTCGAGCAGCGAAGCCATCGGCCTCGTCGAGTCGCTCGAACGGGTCGACCTGGTGATCGTCGATCTTTCGCTTCCCGACCGGAACGGACTCGAACTCATCAAGGATCTGCGGACGATCCGCGAAGGGGTCAAGTGCCTCGCCATTTCATCCCACGACGAAAACGTCTATGCGGAGCGGGTGCTGCGAGCGGGCGGCCGCGGCTACATCATGAAGAACCAGGCCTCGGATCTATTGATCGAGGCGATTCGGAAGGTGCTCGCCGGTGGATATTTCGCGAGCGTCGAGGTCACCCAGAAATTAGTGGCTTCTCTCTCCGGCGGCAATTCCACCGGACGCGTCGCGAACCTTTCCGACCGGGAACTGGAGGTCTACCGCGCCATCGGCGAAGGGAACGGCTCGCGCGAAATCGCCGGGGCGCTCGGGATCAGCATCCGAACGGTCGACGCCCACCGCACCCACATCAAGGAAAAGCTCGGCCTGCCCGACGCGACCGCTCTCACCCATCACGCCATCTGCTGGGTGGAATCCCAGTCGTGATCCGCGGCGCGGCGCTCTCTTGTTTTCCCGCGGTAATGAATCCTTGTCATAGGAAATTCCCGTATATCACAGTCGGAAACGAGACGGGTTCACCCCCCCCTTCGCGTGGAGTAAGCTTCACCGGTTGCGGTTCTGGAGACTGTCGAAAGACTCCGAAACGCGAGATCTCATGGAGGAAGCCGTTCTTGAAAAAGCGCCGTTGGAGGAGCGATGGTTGAGCCACGCTTCGGGCCTCGGCCCTCGTGTTTTCCGAACGAAACTTCAGGTCGTCGTCGTCGTATGAATCGTCCTTTCCCCACCACCATGGACGGCAACGAAGCGGCGGCGTGGGTCGCGTACCAGTGCAGCGAGGTGATCGGAATCTACCCGATCACACCGGCCTCTCCCATGGGCGAACTTTCAGACCAATGGGCCGCGCGCGGCGACGCCAATCTCTGGGGGGCTGTCCCGAAGGTCGTCGAAATGCAGTCCGAGGCAGGCGCCGCCGGGGCTCTCCACGGGGCGCTGCAGGCCGGCGCCCTCGCCACGACCTTCACCGCGAGCCAGGGCCTGCTTCTCATGCTCCCGAACATGTTCAAGATGGGGGGCGAGCTCACCAGCACGGTCTTCCACATCGCGGCGCGTTCGGTGGCGACGCACGCGCTCTCCATCTTCGGCGACCACAGCGATGTCATGGCGACGCGCGGCACCGGTTGGGCGACACTCTTCTCATCCTCGGTACAGGAAGCCATGGACATGGCCGCGGTGGCGCACGCCGCCACCCTCGAGGCCCGCGTGCCCTTTCTCCACGTCTTCGACGGCTTTCGCACCAGCCACGAACTCCAGAAGATCGCGCCGCTTGTCCCCGACGACCTCCGAGCCATGATTTCCGGCGCGGCCGTGCGCGCCCACCGCGATCGCTCTCTCTCCCCGGACCACCCCGTCGTCCGCGGCACTGCCCAGAACCCCGACACCTTTTTCCAGGCCCGCGAGGCCGCCAACCCTTTCTACCTCGCGCTCCCGGAAATCGTGCGCGCCAAGATGAAGGATCTCGCCCGCCGCACCGGGCGGTCCTACCGGCTCTGCGAATACGCGGGCGACCCGGAGGCCGAACGCGTCGTCGTGGCGATGGGCTCGGGCACCGAGACGGTCGCTCGCACCGTCGAGGAACTGAACCGTCGCGGGGAGAAGGTCGGCATGATCCGAGTGAGGCTCTACCGTCCTTTTCCCGCAGCCGACTTTCTCGAGGTCCTGCCCGAAACCGTTCGCCGCATCGCGGCGCTCGACCGAACCAAGGAGGCGGGCTCGGTGGGCGAACCTCTCTACCTCGACGTGGTCGCCGCCCTGGCCGAAGGCGACCGCCACGCCCAAGTCAGCGGGGGACGCTACGGACTCTCGTCCAAGGAGTTCACTCCCGGCATGGTCCGGTCCGCCTTCGCCGAGATGGAGCGCGACAGGCCGCGCCGCCATTTCACCCTCGGCATCCACGACGACGTCACCCAGCTCAGCCTCGACTGGGAGGAGGCCCCGGAGCGCGATTTGTCCCCCGGCACGACCGAGGCGCTCTTCTGGGGGCTCGGCTCCGACGGCACCGTGGGGGCGAACAAGAACACCATCAAGATCATCGCGGAAGCCACCGACCTCAATGTCCAGGGCTACTTCGTCTACGATTCGAAAAAGGCGGGCGCCCGCACCATTTCCCACCTTCGCTTCGGTCCCGACCCGATTCGGCGTCCCTACCTGATCCAGCACGCGGACTTCATCGGCGTGCACCAGTTCGGCTTTCTTTCCCGCTTCGACACCCTCGAAGCCGCCGCCGAGGGCGGCACCCTGCTGCTCAACAGCCCCTACGGACCCGACACGGTTTGGGACCACCTGCCACTCCGGGTGCGCGAGCAGATCCTGGCCCGGCGGCTCCGGGTCCACGTCATCGACGCCTACGCCCTCGCGAGGGACCTCCATCTCGGCGGGCGGATCAACACCCTCATGCAGGCCGCTTTTTTCCGGCTCTGCCCGGTAATCGATCCGGGGGAGGCGCACCGGCTCATGCGCGAGGCCACCGTTCGCAGCTATGGGAAGCGCGGCGAAGCGGTCGTCGAGGCCAATCTCGCCGCGATGGAGGCGGGATGGGAACAGGTGAGCGAAGTCTCCCTGCCTTCCACGGCGGAGCCGGCGGCCCCTTCCTCCGACAAGGCTGTTCCCGCCGACGAGGCCATTCCCGCGAACGCCCCCGACTTCGTGCGGCAGGTCACCGCGCCTCTTTTACGCGGCGACGGCGACCTCCTGCCCGTGAGCGCTTTCCCGCCCGACGGCACCTTTCCCACCGGCACGACCCGATGGGAAAAGCGCGGTATCGCCCGGGAGATACCGGTGTGGGAGTCCGATCTTTGCATTCAATGCGGCAAATGCGTTCTGGTCTGCCCCCATGGAGTCATCCGCGCGAAGGTCTGCGAACCTTCCGCCCTCGCGGGAGCGCCCGAAGGCTTCGAACATGTCTCCGCGAAATGGCGCGACCGCCCCGAGCAGCGCTTCACCCTCCAGATCGCTCCGGACGATTGTACCGGCTGCACCCTTTGCGTCGAGATTTGTCCGGCGCGGGACAAGAGCGTCTCCAGCCGCAAGGCCATCAACATGACGCCCAAGCACGAGGTGCTGGAGAAGCAGCGGACCGACTGGGCCTACTTCGTCGGCGACCTCCCCGAGCATCGCCGCGCCACCGAGAATTCCGACCCGCACACCGTCAAGGACGTGCAGATGCTCGAGCCGCTCTTCGAATTTTCAGGCGCCTGCGCCGGGTGCGGGGAAACGCCCTACCTCAAGCTGATCACCCAGCTCTTCGGCGAGCGCATGCTCGTGGCCAACGCGACCGGGTGCTCCAGCATCTACGGCGGAAACCTCCCCACGACTCCCTGGAGCACCAACGCGGAGGGACGCGGACCGGCCTGGAGCAACTCGCTCTTCGAGGACAACGCCGAATTCGGTCTCGGCATGCGCCTCGCTCTCGACGCCCAGCGCGACTATGCCCGCTCCCTTGTCGACCGGTTCCGAGACCGGCTCGACGAGACGCTCGTCGAGGAACTGCTCCAAGCGCCCCAGCGGAGCGAGAAGGAAATCGCTCGCCAGCGCGAGCGGGTCGCGGCCCTGCGAGAGTCGCTGGGCGGACCGGACGATGCCTCCGTCGCCGACCTTGTCGCCGTGGCCGATTCCCTCGTTGAGAAATGCGTCTGGATCGTCGGCGGCGACGGCTGGGCCTACGACATCGGCTACGGCGGGCTCGACCA
>JBBDRG010000038.1:0-39923 GCA_040905585.1 Verrucomicrobiales bacterium
GGCAGCTGCTCGAGGCCCGCGCGCGCGGGCGAACCGGCGAGGCGATCCGGGCCCTGCTCGGCCTCGCGCCCAACACCGCCCACCGCGTGGCCGACGGCGTCGAAGAGGACGTTTCCATCGACCGCGTCCATCCCGGCGATCTTCTCCGCGTGAAGCCGGGAGAAAAAGTTCCCCTCGACGGGGTCCTCGTCGAGGGCAAGAGCCACGTCGACGAGTCGATGATCACCGGCGAACCCGTCCCGGTCGCGCGGACCGAGGGCGACCCCGTCATCGGGGCCACGGTAAACCAGACCGGCTCCTTCACGATGCGGGCGGAGAAAGTCGGCAGCGAGACGCTGCTTTCTCAGATCGTAGAGATGGTCGCCGACGCCCAGCGGAGCCGGGCGCCCATCCAGAAACTGGCCGACACCGTGGCGGGCTGGTTCGTTCCCGCCGTTCTCGTGGTGGCGGCGGTGACCTTCGTCGTGTGGTCGATCTGGGGCCCCGCCCCGGCCATGGCCTTTGCCGTCGTGAACGCCGTCTCCGTTCTCATCATCGCCTGCCCCTGCGCCCTGGGCCTGGCCACGCCGATGTCGATCATGGTCGGGGTCGGCCGCGCGGCGCAGGCCGGCATCCTGGTGAAGAACGCCGAGTCCCTCGAACGGATCGAAAAGGTCGACGTGCTCATTACCGACAAGACGGGCACTCTCACGGCCGGCCGTCCGGCCGTGACCGACCGGGTCGCCGCCTCCGGGGTGGAGGAAAACGAGCTGGTGCGGCTCGCCGCCTCGGTCGAGACCAGCAGCGAGCATCCCTTGGCGCGGTCCATCGTCGAGGAAGCCAAGCGCCGCTCGATCGAACTCGTCGAAGCCGAGAATTTCCAATCCCATACCGGCGGCGGCGTCTCGGGCCGCGTCGACGGCCGCGAGGTCGTCGTGGGCAAGGCCGGGCACCTCGAGTCGGTCGGCATCGCGCTCCCCGATTCGCTCCGCCGGACGGCCGACGAACTTCAGACCGCCGCTAAGACCGTCTCCTGGGTGGCGGCGGACGGCGAGGCCATCGGGCTGCTCGGGATCTCCGACCCTATCAAGGACACCACGCCCGCCGCGGTCGAAGCCCTGCACGATCTCGGGATCCGCCTCGTCATGGCCACGGGAGACAACGAAAGCACGGCCCGCGCCGTCGGGGAAGCGCTCGGCATCGACGAAATCCACGCCGGCCTCGCGCCGCAGGACAAGATCGATCTCGTGAAGCGCCTCAAAGCCGAAGGGGGGGTCGTGGCGATGGCGGGCGACGGGATCAACGACGCTCCCGCGCTCGCCGCGGCCGACGTGGGCATCGCCATGGGCACCGGCACCGACGTCGCCATCGAAAGCGCCGCCGTGACCCTCGTGAAAGGCGACCTCAACGGCATCGCCAGCGCCATCCGCACCGGCCGGCGCGTGATGTGGAACATCCGGCAGAACCTCTTCTTCGCCTTCGCCTACAACGCGCTCGGCGTCCCGATCGCCGCCGGGGTGCTCTACCCCGTCGCCGGCGTCCTGCTCAGCCCCATGATCGCCGGTGCCGCCATGAGCTTCAGTTCCGTCTCGGTGATCCTGAACTCGCTGCGCCTTCGGACGATGAAACTGAGATAGGTTCGGAAATGGTCCGCCGCCCGACCCCCGACCGAATCGAGGATCGCTCTTCCGCCGTTTGCCTTCGCGAGGGGCGCCTTGGCTGCGTGCCCCGTTTAGGACTTTACAACGCTGTCGGAATGTCTTGATGTTCATGGAAATCTGCCTTTCCCATGAAACGTCCCGCCGTCTTCGCCCTTCACTTGTTCGCGCTCGGGTGCGCCCTCCGCCTTCTCCCCTCCGCCTACGGGGAAACGGTCACCTACGACCTCACTATCGCGCGTGAAACGATGAACTTCACGGGCAAGGAACGCCCCGCGATCACGATCAACGGCGGCATTCCCGGCCCGGTCGTCGAGTTCACCGAGGGCGACCTCGCCGTTCTGCACGTCCACAACGAACTCGACGTTCCTACGTCGATCCACTGGCACGGTATGCTCCTGCCGTCGGACATGGACGGCGTCCCGTTCATTTCTTTTCCACCCATCGAGCCGATGACGACCTTCACCTACCGCTTCCCCATTCGGCAGACCGGAACCTACTGGTACCATTCCCACTCGGAGCTCCAGGAAGAGAAAGGACACTACGGCGTCATCGTGATCCATCCGAAAAAACCCCGATACCGAGTCGATCACGACGTGCCGGTCATGTTTTCGGACTGGACCGACGAGAGCACGCACGAAGTTGCCAAGACGCTTCGGCGCGGCAGCGAATGGTATTCGATCAAGAAGGGCAGCGCGATCAGCCTGCTCGAAGCGGCCAATTACGGGATGCTGGACCAGTATTTCCAACGCGAAATGATGCGCATGCCCGAGATGGACATCTCGGACGTGTGGTACCCCTCTTTCCTCGTCAACGGCCGCGAGGAAATGTTCATCGACGCGAAGCCCGGGGAAGTCGTGCGGCTGCGGCTCGTCGACGGTGCCGCTTCCACGTTTTTCTACGGCGAATTCGCCCGCGGCCCCATGACGATCGTTTCGGCCGACGGCCAGGCGGTCGAACCCGTGAAGCACGATCGCCTCCTCGTCGGCGTGGCGGAAACCTACGACGTGCTCCTGACCGTCCCTCCGGACGGCGGCGCCTGGGAGTTCCGTTGCACCGCGCACGACGCCTCCGGTCACGCCTCGATCTGGATCGGCGACCGGGACGGAGAGCGACACCACGCTCCCGACGTGCCGGTTCCCAACCTCTACTATTCCATGGGCAGGCCCACCCTGGAAAAGATCTTCGCCCTGACTCCGGCGGGGTCCATGGGCATGCCCGACCGCAAAGTCGACGCGGGAACATTCGATACGCCCGGAATGACCATGAACATGGACATGGAAGAGATGATGAAGGGCAAAAGTACCGCCGAGCGGAAGCGGATGATGAAGACGATGGGCGGCGGGATGAAGGAAAAGAACGCGATCAACAGCGGCCTCGCCGGCGAACCGCCCCACGAGGAAAAGCCCCGGCCGGGAATGGGAATGTCCCTCCCGAGCGAAACCGGCGCGATGGACGGGATGGATCACGGCGAGGGCCGGCACGGCGACGGGCAGATGCCGACGATGAACATGAGCCCGCGGATCGGCGGGCCCGTCGAGGGAACCCACTTCAAGAACGGCCGCGAGATGGTCGTCGACGCCTTGAACCCCAAGCGCCCGCTTCCGCCCTACCCGAAGCTGCGCGCGGTGCACTCGACCGCTCCGGACCCCTCCAAGCCGGTTCGCGAAATCCGGCTCACCCTCGACGGCGACATGGACCGCTTCGTCTGGCTGCTGAACAACAAGCCCCTCAGCGCGTCCGACCAGATCTACATCCGCAAAGGCGAAGTGGTCCGCTTCGTCATGATCAACCGGACCATGATGTACCACCCGATGCACTTGCACGGCCAATTCTTCCGCGTGATCAACGGCCAGGGCGATCGCTCGCCACTGAAGCATACCGTGACGGTGACGCCGATGGCGACAACCGTGTTCGAATTCGAAGCGAACGAAGTGGGAGACTGGTTTTTCCACTGCCATCTGCTCTATCACATGCACAACGGAATGGCCCGGGTGGTGCATTACGAGAGCTTCACTCCCGATCCCGAAACCCAGGCGGTGCGCCACAAAATCTACCAGCCGGAAATCTATTCCTACGGATTCGCCGACCTGATGTCGCACATGACCGAGGGTGAAATGGAAGTGACCAGCGTCCGCCATTCCGCCATGGTGAGCTGGGAAATCGGCTGGGGAGAGGTCGAGGAGACCGAATACGAGATCGACGTCACGGCGAATTATTTTCACGACCGATTTCTCAGTCTCTTCGCGGGAGTCCAACTGACCAACGAACACATCTACCCCGACGGGCGCGCCATCTTCGGCTACCGCTACCCGATTCCCTTTCTCATCGAGACCTTCGGTTGGGTCGACTCCGAGGGAGAGTTCCGCTTCGGGGCCGAAAAGGCCTACCCGATCACCGATCGCCTCCACGCCTTCGGGGAAGTCGAGTACGACACCCGGGGAGGATGGGAGTGGTCCGCGGGACTGGAGTTCATGGCGGCGAAGCATTTCTCGCTGATCGGAAACTACCATTCCGAGTTCGGTGCCGGCGGCGGCCTTTCGGTGCGATTCTGAACCGGCGCGGCGGCGAAAGGCGGGCGGACTTGGAATTGACTTCGAGGTTCTCTTCGGCTTGTATGGAGGCGAATGCGTCCTTTCGCGCACAGCCTCATGGTCTTCCCGCTCTTCGTCGTGCTGTCGATGGGCACCCGGGCGACGTTCTGCGAGGCCGCCGCCCATGCGGGCGTGAACCTGCATCATCACGCGGACTCGAAGGCGGGATGCCTCGCGGACCATTCCCGCGACGAGAGCGATCACGAGAGCGACCACTCCGACGACCGGGTTCCCTGTACCGAGGAGTGCGCCTCGGATCTGACCGCCGCGCAAGCACCGAAGAACCCTTCGGTGGACTCGACGGACTCGACCGATCCCCCTTCGGACCGGAGCGCACGCGGCACGATGCCTCCGAGGGAGCCTCGCGAGGCTTGCGGAGTGGTTTCCTCGCAACCGCCGGACCGTCTCCCGGCGCTGTTCTCGCGATCGTTCACCGGTCGCTACCTCGTCTGATCTTTCGTTGGCGATCCGCCACCGTTCTTCCATCGCGCCGCGGCGTCGCCGCGTCCACGCGCTCCCGCGCCGGATATCGTTCCGGCCCACTCCGGATCACTCGAAATCTTCAAACACTCATCGACACGCTCATGCCCAGACTTTCAACCTCGACCCGGTGGTCGGCTTTCCTGATCGCCGCGATCTCGGCTTCGCTTTGCGGTTCCGCCGCGGTCCGGGCGGACGACGAGGTTTCACTCTCCCGCGAGGAAGCCGTCCGGTTGGCCTTCCGGAACAACCGCGAACTCGGGATCGCCGCGCTCGAGGTCGAAAGAGCCGCCTCGCGGTTGCGGTGGTCGGGAAGGCTCGACAATCCCGAACTCGAACTCTCCGCCAGCAGCGACGCGGTCGGCCTGGGCGACGACGAAAGCACCTACGAGGTCGCCTTTTCCCAGCGGTTTCCGCTCACTTCGAAACTCAGGCGGGAAAAAGACGTTCGACGGCACCAAGTCATCCTCGCCGAAGCCGAAGTTGCGGAACGACGGCGAGAACTGGCGGGCAAGGTCGATCTCGCCGTCGTCGAACTGCTCGCGACGCGGGAGCGAATCCGGCTGCAACGCCAGTTGGCCGAACTCAACCGCGAGATACTCGAATTTCTCCGGGACCAGGTGAAACGGGGCGAAGTGTCCGCGCTGGAAGTGACCCAAGCCACGTTGAACGGCAGAACCATGGAGCAACAGGTCGCGTCGCTTCTCGCCCGCGAGACGCAGCAGCGCCTCGCGCTGAACCAGACGATCGGCGTGGACGCCACCACCGCGGTGAACATCAAAGGCAGTCCCCGGCTCCCCGAATCGCCGCCACCCACCGAGGCGAACCTCCGCGAGATTCTTTCCCGTCGGCCCGACCACGTGCTCGCGCTGGCGAAAATCGACGAGGCCGAGGCCGGCGTGGCGCTGGAGGAGGCGAAACGCTGGGAAGACGTCTCGGTTCGATTCTTCGTCGAGGGAGAAAACGCGGTGGACGATCCCGGGGGCCTGGAGCGGAACACCTTCGCCGGCGTCGGCATCTCCATTCCGCTTCCCCTGCGCCGGCGCAACCAGGAAGGCATCGACCGCGCCCGAATCGACCGCGAAGCCGCGGGCCGTGGCGTCGACTCCGTGCAGTTCGAAATCAGGAGCGAAGCCGAGGAAGCCTACCGCCAGCGGCGCGACGCCTGGGACTTGGCCCGCGAGGCCTCCGGCGACATCCTCGGCTTGGCGGAACAGAACCTCGAAGAGTTCCGCAAAGCCTATCAGGAAGGCCAGGCCAGCCTCTTGCAGGTGCAACGCGCCCAGGAGCAGATTCTCGAGGTGCGGGACGCGGCGATCGGGTTCGCCACCGACTACCACCGCGCCGATGCCCGCGTCCGCTTCGTGACGGGCGACTACCCCGGGCTCGTCGTTTCCTCGGTCCCGCCCAAATGACCGCGACCTCCCCCATGAGAACCAGGATTCCAACCGGCGCGCTGATTCTGACGGCTTGCTTCGCTTTCGCGGCCGAAGAGGGCATTGATTCCGAACGCGCCGCCAACACGGTCATTCTCGATGAAACCGCGATGAAAAATCTGGGAATCGAAACCGAGACCGTGGAGGAGCGGGATTTCGAATCCACCGTTTTCGCCATCGGGCGCATCGAGGAGATTCCGGCGAGTCGCTCCGTGCTGTCTTCCCGGATCGCCGGGCGCGTCGTAGGCCTCGAGGCCTACGTGGGAGACACCGTGGAACGAGGCGAGGTTCTCGTCCGGATCGAGAGCCGCCAACCGGGCAATCCCCCGCCGATCATCGAGCTGGAGGCGCCCCGGAGCGGGCTGGTGGTGGATTCGCACGTCCGGCTCGGCGAACCGGTCGATCCGGCCGAGGACCTCCTCGATATTTCCGACCGGTCCCGAGTCTGGGCGGTGGCCGGAATTCCAGAAGCGGCGGCCGCCGGCATCGCTCCCGGGACACGGGCCCGCATCCGCGTCCCGGCGCTCGGAGACGAGACCATCGAAGCGACGCTCGCCCAATACGGCGTCGAGGCCAACCGCGAGGCCGGCACGGTGGAGGGCATTTTCGAACTCCCCAATGACGACAGGCGGCTCCGGCCGGGAATGCGCGCCGAGTTCTCCTTGGTGACCGCGACTCGCGAGGACGTCATGGCCGTGCCGCGGGAAGCCATCCAGGGAGATCCGACCAGCCGGGTCGCCTTCGTGGAGGACTTCGAGCTTCCCAATGCCTACGTCCGGGTGCCGCTCGTGCTGGGGGAACAGAACGAAGAGTACGTCGAGGTGGTCTCCGGGCTGTTCCCCGGAGACGAAGTCGTCACCCGCGGCTCCTACGCCCTCAGTTTCGCCGGCAGCGGTAGCGGCATGTCGCTCAAGGAAGCGCTCGACGCGGCGCACGGACACGAACACCACGAAGACGGCTCGGAAATGAGCGCCGCGGAGCACGCCGCCGAAGAAGCCGAAGGCCGCGACGACGACGCGAGCGGAGACGGATGGACCCGGCTTTTGTTCGCCTGGGCGGCCGTCGCCACCCTGCTGCTGCTCTTCTTCGGCCAGCAGTTGTGGAAGAAACGCGAATCCGCCGCCTGAGTCGATGCTCAACACCCTCATCCGCTTTTCCCTGGCGCAGCGGGCCCTCGTCCTCGCGACGGCGCTGGCGCTGCTGGTACTGGGCGTCAAGAAAGTCACCGAGCTGCCGGTGGAAGTCCTCCCCGACCTCACCAAGCCGACCGTCACCATCCTGACGGAAGCGCCTGGCTTCGCCCCCGAGGAAGTCGAGACCCTCGTCACGGTCCCGCTGGAAAACGCTCTCATGGGCGTGAACGGCGTGACGCGTCTCCGATCGGTCAACGACATCTCCCTGTCTCTGGTGTTCGTGGAGTTCGACTGGGGCACGGACATCTACCGAGCCCGGCAGTTCGTGCAGGAACGCCTCGCCGGCGTGACCGAAATTCTGCCCGACAGGATCAATCCCTACATGACGCCGGTGGCTTCCCTGATGGGGGAAATTCTCCTCGTCGGCGTGGCCGATCCCACCGGTCAGACCAGCCCCCGGGACTTGCGCAGCCTCGCCGACTGGACCCTTTCGAGGGAAATCAGGTCCGTGCCGGGAATCGCGGAGGTGCTCTCCATGGGCGGCGGCGTCAAACAGCTGCACGTTCAGCCCCGGCCGAACGAAATGCTGGCGCTGGGAGTCTCGTTCGAGCAGTTGCGGGACGCGGCGGCCAGCGCCGTTCGGAACACCACGGGAGGATTTCTAACCGAGTCCGCTCGGGAAATCATGGTCCGGAACCTCGCCATGACGACCGATCCGGACGACATTGCGGACACGGTCGTCACGCACGACGACGACCGTCCCGTCCGCATCGGCGACGTGGCCGACGTGGTCTGGGACGTGGAACCGATGCGGGGCGACGCCGGCATGGGCTCGAAACATCTCGGCACCTCCCCCGCGACCGAGGCGAAGGGCTACCCGGGCGTCCTGCTCAGCGTCACGAAATCCCCCGGGTTCGACACCATCGGTCTAACGGAAAGGATCGAAGAGACGCTGCAAAGGCTCGAACCCGCGCTCCCTCCGGGCACCGAGATCGTCGTTCTCTACCGCCAATCGGACTTCATCGAGCTGGCCATCGGCAATCTCGGGCACGCGCTGCGGGACGGCGCCGTCATGGTCGCCATCGTCCTGTTCCTCTTCCTCTTCAACTTCCGGGTCACGTTCATCACCCTGACCGCGATTCCCCTCTCCCTGTCGATCTCCGTCCTGGTGTTCGATTTCTTCGGTCTCACCGTGAACTCCATGACTCTCGGTGGTTTCGCCGTCGCCATCGGCATGGTCGTCGACGACGCCATCGTGGATGTCGAGAACGTCTTCCGCCGCCTCCGGGAACACGCGACGCGGGGTTCGTCGCTTTCGAAAATCGAGGTCATCGCCCGGGCCTCCGCCGAAGTCCGCTCTTCGATTCTCTACGCCACCGTTCTCATCATTCTCGTGTTCGTTCCCCTGCTCGGGCTCAGCGGCGTCGAGGGGCGGCTGTTCGCCCCCATTGCCATCGCCACCATCGTGAGCATGGCGGCCTCGTTCGTCGTCTCCCTCACCGTGATTCCCGTCCTCGCCTCCTACCTCCTCCACCCGAAACCGGGAAAAGAACACCGGGACAATTTCGCCGTGCGCGGGCTCAAGGCCGCCTTCCGCCACACCCTGCTGCGCCTCTCCCTGTCGCAGCCCTTCCTCGTCCTCGCCGCCACCGTCGGCCTCCTCGTTCTCGCGGCGGTCGTCTACGCCGGGATGGGCGGGCAATTCCTTCCCGCCTTCCGGGAACCCACCGCCGTGGTGGCGACCACCGCCGCGCCGGGAACTTCGCTCAAGCAAACCACCGAACTGGCCGACACCGCGCTGGACCTCCTCCTCCGGATTCCCGAGGTGGAAACGGTCGGCTACCGCGCGGGGCGGGCGGAGCGGGGAGACCACGTCGTGCCGGTCTCCACCGTCGAATTCGAGGTCGAGTTCAACGAGACGGCGGAGCGCAGTCGGGACGACATCCTCGAAGACATCCGGGCGACCATGCGAGGCATCCCGGGGACCTTCAGCGCCGTCAGCGGTCCCCTGGCCGACCGCATCGGACACATGCTCAGCGGCGTTTCCGCCAAAGTGGCCGTGAAAATATTCGGCCCGGATCTCGACGAGTTGCGGCGGCTCGGAACCCAGGTCGCCGCGATCGCCCGCGACATCCCCGGGCTGGAGGAAGCCCGTCTCGAGCAGCAGGCGTCCATCCCGCAGCTCAGGATCGAGGTCGACCGGAAGCGGGCGCTCGCCTACGGGGTCAGCCCCGGCAAGCTCAACGAGGAACTGGCCGCGCTCATGGGAGGCGAGGCCGTCGCCGAGGTCTACGAAGGGCAGCGCGTCTACGACCTCGTCGTCCGTCTGCCGGCCGAATGGCGCGAATCGCCGGAGCGGCTGAACCGCCTCTACATCGACACCCTGGGCGACCGGCGGATTCCGCTCGGCTACGTCGCCGACATCCGGCAAGCCAGCGGTCCCAATGCGATTCTGCGGGAGAACACGCGCCGTCGATTCGTGGTTTCCATCAACCCCGCCACCAGCGACCTGAACGCGGCGGTCGAAGACCTCCAGCAGAAAGTCGCCGCCGGCGTGAATCTTCCGCGCGGCTACACCGTCTCCTTCGAGGGCGAATACCAGGCCCAGGCGGAGGCCAAACAGCGTATCGTCGCCATGTCGGCCGTCATCCTGGCGGTCATCGTCTTTCTCCTTTTGAGTTACTTCCGCAGCCCCGTCTTCGTAATCCTTGTCCTCACAAACATCCCCATATCGCTCGTCGGCGGGGCCCTTTTGACCAAGTGGACCCTCGACTCGGTGAGCATCGCCACCCTGGTCGGGTTCATCGCCATCTCCGGAATCGCCGCACGCAACACCATCATGATGCTTTCCCACTACCTCCACCTCATGCGGCACGAGGGAGAATCGTTCAGCCGTGAAATGATCGAACGCGGAACCCAGGAGAGGCTCGTGCCCGTACTCATGACGGCCCTTTCCGCCGGCATTGCGCTGGTCCCGCTCGTGCTAGCGGCCGACGATCCCGGGAAGGAACTACTCAACCCGATCGCCGTCGTCATCGTCGGCGGGCTCGTCAGTTCCACCTTCCTCGGGCTGATGGTGACTCCCGCCGTGTTCCACGCCTTCTGTCGACAAGCCGCCCGCAAGGCGCTGGCCCGCAACGCCGCCGCCGCGCAATAGATTTTCCAGCCAACCAATCCGAAATCCCACTATGCAAAAAATGAAGAAAACCATCCAGTCAACCATCGCCATCGCGGTCGCTCTCGCCTACGGGCTCTTCGGCACCGCCTGCACCAAAGAAGACGGACACGACCACGAAGAACACGAGCATCACGACGAAGACCATGGCGACGACGACCACCCCCACGGGGACGACGACCCCGCCCACGCGGACGGCGATCACGAACACGACGACCATGACCACGATCACGACGAACCGGGTCCGAACGGCGGGCGCGTTCTCTACCAGGTGGAGCCTCACCTCGAGTTCCTCGTCACCGAAGACCGCAAGGTTCAAATCGCCCAGGTGAACGAAAACCACGAAGCCGAGCCCATCGGCGAACAGGTCGTGACCATCATCGGCGGCGACCGATCGAACCCGACCCGGATGAAGCTCGAGAAGCAAGGCGACGTCCTCGTTTCCGACGTGGCCTTTCCAGCAGGCAACGACTTCCCCGTGGTGGTGCAGATCAGGCCTTCGCCCGACGCCAAGGCGGAAACGGTGCGCTTCAATCTGGAGATCGAGTAATCCCAACCGACCCGCTTCTCCGATCGAACCGCGAAGCGGGTCCGCCCCCCCATTCACCACATTCCACCGGATCATTCGAGCGGTTTAAAGGCTCACCATGAGCGACTCCCGGCCGAGCCACGATCACCACAGCACCGGGAATCTGAAAGTCGCGTTCTTCCTGAACCTGGCCTTCACGATTCTCGAGATCGTCGGCGGCTTGTGGACCAACAGCATCGCGATCCTCACCGACGCGGTCCACGACCTCGGGGACTCCGTCTCGCTGGGGCTGGCGTGGTATTTCGACAAATTTTCCGAGCGGAGCCGAACCGCACGTCACACCTACGGTTTCCGCCGCTACCGGTTGCTGGGCGGCCTCGTCACCGGGGTGGTTCTCCTGGCCGGACTGGGATTCGTTCTCTCCAGCGCGATCGGCCGGCTGCGGTCTCCCGAACCGGTCGAAGCCACGGGGATGATGGCCCTGGCGGTGGTCGGAATCCTTTTGAACGGCGCGGCGGTGCTGCGGGTGCGTCGGGGTTCGTCGCTCACGGAGAAGATCGTCAGCTGGCACCTCGTCGAAGACACGCTCGGTTGGGTCGCGGTCCTAATCGGCGCGGCGATCATGGCGGTGTGGGATCTTCCCATCATCGACCCCCTCCTCTCCATCGGCATCTCGGTCGTCATTCTCTGGAACGTGGCGCGGAATCTGAAACAGGTCTTCCTGGTCTTTCTCCAGGCCAGTCCGGAGGGCTTCGACCCAGCCGCATTCGAAAAGAACGCCGCCGTCATCTCGGGCGTCGCCTCGCTCCACCACATTCATTCCTGGTCGATCGACGGCGAACACCACGTCCTTTCGGCCCACGTCGTCCTCGCCGACGCCGAGGCCGATCCCTCCCGGGTCAAGGAAGCCATCCGAAACCTGCTTCCTCCCGGCGAATTCGAGCACGTCACCATAGAAATCGAACAAGCCGACGAAACCTGCGGAGCCGACAGGGTCGAGTCGGACAGCCAACCCTCTTGAAAACCGCAGGAAGAGACACACCTTCCGCTACAAACCCGGCTCCCGAACCAGCCGGAACTTGCAAAGGTTCCGACGCCCTTTTCGCCCACCACACCCGCCGCCGATGCCCAAGGATCCGTTTCCCTTCCCCAACGAACTCTACCCGAAGGAGTGGTTCGCCCGCCTCGATCGACGGGAAATCTTCGACGATGCCCGGCGTTCCGGCGAGGAGCGTCCCGAAGACAGGCCGATCGAACTCGACCTCGGGTCCGGCGACGGTTCGTTTCTCGTCCGGATGGCGAAGGAGCTGCCGGACCGGGATTTCCTGGGCGTCGAGCGGCTGCTGGGGCGCGTTCGAAAGACGTGCCGGAAAGCGGCGCGTCTCGACCTGTCCAACGTTCGCGTGCTGCGGACCGATTCGAACTACGCCGTCGAGTGGTTGTTGCCGCGCGGATTCGCCCGGCGAATCCACTTCCTGTGCCCGGATCCCTGGCCGAAGAAAAAACACGCTTCGCGGAGGCAAATGTGCCGGCTCGACTTTCTCGGGCATCTCCACTCGCTGCTCGAGGAAGGCGGGGAACTGCTTTTCAAAACGGATTCCTCCGACTACTTCGCCGAAGCGCTCGAGGTCCAGGCCGACTGCGATTTTTTCGTCCGGGAGCCTTGGGAGGACGATGACTTTTTCTACGCGGAATCCGACTTCGAGCGGCAATGGCTGGCGGAGGGAAGATCGATGCACCGGCTCAGGCTGCGAAAGACCTGACGAAAGATCGCTACTCACAACGATTCGGCGAGCGCGACGATCTCCGACTCGACCACCGGCAGTCCCGGCAGAAGGCGGCGCAGAACGGGGCCGTTGGTCTTCACGGACCGATCTCCTTCTCCGCCGAGGTCGTTGAGATACAAGGCCGCGCACTCCAGGCCGGACGACTCGATCGCGCGTATCGTCAGGAGAGAGTGGTTGAGCACGCCCAGCCGGTTGGCCGCCACCACGACCACGGGAAGGCCCAGGGCCGAGGCGAGGTCGGCCACGGTGCGGCGGTCGTCGAGGGGAACCAGCCACCCGCCGGCCCCCTCGACGACCACCGTTTCGAATCGGTCCTGCAAGTTCAGGAAGCAGGCGACGATCCGGTCGAAGTCGATCGCGGGCGCATCCGGCATGGCCGCCGGCGCGAGCGGCTCGGGAAACCAGAGCGGGTTGACGGCGTCGAGCGAGAGATCGGGTTCTCCGCACGCCTCGAGGATCGCGTTGGAATCGTCCCGCCCGCCGCATTCCACCGGCTTCAGTCCGACGGCGCGAACGCCCGCCGACCGGAGGTGACGAATCAGCCCGGTCGCGACCCGCGTCTTGCCGACGGCGGTGTCGGTTCCGGTGACGAAGACGGAGCGCCGGGTCATGCTCCGATCTCCGAGGCGATGGCGGCGGCCACGTCGTCGGCCTGACGGTTGATGGACTCGGCGTCGCGCCCCTCGACCAGAATTCTCAGGAGCGGCTCGGTCCCGGAGTAGCGAAGCAACACCCTCCCGCCGTCGCCCAGCGACTTCTCCACTTCCTCCACCCGGGAGGCGGCCTCCAGCGTTTCCAGCTCCGGCTTCCGTCCCACCCTGACATTGCGCTGGGCCTGGGGAAACTTCGTCAGGATTCGGCGAAGCTCGCTCAGCGGCTTCCCGGTCCGCTGCATGATGCGCAGCAGCTGAACCGCCGAAACGATGCCGTCTCCGGTGGTGTTGTAGTCGAGAAAAACGAAGTGGCCGCTTTGCTCGCCTCCGAAGTTGTAGCCGTGCTCCCGCATCGCCTCCACGACGTAGCGGTCGCCGACCCCCGCCCGGACTACCCGCCCGCCCGCTTCGCGGAGCGTTTCGTCGAGGCCGGCGTTGCTCATCACGGTCGCCACGAGGGTGTCGGCTTCGAGGGAGCCTTCGCCTATCATCGCGACCGCGGCGATGGCCATCATTTCGTCGCCGTCGAGGATCGATCCGGTTTCGTCGCAGAGCAGCACGCGGTCGGCGTCTCCGTCGTGGGTCACTCCGACGTCGGCTCGGGTCTCGCGGACGATTCCCTCGATGACGGCGGGATGGGTGCAGCCGCACTCGTCGTTGATGTTGATCCCGCTGGGTCGGTTGTGGAAGGCCCGGACCCGACCGCCGAGAGAATGCAGAATCGCCTCGCTGGTCTGGAAGCTCGCTCCGTTGGCCGCGTCCAGGGCGATGGTCATTCCCTCCAGGAGGCGGCCGTCGTTTCCGGCGGTCTCCCGCGCGAAGGCGACGTATCGCTCGACCGCGCCTTCCAGCCTGGAGCTGCGCCCGATCCGGCTCGTCTCCGCCGACGGGCTGCGGCCCGCGAGGGTGCGGCGCTCGATCTCCAACTCCAGCGCATCGTCCAGCTTGAAGCCGTCGGGGCCGAAAAACTTGATCCCGTTGTCTTCGAAGGGATTGTGCGAAGCGGAAACGACCACGCCGAAGGCCGCTCCGGTCTCGCGGGTCAGCATGGCCACGGCCGGTGTGGGCACCACGCCCGCCAGCCGAACGTCCACCCCGCGCGAATTCAGCCCCGCCGCGATGGCGTTTTCGAGCATGTCGCAGGACTGCCGCGTGTCCTTGCCGATGATCGCGGCGGGCCATTCGCGCGACCGGCCCCGGCGTTCCAGAAAAACGTCGGCGACGGCCTGCCCCAGCCGAACCGTGAATTCCGGAGTCAGCGGATGCTCGTTGGCTCTGGCGCGGATGCCGTCGGTCCCGAAAAACTGTCTGGTCGCGGTGTTCATGACGTCAATCGTCGATGTCGGCACCCGGGATCGGAGGCGGCGTCAACGGGCTGAGCAGGGTGTCGTCGAGGGTCGGCGCGGTCGAATTCCGCGGCGTGGTCGGGGTGGCCGTCCCGGGGACGGGAAAGGTCTGCACCTCGCCCTCGAGATGGGACTTGATCAAATACCAGATCGCCGCGGCAACCAGCAGCGAGGCGAGTTTTCCGCGCCAGTGCTGGACAAATAAGCGCCTAAACGTCGTCATCGTCACCCTCCTCCTCTTCTTCCTCGGGTTCCTGGTTGCTCAGAAGCCCCTTCAGTCGCTCCCGCAATTCCTCCTGCTCCAGGTCGCGCTCCAGCTTTCCGGCGATCGACACCGAAATGGCGCCGGTCTCTTCGGAAACCACCAGGGCAATGGCGTCGGACTCCTCGGTGATGCCCATGGCCGCCCGGTGCCGCAGGCCGATGCTTTGGTCGCTGAGTTCGCGCTGGTTCAGCGGAAACACGCAGCCCGCCCCGGCGATGCGCTCGTCCGCGATGCGGACGATCATGCCGCCGTCGTGCAGCGTCGTCCCGCTGTAGAAAACCGTGTAGACCAGTTCCGGCGTGAGGAGACTGTCCATCTCCGTGCCGGTCTCGAGGTATTGTTTCAAGTCGATGCTGCGCTCGATCGCGATGAGAGCGCCGATGCGCTTGCGGGACAGCGTTTCCACGATCTCGATCATGTTGTCCGCGAAGATCGCCCGGGTCCGCTCGGTCATGGTCGAGAAGAGCCGGTGACTTCCCAGTTCGGCCAGCGCCCGCCGGAGTTCCGGCTGGAAGATGATGATCAAGGCGATGGCCAGGATGACGGAAACGTATTTCAGCAGCCAGCCGATCACCGTGAGGTCGAGCCAGCCCGACAACAGCGTCATGCCGATGTACATGGCCACCAGCGCCGTGAAAATGCGGGCGCCGCGGGTGGCCCGGAAATAGCGGTAGGTGTTGAAAATGATCACCCAGAGGATCGCGATCTCGATCGCGTGGCGCCAATGCTGGCTGATGAATTCTCCTACGGTGTCCATTCGGGTCCTGTTCCGGGCCGCTCCACTCTATATCGCGAAGCCGCGCTTTGCACCAATCCCGCCGAGATTTTTCAAATCCGCTCCGGCAGCGCGATCGACGCCACGGCCATGGCGGCGATTCCCTCTTCGCGTCCGACGAAGCCCATCCTCTCGTTCGTGGTCGCCTTGATCCCGACGTCTTCGCTCTTCAGGCCGAGAGCCTCCGCGATCGCCGACTTCATCGCCGCGGCGTGCGGCATCACTTTCGGGGCTTCCGCGATCAGGGTGGCGTCGACGTTTTCGATCCGGCCTCCCGCCGCGCTCACCCGCTCGGCGGCTTTTTCCAGAATCCTGAGACTGCTGATGCCTTCGATCGATGCCTCGCCGGGAGGAAACCAGTAGCCGATGTCGGGCTCGCCGATCGCGCCGAGAACGGCGTCGGCGACGGCGTGGGAGAGCACGTCCGCGTCGGAGTGTCCCGCCAGGCCGCGGTCGTGCGGGATCGTCACGCCTCCCAGCACGAGGGGTCGGCCCTCGGCGAACGAATGCACGTCGTAGCCGATGCCGCTGCGGTATCTCATGGGATCGCGTCGAGGGAAACCCGGCCGTTGGCGGCGCGGATGCTCATCTTGTCGGGGTCGCTTTGGGAGGTTACCAGTTCCACCGTGCCTCCGCCGCGTTCCAGCATCAGTTGCCCGGCGGCGATGTCCCAGAGGCCGATCGATTCCTCGATGTATGCGTCGAGGCGGCCGCAGGCGATGTAGGCCAGGGCGAGGGCGGCGCTGCCCATCATCCGCGTCTTGCGGACGAGGAACGCCACCGTGCGATACCGGGCGAGACCGGCGTCGATGGATTCCTTCGTCTTCGAAAAGCCGACCGTTACCACGGCCTCCCCGAGATTCTCCCGGGCGCTGGGCCGGATGGCGGTGCCGTTCCGGGTTGCCGGTCCCTCGAAGTCGACGGCGAACATCTCGTCCATCATCGGATCGTAGATCGCGCCGATCTTGAGTTCGTTCTCCCGCCGCATCGCGATGGAAATGCAGAAATGGGGAATGCCGTAGAAATAGTTCACGGTCCCGTCGATGGGATCCACGATCCACTGCGAATCGCTTTCCTGGTTCCCGCCGAGCCCCTCCTCGCCGTAGACGGCGTGATCGGGAAAGGCGGCCAGGATCCGTTCGGTGATCAATTCCTGGCTTTTGACGTCGAGGGCCAGCTTGATGTCGTGGTCCAGCAGCTCGTCCACCGCGAGATCGCCCTCGAAGTTTTCACGAAGGAGCGCCCCGGCCTCGCGGGCGGCGGAAACGGCCAGTTCAAGTTCGGGCGACATGCGGAAAACTTGGGCGCAGCTCGCGGGATCGCGAAGCGCCGCGGTCGGGAGCGTTCGACACGCTCCGGTCAGTGGGCGAGGCAGAACTCCTCGAAGCGGTCGAGCCCCTTCTTGATGACGTCGAGACTGGTGGCGTAGCTGAGCCGCACCGACATGTCGTAACCAAAGGCGACGCCCGGCACGGCGGCGACCTGGTAGCGCGAGAGAAGCTTCTCCGTCAGGTTCATCGAGTTCAGCCCGATCTTGGTCGTGTCGACGAGGAAATAGAAGGCCCCGTCCGGTTCGACCAGCTCGATGTTGTTGATCTTCTGCAAGCGGCTCATCATGTACTGACGCCGCATGTCGTATTCCTCGACCATGTCGTTGATCATTTGGTGATCGCCGTTCAGCGCCGCGAGCCCTCCGTACTGGGCGAAGCTCGTCGGATTGGAAGTCGTGTGGCTCTGGATCGTCGAGATCGCCCCGGCGATTTCGGGCGGCGCCGCCGTGTAGCCGAGACGCCAGCCGGTCATCGCGAAAACCTTGCTGAATCCGTTGATGGTGATCGTGAGATTCTTCGCCGCCTCGCTGACGGAAGCGGTGCTGACGTGCTTCTTGTCGTTGTAGATGAGTTTCTCGTAGATCTCGTCGGATAGGATCAGGATGTCCTCCGAAGCCGCCACCTCGACGAGCGCCTCCAATTCCTCTTTCGAGTAGACCGCGCCGGTCGGATTGTTCGGGCTGTTGATGATGAGCATCTTGGTGCGCCCGCTGATGGCTTCCTCGAACTCCTCCGCCGTCAGTTTCCAGCCGTTCTCGCGCTTGGTCTGGACGATGTAGGACTCGGCGCCGCAAAGCCGCACCATCTCCGGGTAGCTGGTCCAGTAGGGAGCCGGAATGATCACCTCGTCCTCCGGATCGCAACAGGCGAGAATGGCGTTGTAGCAGGAGTGCTTCGCGCCGCAGTTGACCGAAATCTGCTCGGGCTCGTACTCGAGGTTGTTCTCGACCAGCAGCTTCCCGGCGAGAGCTTCCTTCAGCTCCGGGATGCCCGTGGCCGGCGTGTATTTCGTCTTTCCCTCCTGCAGCGCCTCGATGGCCGCGTCCTTGATGTGCTGGGGCGTGTCCACGTCCGGCTCGCCCGCACCGAAGCTGGCGATGTCCTGGCCCTCGTCGCGCATCTTTTTCGCCGCGGCGGTGATGGCTAGCGTCTGGGAGGCGGAGATTTCGGAGAATTTTTCGGCGATGAAACTCATGGATACTGGGTACAATTTGGATGGCGTCCCCGTATCCCGCGGATGCTTTCGCGCCGGTAAAGAGTCACCGGGCGGAGCAGCGCGTCTGTCGACACAGGGCCTTCACGTTACAACTTTCCCGCATCGACGGGAATCAGGTGATGGCTCGACCGCTACTCCGTGAACAATGCGGATTGTTCCAGTACCCGATCTGCGATGGGATTCAAGGGAAAAGCTTGGTTGCGGCGTTTTTACTCCAAGGAAAGATCTCGCCCGGCGGCCTTTCCGCCATTGCGGAACCGCCGGGTCGGTTCTAATTCTCTATTCCGATGGCCGCGTCTTCCAACATATTCGCCTTTTTCGGCACCGACGAAGCGCAGGTGAAGGACGCCGCCCTGACCCTGTCCCGCCAGATCGCCCCGGCGGACGACGAGTTCGGTCTGGAAATCATCAGCGGCGGCGCGGACAACTCGGAACACGCCTCCCAGATCGTCGGCCGCACCATCGAAGCCATTCAGACGCTCCCCTTCTTCGGCGGAGAAAAAGTCGTCTGGCTGCAGGACGCGAACTTCTTCGCCGACAACCAGACCGGCCGCGCCGAAACCACCCTCTCCGCGGTGGAGGCGCTCGTCGGCCTCCTCGAGCCCGGCCTGCCGCCCGAGGTGAAACTCATCCTCAGCGCCTCCGAAGTCGACAAGCGGCGCTCCTTCTACAAGAAAATCAAGAAGCTGGCCACCGTGAAGACCTTCGACAAGGTCGACGTCTCCCGGCCCGGCTGGGAAGCTCTCGTCATGAGCCAGGTCCGGACCAAGGCGAAAGCCCTGAACCTCGCCTTCGAAGGCACCGCCCTGGAACGCTTCGTCCTCATGGTCGGCGCGGAGACCCGCATGCTCGACAGCGAGCTCGAGAAGCTCTCCCTCTACGTCGGCGACCGCCCCGCCACCGAGGAGGACGTCGTCAAAATCGCCGCCTCCAGCCACATCGGCGTCATCTTCGCCATCGGCGACGCCATCGCCCGGAAAAACCTGCCCAGGGCCCTCGACCTGATCGACCGGCAGCTCGCCCAGGGCGAAAACGCCGTCGGCATCCTCCTCGCCGCCATCGTCCCGAAAATGCGGAACCTCCTCCACGCCCGCGACCTCGTCGAGCGCCACGGCCTGCGCGTCGGGCGCGACTACAAGAGCTTCCAGGGCACCGTCAACGCCCTGCCCGCCGCAGCCGTCGCCCACCTCCCCCGCAAGAAGGACGGCGACGTCTCCGCCTACCCCATCTTCCTGGCCGCCCAGGAGTCGAACCGCTTCACCGCCGACGAACTCAAGACCGCCCTCGAAGCCTGCCTCGAAGCCAACGTCCGCCTCGTCACCACCGCCCTCGACCCCGGCCTCGTCCTCGGCCAGCTCGTCACCCGCATCCTGACCCGGCCCGCCCCATGAAAATCATCCTGATCGCCCTCGCCATCGGACTCTTCGCCGGCATCATGGCCGGTCTCTGCGGCGTCGGCGGCGGCATCGTCATGGTGCCCACCTTCGTCTTTCTCCTCGGGATGGAGCAGAAAGCCGCCATCGCCACCAGCATGGCCGTGATCGTTCCCACGTCGCTGATGGCCATCTGGCGCTTCAACGAAATGGGCCACGTGCAATGGAACGTGTTTTGGCCCACCGCCGTCGGCGCCGTCGCCGCCGCCTGGCTCGCCACCGGCTGGGTCCGCCACCTCAGCAACGAGCAACTGACCAAGATCTTCGCCGTCCTAATGATCGCCGTGGGAGTCAGCATGTTGTTCAAGAAGGGGTGATGTCGGAAGCAGGGAGCAAGAAGCAGGGAACAAGGAGCGAGAAAGGACTCGGGGACCAGGTATTCGGAAGCCCAGTGCCTCCGGAACCCCCTTTTCCCTCATCCCTCATCTCTTCTCCCTCTCCTTCCAACGCGCTTCGAAAATGGTTCGGTCACGCGGGGTTCCGGGCGGGGCAGGAGCGGGTCGTGGACGCGCTGCTGGAGGGGCGCTCGGCGCTGGCGCTGTTCCCCACCGGCGCGGGCAAGAGCCTTTGCTACCAGCTGCCGGCCCTGATGCTGGACGGGCTCACCCTGGTGGTCTCGCCCCTGATCGCGCTGATGAAGGACCAGGTCGAGGTGCTGGAGCGGCGGGGGGTGGATGCGGCTCGGCTGGACTCCTCCCTGGACCGGGCCGAGTCGGAGGCCATTCTCGGGCGGATGGAGGACGGGAGCTTGAAGCTGCTCTACGTCGCCCCGGAGAGGCTGGCGAACGAAGGCTTTCTGCGCCGCCTCCGCCGGTGCCGGATCTCGCTCATGGCGGTGGACGAGGCCCACTGCATCTCGGAGTGGGGCCACAACTTCCGCCCCGATTACCTGAAGCTCGCCGCCCTGGCGAAGGAGCTGTCGGTGGAGCGCGTCCTCGCCCTGACCGCGACGGCGACGCCGCCGGTGGCGAAGCAGATCTGCGAGCGCTTCGGGATCGGGCCGGACGACCACGTGCAGACCGGCTTTGCCCGCGAGAATTTGCTCTACGAGATCCATCCCTGCGCGGAGTCGGAACGCGACGAGCGACTGGTCGAGCTGATGTCGAACCAAGAGCCGGGAGCGTCCATCGTCTACGTCACCCTGCAGCAGACCGCCGAGCGGGTGGCCGGTCTGCTGACGCGCCGGGGCGTCGCCGCCCGCGCCTACCACGCGGGGATGCGCGACGAACACCGGGCCGAGGTGCAGGACGGGTTCATGGGCGGGACGATCGACACGGTGGTCGCCACGATCGCCTTCGGCATGGGGATCGACAAGGCGGACATCCGGCACGTGCACCACTACAACCTGCCGAAGTCGCTGGAGAACTACGTGCAGGAGTCGGGTCGGGCCGGTCGCGACGGCGAGATCGCCACCTGCGGAATTCTCGCCTGCGCCGACGACCTCACGGTGCTGGAGAATTTCATCTACGGCGACACGCCTTCCCCCTCGGCGATCAAGTCGCTGGTGGAGCACGTTCTCCTCCAGGGCGAGTCGTTCTCGATCTCCCGCTACGACCTCTCCCAGAGCCGCGACATGCGTCCCTCGGTGGTGACCACCGCGCTGACCTACCTGGAACTGGACGGCGTGCTCGTGTCGGGCGGCCCGTTCTACGGCGGCTACCGGGTGCAGCTGCTGCGCCCCCTGGAGAAGGTTCTCGCGGGCCACACCCCGGAGCGACGCCTCTTTCTGACCCGGCTGTTCGAGTGCGGGCAGAAAGCTCGGCTCTGGCACACCTTCGACGTGGCCGAGGCGGCCTTCGCCACCGGGGAGCCCGAGGACCGCGTCCGCCGAGCGGTCGGTTATCTTGCGGACATGGGCGACGCGATCGTGCGGCCGGGCAAGCTGCGGCACGCCTACCGACTGGCCCGGGACGGCGATCGGAGCGTCCCGGACATCGCCAAGCGCTTGATCGAGCGTTTCGAAACGCGCGAAACGAGCGAGATCGGCCGCGTGCGCCAGGTCCTCGAGTTCTGCGAAACGCCGGCGTGCATTCCGATGCGGCTGGTGGGCTACTTCGGCGAATCGATCGCCCCGTGCGGCCGCTGCAGCGTCTGCGCGGGGAACTCGTCAGGCGGACCGCTTCCGGCGTCGAAGCAACGACCGATCGCACTGGAGGAAGCGGATGTCATTCGGAGAACCCACGCCGAGTCCCATCCGGCGCTGCGCCAGCCGCGGCAGCTGGCCCGCTTTTTCTGCGGTCTCTCCAGTCCCGCCACCACTCGGGCGAAACTGCACCGCGACGACCGCTTCGGCATGCTGTCGGGCGTCCCCTTCCTCGAAGTGCTGGAACATGTCGGGACGCTCTGAGTCGGACTCCTCCTCGCCTCAGCCAGGCGCCGCCAGCAGGTCGGCGAGAACGGGAAGGCCGCCGTCTCCGTTCGACAACTCGGCGAGCCGGGACCGGGCCGCGGGAATGTGGCGGAGGAATTCCTTGAGTCCCTTTTCCTCGCTGAGAAAGCCGTAGGCACCGAGGGCCTGCATGAGCCGCTGGGCGGCGCACTGGTTGAGCCGAACGCGGAACTCGTCGCAGTCGACGGCCCGGCCGCCGTCCTCGAGGAGGCCGCAGTAGAAGTCGACGAGGTGTCGGCGCTCGTCGGCGGTGAACTCGGTGTAGGGATCGTAGATGAGCGAGGCGAGGTCGTACTCGGGACGCCCCCACCGCAGCCCCTGGTAGTCGATGAGGTAGGTGCGGCCGCCGAAAATCATGACGTTGGTGCTCTGGAAATCGCGGTGCACGAGGGACCGGGGAAGCCCGGACAACTCGCGGCGCAGCGCTTTCAGAGACGGATCGCCGCGGAGCAGGTCGGCTTTTTCCGGCGCGAGAAACCGGCTCACGTACTGCTTCAGAAAGTATTCCTGCTCCCACTCGTAGAGCGCCTCGTCGAACGACAACTCCATGGCGGGGAGGTCGTCGGGCGGGTCGCTTTCGACGAACCCGTGCAGCCGCACCACCGCCCGCAGGGCCGATTCGTAGGCGGGACGGCGCTCGGTCTCCCAGTCGGCGCCGGTGAGCGATCCCAGGTCGACCGACCCGAGGTCCTGGATCCAGAGAAGGTTGTCGTCCTCCTGTCTCCGCAGGATCGCCGGGCAGGGAACCCCGTGGCGGACCAGGAAATCGGTGATCGCGGCGAAACGGAGGTTGTCGGAGCGGTCGCGGGTGTAGTGCATCGCGATGATGCTTTCCTTCGAACCGTTGATGCCGACGCGAACGTAAACGCGGCCCGAGCCCCCTTTCTCGATGAGGGAACACTCGAGGGGCGTATCCTTCCAGGCCGGGAAGACTTCCCTGGTTCGCGACTCAATCTGGTGAAGGTCCATAAACGTTTTCGCACCAAACCACGAAACGGGGCGCGGAAAAGTCATTTTAATGTCGTTGCCTAACCGGAAGCGAATGTTTACCGTTCCCTTCTGCTTCCCACCTCCTCCCCACATGCCGGAAAAAGAATCCAGTTCCACTTCCACTCTCCCGCCCAGCACGCCGCCAACGAAATCCCGCTTTCTCACCAATGGCCGCTGCGTGGGCCTGATGCCCCAAAAGGGCTGGGCCAGACGCAACTACAAGTATTTCAGCGGGAGCTTTCTGCCGTCGCTGGTGACCCGACGGGAAGGTAAACACGGCTTCGACACGCCCGAATTCCGCCCGCTGGCGGCCCACGAGATCGAGGTGGTGTGGATCGGTCACGCGAGTTTCCTGGTTCGCACCGCTAAGTTCAACGCGCTCATCGATCCGGTCTGGGCCAAGTGGGTCGGTCCGCTGAAGCGCCACCGCGACCCCGGCATCGACATCGAGCACCTCCCGCCGATCGACCTGGTGCTGATCACGCACGCCCATTTCGATCACCTCTGCCGCATGACCCTGAAGCGCATCGTGGACGGCAGCCAGACGGTGCTGGTTCCCCGCGGCGTGGGCAAGGTGCTTCGCAAGCTCGACGTGATGCAGGTCGACGAGATGACCGACTGGGAGAGCACGACGTTCCGCGGCACCGAGATTCATTTCACCCCGGCACACCATTGGGGCGCCCGCTACATCCACGACACGCAGAAGGGCTTCGGCGGCTACGTGATGAAAGGGCCGGAACACACGGTCTACCATTCGGGCGACTCCGCCTACTTCGACGGCTTCACCGAAATCGGCGAACGGTTCGACATCGACACGGCGCTGCTGCCGATCGGCGCCTACGATTGTCCCAGCGGCCGCGAAGTCCACATGAATCCGGAAGAGGCGGTGCAGTCGTTCTTCGACCTGAAGGCGAACCGGATGATTCCGATGCACCACGCCACCTTTCCCATCAGCAATGAACACAAGGACGAGCCGCTGGAGCGTCTGGACAGGGCGGTGACGGAACACGGCATCCACGACCGGGTCATCCTGCCGAAAGAAGGCGAGCAGGTGGTCCTGTCCTCGCGGGATGCGGTCAATCCTTCCCACTGATACCGCGGGACAGTGCGGCTATTCCGCCTCGGCGGGTTTCCCCTGGCCGCCGGCATCGCCCGCGACGACGCGCTCCTCGACTTTCGCCTCCCGAACGAGCGACCGCTCGATTTTCCCGGCCGGTTCGTCGAAGTGAATCCCATTCTGCTGCGCGATGAGCTTCCACTCCGAAATGGTTCGCAGCCCCTCCAGGGCGGCTTCCTCGTCCCGGAACGCGGCCGCCGCGGAGGCGTCGAGAAAAGCCGATTCCGCCTCGGAAACCTCGCCGTGCCGCAGGCGATGTTCCGCCTCGGCCAGCATCAAGTTGCCGTAGAGCGGCGCGTGTTCGCGCGCTTCCTCGAGACGACGGCGGGCGCGGTCCTTCCAGCCGAGCTCGTCGAGGACGGCGGCGTGTCCGATCGCGGCGAAGACGTCCTGCGGATATAGCTCTCTCGCGTGGGAAAAATATCGGCCGGCGGTTCCGAGCACCTGCCGCCGGTCGCGGGGTGCCGTGTCGGGGGTGATGCCGGCGACCTGGGCGTGGGCGCTGAGACTGAAGGCGAAGGGGTTCTTCGGGTCGAGCTCGCGCGCCGCCTGCAATTGGCGGAACTGTTTGAAGTTCCGGCTGTCCGCTTCGAAGGCCAGCCTCGCCAGTTCGTAGTTGAACTCGCTGCGGGTGAACTGCACGCCGAACACGGTCATCGCCAGACCGCATCCGAAGACGACGGAGCGGTTCGCGAACATGAGGCTCCCGCCCGGCATGATCGCCTTCTCCTGCTGGCGGAGGGCCGCCGCCATCGGATCCGGGGCCGCGAGAACGGCGAGGAGCACGGCCGCCAGGATGGCGAAGACCGGCATGTGCATCACGAAATCGAACGCGGAGAGGTAGCCGAGAGCGCCCAGGGTCGCCAGCGCCCCCAGTGCCAGCGCGAGGTGGTCGGACCGGGGAACGGCTTTCGTTTCCGAGGAGCCGAATCCGACGTAGGCTTTGACGAAGCGGAAGCCGTGGGTGAAATGCACCGCCAGCATCGCCAGCAGGAGAAGCAATCCGACAATGCCGTAGTCGGCGAGCGTCTGCAGGTACTCGTTGTGGACGAACTCGGCCTCGGTCACGGACACGTCCAGATTGCCGGAGCGGAACGCGCGTCCGTAAATGTAGGAGGTCCGGCTGCCCGTTCCGGCCAAGGGCGCTTCGGCCACCTGCTTCAGTCCCGCCTCCCAGATCGGAAGAAGGCTTTCGGAAGCGCCTTTCGCCACGTTGTTCTCGACGAGCCGACCGGCCGCGACGGTCTTGATGGTCAGGCCCAGCGCGGCGACGACCGCCACCCCGGCAATGCCGCAGAGCAGAGCGGACCGTCTCCGCACGCCGAGGTTCGGCCAGACGATCATGCAGGAGAGTCCGGCGAAAGCGAGGACGCCGACCACGAGGGCCGACAGGCCCACCATTCCCCCGGTCAGCAGCACCGCGATCATCGACAGCCCGGCCAGCCCCCCCCAAGCCATTTTCACGATTCGCTCGCTGCGTCCAAAGGTCGCCAGCGCGAGCCACAGCGGGACGGTCACGGCCAGGAAGCCCGCGAAGTGGTCGGGATGATTGAAGAGGCCCCCGACCCGGTCGGGGAAGGTCCGTTCGTATCCCGGGATCAACCACAGCGATGGATTGACGAAATTCTGAAGCACGGCAAAGGCGAGGTTCGCGATCACCAAGGCCGCCAGCGCGTAGACCAGCCCCTGCCGCCAGCGCTGAACCGTGAAGAGGGAGAGAAACAGGCCGTAGCAGAGAAAGGCGGCGATCACGAGGGCCGCGTCCTCCCGGGCGAAGTATTCGACCGGCGAGTCGCAGGCCCGGATCAGAAGGTAGGCCCCCAGGGCGAACACCGCCGCCGTCGTCCACTTCGGCAGGACGAAGGAAACTTCCTTGAAAATCACTCCGACGGAAATCGCGCCCGCCAGCCCAAGCAACACGTAGCCCGGCCAGATGAACGACATCGAGGTCGACGTACCCAATAGCCCGGTCACCAGGAATCCGGCAAGGAACACCGTCACCACTAGAAAACGCCAGCTAACTTTCATCTTACGACCCAATAGAACGAACTAAGATCAAATTATACAATTTTGAGAAAAACCAAAACTTTATTTTCCTTAATTATTAGGAATTCCCAATTAATTAATTCCCGTGCGGCGACCTGCCGGTCCAATTTGGGTTGATTTCGCCCCTGCGAGCCCTCAGAATACCCGAGTACCGCCGAACGCGCGGCCCTTGGCGTGGCAGGCGGCCCCTTCGCCGAAAACGGAGTTCCTTTTCATGAAATTGTTTCGCAGCCTCCTATTCATCCTCGTGGCCGGCTTCGGCGCCTCCGAGGCGACGGCACAAATCCAGGTGGACTTGGAGATGGACCGGTCGCTTTACGTGGCTCACGAGCCCGTCACTGGAACGCTCACGTTGGTGAACCGGGCGGGTCGGGATCTGATTTTCGGCAACGACAACGGACTGAGTTGGCTCGACTTCACCGTCACCGACGGCCGCGGCCATCTCATCACGCCGGTTCGGAATCAACTCGACGAGCAGCCCATCGTTCTCGGCTCCGGACAAACCTACAAGCACAAGGTCACGATCAACCGGTATTATCCCATGGCGACTCCCGGGGGTTACCGAGTGAAGGCGAGTGTCACTTTCCCCCAGATCGACCGGGTGTTCCAGACGAAGACCACCACCGTGCAGATCACGGAGGGCCAGCCGATGTGGAGTCAGATCGTCGGCGTTCCCCAGAACCACCCCAAGGCGGGCACCTACCGGGAGTACTCGCTGCTGACCTACTACCACGGCGCCCGCAGCAAGGCCCTCTACTTCCGGCTCACCGACAACGATTCAGGCATGGTCTACCAGACCTATCCGATCGGGGACTACATGTCGCTGCGGAAACCCACCCACCGCATCGATCGCCAGAACCGCTTGCACGTGCTCCACATGACGGGCCCCCAGAAGCACAAATACACCATCATCGACATCGACGGCAATCCGGTCAGACAGCAAAACTACTTCGAAAAGGGAGCGGATCGTCCGGAGCTGACAAGCACCGACTTCGGCGAGGTCTCCGTGGTGGGCGGCCTGACCGAAGAGGAAATGACCACGCCCTACGAGCAGACGGAATTCCACCGCCTCTCCGAGCGTCCTCCCGGCCTCCCGCAGTTCTGACGCGGCGGCTTCGCGTCCGATCGGCAGCCCCTTCGGCCGCCAGAGCGAGTTTTCTCGCCCAGTTTTTCCCGTTTTTTCGATGCTCGCCGAGCGGCGAGGCCGGATCTACATGCCTCTCCTGATCAATGGGTTAGAAGCCTTTGCCGGAATTTCCTTGGGAAATCAGCTTCGCTTCCCTTGAATTATTTCGAACATTAACGCGCCAAGTAATACGTATACCTTAAAGACTTGTGTTTCCTAACCATTGCGTAAGGTATGATGAAAGTGCGAATGACTGCTCAACCCCACCACTCGGTCCCGGCCGTCGTCCCCCCGGCAAACCTCTTTTCCGTTTTGGTGATCGACGACCTGGGACCCAACCGGATGCTGCTCGGCAAAATCCTCGCCGCGTCCGGATACGCGGTGACGGAAGCCTCCAACGGGAGCGAGGCGCTCGAACTGATCGAGCAAGGCGGGCTGATCCCGGACCTGATCCTCACCGACATCGAGATGCCGGTGATGGACGGCATCACCCTGATCGAGCGGATCCGCGGTCTCGACCACCCAGTGGCGGCCGTACCCATCATCGCCGCCTCCGGGAACGCCGACGCCCACCTCCTCGACGAAGCCCTCGATGCCGGCTCGAATGTCTTTCTGACGAAGCCCTTCGACATTTCCAAGCTGAGACGGGAAGTCGCGAAACTCCTGACGGCCCGTCGCCGGAAGGCCGGACAGCGCGCCTTCCATTCCTCGCCCGACCCGCGGGTTCGGCGAGAGGGCGGCCAGAGCGGCACGACCCGGGGCTGATTCCTTTCCGAGGCTATTTGCGGAACGCGGTTCGCGGAACGCAGTTCGCGGAACGCGGTTCGCGGACGAGGTTCCGCTTTCGTTTTCGGCGTTTCGAGCGTAGTCTCCCGCCACCGCGCCCTTGGCTTGCCGTCTCTCGGGCCGGACACTCCGTGTCTTTTTTTGTCGTGAACGATCTTACTTTTTCCCAACTCGGTCTCCCCGCCCCCTTGCTCGCCGCCGTCGCCGAAATCGGCTTCGAAGCCCCCTCTTCGATCCAGTCCGCCGCGATTCCCGTGGCCTTGGAAGGGCACGACCTCATCGGACTGTCCGAAACCGGCTCCGGCAAGACCGCGGCCTTCGGGCTGGCGGGCCTCGCCGGGATCGACCTCGAGAAGCCGTCTCCGCAGATGCTGGTCGTCTGTCCCACCCGGGAACTGGCCGTGCAGGTTTGCGGCGAGTTGCAGCAGCTCGGCTCGAAACTGCCCGGCCTCCGCGCGCTCGCCGTCTACGGCGGCGCCCCCATCGACCGCCAGATTCGGGCGCTTCGGCAAGGCACCCATGTGATCGTGGGAACTCCCGGCCGGCTCATCGACCACGTCAAGCGCGGCACTCTCGATCTCTCGGGCTTGCAGTTCGTGGTGCTCGACGAAGCCGACCGAATGCTCGACATGGGCTTCGTCGAGGAAGTCGAGTCCATCCTGAAGGCGGCCCCGGAGGAACGCCAGACCCTGTTCTTTTCGGCGACGATGAACAAGGGGGTGAAACGACTCATCGACCGCTTCGGCAAAGAGCCCCGCACGGTCGAGATCGAACGCGAAAGCCTGACCGTCGCGTCGATCGACCAAGTCTGCTTCGAAGCGCGTCAGCGCTCGCGCATCGAGTTGATTTCCCGAATCGTCGACCTGGAGCAACCGAGACTCGCCCTCATCTTCTGCAACACCAAGCGGGCCGTCGACGAATGCACCGAGTCGTTGCTCTCGCGGGGCTATTCCGCGGACCGCCTTCACGGAGACATCAATCAACATCTTCGCGAGCGCGTTCTCCGGCTCTTCAAGGAAGGCACCGTCGAGATTCTCGTCGCCACCGACGTCGCCGCCCGCGGCATCGACGTCGACGACATCGACATCGTTTTCAACTACGACCTTCCCCAGGACCCCGAAGACTACGTCCACCGGGTCGGACGCACGGGCCGGGCCGGCCGCTCGGGCAAAGCCATCTCCTTCATTCACGGTCGCGACATCTACCGCATCAAGACCATCGAGCGATACATCCGGCAGCCCATTCCGCGGGGTACCGTTCCGTCCGCCGAGGAAGTGGACTCCCAGTTGGCGGACCGCCTCATCGAGACCGTCGGCGAGCGCCTTGGCGACGAAAGCTACGAGAAGGATATCGCGGACCTGCAAGCCCTCCGGGATCAGGGGCACGAGTGGGACGATATCGCCGGCGTCCTCATGAAACTGGTGCGGGAGATGACAAGCCGGGAGGCGGAAGAGATTCACGAGGACCGGGCGGACTACCAGCCCGGTCGTCCGGAGGCGGGTGCCGGCAAGCGCGATCGCGGGGATCGCGGGGACCGGCGGGACAAGAAGCCGCATTTCGCCCGGGACAGCGGCACCGAGCAGGGAATGACCAGCCTTTTTCTCAGCCTCGGCAAACGCAACCGCATCAATCCCGGAGACATCGTCGGCATGCTGCACAACGAGTGCCATCTCGAACCCGGCAGCGTCGGCCGCATCCAATTGTTCCCCAACTTCAGTCTCGTCGAAGTGCGCGAATCCTCGGCGAACCAGGCGATCGAAGAATCCAAAGGGGCCAAGCTCCGCGGACAAACCTTCACCCTAGCCCCGGACCGCGGACGCCCCGACGGCGGCGGCAAGGGTCGGAAAGACTAGAGCTCAGTCCTCCAGGTTCTCCAGCATTTCATCGACCTTCGTGGTGGGGAGCTTGCAGGCGAAATTACGGCAGACGTAGGCCGTGGCCTCGCCGTCCAGACTGGCCTGCGTCTCGGTGTAGGGCGCCAACTCGGCAAGCGCTTCGGCGTTCTCCTCCGTCCGCAGGATGACCACTTGGTTCGGCCGGAACCCTTCCCGCAGCGCGGCGATCATCGCCTCGGCGTCCTCCCCCGCTTTCCTCGCGCTGACGACGACTTCGCGGGAGGGACCGAACTCGAAGTCGAGGTGGCAGAGCACCAGCGGATACACCATCGGCTGCTGATCGATCTCGGCCGAGAAGGCCCGGATCAACTCGTCCGTTCGGGTGGCGTATTCGGGACGACCGGTGAGGCGGTAGAGCTTCCCGAGATTCCCGATCGTCACGGCGTTGCCGCTCGGAATCGCCCCGCCGTACAGCTTCTTGGCCCGCACGATCAGCTTCTCGGCGTCGTCGGCGGTGGTGAAGTAGCCGCCCTCTTCCTCGTCCCAGAAAAACTCGTCCATCACTTTCTGGTAGGCGACGGCCTGCTCGAGGTAGCGAATCTCGAAGGTGGTCTCGTAGATCTCGAGCAAGCCCCAGATCATGAAGGCGTAGTCTTCCGCCAGCGCCGCCAGACCGGCCTCGCCCCCGCGGTAGCGCTTCAGCAAGCGGTCGTCTTCCACGGTCAGCGTCTCCATCACGAAGTCCGCCGCCCGCGTCGCGGCCTTGGCGTACGCCTCGTCCCCCAGCACCCGGGCGGCGCGGGCGAAGGCCACGATCATGAGTCCGTTCCAGTCGGTCAGAACCTTGTCGTCCTTCTGCGGATGGACCCGCTCCTCCCGCCGCTCGAAGAGCTTCCGCCTGAGTTTCTCGACCCGCGCCCGGGCCTCGTCGAGGAGATCCTCCTCGAGATGGGGAATGTTCGTCCCGGTCTTCTTCCCCGTCACTTCGTCTTTGAAATTGCCCTCCTCCTCGAGATGGAAGGTCTCGATGAAAAACGCGCCGTCCTCCTCGCCGAGCACGTCTTTCACTTCCTCGGTCGTCCAGACGTAGAACTTGCCCTCCTCGCCTTCGCTGTCGGCGTCCTCCGCGGAGAAAAATCCGCCGCGCTCGTCGGTCATGTCCCGCTGCACGTATGTCAGGATCTCCCGGGCGGTCCGGGCGTACTTTTCCTTCCCCGTCACCTGGAATGCCTCCAGGTTGGGTACGACCGCCAGCGCCTGGTCGTAGAGCATCTTCTCGAAATGCGGGACGAGCCAGTCGGCGTCGGTGGAATAGCGGTGGATGCCGTAGCCGACCTGATCGTAGATGCCGCCGCGACGCATTTCCGTCAGGGTTTTCTCCACCATTTCCAGCGCCGTGGGGTTGCCGGTGCGCTGGTGGTAGCGCAGCAGGAACATCAAGTTCGGCGGCACGGGGAACTTGGGAGCGCCGGCGAAGCCGCCCTTCTTCTCGTCGTAGCGAGCGGCGAACTCGCCGTAGGCCACGTCGAAAATGCCGGGCTCGAGATCGCTTCCCGGAGAACCGCCCATGAAGGACTGGAGTTGCCGGGAGATTTCGACCGCCGTCTTGTCGACCTCGTCCCGCTTGTCCGTCCAGGCGCCGTGCAACTGCGTCAGCACCTGCATGATCCCCGGTCGTCCCGCCGTCGATTTCTTCGGAAAATAGGTGCCCGCGAAGAACGGATTCTTGTCGGGCGTCAGGATCACCGTCATGGGCCAGCCCCCGCCGCCGGTCATGGCCTGGGTGACCTGCATGTAGATGTCGTCGATGTCCGGGCGCTCCTCGCGGTCGACCTTGACGGCGACGTAGTTCTCGTTGATCAGCGCCGCGACTTCCTCGTCCTCGAACGACTCGTGCTCCATCACGTGGCACCAGTGGCAGGTGGTGTAGCCGATGCTGAGAAAGACGGGTTTGTCCTCCTCGCGGGCCTTTTCGAAGGCCTCCTCGCTCCAGGGCCACCAGTCCACCGGGTTGCGGGCGTGCTGCCGCAGGTAGGGGCTCTGCTCGAAAACCAGCCGGTTGAATTCTTCCCCGCCGTCCGCCGGCAGTTCGGCGATTTCCTCGGCCGGGGGGAGCGGCTGGCGAACGTGGCCCTCTTCTGCTTCGCTCATGAAACCACCATGAAGGCAGATGACCGCGATGACGAACAAAAATCGGGAAGGGAAGGGACGCATGGGGAACGGTGGCACGATTCGAGCGTCGGGGCCAGTACCGCATCTCGGAGTCGACCGCTTCGGCCTCCGCCGCGCCGTCAGCCGAACATCGCCCGGCAGATGACCACGGCGGCGATGACGCCGGCCAGGTCGGCGCAGAGACCGGCCGCGAGCGCGTGGCGGGTCCGGCGCACAGCGACCGATCCGAAATAGACCGCCAGCACGTAGAAGGTGGTCTCGGTCGAGCCGAACATGGTCGCGGCGGTGTATTTGATCGCGTCGGTCAGGCCGGGGTTGGTGAGAATCTCCACCAGCACGCCCTGGCTGCCGCTGCCGCTGAGCGGACGCATCAGGGCCATGGGCACGAGTTCGACGGGGAAGCGAACCAGCTCGAGAAATGGCCGCAGCAGATTCTGGAAGAGAAACAGCGCCCCCGAGTTCCGCAGGATCGCCAGGGCCGCCAGCATCGCAACGATGAACGGCATGATGCGTACCGCCACGGCCCAGCCTTCCTTGGCGCCCTCGACGAACTCCTCGTAGACGGGGATGCGCTTGAGTGCGGCGAAGACGACGAAAAAGACCAGGACGAAGGGGATCGCCGCCACCGAGATCGCCGAGACCGTCCGCTGCCACAGCGGCGGGACCTCGTCGGACACCTGCTCGTCCAGCACGGGCCTTTCGGCGTCCATGGCAAGGGCCACGTCGCGCAGGCCGGTCGCCTCCTGCAGCGCGATCCGCTGGTCTGGGAACATCTCCAGGTAGATGATGCCGACAAACAACAGCCCCACGAGACCGAGCACGACTTTGCCGCCTGCGGAAAGCCGTCGGCGGTCCGGCGATTCCTCTTCCCCGTCTTCGCTCTCCGATGTCGCCACGGGAGTCGCGACTCGGTTGAAGAGCGGCATTTTCTCGAAAGTCTTCACTGCGAGGATGGCGACGATCGTCGAGCAAAGCGTCGCTCCGATCGCCGTCCCGACGATGGCGTAGGGTTCCGAGACTCCCTGCGCCGCCAGCAGACCGATGGCGGTGGCGGGAATGAGCGTGACCGAGCTGGTGTTGATCGCGAGAAATGTACACATCGCGTTGGTGGCGGTGCCTTTCTGCGGATTCAGGTCCTCGAGGTGCTGCATCGCCTTGAGCCCGAGCGGCGTGGCGGCGTTGCCGAGGCCGAGCATGTTCGCCGCCATGTTCATGACCATCGCGCTCATGGCGGGGTGGTCGTCGGGGACGTCCGGAAAGAGACGCCTCATCACCGGCCGCACGAAGCGGGAAAGGCCGCGAACCATGCCCGACGCCTCCGCCAGGCGCATGATGCCAAGCCAGAGCATCATGATGGCGCTGAGCGGGATGACGATGCCGACCACGCCGACCTTGATCATGTCGAACATGCCTTCGACGATGCCGTTCGCGCCGCCGAGTTGATCCAGCAGCGCCGCCACGACCACGCCGATCACGATCATCGACAGCCAGATCCAGTTCAGCATGCCGACAATCAAGGCCGCATGCGGAGCGGATGGCAACCGGTTTTACATCCGATCGGAGAGGGTTCGTTCGCCGACTCGACCCTGTGGACGCGGTCGCTCGATCACCCACCCGGCAATCCGCCCCACTCGGCGATTGCGGAATTCGCCCCGCTTTGCCATCCTTCTCCGTGAATTCCACCATGAAACGTCTCGCCCTTTTCCTCATCGCACTGCTCTGCGGCGTCTCCGCGCACGCCGACGAAAAGCCGAACTTCATTTTCTTCATCACCGACGACATCGGGTGGAACGACCTCGGCTGCTACGGCAACGCCGTCGTCGAAACCCCGCATCTCGACGCGCTGGCGGAGCGGGGGGTGCGCTTCGCGAACGCCTACCTCGTGACCAGCAGCTGCAGCCCTTCGCGGTGCAGCATCATCACCGCGCGCTATCCTCACAACACCGGCGCGCCGGAGCTGCACACCGCCTTGCCGGCCGACCAGTTCCGCTTCCCGGCCGCCCTGCGCGAAGCCGGCTACCACACCGTCCTGTCGGGAAAGAACCACATGGGCGACGTTTCGGACGCCTTCGATGTGATTTCCAGCGGGGAAGGCCCGGGCCGCGAGGACGACTGGGTGCCCCTCCTGAAGGACCGGCCGAAGGACAAGCCGTTTTTCGCCTGGTTCGCCTCGACCGACGCCCACCGGGACTGGCAGATCGACGACGAGAATCCGGTCTACGATCCCGCCGAAATCGAGGTGCCGCCCTTTCTCTACGACGGGCCGAAGACTCGGGAGGATCTGGCGAACTACTATCACGAAGTCAGCCGGACGGACACGGCCATGGGCAAACTCGTCGACGAATTGCGTCGCCAAGGCGTCGAGGAGAACACCTACGTCGTCTATCTGTCGGACAACGGTCGGCCCTTTCCCCGCTGCAAGACGCGCCTCTACGACAGCGGGATCAAGACGCCCCTGCTCTTCGCCCGCCCCGGCACGATCGAGCCGGCGGTGACCGACTCTCTCGTCAGCAGCATCGACCTCGGGCCGACCATTCTCGAGCTGGCCGGCGTCGAACCGGACGACCGGATGCAGGGAGTCAGTTTCGTCGAAATCCTCGAGGATCCGAAGGCGAGCGTTCGCGACATCGCCTTCGCCGAGCACAACTGGCACGTCTACCAAGCCCACCAGCGGGCGGTGCGAAGCGGCGATTTTCTCTACGTCCGCAACGCCTTCCCCGAAAAGCAGGCGCTGAGCAAGGAGAGCGATCCGACCTTTCCCGTGGGCGAAGAACTTTGGGAAAAACACGCCGCGGGTGAATTGAACGAAAACCAACAGGACATCTTTCTCAAGCCGCGTCCGACCGAGGAACTCTACCAAGTGAGCGACGACCCCTACCAGATGAACAACCTGGCCGAGGACGAGGAGCAGGCCGAGGTGCTGTCGGAAATGCGAGAGCTGCTCGACGACTGGACGGAAGCGACGGGCGACACCGTGCCAGCCGATCCCACCCGCGATCGGGACGCGCCGGACGGGACCAAGGATCCGGACCACACCCACCGCGAAATGCCCGGCGCCGCTGCGGAAGCCACCGAGATCACGGATCCCGGTCCGGTGCGCCGCTCCTAAAAAGGCGTTGCACGGAAGAAGAAACCGCTTTGAGTAGCCGCCTGTCTACCATGGGAAAACGCGCTGTTCTACTATTCGCCGGTCAGGGGTCCCAGACCGTCGGGATGGGTCGGGATCTGGCGGAAAACTACGAGTCCGCCCGCAGTCTCTTCGACCGCGCCGACGAGCTGCTCGGCTTTCCGCTGACCGACAAGATGTTCCACGGCCCCGCCTCCGAACTTACCCGGACCTCGATTTGCCAGCCGGCCCTCTACGCCCACGGACTCGCCTGCCTCGACATCCTCAAGCGCGAGGTCCCGGATCTGGAGATCGCCGGTTGCGCCGGGCTTTCGCTCGGCGAATTCACCGCCCACGCCGCGGCTGGAACCTTCGATTTCGCCACCGGACTCGGCCTGGTTTCCCAGCGCGGCGTTTTCATGGAGGAAGCCACCAACGCCGTGGACGGGTCGATGGCCGCCCTCATCGGCGGCGAGGAGGCCGACATCCGCAAGCTGGCCGAGACCTTCGGCATCGACGTGGCCAATATCAACGCCCCCGGCCAGATCGTCGTTTCCGGATACACCGAAGGGGTCGAAAAGGCGGTCGCCGCCGCCCCGGAGTTCGGCGTGCGCGTCGCCCAGAAGCTCGACGTCGCCGGGGCCTATCACTCCCGGCTCATGATGCCGGCCCAGGAAAAACTCGCCGAAGTGCTGCGGGAACTCGATCTCGCCACGCCTTCGGTTCCCGTCGTCTGCAACGTGGACGCCGCGGACGTCAGCCGACCCGAGGAAATCCGCCGCACGCTCGAAGCCCAGGTGAGCGGTTCGGTGCGCTGGAGCGACTGCGTGAAAAGCTTCATCGATCGCGGCGAAACCAGCTTCATCGAACTCGGCCCCGGCCGGGTTCTGGCCGGCCTGATGCGACGCATCGACCGCGACATCAAGCCGCTGAGCTTCAGCGACGTCGAAGGGCTGGAAAAGGTCACCGGGATGCTCGCCGCCGCCTGAGACGACCGCCTCGCTCAGGAGCCTTCCCCGCCGCGCGCCCCTTCCAAGGCGCCGGCGTTTCCCCGGGCCGGGTAGAGCAGAAACAGGTCCATGACCGCCTTGACGCGGGCGAAGTACTCCCTCACCCGCACGTGCCGCGAATGTTCCCGGTCGATGACCTTGCTGCGCAGAGCGACCGCCGTCATCCCGAGGTGGTCGGCGATGAAAAGAGCCCGGCTCACGTGAAAATCGTCCGACACGATCACGAGACGATCGAACCCGTAGACCACCGAAGCCCGCGTCACCGAGTCCAGCGTCCGCGACCCGCGGTCGTCGGCGACGATCCGCTCCCGCGGCACCCCGAGATCGACCAGCTGCGCGATCATGTCCCGGGTCTCGTCGTAGTAGATCGAATCCCGGTAGCCGCTCACCAGCAGCTGGGGGACCTTTCCCGCGTGAAACAAATCCGCCGCCGCGCTCACCCGGTTGACGAAATGCTGGTTCGGCGTGTCGGGCCCCACCTTCTTCGACGTCCCCAGCACCAAGCCCACCGGCTGGTCCTCGATCTCCGACGGCGCATCGAAGACACGATCCCGCGTCGAAACGACAACCCAGAGGTTGCATCCCACGATGGTCAGCAGCAGTAAACCTACCGGAAGCTTAAAGAGCCAAAAAACGATGGAGCGCCGACGTTTGCGAGCCATGGTTCAATATACGAGGGGCTTCCAGCAAAGCACAGGGATATTCAACATTTCCATAAAATCCAAATTTCCAAGACGACCGTTCCACCCATGAATACCATCCTTCGAGTTTTTGCCTACCTGAAGCGATACCCGGGGCTGGCTACCGCGCAACTGACCTGCGCCGTTCTCATGACGGTGCTCGTGATCGTTTTCCCCGAAGTGAGCAACATCATCATCGGCGAGGTCATTCCCGGGAGAGAGTTCGACCGACTCGTTCCGCTCGCCCTGCTCGCCCTCGGTACCTTTTTCCTCACCAATCTGTTCAACGCCCTTCGCATCGTCCTGAACAATACGTTCGAGCAGAAGGTCATCTTCGACATCCGATCCGATTTGTACCACAAGATCCAGCGCTTGCCGATCCGCTGGTTCGACAACAAGCGCACCGGCGACGTCATGACCCGCGTCACCGAGGACGTCACCGCCATGGAACGGGTCTTGATCGACGGCATCGAGCAGGGCGTCGTCGCCCTCCTCCAGGTGCTCGTGGTGGGCGGCTACCTCTTCATCAAGGACGCCCAGCTCGCCGCGATCGCCATGATCCCCATGCCGTTTCTCGTCGGCGGCGCCTGGGCCTACACCCGCACCGCTCCCCAGCGCCACCGCCGGGTGCGGCGCGTCACCAGCAACATGAACTCCCTCCTGCACGACAACCTCGACGGCATCCAGCAAATCAAAGCCTTCACCCGCGAAGAACCCGAGCACGGGCGATTCAACGACGCCAGCAACAAAGTCCGGCTCGCCACCCTCCACCTCATGCGCATCTGGGCCGTCTACAACCCCGGCATGGAATTCTGCCGCAACACCGGCTACGTGCTCGTCATCGGGTTCGGCGCCTGGTCCGTCATGCAGTCCCCCGACCAGGCCGCGCTAGAGGCCCAGACCGGCGTCTTCGTCGCCTTCCTCGTGGCCCTCAGCCTCTTCTACGAGCCCATCACCCGGCTCAACGGGCTCAACCAGATCATCCAGGCCGGACGCGCCGCCGGCGAACGCGTCTTCGAAATCATCGACGCCGAGGAAGAGCCCGACCTCGACGAAGGCGAACTCCTGCCCTCCCCCGTCCGGGGCGAAGTCGTCTTCGACAACGTCGAATTTTCCTACGGCGACGACATCTCCACCTTGAAAGGCGTGTCCCTCTCCGCCGAACCCGGCGAGATGATCGCCCTCGTCGGCCACACCGGGGCCGGGAAATCCACCATCATCAACCTCCTCACCCGATTCTACGAAGCCGATTCCGGGCTCATCTCCATCGACGGCAAACCCATCGGCAAGCTGAAGAAAAGGTCCCTCCGCGACGCCATGGGCTACGTCACCCAGGAGAGCTTTCTCTTCAACGGAACCGTGCGGGAAAACCTCCTCATCGCCCGGGAAGACGCCACCGAAGAGCAAATGTGGGACGCCCTCCGCGCCGCCAACGCCGCCGACTTCGTCGAAGCCCTCGCCCACCGGCTCGACACCAACGTGGGCGAGCGCGGCGTGAAACTCTCCGTCGGCGAGAAACAGCGCGTCGCCATCGCCCGCGTGATCCTCAAGAACCCGCCCATCCTGCTCCTCGACGAAGCCACCGCCAGCGTCGACACCGAAACCGAAAAACTCATCCAGGGCGCCCTCGAAAAGCTCATGGCCAACCGCACCAGCTTCGTCATCGCCCACCGCCTCTCCACCGTCCGCAACGCCGACCGCATCTACGTCCTCGACAGCGGCCGGGTCGCCGAGCAAGGCACCCACGACGAACTCGTTCGCAAAAACGGGATCTACGCCATGCTCTCGCGGAAAAGCCTGATGACGTAGGCCGTTCTCCACACAAGAACGACACCGTTTTATCGTTTTACGATAATTTGTTATTGCGCGTCGATTTCTTTCCGCCTAAAGTTCCCGTCGCCATGAATCCTGAAACCTCGCACTCGAACGACGGGCTCCCGGCCTCGGGATCGCCCCGGGCCGGACGCATCCGGAAAATGAGCCGCCTGCTTCAACTCGGCTGCCGGCTCCTGCTGGGCCTCCTCCTCCTGGCCGCCGTCGGCGTTTCCGTGCCGCCGATCCAGGCCCTCCTCGCCGGCACCCCCCGGGAAGCCTACTTTCCCGCCGCCCTCTTGATGCACCTCTACTGGGGCGTCGTCCTCTGGTTGCTCGAGCGAATGTTCCACGTCTTCGCCCGGCAAGACGGCGTCTTCGACCGCCGCTGCGCCCGCTACCTGAAATGGCTCGGCGGCCTGTTTCTGGCCGGTCCCGGCATTCAACTGCTATTCCTCATAGCCGGAGCGACGATCGGCGACACCGGGTACTCCGTTCTCCTGGTCACCCTCCCCGCCATCATGGGCCGGGCTCTGCTCGGCGCCTGCGTCCTAATGCTCGGCTGGGTCGTGGAAGAAGGCTGCGCCCTCCACGAAGAGCAGGCACTCACCGTCTAACCCCCGCGACGCCCATGCCCATCCGCATCAGACTCGACGTCCTTCTGGCCGAACGGAAGATGAAACTCAACACCCTGTCCGAAAAGGTCGGGATCACCGTCCCCAACCTTTCCATTCTCAAAAACGAAAAGGCCAAGGCCGTCAAACTCTCCACCCTCGAAGGCCTCTGCCGGGCCCTCGACTGCCAACCCGGCGATCTTCTCCACTACGACCCGGAGCCGGAAAACGGAGAAGTCGACTCGCCGGACGATGCGCCGGGATCGGATCGCCATTGAGCCGCTTCGGAGTGCGAGCCTCCCCCTCCCCCGCCGACACGAAGAATCTCACCTTCGTCTGTCGCCCCCTTTCTCGTGATTCTTCTTCTTTAAGGGACAGACCTACAATAGCTTTTCCGCTTGCGTTCGCCGCCGTGATCCCCGATGCTACGGCCATGAGAGTTGCGCGACT